>NZ_CP042911.1:7599467-8299334 GCF_008065095.1 Gemmata obscuriglobus | reverse complement strand
TTCGTGCGTTTTGCGGCCAATCCTCTTCTGCCTTCGCGGCCCGGCAGGCTCACGCGTGGCATGGCCCTTTCGCGCCGACGATTGTCAGGCCAATTTCTGACGCTAGGGTGTCGAGTTACGCGCGCCGCGCTGGTACACTCGGCCGAAACACGCCCCGCCCGCGAATCGGAGCTGCCACCGATGCGGTTCAAGATCCTCTTCGCGCTGCTACTCGTGTCCGCCGGCGCGCCCGCACGGGCCGCGGACGTGTCGTTCGAGCGCGAGGTGCTCCCGGTGCTCACCCGCGCCGGGTGCAACATGGGCGCGTGCCACGGCAACCTGAACGGCAAGGGCGGGCTGAAACTGTCGCTGAAGGGCGAAGACCCGGCCGGCGACCACGCCGTTCTGACGCGGGACATGTTGGCCCGCCGGACGGACCCGATCCGCCCGGACGAGAGCCTGTTGCTTCAAAAGGCAACCGCACAGGTGCCGCACGAGGGTGGCGCGCGATTCACTAAAACCAGTTCCGAATATGTGATCGTCCGCGAGTGGATCGCGAACGGTTGTAAGGTGGACGCCCCCGGCGCGCCGACGCTGACGAAACTCGTCGTCACGCCCGGGAGCAAGGTTCTCGTGGAGCCGGCGGACCGGTTCCACGTTAAAGCGGTGGCCCATTTCTCGGACGGTACGACGCGCGACGTCACGTCGCTCGCCGCGTTCGAGTTCACCCAGGTCGGCGTCGCGAAGGTCGGCGGCGACGGCGAGGTCGTTCGCGAGCAGCCCGGTGAGGTGGTGCTGCTCGTGCGGTACCACTCTATTGTCGAACCGGTGCGTGTCGTTTTTCTCCCGCACCGGCCGGTTCCCGAAATGAGCAACTTCCGTTCGACCAATAAAATCGACACGTTCGTTATCTCTCGGCTTCAAGAGCTGCGGATCAAGCCTGCGGAACTGGCGCCCGACTATGTTTTCTTGCGGCGCGCGTATCTGGACGCGCTCGGGGTGCTCCCCGCCCCCGCCGAGACGCGCGCGTTCCTGGCCGACGCGGACCCCAAGAAGCGCGAGCGGCTGATCGACGCCCTCCTCGCGCGGCCCGAGTTCGCGGAGTTCTGGGCGCAGAAGTGGTCGGACCTGCTCCGGAACGAGGAGAAGGCGCTCGACAAGAAGGGCGTCGCGGTGTTCTTCCGGTGGATCGCCGCGCAGCTCGCCGCCGACCGGCCGCTCAACGAGTTCGCCCGCGACGTGCTGGCCGCGAAGGGGAGCACCTACGAGAACCCGCCGGCGAACTTCTGGCGCGCGGTCCGCGACCCGCTCGCCCGGTCGGAGTCGGTGGCGCAGGTGTTCCTCGGCGTGCGGATCGGCTGCGCGCGGTGCCACAACCATCCGTTCGACCGCTGGACGACCGACGACTACTACAGCTTCGGGGCGCTGTTCGCCCGCGTGGACTACCGGGTGCTGGAGAACAGCAAGCGGGACGCGCTCGACAGTCACGAGTTCGTGGGCGAGCAGGTGGTGTGGCAGAACCGCACCGCAGAAATGACGCACCCGCGCACCAGGCGGCCCGCGCCGCCCCGGTTCCTCGGCGCTCGAACGCCCGACGTCGGCGGCGACCGGCTGGGGGCGGTTGCGGACTGGGTGGCCGCGCCCGACAACCCGTTCTTCGCCCGGGCGCAGGTCAACCGCGTCTGGCTGCACCTGATGGGGCGGGGGCTGGTCGATCCGAACGACGACTTCCGCGCGACCAACCCGCCGAGCAACCCGGAACTGCTGGAGTGGCTGGCGGCGGACTTCGCGAAACACAAGTTCAGCCTGAAGCACGCGGTGCGAACCGTGATGACGAGCCGCACGTACCAGCTCGCCGCGACGGCCCGGGATCGCACGACGATGGGCGACGAGTTGCACCACTCGCACGCGACCGTTCAGCCGCTGGAGGCGGAGCAACTGCTCGACGCGCTGTCGAGCGTGACCGGCGTCCCGGTGCGGTTCGCGGGGTATCCGGTCGGCTTGCGCGCGAACCAGATCCCGGCCCCGCCGCAGAGCGGCCGCCGCGGGTTTGACGGGATGGGCGAGAAGTTCCTGAAGACGTTCGGCAAACCGGAGCGGCTCCTCACCTGCGAGTGCGAGCGCAACGACGACCCGGGGCTGCTGCAAGCGTTCCAGCTCATCACCGGCGAGCTGATTAACGCGCTCGTGAAGCACCACGACGGGCGGCTCGGGAAGGGGCTCTCCGCGGGCCGGACCGATGCGGAGATGCTGGACGAGTTCTACCTCGCGGCGCTGTGCCGCAAGCCGACGCCTGTGGAAGAGAAGAAGCTGCTGGCGTACCTCGCCGGCGCGACGGACCGCCGCGCCGCGTGGGAAGATGTGCTGTGGGCGCTGCTCAACAGCAAGGAGTTCCTGCTGCGGCGGTGACGGTGAGTAGGTGCCACAGGGCTCCCGCCCTGTGCTACGTGCGGCGCCCCCTCCGGGGTGCAAAGACAACAGGTATACGGCTCAGGTCGCTTGCCTCTCCGCCCCGAAGGGCGGGCGGGCGTAGCACAGGGCGGGAGCCCTGTGCCCAAGCAGGCATTGAGGTGAACCGTGTTCAATCACAACGCCGTTTCCCGTCGGGCCGTGCTCCGCGTCGGCGGGGCGTCGCTGCTCGGGATGTCGTTCCCGCAACTGCTCGCCGCGGCCGAATCGGCGAGGGCGAAGCACCGCGCCACCGCCAAAAGCATCATCTTCCTGCACCAGTGGGGCGGGCCGGGGCAGCACGAGACGTTCGACCCCAAGCCCGACGCGCCGGACAACGTCCGCGGGTGGTACAAGGCCACCAAGACCAAACTCCCCGGCGTCGTTTTCGGCGAGCGGATTCCGAAGCTCGCAGCGATGGCCGACAAGCTCTGCGTCGTGCGGTGCATGCAGCACGCGATGAAGAACCACAACTCCGCGGGCTACTACTCCCTGACCGGCGTCGCGCCGGCCACCGACGACCAGCGGCTGCGCGACTCGCTCGACCTGTTCCCCGCCTACGGAAGCATCGTCGATAAACTGGCGCCGGCACCGAAGGGGGCGGCCACGTTCGTGGCGTACCCGCACGTCATCGCGGACGGCAGCATCACCCCGGGCCAGCACGCGAGCTTCTTGGGGAAGGCCCACAGCCCACTGTTCGTGAACCAGGACCCGAACCGGTCGGACTTCAAGCTCCCGGAACTCACGCTGCCCGACAGCCTCAGCGCGGAGCGCCTGGGGAACCGCACCGACATCCTGAAGCTCATCGACGAGCAGAGCGACCTGCTGGAAACCTCGCTGGTGGCGCAGGGGCTGGACGAGAGCTACCAGAAGGCGGTGGCGATGCTCACCAGCCCGCGGTTCAAGCAGGCGTTCGACCTCTCGAAGGAGAGCAAGAAGACCCGCGACGCCTACGGGCGCACCACCTACGGGCAAGGGTGTTTGCTCGCGCGCCGGGTGGTCGAAGCGGGGGCGAAGTTCGTGAACGTCTACTTCTCGCGCGCGATCGGCGGGAAGGGCCAGGGTTGGGACTACCACGGCTTCCGCGGCGAGGACGTGCCCGCGCGGCTGGACGAACTCCTGCCGATGACTGATCAGACGCTCCCGGCGCTCATTACCGATCTGGACGAGCGGGGGCTGCTCGACAGCACGCTGGTGGTGTGGGTCGGGGAGTTCGGGCGCACGCCGCGGATCAGCTCGAACGGCGGTCGGGACCACTGGCCGCAGTGCTACAGCGCGGTGCTGGTCGGCGGTGGCGCCAAGAAAGGGTTCGTGTACGGCGCGTCCGACAAGATCGGCGCCTACGCCACCACGGGGCAGGCGCGGCCCGAGGATCTGGCCGCGACCATGTTCGAGGCGCTCGGGATCGACCCGGAAACGGAGATCCGCGACAAGCTCAACCGCCCGCTGCCGATCGCCCGCGGGAAGCCGCTGCGCGAGCTGTTCGCCTGACCGGGCGCTACCGCCCCTCGAAGTCGCGCAGCGCCTCCTGGTACACCTTCTGCGACGCCGCGGCGGCGGCGTTGGCCTCGTCGAACCGCTTCTTGTGCAAGCCCTCGCCCGTCCCCTGCGCGATCTGGAACTTGCGGTACGCCAGGTACGCCTCTTTGCGCTGCTCCTTGAGCGCGTCCACGTTCTTGGCCAACTTTTCGATCGTCGCCTTCCACCGCGCGTGCGTCTCGTCCTTCGTTACGAACGTCGACACGTGCTTGCCGTTCGCCCACTCGGTTTTCCCCTCGCCGCGGTGGAGCCGTCGCAGCTCTTTCTCCAGTTCGGCCAGCCCCGCGGACCGTTTATCGATTTCGCGCTTGAGTTCGTCCAGCGCCGCCTCGACTTGCGGGAGGTGCTCCTGCCCGAATTCTTCCAGGTATGCGTCTGGGCCTGCGGATCTGGGCTTCGGCGGGGCCGGGGGTGTGGTGGGGACCGGTGGCGGAGGGGGCGGCTCGCTCCCGCACCCGCCTGCGGTTCCGAGCAGGATCGTGCCGAACAGCACAGCGGCACAGCGGGAACCGGGACCGGCGCTCATTTGCTGCCCTCCGACGGGGACCGAATCACGCCAATAGTAGCAACCACCGGCGCGGGCGGGAAGGCAGACCGGGCCGCGATCGGCTTCTCGGGTGCGTACCCGGCGGTCGTCCTCCGGTCTTGCGGCGCGCCGCCACGCGGTCGCGAATGCGCTACGCCGGACGGGCGCGCAACCGGTTGCATGCGAGCCGGTTACACCTCAGCGAAGCACCAGCGCCGTTGCAACCCAACGGATCAGAGCCGACACAACTGCTTGCAGACCAACTCGACAACGGATACAAGCACAGTGCCCTGTGCCGGCCGAATGCTCGATGCCGTTCCCTCTCATACGTTCAACGCAAGGTCGTGTCACCGGAGGCTTCTGGCGTGAATTGGGATAATCGCCCCCACCGCGGCAGGTTGCTCGCGTTGCTCCTCGGCGCGTGCGGTGGCCCACCTGTATCGGTTACCGCTTACCTCGCCGCCGCGTCGTGGATGTCGCTGTCGGATGGGTGGGGGGTGGGGTTGGTGCTCGCGGTGGCGTTCGGTATTGCCATCGGGCTCACGTGCGTCGCGCGGCTGCCGGAATCGGTAGCCGTGCGTGCAGGGTTGGCAGCGCTATACGTGCCCGCCGTCGTGGGCGGGCTCATGCTCCTCTGGGCATTCGCCGACCAATTCTCACCGGGCGATTAGCCCGCGCGTGAGCACCGTATCACTTGCAGAGGGAGAGCCCGTTGGCTACTACCAACGGACCGGCGGTTGTGCGTGACTTGGCGGCCCCGGCTTACGACCGGGCGAGGCGCTGATAAGGGCCGTCTGGACGTCGAACTCAATTGGGGGATTAGAGATCTTTTGCGCTGAACTCATCCGCCACTGATGTAGCTGAATATATGCAAATTGCCTGATTGTCGCCAGTCTGATTTACGGCGTACCGACGGGCCGACGGCTCTCCCAGCGTGCTCCGCACCGGCAGCACTCCATGTCGCGTGTGTAGACAAAGTAAAAATCGTTGACGACATCGCCGTGGCGTCGCCACCACGGCCAGTGCAGCAGGGTGCACTTGAGGTAGTCGATGAGGGCACGAGTGCGCGAGTTGGCAGGCATGCGGCAGCTCGAGTAGGGGGTATTTGACCGGAAGCAGGGGATGAGTGTACGGCGGGCTAGAATATGAGTCTAGTGAAAACTATCCGTTAATATCGTCCTGTTGTCAGTTCAGTTTTTGGACAGGGTGTGTTCATTTTCTGAACAGGGTGGTGAAAATCACTGTGCGATAATGAGTTGCGAAGTAAGGCCCCGGCGGCCGTGGGGCGATTACGTGTAATGCGCCCTCCGACTTTAACGATTTTAAGGCGTTGCGGCCGCTGGCGCTCGGCTCGCTCCCATTCGAACCCAGCGCGCCGCCGCGAGGGGGCGTGACCGCGCGACAAGGTGGTCAAGGCCAGAACCGCGTCGCGAACGTGAAACGACCGGACTTGGCGACAGATGGTCGGATGGGCCGGAAAAAGCGTATCAATTCGGCCGCGACAAGGGAATAGTTGGGTGAGGTACCAACGTAGGGAGGCCAATGCACTCAGCTTTTCATGCGATTCGGCGGGTGGCCGTTGAGGCGGCACGAACGGACGGTCAGCTTCTGGAGGCGTACTCCGACCACCGGGACGGTGCCGCGTTCGCCGAGTTGGTCCGCCGCCACGGTCCGATGGTCTGGGGCGTGTGTCGCCGGATGCTCCCGAACCGCCAGGACGCTGAAGACGCCTTCCAGGCCACCTTCCTGGTCCTAGTTCGCAAGTCCGCGTCGGTCCGGCCGGCCGAGCGGGTCGGGAACTGGCTGCACGGCGTGGCCGTCCGGTCGGCTCAGAAAGCGGCGGCGGCCCGCCGGCGCGAGCGGCCGGTCGAGAACGTTCCCGATCCGGCCGTGGTCGAAAGCGGCGTGTGGCGCGACGTGCTCCCGATCCTCGACGAGGAGGTGGGGCTCCTGCCCGACCGGTACCGCTCCGTTATCGTCCTGTGCGACCTCGAACAGATGACCCGAGCGGCCGTGGCGCGCCGGCTCGGGGTGCCGGAAGGAACGGTCGCGGGGTGGCTGGCGCGAGCACGCGCGTTGTTGGGCAGGCGTCTGGCCCGGCGCGGGGTCGGCACGCCGGCGCTGGCTGCGCTGATTTCCGAACGAATCGTGTCGGCGACTGTTCCGGCTTCGGTTGTCCGGACGGCGACCGAAGCCGCGAACCAATCGGGATTCGTCCCGGTTGGGGTTGCAACTCTCACGGAAGGGGTGATCCGAGCGATGTTCCTCAACAAAATTAGGGTCGCGGCAACGGCACTGTTCGTGGGGTGCGGCGTGATGGCGTCGGGCGCGGTGCTCCTGACTCGCCCCACGGCCGCCGCCCAACCGCCCCGTTCCGAAACCACCGCCACCGCGCCACAGACCGAGCATCCGGTGAGTGGTTCGACCGAAGGTTACATTCGGGTCGCCCGCAGCGAGATGTCTGCTGCCCGTTACAAGGTGATCTTCTGTAAGGCTTTGGAGGCAGTTGGCGAGCACTTTGAGCAGATTTACGCCGACGCGTATACCGGCAAGATCGAGGCGGTGCGGCGGATACCTGACAAGCGAAAAGTAGTTGTCGAACTCCGTGCGGCGGAGGAGGGCGGGTACTCGGTCAACGTCCGGGTGCTTCACGAGGCGGCTACAGGCAAGCCCGAGCGCCGGGACGTGGATCTCGAGCAAGTGGTTCTCCGGCGGCTGTGCGCACGACCCGAAGGCCGGGCCGATCAGACGGTTCCGTCTCGCGTGCGGGAGCCCGGCGATTCGGAGGGTGACACGAACAAGCGGTTGCAGAAGGAAGTGGACGAACTCCGAGAGCGGGTGCGGGCACTCGAGCGGAACCTGTCCGATCGGGAGAGTGGTGCCGCCCGGCCGTGACGGCCGGTGAGCGGTCGCCCGAGGTCGCCCGCCTGCCACCGCAGGCGACCTCGGATGGTTACATGGGCACAACGAATCCAGAGTCAAAAACCGAACGGTCGTGAGTGACGGAAAGCTCCTGGGGTGCCCGCACTGCCGTTCGTCGGCGAGTAACTCGGTTGTTACGGGGGCACTCGCTACCGCGCCCCGGTGGCCTATTGGCCGCCGTTCGTCTTGACCGGCGGAATCGTCGGCGGCGCGGGTGGTAGCGACTCGAACCGACCGCCGGGCGGGGCCGCCGGGCGGAGGTCCGACTTGCGCGACTTCATCCACTCGATCCAGGCCGCTTCCAGGGCCGGAACGTCCCGTAAGCCGTACACCTCCTTGACCGCCTTATCCCAGCCGTCTTTGGCACCAAGCCGCAAAAGGTCTCCGATTGCCGCGCGACCCCGGTACTCGCCCCCGGCGTCGGGTCGCACCAATAAAAAGCGACCGACGGAGTGGGCCTGAGCCGTCGCGACCTCGGCGTCCCGGGGCGCCTCGGCCAGGGCGAACAGCGCCCGGAGGCGGATCCCGCGCCCCTGGTTCAGGCCCTCGCGGCACCGGGCGTCCGCTCGGGCCTGCCGCCGGGGTGAGGTCGCCAAAAGGGGGAGCCCCTCGTTCGCCCACCACGGAAGCGCCGCCCCGAGTTGCTCGGCGAACACCACCCTCGTCATCTCTTGCGGCAACTGATCGTCGATTACGGGTTCGAGCGCGCCCGACAGGTCCACCCAGGCGCGGGTCATCTTGCCGCCGCCGAACTCCAACTGGGTCGCCGACCCTTCCGCGCCGCCGGTCCAGTACATCACCCGAATGTCGTCCGCGTTCGGGGGCATCACCGGGTTACCTTCTCGCGCCCCGAGCGCCGCCACCTTCCACTCCCGCCCCGGCCGCTTGTCCGGCCCGAACCAGAGGGCGGTGAGTTCCGAACGAAGGAACTCGGCTTCGGCCGCCACCGCCCGAATGGCGCCGGGGGTCGGTCCGCTGACCGACCCGGCGCCCGGTTCAAAAAACGGTTGCAAATGGGCCTTGGGCTTCGGCGCGTCGCTTTGCTCCGGGCGGGCGGGCGGGGCGCTCGCCCCACCGAGCCCGATACCGACCGCGACGAATGCGACCGCCGCGGCCGCCACCCACCGGTACACCGTTTGTGCCATCATGGCTTTCACCGCTCCTTTCGCGAGTGCGGCCGGACGGGCTTCCGTGCCGGCCAAAAAATCGAGCGCCACGGCCACCGTTCGTTCCGCCAATCCCGCCGGCAGCGGCGCGGCCCGGCCGCCCCCGCCGGCCATCGCGATCGCTACCGCCGGCGCGACGCCCCGCCGCACCAACCGGCCCCGGAGCAGGTCCCGGGCACGCTCCAACCGCCGCCTCAGCGTTCGGGGCGTGCAGCCGAGGTCCGCCGCGACCTGGTCCTGCGGGCGCTCCCGGAGAAGGCATTCGACGAGCGCCGCGCGGAGCGCGTCCGGGAGGCGCGCGATCTCCTCGGCGAGCACGCCGTCACGGTCCGTCGGCTCGGCCGCGGGTGCGGCCGGCGGCCGCCGACCGGCGGCCGCCGCTTCGTGGCGGCTCCTGCGGCGGACCGACCGCCGCACCTGGCAGGACACGCGCCGGGCGACGCCGATGAGCCACCCGGCGACGGACCCGGTCGCCGCGGCCGCGCGCGGGCGGGCCGCGAGCACCAGGAAGGTGGCCTGGAACGCGTCATCGGCGTCGGCCGTGCCAACCAGTTGCCGGCAGGTGCGGTACACCTCCGGGCCGTAGCGGCGCACCAGTTCGGCGAACGCGTCCTGGTCGCGGTGGGCGGCGAACTGCTCCAGCAGAACCCCGTCGGCCGCGGCGCGCGAGGCGTGCCGCATCAGTGATAACAGGGGCAGGGCCATGCCTCGAACCTCGGTGGTGGGCAGTAGCATATGTCCGGTCGCGGGCCGTAGCGGACACAATAATTTCTCCGCCCGGTCGCGCGGGACGGGCGCGAGAGCCCCGCGCCCGGTCATTTCAGGCGGGCTGTGGGAAGTGAAGTGGGACGGGTGGGGTGCTTCGGCGGCCGCGGCGCGGGCGCCGCGGGGGCGAATGGTTGCGTTCGGGACTCGTGCGAAACTTCCGGCGCGCGGGGCGCTCACTTCTTCCAGTAGTTCGGCAGGTCCGGGAGCGTGTCGCGCAGGATCTCCAGCACCGCCTTGCGGTCGTCGGCCGACAGGTGCGCGAACGCCGCGGACGTGTCCGCGCCGGTGAGCGCCTCGTACATCCGCTTCAGGGTGTGGTCTTTCACCTCCTTCGGCAGCGCCTGGAACCCCTGCGAGTACACCAGGTAGCTGCACGGGTACTTGAACAGCCGCGCGTTGAGGTCGAACGCGCGGAGCGTGCGCCCCCGCTTGTCGAACGGCCCGCGGGCGGCGAACTCCTTCGCGAAGTCCGACGTGCCCGCCACCGGCCCCTCCAGCTTCGCCTCCCCGCTGAACAGCAGGTACTTCGCCAACTGGTCGCCCAGCGACTCGATGCGCCGCTTCGCGCTGTCCCACCGGTGCCCCGTCGGCTCGCCCAGGTCCTTGTTGAGCGTCTCCTCGTAGTGGTGCGCCTGCCGCGTGCCGACCAGCGCCCGGGCGATGCGGTTGTGCGCCTCCGCCTGGTGCTCGAACACCAGCAGCGCGACGATGTCGCTGTGCGGCGTGAGGTAGTTTGCCACCGTGAACCGGCCCTTCAGCTCGGTCACGTTCTGCCCGCCCGCGTTCCCCTCTTCGGTCGGGTTCTTCTTGTTCTCCACGGTCCAGTTGCCCATGTGGGTCTGCTTGCCGTGGGTGCCGGTGACGTACCACCCGCCCCAGCGCTCCGAGAAGGGGCTGGAGTGATCGGTGCGGAACGTCCCCGCGCTCAGCACCGGCATCCCGTTGCGCTCCGTGAACACCGACCGCACCAAATGCCCCGGCGCGCCGCCGGTCGCGTTCGAGGCGTGGCACGAAAGGCAGTTGTCGCGCTGGCGCAGGAACTCCGGCTTGCCGTCGGCCGCCGGCTCCTGGTCGAGTGTGTAGAACGCGGTGCCGAGCTTCGTGTCCACCGCGGAGAACTCGAGCACGTCCCCGCGGAGGCAGAACCCGACGTACACGTCGTCGTTGAAGTACAGCGCCCGCGGCGTCTTGGGCGTGATCCGTTCGCGCTGGAAGCTGGTTTTGGAGAACACGAGCACCTGCGACGCCGGGCTGACGTTCAGCTCCTTGAGCAGCGAGGGCAGGTAGCCGTGATCGTCGGCGAATTTGAGTTTGGCCTGTCCCGCGTTGATGCGCTTCTGGAGCGCGGTGAGGACGTTCTCGGCCTGGGCGGTCTTGTAGCTGATGGGCGGGCGCTCGATGGCATCGATCTGGGCCGCGACCGGTGCCGCGGCGGCGCACGCGGTCACGAGCGCGAGAGTGAGTCGGAGCATGCCCAAACCTCGGAGCGGAAGAGCGTACCGGCGGGCGGTTCGGCCGTGTAGGGGCAGTATAGCAGATTAAAGAGGATGAATCGATCCTTTTTGCCCGGGTTGAGCGAAGATGCTGGCGGTGTGCTCGCTCAGACGGCGTAGCGCTCAAGGAAGTCGGGAATCTGGAGCCGCCGGACCGCGGCGGATGCGCTCACAGTCACGACGAACGCGCTGCGCCGGGTTTGACGAACTGGTTGTCGGCCTCGTCCCACTCGCACTCTCCGAGAATCGGTTGACTTGCGAAGCCAACCAGTCGGAACCCGATAAGGCCGCGACTCGTCTGCCGGTGGCGGTTCCGAAATCGAGTGTGGAGGGTGATTCGACTTGCACAACGCCTGCACAGAAGCCGGCGGGCGAGGGTAGTTCTGAGCGGGTGACAGGGCCGGGACATGGAACCAGCCCCGCGACCGCTGGAAACGGTGGCGAGGCTGAAAAATAAGCAATTCGCAGTGATTGGCAGGGCGTTACGCCCGTCGAGCCGAAGAGCCACCTGTGAGATTCGAACTCACGCCCCCCCCCCGCTTTACGACAGAGACGTTGCCACGCCACAAAACCCATGTCCCGAGAGCATTTGTGGCGACGGCAGTGGGCGACTTACACCGCTGCTTACACACATCCGGGCAGACGCCGAATTAGCCCGAGTCGTCGAGCAGTGGCCGACACTCCCCAGGAACACCCAAATCGCCATTCTTACGCTGCTACTCTCGCGTTGAAATGGCCTGTAATGGGCAGGGCTTCCGGTGGACGTCGATCGGAGGCCCTGCCCACGTCATGTGTTACCGGCTCGAAACCCGATCACTCCTTCTTGTCACCGGTCTTCGGTGTTAGCGGCGTGATGGCCCCGTTGTTGGGTTTACTGCCGAACGGCTTGGGCTTGCGAGCCCGTTCGGGCGGCTTCCCGTTCGGCAGCGCGCTCTTGGGCGTCGCCTCGATTACGATCGGTGCCGTGTCGGCGATCGTGTCATCGGCCGCCGCTTTGATCGGTTCGTTAGCCGGCGTCTTGCTGGTTGACATGGATGTGCATCCAGATCGGGTTTGGCGTCACCCTCAAGCTGACGGGTGAAAGGGCAAGCGAGGAAAGTCCCGCGGCCCCGAGTCCCACCGCCTTAGCGACTCACTCCCCATCATTTCAGAATTTCGCCAGCGCACAATATCAAATGGTTTATTTATTATTTTTAGATTTATTCCGAGTTGTGCCACTATTGGCCCCGCTCTTCGTGTCCCACCTCCGACGTTCAACAATCCCGTTCGCCGGCACTCCTTTCCCAGGCGAACGATGTCAAATCCCCTCTACACCCGCAACGCGCGAACGGGTGTTTCCGGTGTCGTGGGCGAGCAAGTGGTGCGGTCGATTCGCAAAAGAGGCGGTTGCTGTTACTTTTGCGATCACGGTTACACGATCAGGCGGGTCGCGAGCGCCGATCTTACCGAAGGGCCTTGTGATGATGTTCGTCTTTTACTGAATGACGCTTGCGTTCGGTGGTCTGGTGACAGTGCTGGGAATCGTTCTTCTGGTTCTGGCAACGTTCCGCCAGCGCGACCGGCGGGCGCTTCTGTCCTTGGGCCTGACCTCGCTGTTCGCGGCCTGGGCGCCGACCGCTGTGTTCTTTGTCCTGTTGTACGCCGCTGGCGCTCGCCCCGCAGGAGGCTGACGCCAGTGCTGTGCACAACTGAGTTCAGGGATCCTCGTTGGGCTTGTGGGCTTGTCGACGCCGTTGGACGGAGGTGTGTGCCCCCTTCTGTTTCGCGGCGTGCGGGTGGGCACGGGGCGCCTTGTTGCGTGTCTTGTCCCAGCCCGGCTTCCACATCGTGCCCAATAACTGATCCAACAACGTTCCCACACTCTCTGCCGTCTGATCCGTCGGGATCAGGGACACGATCATCGACACCTCGACCAACTCCTTGAGCGCGGCCAACTGACGATGCCAGTCCGTGCAGAACTGCGCCGTCGAGAGGTCGTCGATGGTCACCTTCCGCTTCGCAACCACATAGCCCTGGAGGACCTGCACCACGTTCGCGAGGACGAAACACATCGACGCCTGAAACACGGTCGCCTCCGGTGTCGAACCGATGAACCGACCCAGGGCGAAGATCGCCGTCACCTTTTGGAACGTGCCTTCGATGGTCCACCGGATGCGGTACAGGTCCAACAGATCGGTCGCCGGGTATGGGGCCGAATCGAGCAGGTCCGTGAGGATTGTAATCGCTTCGCCCACCGGGCGCGCGACGGTGATCCGCCGGACGTACCGGCGGAGCTTGTCCTTGGGCTTCCCGGCCCACCCCCATTCTTCGACCACGGCTCGTTGGGATGGGTCCGCGGTCGTGACCGCGGGGCGCTTCGGGTCGGGTTCGAACGACAGGGTCCGCGCGTACCGCACCACGAAATGACCATTGTCCTTGGTGAACTCGGCGAAGTGCTTCGACGCACAGAACAACCGATCCCCGACCACCAGTTTCGCCGGACCGCCTCGGGCGTGCACTCGGGGCATCAAATCGGGGATCAGTTTGGCCTCGTTGGTTTCGCCATCGAGATCGGCCGCCATGTCGAGCACCAACCCGTCACGGGGCCGGTACGCCACGAGCAGTTTTCCGCCCAAGAGCTTGCCCGGTGTGCCCCGCGTGTCGACGAGTCGCTTGGCCACCTTCTTGAGACTCTTGCCGTCGAGGATCAGAACCTCCAGGCGGTCGAAGGAGGTCGGAAGGCGGTGCGCGACGACCTCGGGGAACAGGGCGGTGAACCGGTCGGTGACGTCCCGCAGGAACGCTTCGCTCAGGCCCCGGGGGATGCGCCGGAGCTTGCCGTAGAACGCTTCGTGGCACCCGTCGTCGGGTTGCCGGTGGCGTCGCAGGTGGGCCTGCCGCCCCGAGCCCTGGTGTTCGATGAGCGCATCGAAGATCCAGGTGACCAGTTGGGCGAAGGTCACGACGTCCTCATAGCCGCGTCCCCGATGTCGCTCGTAGAGGTCCGCGAGGACCGGGTCGGGAACGCCATAGGCGAAGAGTGCGAGCGACGCGTGGGCCAGTGGCAGGCCCTCCAGGACCTGGCGCGCGAAGTCCGTGGGCGCGTGCGGTTGGGAGCGTGGGACGCGCTGATGAGGTGGCAGAATCACGGTGACCTCCATGTCCCGGGTCGCGGACCCCGCACCACCCCGCGTCCCACGACCACTCGGTTAACCCCAATTTCGTCGCAGTGAAAACCCTAAATCAGCAATCCGCAATCAGTTATACAAATCCAAGATGTGCATAGCACTGGTATGACGCACGTCCGCTCGCCCGGCACTTCTACCGCCGCGTTCATTCTTTCCCGAGCACCAAGTC
This sequence comes from Gemmata obscuriglobus, assembly GCF_008065095.1. NCBI lineage: Bacteria > Pseudomonadati > Planctomycetota > Planctomycetia > Gemmatales > Gemmataceae > Gemmata > Gemmata obscuriglobus. Next base: position 8,285,157 of record NZ_CP042911.1, on the reverse strand, counting down.
CACAACCCAGCATCCGCGGACGTGCGGCCCCGGCCCGCGGCAGTGGTTGAGCACGTCGTCGTTGTCGCACCCGGCGTCTTGCAGGGCGTCCGCGAGGATCGGCGTCGCGCTGAAGTCGCGGGACTCGTACATGCCCTGCGCGAGTGACAGCGCGGTGTCAGAACGCCAGGACGGGGCGAAGGTGACAGGGCGGAACGGGTTGCCGACGATGTCGCGAACCAACAACGCCAGCGCGTTGCAGTCTTTAGTCATGAGGCCCACGTTAGGCGGATGAAACTTAGAAACGCACCTGATTAGAACCTCAATATCTCCAGACAATAAATTTGATATTGCAGAATGTGCAGCCATGCCGAGACTATAGTCGTGGACCTGAGGAATCCAGCACTCTAATAAACGATCTCGCACTGATGCAGAGTTTAACTTCACGCTCTGGCAATCAGCGGCACGCTGAGCGCATCGCAATAGATCTTGATGGCCCTCGCAAAGCCACTCAACCGGAATCGTCTGACAGGCCGCCACTGCGATCATTCGCCGATGGCGGTCGGATAGCGGTCTGACGCCCACGCGAAGCATCGCGACAGGTTCACTCCCGGTCAGCCATTCCGCTTCCGTCATCGACTCCCCTCGCTGAACTCACCCCAGCATGACCGACGCATCGCCCGGTGCCAAGCGCCATCGTCCGCGCCGCCCATGAACCAAGAACCTCTTCCGTCGCCGGTTCCGGACGGCTTCCCGGACCGTCACCCGTTCCGCCCTTCCACAGTTGGCATCGCTCGTGACGGCGTGTTTCGTACTTGACGGGGATCAACCGCGGGTCGATTTGCACGCCGGACGCACGAAACCTGTCGGAACTCGATAAGACCGCGACCCGTCTACCGGTGGCGGCTCTGAAATCGAGTGCGGAGAGTGATTCGACTTGCACAACGCTTATATGGAAGCCGACGGGTGAGGGGCGTTCTGAGTGGGTGACAGGGCCGGAAAATGGAATCAGCCCCGCGACCGCTGGGAACGGTGGCGAGGCTGAAAAACAAGCAATCCGCAGTGATTTGCAGGGCATTACGCCCATCGAACTTGAGAGCCACCTCAGGGATTTGAACCCTGGACCCCCGCTTTACGAAAGCGGTGCACTACCACTGTGCTAAGGTGGCTTGTTTGCTGCGATTCTTCGCGAATCAGCAACACCCGAGCCTGCTCTTACTTAAATACCCAATAACCCTGGATGCGGCTATAGGGTGCTTGACACCCCTTGGGCCGCCACCACGGCAACCGTTTTCGAGAAACGGCCGCCGTGTCTGAGAGAGATTCTACCGCGCCGAGGTTCACCGGCAAGCCAAACAAACCACACCCAGAATTTCTGCTCTTTGCGCACGTCACCAACCGCCGGGCGAAGAAGCCCCGCGGGCGTTGCACGGCTTCGGCCCGCGGCACGATCCTGATGAGTTGCGGAAGCGATACCGCGAACACGAAGGACGTGCGGCGTTCCGGGCGAAAGCCGCGCGGGGCGTCAACGGGTGTCACGGTCAAGGGTGTGGCGAACGTACACCCGGACCACAAGAAGGCCCATAGGAAACGGTGGCGAGCGGTCGCCGCGCACCCGGCGGAGCGACTCACCGAGACTTGCCAAGCTGGACGTTGCCGCGTTCGGCCAGTCTCGGTGAGTCGCGGGCCTGCGGCATGTCGAAACTGGCCGCGCACCACCTGTGGAAGGTGATGGTGCGGTTACGTCGGTTACGGGATGGGGATTGCTTATACCGGCCTCGGAATGACGCCCGACCCACAGCCAACCGTGAGCTGACATCCGGGCGGGAGGAGGTCAGTTCGCGGTCGGCGCGCAGGGTGCGGAAATCCCGGAAAAACGTTAGGATTCGGCGGCGCGTTCGGCCCGATCTCGCGAGATTGGGAAGCTACCTTCCCGAATCCGCGCGCCCAAGTTAAATCAGGATAACGAATTGCAACGATCAATCGGACCGCTGATTGTTCCGCACGCAAGCCGCGGCTCGACTGGCCGCCCGCACTACCAACCTTGCAGATTTGATGCGCACTCTAAATAATTGGGTGTTTGAGCTTAAGTCACCGAGTTCAAAACGGGTGCCAACTGCGAAGCCCCGTTTTTCCTTGCGAGACGCCCAAGTGAAAGAACTGCAACTGACGCTCTACGAAGTCTTCGGCTACCTTCTTCCCGGTGCCGTGCTGACTGGTGGGGTGTCGCTCATCTTCTGGGCCGCGTTCTTCCCGCAAACGGCCATCGACTTCGACATCAAGACCCCCGAAGTGTGGGGGACGTTTCTGGTGTCGTCCTACATCGCGGGGCACGTCGCTCAGGGGATCGGGAACGCGATTGTCCGCCGCTTCGAGTCCGCCGAAGACCATGCCATTAACACCGTTCTCGAACCCGAGATTGTCGCCGCTTGCAAAAAGAAGGCGAAGGAACTGACAGGGGCTGACGTTGAGAACGCGAAGCCGAAGTGGCTTTACCGGCTCTGCGACGACGCCGTGATTCGCTCTGGCAAGATCGGTGAACGCGAAGTCTACGTCTACCGCGAAGGGTTCTACCGCGGCACGTTCGTTGGGGCCGTGTTCATCGTTCTCGGCTTCGTGTTGCTCGCCATTCGGGTACTCAGCCAGAACGACAACCCCGAGGTTCCGCGGCCTGCGTTCCTTCAAATCCCTACGGTGTGGTGCGTCATCGTCGCCGTGGTGGTTGTTTTCCTTGCCGGTGGGTTCTGGGACCGCGGCAAGAGAACCTGTGCAATGGTAAGCGGTTGGCTGGGCATCTTCGCGATTGTCGTGGCGGGTTTGTCCTTGCGGTCCGCCAACTGGTTCGCGTTCGCGTCAATCGGCCGCATGGAGCTAACCGGCGGGCGACTGCTGTTCTTGGCCGCAATGTCCTGCATAGCTGCGTGGTTCCTCTGGCACCGGTATTGGCGATTTGCCGAATACCGAGTCACTCACGCCATGTTCGGTTTCCTCACGATCAAGGACGACAAGAAACCCGAAGCCCCAAAGACCCCCGCCACTTAACAGGTTCCAAAAGCCAATTCAGGAGTAAGGCCCAATGCCCTGGACGTACCCCAATTCTTCGTTCATCTGGGTTTTTCCGGTCGGACGTGGCAACTGTGCGTTCCTGCGTACCGGACTCAATCACGGGTTCATTCTGGACATGGGTTCGGAATACGACTTCGACATCTCGAAGTTCATCAAGAAGGAATTCGTCCCCGAACTCAGCGGGTACCCGGACGCGAAGGGTAACAGGATCGCCCAAGTGGTCCTCTCGCACCCGCACGAGGACCACATCAAGAACTGTGAGTCGCTGAAGGAATCCGAGCTCCGCCCCCACTTGATTACTTGCCCGAACGACAAGTCCGACGTCGAAAAGTTCAATTTACAGTGGACCCCATTGTCTAGACCAAAAAGTTGCTATCCTTCGCTACTGTTTCGTCGGGGCCTTCGTGGCTCCGACGCCATACACCTGAGCCGGGGTGCGGTAGTCCAGGGACTGGTGTAACCGCTCGGTGTTGTAGAACCCGAAGTACGCCCGGAGCCCACTCTCCAGGGCCGGCACCGACTCGTAACCCTTGAGGTACACGTCCTCGTACTTGACGCTCCGCCACAGGCGCTCCACGAACACGTTGTCCAGGCACCGGCCCCGCCCGTCCATGCTCACCGCGACCCCGGCCCGCTCCAATCGCCCGACCCACGCGGCGGCCGTGAACTGGACTCCCTGGTCCGTGTTGAACACCTCCGGCTTGCCCCGGCCCAAGGCCTCCTCCAGCATGTCCTGGCAGAATGACCCGTCCAACGTGTTGGACAGTCGCCAGGCCACCACGTACCGGCTGAACCAGTCCATCGTTGCGGCCAGGTACATGAACCCGGTGGGCATCGGGATGTACGTGATGTCCGTGCTCCACACCTGATGGACCCGGTCGATGGCCACGCCCCGCAACAGGTACGGGTACACCTTGTGCCCGGACCCGACCGACAGCTTGGGCTTGGGGTACAGGGCCTCCAACCCCATGATCCGCAACAGCCGCTGCACCCGCTTGCGGTTCACCTCGTGGCCCTGGGTGCCCAGCCACGCGGCCAGGCGCCGGCTCCCGTAGAACGGGCACGTCGTGTACTGCTCGTCGATCAACCGCATCAGCGTCAGGTTCTCCGCGCTCTCCGGGGTCGGCTCGTAGTACACCGTCGAGCGGTTCAATCCGATCAGCTCGCACTGGCGCCGGACGCTCAGCTCCGGGTGCTCGGCCTCGATCCGGGCACGCTTGGCCTCAGCCGAGGGCGGCCGATTTTTTTTTCACCCAGTCGAGTTCCACCTTGAGGCGGCCGATCTGCTCGTACAACTCGGTCGTCTTGTCTTCCGGGGGGCCGGTGCCCTTCGCCCCCGAGGCGAACACGGCCTCGGCCCCGGTGAGCAACTGCTTCTTCCACCCATGAATCAGGGTCGGGTGGACGCCGTGCTGACTCGCCAGTTCGTTGATGGTCTTGTCGCCCTTGAGGGCCGCCAGCGCGACCTGGGCCTTGAACGCCGCCGAGTGACTCTTCCGCTTGCCCGCCATGGGTTCCCCTTTCCTGGGCCTCCGGTATAGCTTAACCGGCGGTCCAGTTTTCGGGGTCCACTATAATTGGGACCGGCACGGCAACCCCGAAGGCACCGAGGAACTTATCGAAACTTACAAGTCCCTCTACGCCAGCCGCAACCCGCCGCTCCAGTCGATCAAGTACGATGGCAACCTCACCGTACCAAACATGGAGTACGGACTTTACTACGTTCGTCCGCCAGTGTGCGAAATCCTACACCCCTCGGACGACAACAAGTACGGCAACACTACCAGCATCATGTTTTATTATAAGCATGGTAGCCACTCGATTCTGTTCCCTGGCGACATGACCCCGGAAGGCATGACGACCGTACTTGACGAGAAGCAGGGCATGGAAAAGCGGTACACCCGGTTCGGTGCCACGGTTTCGCCCTCAACGATGGACTGGCACACCAAGACCGGACGCCAGCCTTCGCTAAAGTCACTGCTGGGCAAGCACGGGCTAACGGTCCTCATGGCTCCACACCATGGGTTAGAATCGTGCTACTCTACCGACCTCTATAACGCGATTAACGGCGATTCTTTTACCGCAGTCCGCAAGCCTCAACTGGTGGTTGTATCTGAACGACGGAAACGGCACGAGAACGACGGTAACACTGACTCCCGGTACTACGGCACGAGCGGCGGAACGGGAGTGACCATTACGAAAGACAGAAACGTCGAGACAGGGCAAGGCTTCATCTCAACGAAGGGGGGGCACCATATTCTGATTATCTTTAACGGAACAGGGCCGGTGAAAGTGTACGCCGATACCGAACCCGACAATCTGTTACCGTACATCAAGACGGCACCGGCGAAAGTGGGTTCCTCGTTCAAGCAGTTCCCGAAGTAATTCAGGCCTCCACATTCTAAACATCGTGGCCATGAATCAGCATGGGCTTCGTACTTTACTCCAGCGCGTTCGCCTTGATTACATCGGCCAACACCTACGCCTGTTATGGAGTCACGTTCAGAACCGGCATCGAACGGGTTTCCGTCGTGGACACGTTCAGCGTCTCAACGGCCTTGCTCGATATCCGATCATACCGCTCGTGAATCGCGGCCAACTTCAGCTTCCGAGTGCCCGGTCACTCGGGCCGGCATGACAAGTCTTGACCTGTATTCCGGTTCCGGTGAGTGCTTCCGTCTTTACCCCGACCTGCCCGACTGTGGAACGGGGAGCGCCCGGTTCCAGCCCCGCAAGCTCGACGACGCCTGCGGCGTCATGCACTTCTGGTCGCTGCACCCCGGCGGTGCGCACTTCCTGCTCGCCGACGGGAGCGTGCGGTTCCTGTCGTACCACGCGGCCGACATTCTTCCCTCGCTTGCCACCCGCGCCGGCGGTGAAGCCGAAACCGTCCCGGAATGACACCCGGTCCGATTGGGCTCGGTGCCATCAGGTTAATAGAGAACGGCCGGACCGGTTGCCGTGCGGATCACGCGACCGCGGCCCACCCGCGCGGGTCTGTCACGGGGGTACGCTCGCGTCACGAGCGGCACCCCCGGACGGGCCGGGCGACGGGCCGCGAGCTACCGCCCCGCGGGCCATTCGCTGCCCGTCCGCTGGTGCTCCGCTACCACCGGGCCGCGCCCTCAAAACCCGGATAACGCTCCCGGGCCGACCGCGAGCGGCTTTTCACGTGAGCCAAGATGTATGCCGCAAAATGCGTCTGGAAATGTTGTTGTGACGAAATCGGCTCGGTACGCGGGCTCAGCTTTTTTGGACGAGAGACGCCCCGCCGGGGCTATTCGGACGGCCTCGGCGACCACGCAAAGAATCCGCGACGAGAGCGAACCCGGTGCCGCGACACCTACAGTACCCGGCACATCCGCACGACGGGCCACTCGGGCGTGCGTTCCTGGGTCCCGGCGAACGTCCGTGCGGCTCTCCTCATTCACACATGAACCCGCGACGGGTGTCGCTTTTGTTGACCAGCCGCGACCGCCCGGTCAACAAAAGCGACGCTACCATCGGAGCCACGACGGCCCCGACGAAACAGTCGCGAAGGATCACAACTTTTTGGTCGAGACAATGGGTGCCACTATCGTCCGGTGCCGCACAAGCATGTGTTCGCGGAGCGACCACCCAGACCAACTGGTGTTACGCCTTGCGCGGCTCGATCTTATCCTTCCCGACCCACGGCCGCAGCACCTCCGGAATCACCACCGACCCGTCGGCTTGCTGGTAGTTCTCGAGGATCGCCACCAGCGCCCGCGTACACGCGACGGCGGTCCCGTTGAGCGTGTGGGCGAACTTGGTCCCCTTGAACCCCTTCCCCTTGTACCGGATGCCGAGCCGGCGGGCCTGGAAGTCGGTGCAGTTCGAGGTGCTGGTGATCTCGCCGTACGCGCCGCCGGTGCCGCGGCCGGGCATCCACGCCTCCAGGTCGTACTTGCGGTACGCCGGGCCGCCGAGGTCGCCGGTCGCGGTGTCGATCACGTGGAAGCACAGCCCCAGTCCCTGGAAGATCTTCTCTTCGAGGGCGCGGATCTCCTCGTGGATCGCGTCGCTGGTCTCGGGCGTGCAGAACGCGAACATCTCCACCTTGGTGAACTGGTGGACCCGGTACAGCCCCCGCGTGTCGCGTCCGGCGGCGCCGGCCTCGGTGCGGAAGCAGTGCGACAGCCCCACGTACCGCTTCGGCAGCTCGGCCTCGTCGAAGATGCGGTCGCGGTGCATCCCGCCGAGGGTGATTTCGGCCGTCGCGATCAGGCAGAGGTCGGTGTCCGCGACCGTGTACACCTGGCGCGTGTCGGGGTTCGGGTCGCGGGGCATGAACCCGATGCCTTCCAGCACCTCGACGCGGGCCAGGTCCGGGGTGATGATCGGCGTGTAGCCGGCCTTCACCGCGGTCTGCATCGCGTACTGCACGAGGGCGATTTCGAGCAGCGCGGCCTCGTTCTTGAGGAAGTAGAACTTCTGGCCCGCGACCTTGGTGCCCGCCTCGAAGTCGGCGAGGTCGAGCGCCTCGCACAAATCGACGTGGTCCTTCGGTTTGAAGTCGAACGCGCGCGGCTCGCCGAACTGCGCCACCACCTTGTTCGCGTCCTCCCCGCCGACGGGGGCCGCCGGGTGCGTCATGTTCGGGATCTGGAGCAGATTCAACGTCAGATCGTCCTTGACGATCTTCAGTTCGGCGTCGATGACGCCGACCTCTTTGTCGACGGCCGCGCCTTGGTCCTTGAGGGCCTGTTTCTCTTCGGCCGTCTTCGCAGTCGGGAACTTTTTGCTGATCTCGTTCTTCTTGGCAGCGGTCTCGCCGCGCGTCCGTTCCAGTTCCTTGCGCTTCTGCTCGAACGCGATTACTCGGTCGACGGCCACGTCGGACACGCCGCGGTTCTTGCAGTTGAGCTTTACGGCGTCGGCGTTGTCGCAAATGAATCCGGCGTCGAGCATGACCTTGTTCCGTTTGGCTGCGGTGTAGCGGGTTCATCAGACAGGATAGGACCCGCGCCAGGCGGGTTCACCAGATCGGGGCGTGGCCCAGCATCCGGCGGAGCAGCGCGACCTGCCCGCAGTGGATCATCTCGTGCAGCGGCGCGTAGCGCAAGGCGCCGAGGCGGGTGCCGAACAGCGGGTGCGCGGCCAGCGGCGCGAGGTCGAGGTCCGCGTCGGGGTACGCGGGCAGGTCTTCCATCACGCGGGCGTGAACGGCGTCGAAGACCGTGAGGATTTGCTCCGCGGTGTACCCGGTGACGGCCGCCGGCAGCGCCTCGCGCCCGAACATCGCGATGAACGCGTCGGGAATGAGCGCCTCGTCTGCGGCCGTCCGCGGGCGCAGGCGCGCGAGGCACAGCCGGTATTCCGACGACGCGAGGTGCCCGACCTGCCACGCGATGTGTGACACGCTCCCGGGTGTGACCGTGAACCAGTCGCCCGGCGGCACGCTCACCGCCCGCTCGCGGGTGTAGCGGCGGGCGAAGTCGATCTGCTCCAGCGCATCCATGAGGCGAGACATCGGTATCAACCCGGAGCCAGTCGTTTCGAGTTGGTATGGCGTACCTATGCAGTGGGCGTTGGGTGCGGACCTCTGCGCTCCGTGAGCGGACGCTCGGGGCGCGCAACGCCGGGGCAGGCAAGCCCGCGGAGCGAAGCGGATGCGAGGAGCGACCGCTCGCGGCGCGCTGAGATATTATCACGGATTGGACGCGGCGGCGCGCTGAGTAACGGGGCAGCGGCAAAATGAGCCCGAATCGAGCCATTCCGACCACGAACCCGCTCCTGCCGCTCGCCATACCCACCGCACCCACCGGCACCGAACCCAAACCGTGATAATACCTCTGCACTCCGCTAACGGACCACAATTAAACCTGAGCGTGGCGAACTCGGAACTCGAAACGCCTGAACTCTTCTTGGGTGCGGACCCAGAATCAGGTGCCGGAGCGGCGCAAACAGCGGTTCGCCGGGCGTCGCGTGGTTGGGGCCGGCGCCCAGCTCGACTGTCACGTGAGCCAAGACCTCGGTTGCGCACAGGCACTCGGGCATTCGCGATTGGGTTTCGGCGGTCACCTCGGTTATACACGGGCGATACTTTTAATGTGATCGTTAAGCCCTCTTATCGCCGCAACAACTCAGTTGCTATAAAATCCCGGTTCACTGCCAAACGCTGCCAAATGTGCCGTTTTCTTATTCACCGCAGAGCCCCCAGATGCCCATTAGCAGCCCTTTTCGCGCCGCATTCCAGATCGAAGAGTTGGAGCCGCGCTTCACCCCGGTGCTGGCCAACACCAGCTTGGCCCCGCTCGTCGCCGCCGGGACCGGGTACGACGGCGTGGTGCTGATCACCACGACGTTCGGCGCGGACACGTTCACCGGCACCGGCTTCCTGCTGCCCGACGGGCGGCACATCCTCACGGCCGCGCACAACTTCACCACCCCGGGCACCGGGACCGTCGGGATCACCGCGGCGGCCCGCGTGTCGTTCGACATGCCGACCGCTGGCCGCATCGACATCGACGTGCCGGTCGCCGGGGTCACCGTTCACCCCGGGTACACCGGCGGCAACGAGAACGACCTGGCGGTGGTGACGCTGCCGGTGCTCGCCCCGTCTGGGCCGACGGGGACGCTCGGGGCCGAGCGGTACGCGATCTACCGCGGGTCCGACGAGGTCGGGCAGGTGGTCACGATCGTCGGGTACGGGACGATCGGGACCGGGACCACCGGCCAGCAGACGAACGAGGACCTGACCAAGCGGATGACCCGGAACCGGTACGAGACGCTGGGCGACCGGATCAACTACGGCGGCACGCAGGCGCTGATCTACGACTTCGACAACGGCCTCGCCGCCAACGACGCGCTCGGCCGCATCCTCGGCATCAACGACCTCGGGTTGCCGGACGAGGGCACCGCCGGGCAGGGCGACTCGGGCGGCCCGGTGTTCGTCACGGTGAACGGGCAACTGTTCGTCGCCGGGACCACCACTAGCGGCCCCGGGGTCGGGAACCCGGACAACCCGGCCCGGCTGAACCCGGCCGTCGAGGCCGGGTTCGGGACCCTCTCGCACGACACCCGGCTGTCGTTCCACCAGACCTGGATCGACGCCAACTCGGCGTCGCCCGCGGCCCAGGTGCTGGACCTCCGGTTCCAGGTCGCCGGGCGGGACGCGGCGGCCGACCAGATCCTGGTGCGGGTCACCGGCGCCAACCTCGAACTGCTGGTCAACAACCAGGTGTACCAGACGGTCCCGGTGGCCGGCGTCACGTCGCTGACGCTGGTGGGCGCGGGGACCGGCACGCCGTTCGAAACCACGGCGACGATCGACGCCTCGGTGCCCCTCGGGCTCGCGGTCACGTACCAGCGCATCCTGACGGCCACTGACAACCGGGCGGGCGGCGGCACCTCGTCCCCGCCGGGCGGGGCGGCGGCCCTGCCGGGGCCGACCCCGGCCGGCGCCACGGGCGTGCCGCGGACCAGCCTGCCGGTCAACCTGGAGTCGTTCCCGAACGCGATCAGCCCGACGGACCTGGTCGCCGTCGGGGCCGGGGCGGGCGCCGACCCGCGGGTGCTGGTGGTCAACGCGACCACCGGGGCGGCCGTGCGCGACATCGTGGCGTTCGCCCCGACGTTCCGCGGCGGGGTGCAGACCGCGGTCGGGGACCTGACCGGGGACTTCGTCGACGACGTCATCGTCGCCGCCGGCGCGGGCGGCAACGGGCACATCAAGGTGTTCGACGGGGCCACCGGGGCCGAGGTCCGCAGCTTCCTCGCGTTCCCGGGGTTCAACGGGGCGGTCGCGGTCGCGTCCGGCGACGTGAACGGCGACGGGGTGGACGACATCGTGGCGGCGGCCGGGGCCGGGGCGGCGGGCGGCCACGTGAAGGTGTTCGACGGGGCCACCGGGGCGCTGCTCCGCAGCTTCTTCGCGTTCGGCAGCGGGTTCCTGGGCGGCGTGAGCGTGGCCGCCGGGGACGTGAACAACGACGGGTTCGCGGACATCGTCACCGGCGCGGGGGCCGGCGGCAACGGGCACGTGAAGGTGTTCGACGGGGCCGCCGGAACCGAGACCCGCAGCTTCTTCGCGTACAGCGGGTACACCGGGGGCGTGTTCGTGGCGGCCGGGGACGTGAACGGCGACGGCGAACTCGACATCCTGACCGGCACCGCGGCGGGCGGGCACGTGAAGGTGTTCGACGCCCTGGCCCGCACCGAGCGGCTCAGCTTCCTCGTCGGGGGCTCGGCGGGCGGGGTCCGGGTCGCGGTCGCCGACGCGGACGGCGACGGGCTGTCGGACCTGGTCACCGGCACCGGGGCCGGCGCGAGCCCCAGCATCCAGGTGTTCGAGGGCGAAACCGGCGGGCGGCTCAAGGCGCTCGAGTCGTTCTCGGCCGGGTTCCTGGGCGGCGTGTACGTCGGCGGGCGCGGCTGAGGCGCCCCGGCCGCACCCGCCCGCGGGGCGCGGAAAGTAGTAGTAGTGCAAAGCGATTCGGTCCGGGGTCACTCCCGGACCGCGGGACCGGCACTCGGTTCGATGCGGCCGGACCGAACCCACACCCCGGCCGCCCGCCGGTCTCGTCACGTCCGGGCCGCAACCGCAAGAACACCGAGCAAGGGCCGGGAGTGTTGCGCGGGACGAAACGGTCCTATGCTATCGGGCGAAGCCTTGCACGCTAAAGAGGTTCCAGAAGTTCCAAGTTCCAGGTTGGGAGCGGTCTCGGCAAAAGCCCCAGGCCGTTCTTGCCCCTTTCGCTTTACGTGGAACGTGGAACGTGAGACGGCTGGAACGACTGGGCTCGGCAAAAGAGGGGCGCGTCGAATGGCGGAGACGTTCACATTCTTCTGGAAGCATCGCCTCAGCCAGTGGCACCGCGCCCCGTTCGTCATCTGCGGTGTGACGTTCACGCACGCCGAACAGTACATGATGTACGCCAAGGCGCTGCTGTTCGGTGACCGCGAGACCGCGGGCAAACTCCTCGCCGCCGAGACGCCGCGGGAGCAGCAAGCCCTCGGCCGCGCGGTGCGGGGGTTCGACGAGTCCGTCTGGGTGCTGTTCCGCGAGGGCATCGTGTTCGCGGGCAACTACGCTCGGTTCGGCCAGAACCCCGACCAGCGGGAGTTGCTGTTCTCCACCCGCGGGACCACGCTGGTCGAAGCGTCGCCGCACGACCGGGTGTGGGGCATCGGGCTTTCAGCCGACGACCCGCGGGCCCGGGACCGGTCGCGGTGGCTGGGGCTCAACCTGCTCGGCGCGACACTGACCCGTGTCCGCGAGGCACTGCTGTTCGAGTGCGGCCGGGCCGAGCAAAGGCCGGCCGAACCTGGCGCGGCACCGGACCACGGCCCGTAGCTTGCTTCCCGCACCGATCGCGGCGTGTGCGGCGCAGGCAAGCCGTTCGTTCGGTGAGGAGACGCAGAATGCCCGAGTACAAGAAGCTCATGAAGCTGATCGCCACACAGACGGGCACGAAGTTCCGCGCCGCCTCGTCACCCGACCTGGCTGAACTCCGGGCGCTTCGGCTGCCCGGTCCGGTCGTGGATTTCTACGCCCGGCACGAGCCGAGCGAGTGCGCGGAGGGCCAGGTTCGCCTGTGGCCGATCGCCGATGTGCTTCGAGAAAACCGCGACCTCATCCCCGGGGCCTACGTCGCTCCGCTCGGTTACGTGGTATTCGCGACGACGCTCTGCGGTGACGCGTACTGCTTTGACGTTAACGTCACCTCGCCGGAGGGCGAGCCGCGCATCGTTCTCATCTCGCACGAGGCGGTCCGGAAGGACATCACGGCCGAGAGGGCGCAGCAGCTCGCGAAGTCGGTGGCTCGGGACCTGCACGAGTTCCTGGAGAAATTCGAGCAGATTGAGTTGGACGAGGAGTGCGTCTACTGACCGGCGCCGCAGTGCCGCCGCGCCGAACCTGGCGCGGCACCGGACCACGGCCCGTAGCTTGCTTCCCGCTACTTACCGGTCGCCGGCGCCGCTCGCTGGTGTCGCGGTCGCGCCCGGTGATCTGTTTGTTCAGCGAGCCGAGGGGCGTTGTGGCGAACCGCAGCTACCTGTACGCGGCCGATGCGTTACCCACCTCGGGGGCCGAGAAGAAGCCGCGGATCGTCGACATCGCCGAATGGAAGTACGACATCCCGATCGCCTTCCGGCTCCTCCTGTCGGCCTAGCCCCGCGCGTGCCGCTCTTTGATCTGGGACGTTCCTGACGAGATCGCCGTTGCGGGTGACTACGAGCAGGGCGTCAAGCGTTTGTTCCGCTTCCTGGACGGTGTCGAGCACCCGGGGATCGCCGGGTTACGGGACGAGGCGCGAGCGTTCCTCACCGCCGCCGAGAACAAGCGGCAGTACTCTATCCTGGAGTGTGGCGAAATCTTCATGATGGACAGCAGGCCGCTCGCCACGCAAAACGACCGGCTGCTAACGGAACTCCTCGAACTGGAATCGAAGGCCCCCGCCCGACCGCCGCGCTGGACATCAACTCGCTCGGCCTCGGAAACTGGTCGAACATCTTGTACTTCGCCCCCGGTGCCGGGTAGCGCCCGGCACCGGGCACCGCTGCGGGGCATTGTGACAGGCGGTTCACCAGCATCACGCCCGAATCGCGCCTGCGGCGACATCAGATCCGGCCATCGAGTTCCGGCCCCGTTACTCGCCACGCGAGCCCGGCAGCGGCCGCTTCAGGTGCTCTTTCGTCAGGCAGACGAAACGAACCGCGAGCGTTCCATCCCGCGCACGCTCGCGCCTTTTACTCCTCGGAGCTACCGATTTCTTCGGATTACGTTCGTCCGTTGCGCATCCTCGGGTACGATGGACAGGGGGCGGGCTTTCTGCCCGCGTCCGCTTGGCGGCCCGACCGGGCCCAGGGGTAGCGATCGTGGCAATGAACTTGTATGTGGGCAACATGTCGTTCTCGACCACCGAGGACGAGCTCCGAGAGCTGTTCTCCCAGTACGGCACGGTAACAAAAGCACAGATCGTCATGGACCGCGAGACCGGGCGGCCGCGCGGGTTCGCCTTCGTCGAGATGAGCGACGGCGGCGAGCAAGCCATCCAGGCGCTCAACGGCACCCAGGTCGGCGGCCGCAGCTTGACCGTCAACGAGGCCAAGCCTCGTGAGGGCGGCGGTGGCGGTGGCCGTGGTGGCTACGGCGGCGGCGGCGGTGGCCGCGGCGGCTACGGCGGTGGCGGCGGTGGTGGCTACGGGGGCGGTGGTGGCGGCCGGCGCGGCTACTAAAACGGTACTCGGACCCGCTTGGGCGCGGCCGGTGGCCGTTAGCCAATGCCGGTCTCGACTACAACGGCCGCCCGGGCACGTTCGTTTGCCCGGGTAGGCGAAACTCAGAACGGCCGTTCCTTCCGGACCGGCTTGCCGAGCGCGGCCTTCTTGATCGCGCGCAGCCGGTTCGCCTCCTTTCGGGTCCGCAGCTCACACGGCTTGACGTAATACTCGTGGGCCCGGACCTCTCGCTTCAGCCCGCTGCGCTCGACCAGCTTTTTGAATCGTCGCAGGGCGGCACCGATCGGCTCCCGATCGTGGACCCGCATTCGCAAACCCATTTCGTCTCCCGGTTGTGGTGCCCGTTGGGGCACGCCACCGTTTCAGTTAAGTAACCACCCGAACGTATTAGGCCGCGAACGTCCTGAGCGGCAGGGCGGGGGGCCGCACTCTTTGCGTGCGCCCATTGGGCGCCGCATGAATTCGGCATTCGAGGCCCACTTCAGCTCTCAAAGCTACTCCTTCCCGAGCACCAAGTCCACCCCCAGCAGCCGCTCGCGCGCCTTAAAAGCCACGCGCTTACGCGCAGGTCACAGGAACGAATTCGCCTCGCTGAGTGGGCTCTGCCAACCACGGGTTGCAACGACGAGCACGGGCACCCGAGCCAAGCGTGACCGTTTTCAGGCGCTCTCGTCCGGCGCGGCCAAGCGAGCGAACGGCCGTTCGCTCGCTTGGCCGCGCCGTAAGCAGATGACACCTGCCGGATCGCTACGGTCCCGCGCACGAGCGTCCGCCAGTCGGTACACTGTACGAACGGCGCCCCCGCGACGGGCGGGCGCGCCGCATCACGGAGACCTGCCCGATGCGCCCTCTCCTTACCGCCGCGTTCTTCGCGGTGCTGCTCGCCCTGCCGGCTGCGACGGCCGAACCGCCCGAGCCGATCACGGGCACCCTGCTTCCGCTCGCGCCGCCCGGCGGCTGGGCTATCACCGCCGACGGAACCACGCTCGTCGTGTCCCAGCCGGAAAAGGGCGAGCTGGTGTACTTCGACACGGTCGCCGAGCGGGAGGTGAAGCGGGTCACGGTCGACTTCAAGCCCGGGCCGATGGCGCTCCAGGGTGACGCGCTGTACGTCGGCGCGAAGGGCGCGTCCGTGGTACACGTCCTGGACGCCAAAACCGGCAAGCCGCGGAAGGAAATTGAGCTCGGCGGGGAGGCGGTGGCGCACCTCGCCTGCCACCCGACGAAAGGCCCGGTGTACGCGTCCTCGGCCACCTATCAGGTCTTCTCGATCGACCCGGCTACCGTGAAGGGGACGAAGACGAAAGCCGTGGGCTACTTCCTCGCGGTGGACCCGACCGACGGGGGCACCCTGTTCACCGGGGTACAACCGCCGCTCGACGAGACCGAGGTGTTCGTGCAGGACCTGCCCGGCGGTAAAATCCGCGTCTTCGTCGACACGTGGGGCCGGCGGGCGTTCGTGCTCAAGTACACGGCCGATGTCAAGGGCGGGCTGAAGTTGGCGTCCGCGCAGCCGAACGCGGCGGTGAACGCGTACTCGCTGGCCGTCACCCCCGACGGGAAGAAGGTGATGATGACCAGCGGCGGCGGGTGGCGGCCGCCGGCCGGCGGCGGGACCGGTGGCGGGTACGTGTGCGCCGCGTTCAACACTGACCGGCTCGAGTCGCGCGTGGGGGAGGCCCCGTCGGGCACCAACATGGCCTTTCACCCGGTGCTCAACCTCGGGGTGCTGAACCAGAACGGCCGGGTGCTGCAACTGTTCAACCCCAAGTCGCTGGTCGCCGGCAAGGCGTTCGAGGTGGCAAAGGGCGCCGACGCCCGGCCGCTGCTGGTCACGTTCGCCGCGAAGGGCACGAAGATCGTACTGTGGAACGGGGACAACCCGCAGAACCCTCTGGAGGGGCTGCACTTCCTGCCGCTGGCGCTGACCGCGGCCGACCGGGCCGCGTTGGAGAAGGCGTACGGCAAGCTGCCGCCCGCCGCGCCGCCGAAGGCGCCGGCCGTCGCGGTCGCCCCGAAATCGCAGGGCACGCCCAAAGGGCCGCGCCCGCCGGTCACGCCGAAAACGCCCACGCCCACACCGCCCCCGACGCCGGAGCCGCCCGCCCCGAAAACGCCGCCCGAGCCGGCCGCCCCGCTCCCGCCCGGGGTGATCGCCGAGACCGGGTTCAACGGCTCGAAAGGCATCAACGCGAGCGACACGAACCCGCCGTACCCGCTCGGCAAATCGAACACCCGCGGCGGAGCAGGCGAGCGGGGGTGGAGGGGCGTGTGGCCGGCGAGCGAGCGGGCGACGTTCGTAAAGGAGCCGGTCGCAGAAGGCGACGGGGCGCTGTTCCTGACTCCAACGGTCAACTACATTCGCGCGTGGGCCAAGCCACAGAAAGGGCCGTTCGTGGCCGAGGTCAAGGTCCGCTGCCCGGAGGACGGTGGCGTCGCCTGTTACCTCCAGGAGGACGGGCACTACGGCACCGGGCCGTTCTGGCGGATCACAGACGGCCACTTCCGCGCCCTCGACGGCAACGGCTCCGAGAGCGGCGGCACGTGGGTGAAGGTGGCCCCGTGCGAGCCGGACAAGTGGTACACGGTTCGCGTCACCTGCGACGCGACGAAGCAGAAGTGGACGATGGCGGTCGACGACACGAAAGGGGAGAAGGAGTTCCGGTTCCGGTTCAGCCCGAAGGCGCTGAACCAGATCAACTTCCTGGTGGAAGGCAAGGAGTCGATCTACCTGGACGCGATCCGCATCCTGGAGCCGGACGCCAAGAAGTGAACGGGCCGCCGCCACGCGACCGGGGTTCCGCTCCCGGAACCTGATCCGCCCCGGTGGACCGAAGCACCCCACCGGGCCGGCCATGAACCCGCCGACCGGCCCGGCGGCAAACGTTACAGGGCTCGCGGTGCAAAAGTACGGTGAGCCGAGAAGGTCAGTCATCCGAACTCCCGTTGTTTCAATTTCGCGCGACGTTGGCGGGCGGAACACCCGCCCGCCAACGTCACACCCGCCACCGCAGCCGGCGGCACACACGTGACCAACCGGGAGCGACTGAACTCCGAATGGAGCCGGCGCGCGGGGGCCGATCGGCCGGGCCAAAATCGCTCCTTGTCGTTATCCCGGTAGCCGTTACACCCCTTCCCTCATTTCCGCAAAGCCATCAAGCCGCGGCGGAGCCGATCAAGCGCGGCTCGCTCCGATGAACTTCTGGGGTGAGCCGACGAACCGCCTCGGGCCGCGGGTGTCCCCACACGGGTGCTCACATGTGCCTTTCGACCGAAGTCAGCCTCGCGACCGGGACGGCCCTTGTGACGATCGGCGGGCACTGCGCGCGCACGGCCTGGCGCAGGAACCGGGCGTACGTGCCGCTCGCGGTCGTGCCCGTCCTGTTCGGCGTCCAGCAACTCTTCGAGGCCGGCGTGTGGGTCGGCCTGGACCGGGCGTCGCCGGTTCTCGTCAAGACAGCGGCGCTGGGGTTTTTGTTCTTCGCCGCGGCCCTGTGGCCCTGTTGGTTGCCCATCGCGGCGGCCGCGATCGAGGAACAGCGTGCGAAGCGGAAGCTGTTCTACGCGTTCGCGTGGGTCGGGGTCGGGTTTGCACTCACGGTGTACCTGCCGGTTGTGGCCCGCGCGAACGACGGGTTCCGGGTCGTTCCCGTCCGCCACTCGCTGCGGTACGACGTGTCCGGGGTTCCGACCGGCGTCGGGGCGCTTGGGGCGCTCGGGCAGGCGCTGTACCTCGCCGCGGTGAGCGTTCCGCCGCTGCTGTCCCAGGACCGGCGGGTCCGGGTGCTCGGCGCCGGGCTCGTTGCGTCGGCGGCGGTCAGCGAACTGGTGTACTGGTACGCGTTCACCTCCGTTTGGTGCTTTTTCGCCGCCCTACTTTCGCTATACCTTGCCTTCGTCGTGCATCGGGTACCTGAGCCATCAGACACACGTTGCTCGGCAAACGCGCTGGCGGCACCATAGTTGCTCATGCCTCAAGGCTGATCTTTCCTCTTGGAGATTCTGTACGTGGCTAACTCTGTGGCCGTGGCGACAACGCATCCGGTTGACCTCGACACCACCGGTCGACCGGTTCGGCACGGGCCACCAGCTACGCGCTGGGCGACGGTGATGTCGTGGGCGGCGGTGCTGACGGGTGTGTTCGTGCCGCTCGCGGGGGTCGCCGTGGCGGCGGCGCTGGCGTGGCGGAACGGGCTGCTCGGCTGGGCCGATGTCGGCCTGTTCCTGGGCATGTACGTGGCGGTCATGCTCGGCACAACCGTCGGGTTCCACCGGCTGTTCACGCACCGCTCGTTCGAGACCGTCAAGCCGGTTCAGTTCGTTCTCGGGGTGCTCGGGTCGATGGCACTCCAGGGTCCCCTGCTGCCGTGGGTGGGATTGCACCGCATCCACCACCAGCACTCGGACCAGGACGGCGACCCCCACTCGCCGCACGCCCCCGGCCGGCGCGGGTTCTGGGGCCGGTTCCGGGCGTTCTGGCACGCGCACATCGGCTGGGCGCTGCCCGCCGAGACGACCGATTTGGAGCGGTACGCACCGGACCTGCTCAAGAGCCCGATGCTCCGCGCGGTGAACGCGCTGTTCCCGGTGTGGGCCGCCTTGGGAATGCTGATCCCCGCCGGAATCGGGTACGCGCTGGGCGGGTGGCACGGCGCGCTGACCGGGTTCCTGTGGGGCGGGCTGGCGCGGCTGTTCCTGGGGCACCACGCGACGTGGAGCGTGAACTCCGTCTGCCACCTGTGGGGCACGCGCCCGTACCACAGCGGGGACGAAAGCCGGAACAACCCGGTGGTCGGGGTGCTGACGATGGGCGAGGGGTGGCACAACAACCACCATGCTTTCCCCACCTCGGCCCGGCACGGGCTCAAGTGGTGGCAGCTCGACGTGAGTTATTACGTCATCCGCCTGCTCGCCACGGTCGGGCTCGCCTGGAACATTAAACTGCCGACGGCGCGCGGCCTTGAGGTGCGCCGCGCGGCGACTTAAGCGCCTCGGTTGTTCGTACCGGCTACGCCCACACGCCGCGCAGGGCTTCACGGGAGCCGCCGTACCGGTTGCTCCCGTCCACTCACCGCAGTCCGAAGTTCCCTCGCGCGGGTAGCAGGAGCGGGCCGAGCTTGGTGCCGCTGAGCGGCACGGCAACGAACGGCACGCTCCTGTCGAAGTCCGCCCGCTCGCCCGCGGGCATGGCGGCCCGAAGCCCGTGGAGCGTTTCACCACGGCCCAGCTTCCGGCGCGTTCTGGCACATGCCGGTGCCATTTCCGACCGCCGGGTGCCACCACACCACACACAACGCTGTTCATGACCTCGTTCCCTGGGAGCAAATGCACGCATCGCGGGAGCGCTTTTGGAACCGAATTCCGCTTGCCCAGAAGCCACCCGATCGGTTTTTGATGCTCGGATTCGGGGTAGCAACTGCCCAGCGGACCGGTAGCGAATTGCCAGTCGGACGCCGGCGAATGTCCAGTCCGCACCCCGTCACCGTGACGCACGACACTGGTCCTTGCAGCATCGCGACCCGCAGCACGACAGTTCGCGCCGCGTCAATCGCCACCGGTTCCGCACTGTAACCCCCGTGACAGTTCCGCGCGGGGTGCGTTGGCGCCGTGCGCCGCACTGTACCCCCCGTTACAGCCCCGCGCGGCAGTCGTCAGCGGTCCGGGTTCTTTCGGCGCATGCACACGTCGGCCCCGGGACCATTCAGAAGGGGTGTAGCAACGTTTCCTGGTGTTTTTTGGAACCCGTTGGTAAATGAGGAGATCTGCCCCCGAACCGGGAAAGGACGCCCCCGATGTCAACGACGTTCACCGCCGAGAATGCAACGGAAGCGTTGATCTTGGAACAGGCCTTGGCTTACGCCCGGCAACTCGCCCGCACGGCGACGGACGCCCCCGATGGGCAGGTGCTCCGGTTGGCCGAGGCGTGCGTCCTGGAGCAGGGCCGGGAGCTGTTGCGTCGGTCACTGGCGATCGTGTTACAAGCCCAGGCCGAGGGGGTCGAAAAAAAGGGGCCCCGAGCCGCACCTGCGGGTGCGGCACGCGACGCGCCAACAAGGGCCGATCCGACCACCAACTGGTGACCGCCGTCGGCACCATCGAACTCCGCCGCACCTACTTCGTGTGCCCCGGGTGCCGGGACTCGGGGTGCCCGCTGGATGACCGCATCGGGCTGACGGATTCCGTCTCACCCGAGGCGCTGCAGCTGATCGTGCTGGCCGGCGGGAGTTGGTCGTTCGACGCGGCACGCACCAACCGGACGCGGTTCTGTGGGGTCGAAGTATCCGATGAGTTGATCCGTCCGCGCACGTTACGAGAAGGCCCGAAGCTGGCGGCGTTTGGAGCCTCGGCGCCCGAAGCCGCAGTCCCTTTTCGGACCGCTTCGGGGGACATCGAATTCGAGACCGATGCGACCAAGGTGAACACCGTGAGCGGGTGGCGGGACGCGAAGATCGGGATCTTCGTGAAGCGAGTTCCGGGCCCCGGGGCGACGGTTGCCGAGTGGGACACGCGCACGTTGCCCGCCCCGACGGCCCGGTTCGCGTTCGCGGAGGTTGCGGAGAGCGACGCGTTCGCGTCGCAGTGGGTGCCGCGGGCCGAGCACCTGGGGATCGATCCGCAGTCGCGGTTGAGCGTGTTGGCCGATGGGGCCGAGTGGATCTGGAATCGGACCGCCGAAGCGTTCCCCAACGCGCGAGGGGTGTTGGACATCTTTCACGCCCTGGAATACGTGTCGCATGCGGCGAGGGGGTACTTGGTCAATGCCCCCGAGGCGGTGGACGAGGCGACGGCACGAGGCCGAGAGTTGTTACTGGGCGACGGTTACACGGGTGTGGTGGATTGGGTCGGTGAGTTGGGGTTGCACCCGCGCGGGGGCGATGGGGCGTCGTTGGGTGGGATGTTGAACTATTTGGCCGGTCACCAGGACCGGCTGCCGTATGCGTTGCGATTGCGGCGTGGCCAGACGATCGGGAGCGGTCTGATCGAGGGGGCCGCGAAGAACCTCATCGGCCGGCGTCTGAAAGCGAACAACGCGCGGTGGGTGCCGGAGAACGTGAATCGCATCGCGGGCGTCTGCTGCGCCCTCTACAGCGGAACTTGGGACGCGTACTGGGAATCGAACTGACTCGGCAAACTGGGGCGGCACCAGGAAACGTTGCTACACCCATTCAGAAGCGCGAACGGTATCCGAACGGGACGAACGCGCCGCACCTCGCACACTTAACTGATGGCACCGCGACCGGCGCCGGACGAGATTGCCCCCTGCCGGCTAAAATGCCGGTACCGCCCCTACCTCGGGAGCCGCACCCATGATCTCCATCCGCCGCATCCTCGTCCCCACCGATTTCAGCGATTGCGCCACGAAGGCCGTTCGGTACGCCGCCGAACTGGCCGACAAGTTCGGCGCGGAGTTGGTGCTCCTGCACGTGGTCCCGGACACGGTGCTGGCTCTGCCGGACGCCGTCATGCCCGCCCCGGTGCCCGTCACCGACCTCGAAGCCCTGACCGAAGCCGGCAAAGTCGGGCTGGCGAACCTCGTGACGGCGCTCGGGCTCCAGCCCCGCAACCCGCGCCGGGAGGTGCGCCTCGGGGCGCCCGAACAGGAAATCCCCGCCGCCGCCAAAGACCTCGGAGCGGATCTGGTGTGCGTCGGCACGCACGGGCGCGGCGGGCTGGCCCGCGTGTTCCTCGGGAGCGTCGCGGAGCAGGTGGTGCGCCACGCCCACTGCCCCGTTCTTACGGTCCGACCGGACACGCACTGACGCCGCATCCGGTTGTTCCCAGGTTCCAAGTTCCACGCGAAGCTGAAGGCACACGAACGGCCTGGGTTTTGCCGAGCCGGCTCCCAACCCGGAACTTGGAACCTGAAACGACCGGATGCGGAGGTGCGGCATGACCGAAGTAGAATGGCTGGTAAGCGAAAACCCTGATGCGATGCTCAACGCCCTCACGTCGCCGAGTCAACGCAAGGGAATTCTCTTTGCGTGTGCGTGCTGCCACCGCATCGCTTCAACGCTGACGGCTTTTGGGTCGCAGGCGATTGCCGTGGCCGAGCGGTTCGCGGACGGGCATGCGAACCGGGAGGAGCTTTTAGCGATCAACCCGAGCCCGCCGAAGATTACGTCGTGGGACTACGGCGACCACATCGATTCAGGGGCCGCCGTCGCCTGCGCGGTCGACGGTGGCGAGGCTTCGCACCGCGGCTGGAAGCGAGCGAATCAATGGGCCGCAGTGGCGACCACGAATGTTCCGGCAGAATGGCGGACGCAAGCAAACCTCCTCCGCGACATCTTCGGGAACCCGTTCCGCCCCGTCACCTTCTCCCCCTCCTGGCGCACCGGCACGGCCGTCGCGCTCGCCTCCGGCATGTACGAGTCCCGGGACTTCAGCGCCATGCCCATCCTCGCGGACGCGCTTCAGGACGCCGGGTGCGACCGTGCGGAGGTGCTCGAACACTGCCAGAGAGACGGGCCGCACGTGCGCGGGTGCTGGGTGGCGGATCTGGTGCTGGGCAGGGAGTAACGCCACCGCTCGCCCCGGGCCGGCGCGTAACAAAGACGGCCCCGGGATCACTCCCGGGGCCGTCGCGTCACACACCGTTTCACACTGAGGACCCAACCGCCCGCCTTCGCGGACAGTTGTCGCTACCTCCTCCGTGTAGCGCCCGGAGAGCCAACCGGGGCACCCGGATTATCGACGCCGCCGGGCACGATTTGCGTGCCCGGCGGGAGTCGCGCCCCGCCGCAAATCGCGCCCGCGCGGCTCGATAATCCGGGTGTGCTCCCGGCCTCACTCCCCGGGACGCTGTTTCAGAGCCAGCAGCGACCGCGACCCGTGCTGGGTGCGGGTCGCGGTGCCCTCGCTCTTACTCACCGGCTCCGGCGGAACCCGACCCAACGGGCGCTCCGCCGGAGCCGTTTACTTGTTCCGCAGCCGGTTCCGGCAGACGGCACCAGTCGTTTCAAGTTCCAGGTTCCACGTTCCACGTGAAAGCTAAGGCACACGAATGGCCTGGGGCTTTTGCCGAGCCGGTTCCCAACTTGGAACCTGGAACCTGGAACTTGAAACGACTCACGATGAGTCCGGTTATTTCCCGTTCGCGCGGCAGTTCTGGCCTGAAGTGTGGCCCGCTCACTCCGTGAGCGGTTGCTCCGCGCATCCGCTCCGCGTGCAGTCGGTCCGGCGGTTGTACGCGACGCACATCCGAGCCCCGGCCCCCGCTCACGGAGTGAGCGGGCCACATTGAGAACCCGTACACGGCTACGCGGCTCGAACGGGAAACCACTGAAGCCCTTCGAGCACCTGGGCCGCCGATCCCGCTGGGGCTTGCCGGCGCGCCCGCTAGAGGTCGCGCACACGTCCGACTCACTTATCCGTCGTCATGCCGATCAACTCCAGTGCCGCCTTCGCGGCGTTGCGAACGTTCTCGTCCGGGTCCGTCTTGGCCAGCGACTTTAACCGGCTGCGGATCGCGGTGTCGCCGACGATAGCCTTTGTGTTCGCTTGCAGCCGCTTCACATCGAACGCCGCGCCGCGCAAAGCGGCGTGTGGCGGTGCCTCGTCGGCCGGCGCAGCAATTCGGCCCAGGTGGCCCGCCGTCAGCCGGCGGGTGCGGGCGTCCGTTCCCGCCAAGAGTTTCAGGAAGGCGTCCCGGGTGACCGTCGCCGACTCCTGCACGCGGTCCTCCATCATCGTCGTCACCCCTATGGCCCCGATCCGGTACCCGGTGCGCTTCGACTTTTCTGGCTCCGTTGCCGTCATCGGTAGAGCGGGCAAGCTGGCCACGTCGTCTTGATGCCGCAAGGCGTTGCCGAAGAACTCGGCGACATCTTTCGTGAGCTGGAACTGGGTGTAGGCCGCCACCCGTCGGACCTCCAGTTCCGGGTCAGTCGTCGCCTTGAGGATCAGTCGTGCGACCGCGGGCTGTTGGTCCAGTACCTTCCGAGATGCCGTATCGCCGGTGAAGTTGTTGACCAGAACGACGCCGTCCATCCGGCAGTGCGGGTCCGGTGACCGGAGGAGGCGGGCGATGGTGGGAAGAAGGGCTGGCGGTGGCGGCTTGAACTCGTGCAGCGCGGCGATCGCGTAATACGGCACGTGCCGGACCTCGGGATACTCAGGGTCCGGCTCCCGGTCGAACAGGGCGTCGAAAACCACTTGCGGGCACGCCACCTTGTTCGCCCTGGCGATACGGCCGAGCGCGTACACGGCGTACCCGCGCACCTCCGGGGATTGATCGAAGGCGGCCACGTCTTCCAGCGGCTTGAGCGCGTTGGCCACGCTCGGCTCGTTGGCATGCTTGACGAACCACGCTGCCGCCGCTTTCCGCACATCAAAGGGCCTCGACTCCGCGAGGGCGGTGAGCTTTTCGGCCACCAGCCCGGCCGTGATCGGGGCCGGGCGTTCCTGCAACACTTCACTGAGGAGCAGGAGCAGCGGGAGCAATGCCGGTAACACGTCTGTCACCCGGGGAAATGCGAAACGGGACGCAGAACCGATGATACGGCAACCCTCGACCGGCACGGAGGGCGAACCCGCTGGGCCTGTTCGCGGGCGAATCGAACCGCCGGCTTCACCCGGCCCGCGGTGTCCCACCGCGACCTGACCGAACGGCGGGTTCGCGCAACGACACGGGCCGGGATCACTCCCGGCCCGCTCGCGTTCCCGTGGCGTTCACTTCTCTTCCTGGGGCGCGGAGCGCTCACGGCACCGCCGGGCGAATTCGCTCCCCGAGCGGTACTGAACTCCGTCTGGCGGGGTTGTCGCAGCCAGTACCGCTCGGGGAGCGAATTCGCCCGAAAGCGGTGCTGGAACAGCGCTCCCCGCGAAGCATGCGCTGGTAGAAGCTCGGACGACGCAACATCGTCCTGTCGCAGAGCGACGAGCTAAACGGGTCACGAGAACGGGGTGATGGTAGCCGAGGTGGGGGCGGCGTGCAAGCGCCCAAGGCAGTCTTCCGGAAGACCGTCTTGGGCAGGTACGTTCGGAACACGTGCCGCGCGTCCATGCGCACACCCCACTTGGTAACCGGTTCGAGGGCACCACTTCACCCGCCCGAAATAATTGGCCACATCCCCCGACGGCGACACACTACTTGAGTTAAGTCGCTGCCCCGCCCGACACGAGGGCCACGGATGCCCGTTTCGCTCCTCAAGCTCTGCCCGCCGGCCGAAGGGCTGACCCCGGACGCCGAACTGCTCGGCCGGTTCGCGGCCACGCAGGACGAGGCCGCGTTCACCGAACTCGTTCGCCGGCACGGGCCGATCGTGTACCGCGCGTGCCGGCGGCTGGTCCCGGGGCACGCCGACGACGCGTTCCAGGCCGTGTTCCTGATCCTTGCTCGACAGTTCGCGACTGTGCGCAAACCTGCGGCGGTCGGGAGCTGGCTCGTCGGGACGGCCGGGCGCGTCGCCCGACAGATGCGTAAGGCGGAACACCGCCGCACGCGGTGCGAGCGGCAGGCCGGGCGCGATGAGGTCCAGGTCGCGCCGCCCGACTTCGGCGAGCTGGCATCGGCGCTCGAAGACGAAATCGCCCGACTGCCGGACGAACTTCGCGACCCGGTGGTGCTTTGCTGGGTCGGCGGGCGCACCTACGAGCAGGCGACGATCGACCTCGGCACCAGTGCGCGGACGCTGCGGCGGAAGCTGGACCGGGCGCGGGCGGTCCTTCGCGCGCGACTGGCGCGCCGCGGGATCGTTCCGGCCGTGGCGGCCGTGCTCGTCGCGGGTCCGAGCGAGGCGGCCGTGGCGGTGCCGGCCGCGCTCGTCGCGCGGACGGTGTCGGTGATGTTTCAGTTCCTCGACGGCGGCGCGCCGCACACAGCGGCGGTCGCAGTTGCGAAAGGAGTCGTGGACGGCATGGCCAAGCTCAATGTGTCCGTTGCGATGGCGACCGCGGCGGCGGCGCTCGTGTGCCTCGGGGTCGTATGGTCCCAGGATCAACCGGTTCCTCCTGGAACTCCGACGCCCGCCGGGGCGGGGCATTCTGCGGTCCTGCCGTTGGCCGGCGCCCACGGCGCTCCGGAGGTAGAACCGGAGCGCATCCCGGCGCGCGACGTGAACCGGACCGAGTCCAAGACCGCCAACTTCGTGGTCCACGCCCCGACTCCGATGATGGCGCGGGTCATCGCGGCGGAGGCCGAGCACCACCGGCGCGCGATCGCGCTGGCGTGGCTCGGCCAAGAACTTCCGCCGTGGCCGAAGCCGTGCGTGATCCGGTTCACCCCGGGCGGCTCGAGCGGCGGGGCCACCGGGTTGAAGTTCGGGACGAACAACAACGGCGAGCCGGCCCTGGCGACGGCCGAGATGGAGGTCCGGGGGGATTTCCTACTCGTGCTCGCGTCCACGCTGCCGCACGAGGTCACACACACGGTCTTCGCCTCCCACTTCGGCAAAGCGCTCCCGCGGTGGGCCGACGAAGGCGTCGCCGTCATGTCTGAATCCGACGACAAGCAGTTGAACCACGACGTGCGCGCGCGTGAGTTGCTCGGCTCCGGGCGGGGGATCCGCCTCAAGGTGCTGTTCCGTCTGACCGAGTACCCGCGGGACATGGTCGTCCTGTTCGCGCAGGGGCACTCCGTGGCGCGGTTCCTGGCGAGCGCACCGGCGGCCGGAACGCCCGTACTCAAGGACATCCCGAATCTTGACCGATTGTTTCGGAACCCGGGAGCGGACGGGCGCCGCCGGTTGGTCGCGTTCCTCCAATTGGGCACGGACGGCAACACGGCCGAGTCGTGGGATAAGGCCGCCAAGGCGGTGTACGGCTACGGGTCGATGGACGCGCTGGAGGAGGCGTGGCTCGAGTGGCTCGCCAAGCCGGAAAACGTACTGACGCGGAAGGACACGACGCCCCGCCCGGCACCGGTGCCAAAGCCCGGCGGCGAACTGATTCCACCGGTTCAATTCCCGGTCGCGCCGGGACGTCCGTAATCCGTTGGTCGAGTCACGTGTTGGTGAGTGACCCGGTCGCCCTTCCGACTACAGGGCGCGGCAGCGGCGAGCAGCTCGCTCACTGCCGCGATCCGAAGGGCGCATCCGCGGTGCCGGGTGGGTACGTTCGGCGCGAGAGGACCGGGCCGCAGCGCATGACCGAATCTGCAAGAAACTCCAGCAGCCCGACCTGATGACAATTTTGCCGAACGGAGTTCGACGAATCGTCGGAGATTTCCGCGGACGACCTCGCGGACCGCGTGAACGATCAATGTTGGAATGAATCTTCCCGCAACTTCGACCGATCCTGATTCACAATTTGGCTTTACATCGCGGCGGCTGTGACCCCGCTGCCGCTCGGTCACGGGCTGCGGTGGCTACCGCCGTGTCACCGCAGAGGGCGCCCGCCGCCCGCTCGCCCATATTGGCCCGGGTCGGGCGGATCATATAATCTTGAGAATCGACAAGGCGACCCGGTCGCCGGCGAACACCGAAAAGGGCCGCCGGTCCTTGCGGACCGTGTCGCTTGCCCGGAGCCACTCCGCCGAGGCCCGCTGATGGCGTCTTCGCCGACCAACGACCCGCCGCTCCCGCCGATCAAACTTGATGTTCTCGCCGGCGGGCTGAGCTACCTCGTCCCGGGGCTGGGCCAAATCTACCAGGGGCGGGTGGGGAAGGGGCTGCTCTTCTTCGGCGGGCTGTACCTGCTGTTCTTCTACGGCATGTGGATGGGCAACTGGCGCAACGTGTGGCTGCCCGACACCGAGGACCTGCCGGACGTGCAGTTCCTCGGGACCAGCATGCCCGGCCCGGCGAAGGCGATCTCGCACCGGTGGCAGTTCCTCGGCCAGGTCTGGATCGGCGCGGCCGCGTGGCCCGGCGTGTACCAGTACGCGGTGTTCGACAAGACCAAGGACGTCGGCCCCGTGTTCGGCAAGTTCCAGCGCATGCCCGACGAGCGGGAGCTGAACGACCTCCAGCGGAACGGCAACAAGCGCTGGGACCTGGGCTGGGTGTACACCGTGATCGCCGGCGTGCTGAACCTGCTGGTGATCTACGACGCGTTCGCGGGGCCGATGTTCCGCGAACCGCCCCCGGACTGGGCGTCGCACCACGGCGAAGCGGCCGCCGCGCACGAGGGCGAAACGGTCGCAGCGCAGGTCGCGCCCCCGGTGCCGCCCGCTCCACCGGTTGCCGCCCCGGCCCCGGTCACCGCTCCGGCTAACGAAGGAGGCGCGCCGTGAACCTTCCGCTTCTGGCCGTCAGCATTTACTGGGACCTGCCCGTGCTGCTGGTGGTGGTGAGCCTCGTGTACGCGGCCACCCGCCACGACCGCTGGGACAAGATCATCCACGAGGCCACCGGGTGGGGGCTGCGGATCACGCTGTTCCTCGCGGGCATCGGCCTCGTGCTGTACCTGCTCTCCACCTACCTGTAACGCCGCAACCCGGCGCCGGTCGGCGGTTCGTCGGTCGTGCGTACCACCTCCGGCGTCAGCAGGTGGGAGGGGGCGGCGCGAACGAAACGAGCGGTGCGGGTGAGCGAGGGCGACACGGCCCCGCACTCACCCGCACCGCTCACTCACACAGAATCCAGTAGTTTCCCGTTCGCGCAGTCTTGGCAATCGGCCGGGAGATCGGAACGCGCCGATCTCCCACCCGCCTGCTGACGCCGGAGGTGGCGCACACAACTGACGAACAGGAAGCTACCGAACCCGGTATCACGCCCGGCGCGCACTGCCGGGCACGCTCGATCAAATCCGGTGTCAGTCGTCGATGATGGGCTCGCCGCCCGCGCGGGTGATCATGTTCCGCAGCGTCCGCTCGGACGTGTTCGGCTTGATCGGCCGCACCGACCCGTCGGCCATCAGCACCGTCGCCCCGTACCCGTCCGGCGGGCCGAGCTTCGGCAGCGGCGTCCGGTCGCTGTACCTGAACTCGCGGGGCTCCGCCCACGGCACGTGCTCGGCCGCGTGGACGATCATGATCGTGTTCGAGGTCCCGTCCGTCACAGCGACCAGCGGCACCGGCTTGCCGTCCTCGTTGAACAGCGCGCCGCCGCCGTAGAACACGCGGTACGGCGTGCTGGCGGACGGCTCCGACAGGTGCGGGGCGGTGAACACCGCCAGCTTGGTGTTCGAGGCGGGTTGGTTCTTCGGGCTGTTCCACGGCTGCGACAGGTCGAACTGCTTGTGCAGCGAGTTCTGCTCGAGGTACGGCAGCAGCCCGACGCGGAAGCTCAGCTTGTCGTTCGTCCCCCCCATCCCGTTGCGAGCGTACGGCCCGGCGAAGCCGGTGTTCGCGTCCTGGTCGTTGTGCGCGGCCAGCCCGAGCTGCATCAAGTTGTGCGTGTCCTTCACCCGCTCGCGGATCGGCTTCATCAGGGCGACCGCGCCGATCCCGATGCCGACCCACACGAGGATGCCCAGCCCGCTGGCGAGCAACCCGCCGATCGCCATCCCGCGCCCGTTCGGTTTGCCGAGCGCGAGCAGCGAGCAGATCCCGCCCGGGATGCCGGACAGTCCGGCCGTGCAGAACGACAGCAGCCCCAGAATCAGGCCGGCCATCGCGAGGCCGCTCGACCCTTCTTTTGGCGGCCGGCGGTCGTCGTAGTCGTCCCCCGCGCCGCGGCGCCGGCGCGGCCGGTCCCCGTCGTCGTCGCCCTCCTCGTCGCGGCGCCGGCGCGGGCGGTCGTCGTCGTCGCGGTCCCGGTCGTCCCGGTAGCGGCTGCGCGGGTACTCGTCGTCGTCGGCCATCGGTGAACCTCACGGCAAAGCGGATCGGCTGACTAGGATAATAAGGGCGCACGCCCCCGTTCGCCATCCCCGAGTTCGTCCCGTGCGTTCCCCCCGCGCGGTCCCGCTCCCGGGCGGCCCCACGCCGACGCCTCGCTGCTGCGCGAGCGGCTCCAGGAGCGCGCGGCGAGAGCGCGGCGCGGAGGGGCCGCCCGCTCTCGCCGCGCCGGCTTCTTGTGACCGCACGGCGCGGTTGGTATCCTGACGGGTGACCGACACGCGACCGCAATTGATTGAGGGCCGGCACAATGGCCGAGCAGAAGCTCATTCTGGTGGTGGACGACGACCGCGAGCTGGTGGACGCGATGCGCGCCGTCCTCGAGCGGCAGGGCTACCGGGTGATCCAGGCGCACGACGGGCACCAGGGCAAGCAGGCGATCTACAACCAGCGCCCGGACCTCGTGATCCTCGACATGATGATGCCCCGGATGGGCGGCTACCCGGTGCTCGAGCACTTCAAGGACAAGGGCGACGCCCCGCCCATCATCATGGTCACCGCCAACGAGGGGAGCCGCCACAAGGTGTACGCCGAGTACCTGGGCGTGGTCGACTACATCCGCAAGCCGTTCGCCATGGAGCGCCTGCTCGACACTGTCAACCGGACGCTGTCCCCGAAGCCGGCCGACGAGAACAAGGCGGAGTGACGGGACGAAACGGCGAGAGGTTGCGCGGGCTACGGGGCCCCGCGCAACCTCCGACCGGAAGCGCCCGTGTCAGTACGGCGTGGCCGGCAGCGCGTTCCCCGGAATCGCGGTGTCGGCCGACGAGCGGTGGAACGCGCCGTGCCGGTTCATGACGTCCCGCGCCAGCGCGGTGTTCGCCGTGCGAACGGTCACCACCACCCGACCGGCCTCCAGTTCGGTGGCGTACCGCCGGGCCTCCTCTTCCGAAACGCCCAGCCCGACG
This sequence comes from Gemmata obscuriglobus, assembly GCF_008065095.1. Taxonomy (NCBI): domain Bacteria; kingdom Pseudomonadati; phylum Planctomycetota; class Planctomycetia; order Gemmatales; family Gemmataceae; genus Gemmata; species Gemmata obscuriglobus. The sequence goes on along the minus strand of NZ_CP042911.1, from coordinate 8,254,278 downwards.
AGGGCGCCGACGACCGTCCCGAGCCCCGCCCCGGCACTCGCTCCCGCGATCACCGCCACGATCATCCCCCCCGCGACCACCGGCCCGAGCGGCGACATCAGCCCGACCGCAAGGGCCGCGCCGAGGCCCAACCCGGCCACCCCGCCGACCGCCGCGCCGATCCCGGCGTTCTCCTCCCAGCTTGTCGGGTCGTCCGGCCCGAACACGCCGATCTGGTCGTCTTGGTAGCCCGCCGCGCGCAGCGCGTCGACGGCCCCGCGGGCGTCCGCGTAGTCCGGGAACACCCCGACCACGGTGACCGCGTCCGGTCCGTCGGTGTTGCTCTTCTTCATGTTGCCCCTCCCGGTGTCCCGCGCCGGCCGTGGGTCGGGCCGCGCTGGTACCGAAGGAGAGTGCAATCGGAGAGCCAACGGCGGTGCCGAAACGGACCTTTTTGCAACCGTCGTCGCAATCTCTGCTGTCTGAAAGCGTATGCGTCTGGGCGAATGAAATGGAAGATCACGCCCCGCGCTCGCCGCGCCAGCGGGCGCACAGGTCGCGGGCGGCCTCGGGCCAGGTCGGGAACCGGAACGCGAACCCGGCCTCCTGCAGCCGCTTGGGTACCACGCGGCGGCTCTTCAGGACCAGTTCCGATTCCGTGCGCAGCAGCCACGCACCGACCTCGACCATCCACCGCGCCGCGGGCAGACCGAACCGCGCGCCCCACGCCGCGCGCAGCGCACGCATGAAGTCCGCGTTGGGCAGCGGGTGCGGGGCCGCGATGTTCACCGCACCCGCGATGTCCTCGCGCCGAAGGAGGAACTCGACGGCCGCGATGAAGTCGTGGTCGTGAACCCAGGACACGAACTGCCGGCCGTCACCGGCGCGGCCGCCGAGCCGGCGGCGCACCAGCCCCAGCAACACGTCGAACACCCCGCCCCGGTCCGGGCTGAGCGTGATCGCGGCGCGCATCGCGACCTTCCGCGTGCGCGGCACGTCCGCGGCTTCCAGGGCCTGCTCCCACCGGGTCGCCACGTCGAAGCTGAACTTCCAGGTGTCGGGAGCGTCCGGTTCGGCGCCGAGCGCGCCGGTCTGCTCGTCGTTGGGGGCGTCGTACCGGTGGGCGTAGATGGTCGCGGTGCTGGCCTGGAGCCACACCCGCGGCGGGCGGGCGCACCGCGCGACCGCGTCCGCGAGCAACTGCACCGACCGCACGCGCGATTCGACGATGTCCCGCCGGTTCGCGGCCGTGTACCGGCAGTTCACGCTCCGCCCGACGAGGTTGATGACGGCGTCCGCGCCGTCGAGTTCGGCGCCCCACGCGCCGGGCGAGCGCGCGTCCCACGGGAGCACCTTCCACGGGGCCGGCCGGAGCACGCGGCTCAGCACCGCGACCTCGTGGCCGTTGGCGTGAAAGTGGCGCGCGAGGACGGTGCCGACCTGCCCCGACCCTCCGGGAATAACGACCTTCATGTGACGTGCCCGGAGTGAGAATGATGCTCCGGGGGACCAACCGCCAGACGTGAGCGGCGCGCAACCGCTACTTGTTGAGCAGCGCGAAGCCGACCAGCCCGAGCCCGACCGCGGCCAGCGTTAGCGCTGCGAAGATGAGCGTGCGCAGCAAGCTGTACATCGCCCGCAGCGAGCCGAGCGCCTTCATCAGGTGCCAAACGTCCTCGTTCCGGGTCTCCACGACCTTGCGGAACGAGGTCGCGGCCCCGCCGGTCCAGAACCCGACGCACAGGCACAGCAGCGCCGCCGCGCCCAGCCCGAGCGCGGGGCCGTAGTTGCCGCTCGCCTGTGCCGCCTGCGCGACCGTGAGCGCGGCCAGCGCCACGAACGCGAGCCCACCAGCATCATGAGGTTGGAGGTGGCGCGCATCGCGTCGGCGAGGGCGGAGATCTCGCGGTTGTGCTCGTCGCTGAACTCGTACTGCTGCGACTTGTACTCTTTGATCGGCGGCAGGTCGGGTGCGGGGGTGGACACGGTTCGGGCTCCGCGGAAGGAGTGCGTTCGCGCTCTTTCTAAGTAGTTCGCCGCGGGCGTGTCCGGCTTTTCGGACGAGCCGGGCGCGCGGCGGTCGCGTGCATTCGCCCCGTGTTCCCAGAGCGTTGTCCCGAGTCCGAAACGGCCCGGTCGTTCCCAGTTCCCGGGGGCAAAACCCCGCGCCCCGGAACTGGAAACGACTCGTCGAGGGCTCACCCCTGCGGCTTGGCGACGTCGATCACGACTTCGTCTCCAGCCTTCACGTCCCGGAGGATCTGGGTTTTCTCCGGTGTGAACTTGCCGCCGAAGTAATCGGGGGTGTCCGGAGAGATCCCCATCCGCCCCGTTACCGCGATCCGGTAGCGCCCGGCTTTAATCCCCTTCCCGTCGATCCCTTTCACCTGGAACGTGCCCGCGTCGGCGTTCACGTCGGCGGTGTAGGACTCTTTCGTGTCGCTCGAGATGAACACGATCGAAAGCGCGCCACTGACCCCGGGGGGCAACGACCGGGCGCCTTTCGGAACGGGAACCTTGGACGCGTCCAGCGCGAACGGTTTGTTGTTATCGACCAGCTTGCCGTTGACGACGCCGCGCGGCGAGTCGTCCCGGTTGCCCTGCGAGCCGCCGCAGCCCGATGCGGCGCAGATGGCGAGGAACAAAATCGCTTGAAACGGACTGATCCGGCGAATCATGCTTAGCGCTCCGACGAAATGATGGAAAGCCAAACGGCACGGGCGGAGCCATCGGCCCCGCCCATGCGGACTGGCGAACGCGCGGCGGGGCGGCGCGCCGTTAGTAGTTGCCGGTGATGGGCTGGCCGTCGTTCCGCTGCCCGAGGCGGTTGAAGGTGGTGATGTCCACGGAGTAGCTGATCAGCTTGACGGAGCCGTCGCAGAAGACGGTGACGAACCCGCCGGAGTGGGGGCCGCCGAAGCAGCCGTTGCCGTCGCCCGTGTTGGTGTCCGGGAGCGGGAGCCGGTCGGTTTCGCGGATCACGTCGTGGTCCCACCCCGAGGTGTAGCCCTCGTTGTCGTCGCCCTGGAACCCGCCGAGCGCCGCGGAGTTCAGCCGCTTCTCGCCGATGAGCATGGTGTTCGAGGTGCCGTCCGTGATCGCGGCCAGGTTGAGCATGTCCATGGCCGGGGTGAACGTGTTCGGCGCCGGGGCGGGCCAGCCGCTCCACTTGCAGTCGTGGTAAGAGATCGCGCCGTTGTTGCTCGTGCCCTGGCAGCCGGCGTAGTCGCTCTGCGCGAAGTTCACCGTCCCGCCCGGGCCGTACCACGACCCGCCGCTGAACACGCGGGGGCTCGAGCCCGCCTTCGACGGGCAGTAGAAGGCTTTCACCGGCGTCCCGCGCACCTGCGTGGACGCGGCGTCCACGGTCGTCGTCCCGCCGCCCTTGTACAGGCTGTCCTGTTCCAGGAACGGCAGGATGTGGAAGCCCCACCCGCAGCCCTGGTCCTTCAGCCCGTACGGGGTGCCCGGGGCCGAGTAGGCCGGGGCGCGGTCCCAGCCCGTTCCGCCGTGGGGGAGGTACCCGGTGGTGTCGTGGTGGTTCTGAACGGCCAGCCCCATCTGCTTGAGGTTGTTCGTGCACTTCATCCGGGCCGCGGCCTCGCGGACCTTTTGCACGGCGGGGAGCAGGAGGCCAATGAGGATCGCGATGATCGCGATCACGACGAGTAGTTCGATCAGCGTGAACCCACGCCGCGAACGGGGAGAGAGGGAGAGCATGAGCGACGGACCTCTGAGAAAATGAAGGCAAAAACGCACCGGCAATGAGCGCGTCAAAAGGACCGCCGAACCACCGGTGCAAAGAAGGTGCGAGCGTGCTAGGAGAGCCTACACCCGAAGCTCACATTACCATGGCGCCGGTAGGATGCAAGGAAAATCGCCAGATAGACGGCCCTGTGCCGCCGGCACATCGGGCGACGGCGGTTTTTACCGAACAGAAGAGGTCGCGACCGTCGGTGCGGCACTCGTTCCGGCACGGGCGCGCATCCGCGCCGAAGTCTTCGAGTCACGCAGGTGAGCAGCGGTGGCGAAATGTTACGTGATGTTGTGGGGCCGACCGCCAGTCGGCCGATCGGCCCCGCACCCGAGTTGATCCGCAATTCCCGTGCGAGCCGGCGCCCGGGAACGGGCGGCCGGCGGCGTCAGCCGTCGTTCCACTTCACGAACGCCTCGAGCGCGTAGTACTCGGGCAGCCCGAGCGCGTCGTAGGTCCGGGCGGTCGCGATGTTCCGCTGCTCGGCCCGCTGCCAGAACTCGCGCCGGTCCGTGCCGCCCGGGAACATCGCCTTGTCCTTCTGGCTCTGGTGCCGGAAGATGGCCTGCTTCTTGCGCTCCACCACGTCGGGGCTCAGCGGCACCGCCATCTCGATCTCGTGCGGCTCCCACTCCTCCCACGCGCCCTTGTACAGCCACACGTCCGGGGTCACGCCCTCGGCCCGGACCCGGCGCACGGCGGCGAACACCGCCTCGGCGCACACCCGGTGCGTGCCGTGCGGGTCGCTCAGCTCGCCGGCCACGTACACCTGGTCCGGGCTCAGCCGCTTCAGCAGCGCCACGATGTCCTCGATGTCCTGCGGGTGGATCGGGTTCTTGGTGCGGGTGCCGGTGTGGTAGAACCGCAGGTCCATGAACTCGAGCTGCTCCGGCGGGATGCCGCACACCAGCGCCCCCGCGCGGGCCTCGGTGGTGCGGATCACGGACTTCACCTTGAGCACCTCCGGGCTGTCCCGCTCGCCCGCCTTCTTGGCGTCGAGGAACTGGTACACCCGCTCCTTGAGCGTGCCCGCCGACGACTGCTCGGCCGAGGTGCCGAACGACTGGAGGAACTCGTCCACGAAGTCCACGAACCGCCGCGCGTCGTGGTCGAACACCGCCACGTTCCCGCTGGTCATGTACGCGATGTGGACCTTGTGCCCCTGCTCGACGAGCCGGATGATGGTGCCGCCCATCGAGATCACGTCGTCGTCCGGGTGCGGCGAGAACACGATCGCGGTCTTGCGGTCCCCGTCGCCCGTCACCCGCCCGGCCGGGTACGGCTTAATCGTCTCCATGCGGTCGTGGAACACGGCCTCGCCGATCTGCTCGGCCGGCCCCTTCTCGCGCAGCAGCTCGTACAGGTGGTGGTCGCGGAAGTCGTCGTCGTTGAGCTTCTGGAGCCCCTTCTTCACGGTCAGGGCCAGGGCCACAACGGCCTTGCGGACCAGCTCCGGGCTCCACCGGCACGGCCCCACCTCCCACGGCCGCTTGATGGCCGTCAGCTCGGCCGCCGCGGCCTCGTCGAGGACGAAGGTGGCGTCCCGGTGGTCCTGCAGGAAGCTGGCGGAGATGGCCTCGGTCGGCGCCTGCTCGACGGCCTTATAAACGATGCTCGCCTTATGCTCACCGAACGCCATCAGGAAGATGCGGCGGGCCTCCAGGATGCTCGCGACGCCCATCGTGAGGGCGTGGTGCGGCACGTTCTTCTCGCCGGAGAACCCGTCGGCGGCGTCGCGGCGGGTGATGCTGTCGAGGGTGACCAGCCGGGTGCGGCTGTTCTGCGGGCTGCCGGGCTCGTTGAACGCGATGTGTCCGGTGCGGCCGATGCCGAGCACCTGGATGTCGATCCCGCCGAACGAGCGGATCTTCTCGTCGTACTCCTCGCACGCCGCGTCCACCTCGTCGGGCTTGAGCGCGCCGTCCGGGATGTGGATGTTCTCCCACTTCACGTTGATGTGGCTGAACAGCGTCTCGTGCATCCAGCGGAAGTACGAGTGCTGGCTCTCCTTGGCCATCGGGTAGTACTCGTCCAGGTTGAACGTGACCACCCGGGAGAAGTCCAGCCCCTCTTCTTTGTGGAGCCGGATCAGCTCGCGGTACAGGCTCACCGGGGTGCTGCCGGTGGCGAGCCCGAGGACGGTGTGCTTGCCGGCCGCGTTGCGGGCCCGGATCAGCTTGTCGATCTCCTTGGCGACGTGCCGGGCGGCGGCGGCGGCGGTGGGGAACTTGACGGTGCGGGTGCGGGTGTGCGGGAGCGGGTGCGGAAGGCTCATGCGCGGGTTCCGTGGTCTCGGCGGGCCGGAAGGTGATGTTCTAAGCACGCCGGCCCGGTTGTGTAGGCCGCCCGCGGGCCGGCGCGCACGCCGCCGGGCGCACGACCGGCTACGGCCCGGCGCAGAAGGGCGGTCCGCCCGCGCCGGCCCCAAGCTCCCGCACCGGCAGCCCATTAACCAAACGGCCGGACGCTGCGCACGACCGCCCAATCGGACCCGCGGAACGCTTTGACGTGTGACGGGTCCGTGGCCGAAACGGCGACCACGTCTGGCGCCCCGTCCCCGTCCGCGTCGGCCACGCCGACCGCCGACACCCCGCCGAGGTACGGCGCGTCGAACGCGAGCGCGCCGCCCAGCGGCGACGCGTCCCGCCCGTCAAACACCTTCACGTGCCCCCCCGGCGCGCCCGCGCCGGCGCCCACCACCAAGTCCGCGCGGCCGTCCCCGTTCACGTCCCCGGCGCCCACGAACACCCCGCCGCCGAACCCCTCGAACGCGAAGAAGCTCCTCAGCACCGACAGGTCCCGGCCGTCGAGCACCTTCACGTGGCTGCTGCCGCTCCCGGTGCCGACGATCAGGTCCGCGCGGCCGTCCCCGTTCACGTCCCCGGCGCCCACCCGCACCCCGCCGCCGAACCCCTCGAACGCCAGCACGCTCTGGAGCAGCGCCCCGTCGCGCCCGCCGAACACCTTCACGTGCCCGTTCGGCGCGCCCGCGCCGGCCCCGACGATCAGGTCCGCGCACCCGTCCCCGTCGAGGTCCGCGGCCGCCACGCTCAGCCCGCCGGCGAACCCCGCGAACGGCAGGAAGCTCATGAGTTCGGCGCCGGTCGCCCCGTCGAACACCCGCACGTGCCCGCCGGCCCCGGCGGTCGCGGCCACCGTGTCCGCAACCCCGTCGCCGTTCACGTCGGCCGCGGCCAGGACCACCGCGCCGGCGTACCCCGCGAACGGCGCGAACTCGCGGACCGCCCCGCTCACCGGATCGAACACCCGGACCGTGCCCGAACGGCCCGGGGACGGCACCAGGATCGGTGAGCCCGTCGCGGGCGCCTCCGCCCCCGCGCCCGGAACCGTGAGCACCACGTCCCCGCCCGCGCCGCCCCGGTAGGTGATCCGGAACGTGACCCCGCCGGCGGTAAACACCGCCCCTTCGGGCAACCCGTCGAACGTGCCGGAGACCGGCGCGCCTGAGTTGTTCTGAACGATGGTGAACCGGCTCCCGGGCGCAGGCGCGAAGCCGACCCGCAGGTTCAGCCGCGTGCCCGCCAGCGTCACCGCGCCGCGGGTCGCGATCTGGTCGTACCCGCCCCCCGGGACCGAGCCCTCCAGCTCGATCGTGATCGTGTCCGTCGGCCCCAGGGTCAGGGCGCCGACGTTCAGCCGCCCGGGGCTGTTACCGGGGCCGAGTTCGCCCCCGCCGTTGGACCCGATGTTGCCGGTCGTGCCGCTCCCCTGGAAGATCGAGTCGTCGAGGGTGATGTCGGTGAACGTTGTGCCGTTCACGTTCAGAACGGCACCGTCCCGCACCACCGTGCCGCCGGTGTACGTGTTCGCGCCCAAGAGGCTCAGCCGCCCCGGCCCCGACAGCGTCAGCCCGCCGGTCCCGCTGATCACCCCGTTTATCCTCTCTTCGGGAAGGATCGAGTTGATGGTCAGCCGGCCCGATCCGAGCAGCACCCGGGACTGCCCCACCGCCCCGATGGGAGGTGCGGCGTCGCCCACTCCTCTCACGGTTTGGTCGAACCCGTTGAGGTCGAGCGTGGTCTCGAACAGGAACACCTGTCCGCGGGGCGACAGCGTGCCCGCGGCACCCGCCCGGAGGGTCCCGGCGTCGACGTAAATCGCGCCCTCGAACGTGTTGGGGCCGGACAGCGTCCAGGTCCCCAGGTTCGCGTAATTGACGCTTCCGGCGCCGACAAACGCGCCCGCGAACGTGACGTCTTCAGCCGGATCACCCGTGTTGCCGACGAACAACGGGACCGTGCTCGCTAGGATCACGGTGCTACCGATGTCTCCGGCCAGGGATTTCAGAACCACGAGTTCGTTTGTCATATCAAGGGTGGCGCCGGCGCCCAAGGTTACGGCCGCGGTCCCCTGCCGCACCAGCCGACCGTTGTACGGCGGAACGCCTGGTCCCTCATCGAACTGCGCGTGCCCGGAGACCACCGCACGGGCACCGGGTCCGAGCACTAGGCTGTCCCGCACGGTGGCACCGAACACGTACCCACCGGCCTGCTCCAGGGTGCCCAGGTAGGTGGTACCACTGAGTAGCTGAACGGGACCGGAAAAGCTGGAGCCGGTGGTCTTGTTCTGGAGGTCCAGCCGCCCGTCGCCGGTCTTGGTGAGCCCGACGGTGCCCGTGATGTACGCCCGGACCGTCAGCTCGGCGCCGGTGTCCGTGTGGAGCACCGGGGCGCCACCGACCAAGTCGAGTTGGCTGGTCGAAAGGATCTGGAGGTCCTGGTTGACGATCGCGTTCCCGGTGCCGCCGCTGATCACGTTGTCGGGCAGCACCCCGCCGTTGAGCCGTAGTACCGTGTCGGTGGCGATTTCTACCCGGTTGTTGCTCCCCAGGAGTTCGATCCGATCGACGGTCAGTCCGGTGACATCCATTGCGGACGCGACCCCGCCGTTGAACTGGATCACCACCCCGGCCGGGTCGGTCGTGGCCGCGGTCGGGGCCACGTCGCCGACCCAGTTGGCGGCGGTACTCCAGAGGGCGTCGGCGCCCCCACCGTCCCACACGAACACGGTGGCCGGCAGGTCCCGCGATTCCAGAAGTTCGGGCGAGCGGAGGGGCGACGAAGGCATGTTAGTGTCCTGCTGTTGGCTTCGGCGGATTGTCATTATCAGACCCCGGATGTGGAGTTTCCCACAAAAAAGCGGCTGCTTTTAGCGGCGGGGGTTGATTGTACGTTCACTCGTGTTCATCTGGCGCAACGTCGCCTAGTGACGCGCACCTTCGAATCCTGTCGTATAACGTTTTAATGTACTCGAATATGCTGGCTCGTGCCTGCCCGCGGGTGACGTAATCCTCGTGGTGGACCAACTCCTTCTTGAGCGACGCAAGACGCTCTCCATCGGCGCGTTGTCTCAGCACTGGCCGACCCGCTCATGCGGCACGTGATCCGCTCCTCCGCCAACCGCCGCTGGTCGTGCTGGCTCGCGTACGGGCTCCCCCGATCCGAATGAGCCACCAACCCCGGAGATGGAAGCCTGTGGGGGCGAGGCGGGCCAACGCCATCTCCAGCGCGTCCACCACCAGCCGGCTGGTCATCGTTTGATCCATCCACCCGCCCAGGGCCACGCGGCGTAACAGGTCCTCGACGGCCGCCAGGTACAGCCGCCCCTCGCGGGTCGGAATGTCGGTGATGTCCGCGACCCACACCGCTTCCGTCTGGTCCGGGTCGAATGTCCGAGCCAGTCGGTTCTCGGCGACCGGCAGCCCGTGGTTGGGGTCGATCGTCTGCCGGAACTTGCGCTTCGTTTTCGCGGCGATCCCGGCTCCCCGCATGAGTTCGGCCACGGCGTGAAGTTCCCACGAAAGGTGGACAGCGGCAAAGCGGTGTAAACTCCGAGTATTCAGACACCACAACGGCTGGTACGCGCAAGGTCTACACGCCGGAGTTCAAGCTCCAGGCGGTCCAGATGATCACCGAGCAGAAGCTCTCGGTGGCCGAGGCGGCGCGCCGCCTCGGCCACCGAGAACCGGCTCCACGACGGGAAGAAGGCGGTCCTCAAGAAGGGTGCCGAGGCGTTCCCGGGATCGGGGCACCTGACACCGGTCGAAGAGGAACTGCGACAACTCCGGGCCGGCGTCAAGCGGCTGGAGATGGAGCGCGACATCCTCAACAAAGCCCCGACGTTCTACGCCACCCGGATGAAGTGACGTTCGCCGGGATCGAGGAACACAAGACCGAGTGGCCCATCGCGCTGGTGTGCCGGGTGCTGGACGTGTCGCGGTCCGGGTTCTACGTGTGGCGGTCGCGGGAGCCCAGTGCCGCCGAGGTTCGACGCGAGGAGTTGACCGAAGAGGTAAAGGAGATTCGCGCCGACGTGAAGGCTCGCTACGTGAGCCCACGCGCCCACGCCGAACTCGTAGCGAAGGGGCACGCGTGTTCCGTGAACTTCGTGGCCCGGATCGTGCGGGGGCGGAATCGCTGCAAAAGCCACGCGCAAGTTCCGGCAGACGATCGACCCCAACCACGGGCTGCCGGTCGCACCGAACGTCCTCGACCGGGATTTCGACCCAGAGCAGCCGAACACGCGCGGGTGTGCGGACATCACGTGCATCCCGACCCGCGAGGGGCGGCTGTACCTGGCGGCCGTCGAGGACCTGTTACGCCGCGTGGCCCTGGGCGGGTGGATGGATCAAACGATGACCAGCCGGCTGGTGGTGGACGCGCTGGAGATGGCGTTGGCCGCTCGTCTCCGGGGTTGGTGGCTCATTCGGATCGGGGGAGCCCGTACGCGAGCCAGCACGACCAGCGGCGGTTGGCGGAGGAGCGGATCACGTGCCGCATGAGCGGGTCGGCCAGTGCTGGTATCATGCGGCCATGGAGAGCGTCTTGCGTCGCTCAAGAAGGAGCTGGTTCACGACGAGGACTACGCCACCCGCGCGGACGCGAAGGCGAGCATCTCCGAGCACATCAAGGCGTTCTACAACCGCGCCCGACGGCACTCATCGCTAGGGCACGTTGCCATAGAGGTGTACGAGCGAACGTATAACTAAACTCGCCGCTAGAGCCTGTCCACTTTTCGTGGGGAACTCCACTCGCTCATTCACTTCACCGGCCTGGCGCGTTCCTTGTTGTCCTTCAGGAACTCGACCGCCTTCGCGGGGTCGGTCAGTTCCGGCGGGAGCGCCACGCGACCCGTTCGCGCCGGAACCGGGAGCGTCGCGGGCCGCCCCTCTGTAAGCTCACGCATCTTGCGGATCTTGTCCTGCACGCGCATGAGCCCTTCCAGCAACGCTTCCGGGCGCGGCGGGCACCCCGGAACGTACACGTCCACGGGGACGATGAGATCGACGCCCTTCGCGACGTTGTAGCCGTACTTGTAATACGGCCCGCCGCCGCACGTGCAGGCGCCCATCGCGATCACGAACTTTGGGTCCGGCATCTGGTTGTACAGGCGCCGCACCCGCTCCGCCATTTTCAGGTTCACCGTGCCGGCCACGATCATCAGGTCGGCCTGGCGCGGGGTGGCGCGGAACGCACCCGCCCCGAACCGGTCGATGTCGTACCGGGGCGCCCCCGTGGCCATCATCTCGATGGCGCAGCACGCCAGACCGAACGTCATGGGCCACAGCGACGACTCCCGCGCCCAGTTGATCGCGTGCTCCAGGTTCGTGGCCACGAACCCGTCGCGCATCGCGCCTTCGAGCAGTCCCATGAGTCACTTCTCCGGTTTGGGGCGCGGGGCCGGGGCGCCGGCGGGGGGCGGCGGGAACCGTTTCCACAGTTCGGCCCGGAACGCCTGGAAATCGCCCCGCGCGCGGACCGGGTCGAGGTCGGCGTCGGTGTCGATGTGGCGGGGGTTCGTCGGGCCGCGGTAGAACGGGCCGTCGAGCAGTTCGGTCAGCAGCGCGACCGCCCGGGCCGCCCACCGCTCGCGGGGCTCGGGGGGAGCAGACCGGGCCGCCTGCGCGAGCGCGCAGGCGGCGTTGTACCGCACGCCGGCCAGGTTCGGGTCGCGGCCGGCGGTGGCGAGCAAATCATCGACGCGGCGGTCCAGATCGGCCACCTCCCCGGCTTGTACCCGGTGGACCAGCGCGAACGAGCGCTGGTTGGCGACCATCTGCCGGACGAACGGCGTGCTGGGCGAGGTCTTCAGAACGACGTCCGCCGCGGCCATCAGTTCGGCCCGCCGCCGCTCGGCGTCTTCCGTCCGCCCCAGGCTCGTGAGCAACCGGACCTCCTGGTTCAGGATCATAATCTGGTAGGACCGGTACTGGAACGCATTCGGGTAAACGGCGAGCAGCCCGTCGAACACCTCCGCGCCGGCGCGGAGCTGGGCGACGGCCCGGGCCGGTTGGGCCGTCGCCAGCGCCATCCCGTCCATCGTCTTGAGCAGCCCGTCGGTCATATCGAACAGGTCCCGGTAATGCGCCGGGGCGGCGGGGTCCGGGGTCGTTTCGGTAACAAGCGTGGACGCCCGCCGCACCTTCGCCAGCCCGTCCGCGGGGCGGCCGGCGTTGAAGTCGAAGATGGCCACGGAAGCGATCGCGTAGACCGCAAGGGCCCGGGGGGCGAACGGGCATTCGGGGCGGGCGAGCAGTTCGTCCACCTCCCGCAGTGCGTCGCGGAACAGCGGACCGGCCGTCCGCGGCTCCGACTGCATGGTGAAGAACCCGTACCCGATCAGGCACGACACGAGCGTCTGCCGGGCGTCGTCGCTCGGCGCGGTCGCCGCGGCCCGCCGTGCCGCGGCGACCGCGTCCCGGTACACGGCCAGCGCGTCCCCGGCCCGCCCCGCGCTGGCCGCCTCGTTGGCCGCGAACAGCCGAGCTTCGGCCAGATCCGCTACGAACCGCGGGTCGTCCGGGAAGTCCGCGACCAACCCTTCGCACAGGACCCGCGCCCGGCCCAGGTAGTCGCTGGCCTTCGGGTAATCGGCCAGCAGCAAGTACGCCCCGCCGATCCGCCGGTACGCCACCGCCGTTTCCCGCCGGATGACCGGGTCGTCGGCCTCCCCGAAGCCCTCGTAAAACGCGAGCGCGTCTTCGAGCACCCGGCGCCGCTCGGCGGCGAGGGCCGGGTCCCGCGCCCACCGCGCGGTGCCGGCCCGGTTCACCGCCTTCTCGATCGCCTCGACCGCCTTGCCGAGCCGGGCCGCCGCCCGGCCCCGCTCCCGCTCGGCCACCGCCCCGAGCCGCCGCGCCTCGGCCTCGGCCGCCTGAGCGTCCGCTTCGGCCGCCTTCGCCTCCGCCCGCTCCCGGTGGGCCTTCACCATCCCGACCGCGGTCCCCGCAACACCGAGCAGGAGAACAACAATGAGAGCCGCCCCGCCCGCGATAATTGCCTTGCGGCGCTTCTGCTGTTCGCCCTCGCGGACGGCCGCGGCGAGCCGCTCCCGCTCCGCCGCCTCGGCCCGCTCGTCGGCCGCCTGCCGCAACCCCGCAACGGCGGTCGCGACTTCGGTCGCCGTCGCGGGGCGCACCGCCGGGTCGGTCGCCAGGCACCGCTTGCACAGCGCGATCAGTTCCGAATCGGCCCCGCTCGCGTCCAGCCGCCCGAGCGCCTCCTCGGTCCGCCCGGCCGCCGCGTTCCGCCACACGGATTGCGCGCTCGCGCCGCCGAACGGCGGGGCACCGGTCAGGAGCGCGCACAGCATTGCCCCGAGCCCGAACACGTCCGACCGACAATCGACGCTTTCGCCCGCGCCGCGGGCCTGTTCCGGCGGCATGAACGCCGGCGTGCCGAGAACGCTCCCCACCTGCGTGAACGACGCGCTCGATTCGCGGAGCGACAGGGCCTCGCCGCCCGCGGCGGACTCGCGGCCCGCGTCCGCCGCATCGCCCGGGGTAGCCGGGCTCAGGAACTTGGCGAGCCCCCAGTCCATGACCTGCACTTCGCCGAACGCCCCCACCATCACGTTGGCCGGTTTGAGGTCCCGGTGGATGACGCCGTGCGCGTGCGCGTACCCGACCGCCTGGCAGACGCTCTCGAACCGGCCCAGCCAGCGCGTCGGCGACGGCCCTTCGTCCTTCAACAGCTCTTCGAGCGTGCGCCCTTTAATCAGTTTCATGGCCAGGAACGGCCGCCCGTCGTCCCAGGTCCCCACTTGGTAAACGGCCGGGATGCCCGGGTGCTGGAGCTGCGCCGTGATGCGGGCCTCTTCGACGAACCGGGCCGCCGCGGCGGAGTCGGGGGCGTAGCGGTCCTGGAGGAGTTTGACGGCCACCTCGCGGGCGAGCCCGCGATCGAGGGCGCGGTGAACGACGCCCATGCCCCCGCGCCCGACCTCTTCCAACAGGTCGTACCCCGATCCGATGGAAACGGGCATGCCGGCGCGCGGTTCGCCGGCCGCTTCGGGGGCCGCGATCCCAGTCAGTGTGGCGTCGTTCATGTCGTCCCGTTTTCGGGTTCGGGGCCTTGCGCGGCAACGCTGCGGACCCATTCCAGGTCGCCGCGCCGCCACAGGTACGCGAACCCGACCAGCAGCACGCCGAAGAACACCATGATGTCCGCGAAGGCGATCCACGCGAGCGCCCGCGCCGCGGCCGGGTCGGGCGCGACCTGTTCCCCGGGGTTCGCTCCCCGCGGTTGCAAATTCGCAGCCGCTTCGGCCCGCACCGCCACCGGCTTGGACTCGTCCGCGGCGCGGTTCGCGCTGCCGAACACCACCGCCCAGGGGAAGAAGAACGCGAGTTCCACGTCGAAGATCACGAACAGCAGCGCGACCACATAGAACCGGAGGTCGAACTGCACCCACGCGCTCCTGACCGGTTGCTCGCCGCACTCGTACACCTCGGCCTTTTCGGGGTTCGGCCGGTCAGGGCGGACGAACCAACCGATTACGAGGTTCGCGGCCAAGAGCGTCGCCCCCACCGCGAGGAAGATCAGCACAAAGAGGACCAGAACAGTCATGGGCAGCGTCCACATCGGCGTGAGTCGCGACCAACACTCCGGAGGCTCGCGCCACCGGCCCGTTGCGGCCGATTACGTTACGCTTTCCCATCCGCCACCGGCTTCGCGGCTTCGGCCGTTTTCGTCCACACCGGCAGGCTGACCCGCTTCGACTCCTGAACCGCGGTCGGGTTCAGCGTCGCCTGCCCCCACGCCACCGCGAGGGGCAGCTTCGCGTAATCGACGACGCACCCGTCGCGGGTGTACGTGCTGATGTCGTGGTTCGATCCCATGAAAATGCAGTCCACGGGGCACGGGTCCACGCACAGCGCGCAGAACATGCACTTCGTGTAATCGATCTTGAACCCGGTCACCACGAACCCCTTGTGGGGCGGCGGCGCCTTTTCCTTATCGATGTAGATGCAATCGACCGGGCACGCGCGGGCGCACTTGTCGCACCCGATGCACGTGGTCAGGTCGAACCGGTGGAACCCGCGGTAGCGGGGCCGCACCGGCACCGGCCGCTCGGGGTACGCGAAGTGCGCCGCGAACGTGCCGCGCCGGAACGACTGCACGAAGTACCGGAGCGTGACGGACATCCCGGCCGCGAGCGTGGTCGTCGCCAGGTAAACGTTGCGAATCCAGGTGCGCATCGGCGTACTTGTGAAAGGGGAGGACGCAACGGAAGCTGATTGTACGCCGGCGCGGCGCCGCGCCGCAAGCCGCTCAGCGGCCATCGAAGCGAAACCCGCGGCGGCGCGTGCGGTCCGCACGCACATCGGGTACACTGGAACGACCGGGCTGAGCGCCCGGGTACGCCCGTACCGGACTCCGGCGACCACCCATGCCACACGTCCTTCTGGTCGAAGACGAGCAGGTGAACCGCGAAATGTTCCGGCGCCGGCTGGAACGCAAAGGGTACACCGTGCTCCCTGCCGACACCGGCCTCGGCGCCGTCGCGCTCGCGCGGAGCGAGCGGCCGGACGTGATCCTCATGGACCTCGGCCTGCCCGACATCGACGGTTGGGAGGCCACGCGCCGGCTGAAGGCCGACCCGGCCACCGCGCCTATTCCGATCATCGTGCTCTCCGCGCACGCCACCTTTGACGCAAAGGATAAGGCGTTCGCCGCCGGGTGCCAGGACTTCGAAACCAAGCCGGTCAACTGGGACGCACTGTACCGCAAGCTCGATGAGTGGCTGGCGAAGGGCCGCGAGGCCGCGGCGGCGCACGCCGAACCGGAACCGGACCCCGGGGCCACGCTCCTCCCCGACTCGCCCGCGCCCCCCAAGGCCGAACGGGCGGACACGTGCGCCGTCGGTCCCAAGCGCATCCTGGTGGTCGAGGACAACGACGCGAACCGGGTCATGCTGTGCCGGCGGCTCGGCTCCCGCGGCTTCCAGACCGTCGAGGCCGCGAACGGCCGCGAGGCGCTCGACGCGGTCCGCCGCGCCCCGTTCGATCTGGTGCTGTGCGACATCATGATGCCGGAGGTTGACGGGTACGAGGTGCTGCGGCAGCTCAAGGCCGACCAGAACTTACAATCGCTACCGGTCATCATGGTCTCGGCGATCGACGAGACGGCCGAGGTCGTGAGGTGCATCGAGATGGGGGCCGAGGACTACCTCCACAAGCCCTACGACCCGGTCCTCTTGCACGCGCGCGTGAACGCGTGCCTCGACAAGAAGCGGCTCCGCGACCAGGAGGTCGCGTACCTCCGGGCCGTGGCGGCGCTGACCCGTGCGGCCGAGTTGGTGGAGCGGGGCGAATTCGACCCGAAGTTGCTCGCGCCGGTCGTAGCCCGCGGGGACGATTTGGGCCAACTGGCCCGGGTGTTCGACCGCATGGCTCGCGAGGTGCAAGCCCGGGAGCAGCGCCACAAGGACGACGTGCGGCACCTCACCCGGATCGAGTTCGACGCCGCAGAAGTCGCTCGCGAGGTGGCCCGGGTGACCGCGTCGGCGGCGTTCGAGAAGGCGGCGCGGCTCGCGGCCGCGGCCCGCGCCCGGCGTCTGGGCGAACCGAGCCCGACGACCGAAACCGTCCTCCTCCACAAGCTAAAGTGAGTGCCAGTCGGTCACGGCTTCAGAGCGGGAAGCGGCACCCGCACGCCGAGATCGTCGCCGCGCGGCTCGTCGTCGCGCCCGCGCCCGCCGTCATCCTTGCCGTTCTCCCCCATGCTGTAGAAGAAGTACCCCTTCTCGGCCGGCTGGTAGGTGAGCGGCTTGCCGGTGAACAGGTCATCGGGAACGGCGGCCATGTACTTGGGCGCCAGGTCGGCGAGCTTCGCCGGGTACCGGCCCGTGTCCTTACGGTACGCCGCGAGCGCGAACGCCAGTTGCAGGTTCCGATCGGTCTGCGTGGCGCGGTCGAACGACCACTGGCATTTTTGCAGTCCGGGCATCACCAGCGCCGAAAGCACATCCCCAATCTCTTTGCCAACGAACTTTCCCGGGTTATTGGCGCGAGCCCACTTCTGAAGTATGTTCAGGTCGCGGTTCTTGCGGGCAACCTCGTCCAAATCTGTTCCAACAGCGTTGAGCTGCTTCTCGCGCGCCGCGCGGTCGGTCAGCCGCATGGCGGCAACCATCTGGTCGAACGCCGCGTTCATTTTCCGGAACGCCGGCTCCCACTCGATCATGTCGAGCGCCTGGGCCTCCTCCGGGGTTGGGTGGTCGGGTCCGTCCTTGCCGCTGCGGACCATTTGCAGCACGTCCAGCGCATTGAGACGCTCCCCGAGGTCCACCACATCGGCCGCAGGTGGTGCCGCGGGAAGGTCTCGCAGTTCCTTCAGCTTCGCGAGCAGTTGCTGGGAGCTCAGGTCGGTGTGTTCGAGGTAAGCCAGCGTGGCGTTCGCAGCGATGGCGCGCACCGAGATGCCCACGAGCGATTCGATGAACGTGGCCCCGTGCATCAGGTGGAGCCCCAGGCGGTGGCACGCGATCAGGTCCGCCCAGGCGGCATCGAGCTTCCCCTCGTGGGTGCGGAGCAGCGCCCGCGCCACGAGTGCCTGCGCGAGTGCCCGGCCGCTCTGCGTCGAAGGGATCAGGCACCCCATGATCGAGCTGATGTCGTCTTTGCGGTTCGACACCAGCGGGTTGAAGTACGCCGGGCGCCGGGTCGCTTCGATCACGACCGCGAGGGGCTTCTCGTTGAGTTCCAGCCACTCGGCGACCCGCGGAAGCTCCTTGGCGGACCACGCACGCGAGGCCGCCCGGGCTTGCTGGTCGTAAAACGCCCGCGCGTCTTCGTCACTCAGTTTCGTGCGCCGGGCGTAGCCGCGTCCGCTTACGAAGTAGTCGCCGGCTTTCGGCGGTTCGACGATCCCGAGGCGCCGGAAGTACTCGGGCGGCATCGAACCGTCGTCCGGCTTCGGCCCCAGCGCCTTCCAAATCAGCACGTTCGCGTTCTTGTCAGGCGTGATGCCCGCGCCCAGTCGGTCGTTGAGCGCGGCCTCGTAATCGATGTACCCGTTCTTGTCGAGCGGCCCGGTGACGAAGGTGGTGTCCTTCGCCACCGGCACCTTCGGGACCGGCGGTTCATCCGCGGCGCACACCAGCACGAGCGACGACAGCAGAGCGGCGTTCATCGGTCCCTCGCGGAACGAGGATGGGTGTCAGTTCTTCTTGAGCGGCGGGAGCGGCATCCGGATCGGGAGGTCGTCGCTGCCGAGGGGCTCTTCCCCGTAAGTCGTGCCGTCGTCGTCCTTACCGTTCACACCGAAGCTATAAAACAGATACCCCTTCTCGGTCGGCTTGTAGACGAGCGGCTTGCCGGTGAACAGGTCGTCGGGAACGGCGGCGATGTACTTGGGCGCTAGATCGGTGAGCTTCGCCGGGTACCGGCCCGTGTCCTTCTGGTACGCGGCGAGCGCGAACGCCAGCCGCAGGTTCGCCGCCGTCTGCTCGCCGCGATCGCAGGCCTGTTGCACCTTCTGAACGGCTGGGGTCAGCAGGCTCATGAGGGTGTCGGCGAACAACTTGCCGAGCGCCGGCCCCGGGTCCTTACCGTCCAGAATCTTCTTGATCTTCGCTTCGTCCACGAACTCCTTTTTGACCGCCGCGAGTTCCGCCTCGAATTTCTCGTACGCCTTCGCACGAACGTCCCGGTCCTTGATGCTCAGCACCTCGGCGAGCCGGTCGTACCGGGCGTTCATCGTCCGCATCACCACGGTCCAGTCGATCACCTCGAACACCTTCTTCTTGTTCGGGAAGGCGAGTTCCGCGTCCAGCGCCCCCGCGAACGGGTCGGCCCCGCTACCCGCGCGGCGGATGTTCTGGAGCGCGTCCAATCCCATCATCCGCTCCGAAAGGCGGACCGTCTCCGCCAGCGCGCCGGGCCGGGGCACCAGTTGAAGGTCCTTGAGGCACTGCGCGGCCTTCTTGGCCGTGAGGCCCGGGTGGTCGAGGAACGCGAGCGAGGAGTGGTTCGCGATCTGGCCGATGGCGACGCCCACCAGCATCTCAATGAACGTCGCGCCACGGCTGAGGAGCCGGCCCAGGCGGTGGCACGCGAGCAGGTCGGCCCAGGCGTCGTCGAGCTTGCCTTCGTTCAGCCGCAGCATCGCCCGGGTGGTCAGGGCGTTGGCGAGTTCGCGGTTCTTTTGAACGGTCGGCAAGAGCCCGGCGATGAGGTTGCTCCCCTCGCCGGGTTTCCGCCGCGACACCATCGGGTTGAAGTACTCGGGCCGCTTGGTCGCTTCCAGCGCCAGCGCGAGCGGCTTCTCGTTCAGCTTCAACCACTCCGCGAGCGGGGGCACGTCCTTCGCCGCCCACGGGCGCCGGGTCGCGTCGCTTTGGGCGTCGGAGAACGCGACGAGGCGGTCGCCGCTCAGGCCCAGTTGCTTGACGGCGTAGGTTTGCGCGCCGACGAGGTACTCGCCGTCCTTCGGGAGCACCGGGATGTCGAGCCAGCGGAAGTACTCGAGCGGCAGTTCGCTGCCTTCGGGGGCGGGGCCGAACGCCTGAATCAGCAGCGCGTTCGCGTTGTTCTCCGGGGTGATGTTCTTGCTCAGTTCCGCGTGGAGGGCGACCTCGTAGTCGATGTACCCCTGCTTGTCGAGCGGTCCGACCACGAACGTCGTGTCTTTGCCCAGCGGCAGCTTCGGCGCCGGCGGCGCCTTGTCGTCGGCAGCGCCGACGAGCGCGACAAGCAGGCAAAGCGGGATCGCGAGAAACTTCATGATGCACCCGAAGGGGACGGCAGACTCGGAGATGGAAACGCGGAACCGCAGTGCGGCCGAGTCTTGTTTAACGTCTCGGTCCAGACTTCGTTCCACCCCGATCACGATTTCGCCCACTCAACCGGTGCGCCAAACGCACACAACGTCCCGGCCGGCCACACGAGGTGCGGGCCGCATCCCGTCATCACCAACGCACTCGCACAGGCGCGCGGATCGCGTTATCTTGTGACGCGGTATCTCGGATCACCAGCGAGCAGCGAACCGCATGCGATACGCCATTGTCGGGGCCGCGTGGTTGTGGGGGCTCTGGGCGCTCACGGTGTTGAGCGACACCGGCTTTGATTTCTGCGGAGCGGCGGTGTTGCTGTATCTCGGCGGCATCGTCGGGTGTGCGTGGCTCACTTACGGGCTGGCATCTCCGGTACAGTCCGCCTTCCACGGGCTCATGTGGCGTCAGAGGTGGACTGTGGGCAGCAAGAGCCATGTTGGTCTAAAGTTAGCGCCAGCTATTCACCTCTGACACCTCATGCGCCAACCGGTGTACCGTCAGAATCCGCTCGGTTCGTGTCGGCACACACACCTTTACGGCCCGTGGTGGCGCTTTCGCGAGTCCTGGGACTAACTGCCAGCGTGTGCATCAAAGCAGCCCCCGCGAGTACCAACGCAACGCACGAAATACGACGAATGGTACGACATGGACAGTCGCATTGCGTTCGTTCTTATGGCCCCGCTATGGCTCTGGGGCCTGTTGCCGTTGTGGGTATCGTCCGGCGGCGCAATCGATATTGTTGAAATGTTTTTCCTGATTTTCACCGTTGGCTGCGCGTCGTTATTCTGGCTGTTCAACGTGGCAATTGTGCTGAAGGCAGAGCGGTTCCGCACACTGGGAATCTGGCTTTCGGTTCCGATTGTGTGGGTCGCAGCGGTAGCGGTTTCAGCTTCCGACGTGCCGTTCCTGATTCGCTTCAGGCTAAGCGAACCGGACCTCCGGCAATACGCCCAAGCCGACGCGCCGAACCCGTCACACGACATGAGAGCGAGGCACCTGGGGCTGTTCGACATTTCCGACGTTTGGCGCCACGGAAGAACGGTCGCCTTCAGCACCGACGGAAAACTCTTCGACCGCGTCGGTGTGATCTACGCGCCGGACGGGTTGCCAGCGGAACCGCTACCGATCGAAGTCGAGGAATTGCTTCGCGCGCAATACACGCACCTGGACGGTCCCTGGTACAAGTTTGAAATCGGCGACTGAATTGTCGCGAACATGCGGGTTCCGGGTTACGCGCCAACCTTGGAATTCGGCTCACGCCGTCTCGCCCAGCACCGTTACCGTACCGCGGGCGCCATCGACGCGAACCATCTGTCCCGTCTTGATTTGCTGTGTGGCGCCGGGCAAGCCCGCGACCGCGGGTAGACCGAACTCGCGCGCCACAATCGCACCGTGCGACAACACCCCGCCCGTTTCCATCACCAGCGCGCTCGCGTGAACGAACAGCGGGACCCACGCGGGGTCCGTTGACGGGCACACCAGTACGTACCCGCCCTCGGGCGGCGCCGCGGTGGGCTCCGTGAGCACCAGCGCCGGGCCTTCGGCAACGCCCGCGGAGAGCGCCACCCCTTCAAACTTGCTCCCTCCTTCAGGAACCGGAAGCGGGCGGCCGATCGCGTCCAGGTCGTCGCTGAACAGCACCGGGGGCACCTCCAGCGACAGTTCCGCCTGCCGCCGCTTCCGGGCCGCCGCGATCTTGGCGGACAGGTCTTGACCTTTGATCAGGTCCGGCAGATCGGCCGGGGTGAGGAAGAAGATGCCGCCGCGCAACCCGAACCGCTGGTCCAGTTCGACCAGGGCGCGGCGGATCACCGCGTACCCCATTAGCAGGTAGTGCTTACCCGCCTCGCGCAGCCCCAGGAACGTGCGGAGTCGATCAACCTTCGTCGCGAGTTGATCGCGGAGGGGGCCGACGAGCTTCGCTTCTGCGGCGATCGCACCGACGGCCACCTCATCCGCGGGGCGCGAGCGCGAACCGACCCCGCGAATCAGCTTGTCCAGTTCCTGCGGCGCCTCGGACCACCTCGGCTGGGCGAGTTCCATCTCGTTGGTGCCGCGGTGCCCGAACTGGTCGAGGAAATCGGCCCGCGACAGGTGACCGCTCGCGAGGTCGCGAACGGCCTCCGCAAGGTTGGCCCCTTTCGGTGGCGCGGCCCCCAAACTCAGCTCCCCGACCGCGGCCCGGGCGCGTTCCTCTCCCAGCTTGGGCTTCAGGAACTCGAACGCCTCGGACCAGGCCAGGTCGGCGAACACGGTCGCCTTGAGGCTCTCGCGGGCGAAGTCCACCAGCGTCCGGTTGATCCACGCATGAAATTCCAGCAGAAGCGCGTCCGGCTCGCACCCGGACCACCGTTGAGTGAGCGCCTGCGCCACAGACCGGGCGAACGCGGGCGCCGTCTCCTGCTCGAACCGCTGCGCGAAGTCGGCGGACCGCCGCTTCGTCGTGTTCATCAGCCGCATGAGGCTCAACATCGTTCCGGGAAGCGCGAGCACGCCGAGCACGCACCCCGCCCCGGCCAGCGGTTTCAGCACCGGCTTGGGGTTCAGGGCCTTCCGCGGGTCCCGTTTATATTCGCCTAACGGATACTCGAAGGGGGGCCGGGAGAATTGCATCCGCGGCAGCCGCGACAAGTTGGCCATCGGCCGCCCCGCGACGAGGTCGAACCCCGACAGCGCCCCGAGGGCCGGGTCGGGCTCCGCGCCGAGGTCGCGGTTCATGGCCCCAAACCCGCCGTCGGCGCTCAGCAGCCGCTGCACCACGGCCCACGTCATCGGCGTCGGCGCGGGCAGCACCTCGCTCAGGTTGTACCGCACCCACACGGTCCCCTTCGGGTACGCCTTCGCCCGCAACTCGGCGACCACCACCCTCCGCACCCGCTCGCGCTCCGCGGCGCCCGCGGCCGTGATCGGCCGCGCCTGGAGCAGCGCGAACCGGCCGCCGGCGTAGGCCCACTCGATGTCGCGGGCGTCGCCGTAGAACGCCTCGACCCGGCGGCCCAGGTCCGCGAGGTCGGCGAGCGCCGGGTCCGTGAGGCTGAACTGCCGCTGAAGCTCCGCTGGGACGTGCTCCTCGGCCCCCCCGACCACACGAACGGCCTTCGAGCCGAGCGTGCGGCTCAGCACGGCACCGGTACCGCGATCGAGTGTGAAGCGGTCGGGCTGCACGCGCCCGGAAACGACGACCTCCCCCAACCCCCAGGCGGACTCGACGAGCATGCGCCGGCCGTCGGGGTCGAGCGGGTCGCGGGTGAACAGCACGCCCGCGGCCTCGGCCGGCACGAGCTTCTGAACCACCACCGCCATCGCGAGCGCGGCGTCATCGACGCTCTGCCGGCTCCGGTACGCCACGGCCCGCGCCGTGAACAGCGACCGCCAGCAGTGCTCGATCGCGTCCAGCAGCGCGTCCCCGCCCCGGACCCCGAGAACCGTCTCCTGCTGGCCCGCGAAGCTGGCGTCCGCGGCGTCCTCGGCGGTCGCGCTCGACCGCACCGCGACGGCCCCACCGCCGAGCGCGTCGTGCGCGCCGAGGACCGCCCGAACGAACCCCGGATCGGACCGCACCCCGCGCTCGACCAGTCGCCGGTACGCCTGTGTGGTGACCACGAACCCGCCCGGCACGGGCAATCCGGCGCGGGCGGTCTTGCCCAGACTCAAACCCTTCCCGCCGACGAGGGCCGCTTCGGCGTCGCCGATCTCTTCGAGCAAGAGCAGGTCCGGCATCTCACTTCGCCTTCTTTTTGAGCACCCCGGACTCTTCCAGCAGCGACCACAACTGCTCCCACACCGCCTCCGGGGGGAGCCCCTTAAGGCCCTTAGCGGCCCAGTGGTTCGCGGCGTCGGTGAGGCACCGGACCGCGTCGGTACGAACCGGGGCGTCGGACGCCGGGGAAGGGTGCCCTCCGGCCCCATCTTCCGGACGCGGGGTGTGGACCGGAGGCGGGACTTGCCCCCGCTTCCGCGGGCGCCCGTCGAGCGCCTCGTTGCCGATCGCGTCGGCGCGCTTGTTTTGCTCGCGCCGCACGTGCGTGATGGTGACGCTCTCGAACTGCTTCCGCAACCGGCACGCCTCCTCGTACAGCGTGCGCAGGTCCTCGTTCTTCACCTTGTACGCGCCCGCCATCTGCTTCACCATCAGCTCGCTGTCGCTGAACACCTGGAGCTGTTTCACCCCGAGTTCGGCCGCGAGCCCCAGCCCCTCCACGAGCGCCGTGTACTCCGCGACGTTGTTGGACGCCGTGCCGATCGTGTCCGCCTCCTCGACGACCGGAAGCCCCGGGCGCGCGAGCACCACCGCGTACGCGGCGGCCCCAGGGTTCCCCCGCGACGCCCCGTCGATGTGCATGGTGGCCGTATCCGACATCTCCGCACCGCCTTCCGTGCCGGGCTCTTAGAATGCTCTTACATTCTGCGGATGTGATCGTACCGCGGACAGCACCCGCCGGCGCGGTCGGTTGCGCCCGCTCGGCACACGCGGCAGGCACGAATGACTCAGAACTGGCTGATCCTGGAAACCTCCGGCCGGGTCGCTCGCGTCGGACTGGCCCGCGCCGGTGCCATTGTGGGCCGCGCCGAACTCGATTCCTCACGCCGCCACGCCCGCGAGATGATGCCGACCGCCGGCGCTCTTCTAAAAGCCGAATCGCTCGCGCCGCAGGATCTCACGGGCGTGATGGCGAGCACCGGGCCGGGCAGCTACACCGGCCTCCGCGTCGGCCTCGTGACCGCCAAAGCGCTGGCTTACGCCCTTGGATGTGAACTTCGGGCCGTCGGGGCGTTTTGGGCCGTCGCGCACCAAGCGCCCGCAGGGGCTCAGCACGTGTGGGTCATTTCGGACGCGCTTCAGGGGCAAGTGTACGCCCAGCGGTTCGCGCGGCAGCACGACGACTGGCTTCCGAGTACCGATCTGCAAATCACTTCTGCCAAAGATTTTGCGGCCGTAATTGTCCCAGAAGACTGGCTGAGCGGTCCCGGGCTGGCGGTGTACGATTCCCAGCTCACCGCCACCAACCCGCGGGTTAACGAGACCGACCGCGAGCCGCGCGTCGAGAGCATTTTTGCGGTGGGGAGCCGACTCATGCGACCGCTCACCCGTGAAGAAATGTTTGCACTAGAGCCGCTGTACCTGCGTGGCAGTTCCGCTGAGGAAAAAGCGAATGAGCCGCGCGGGTGACCGGACTCACCCGCGCGGCTCGTTCGTGATCCGCTGTTACTGCTTCGGCAGCGGCATCGGGGCCGGGAGTTGGTTACCCGGCGTCACGGTCGTACCGGGGGTGAGCGGTTGCGGCGAGCCGATCGAGGGCGATCCCTGCGACGAAACCACGATCGGCGGGTAGCCGGTCACGTCGATCGGGCCTCCCGAGAGCCCGACCGGGATGCCCGGTGCACCTCCCGCACAGCCGTGGCACGGCGGCGCGATGGGGCCGACGACGGGACCGCCGACCACCGGACCGCCCACGACCACGCCGCCCGGCTCGCCCAGGATCGCCCGGCGGGTCTGGATCGGGTGGAGCAGAGGGTGTACGCCGGGGCCGCACGACAGGCACGGGTGGTTGGCCCGGAACCGGGCGATCGGGTAGCACCCGGTCACCAGCAGTTGCGAAACCGCGGCCACAAGGCCGAGGCACAGAAGGCGCTTCTTCATTGTGGTGGACTCCTTTACGCGGCAAATCGCGGCGTCCCGCTGCCGACGCATGAATCATGCGCGGGGGGCGGAGTCGAGCAACTTCGGCGGAACGAATTCAGCCGGAGTTTAGGAGAATTCGAGAGTGCTGGCGCGACGGGGAAAACCAACCCGGTTGGCGAAACGGGTCCGTTCGTGACGGTCGTGCGGGCTCGCCGCCCTGCGCCCGCTGCCGTTTGTGCGACGTGCGCGGGTTCGCAGGTTCTGCTCAAGGGGTTTGCGGTTACGGCGCGGCGCTCGGGACGAACCCAGCGGGCA
The DNA here is from genome assembly GCF_008065095.1 of Gemmata obscuriglobus. NCBI lineage: Bacteria > Pseudomonadati > Planctomycetota > Planctomycetia > Gemmatales > Gemmataceae > Gemmata > Gemmata obscuriglobus. The sequence continues at coordinate 8,228,530 of NZ_CP042911.1, read as the reverse complement.
ACGTGCCGCGGTCCGGGCAGCACGGCGGCGGGGCGAAACTGCCGGAGGACGAATTGCAGTTCCGGCGGCACCCGCACCCCGACAAGGGCAGGAGGAGCGAGAACGCGAGTACGGACAGGAGAAAGCGGCGGGTTGTCACGGGAGTCGCTCCATCTGTGGTGTTGGCGTCGTCCATGGCGCGGCAGTTCGGTTAGTCCGGATTTCAATCTCGGGTGGCCGCGCACCGGGCACGACCGGTACCAATGACATCCAAATGTAGGGCCGACTTGCGACCTCTCAACTTGCGACTTGAGCGAAACTCCTGAGAATCCGTTCCCAGACGAATGATTCTGCGGGTTGTACCGAACAGGCACGTTTGCGAATCGCGGGGGACACGATCGGTTACACCGGTCGCACCGGCACCGGAGCCGACTTTTGATGAGCGAAACAGACAAAGTGCCCTTCTACGACGTGCGAATGAAGGGGTTCCGCGAGCGCCCGAGCGTGGGAGCCGTTCTCGAACTCCTCGATTCACGCCTCCGGCCGCTGTCGCCGGAACCGGTCCCGCTGCTCGAAACGATGGGCCGGGTGCTCGCCGAGCCTGTTGTTTCTCCTGTCAATGTTCCGTCGTTTCGCAAGTCCGCAATGGACGGCTTCGCCGTTCGTGCCGCCGACACGCAGGCGCCAGCCCCCTTGGTGGTGACCGGCGAAGCGTTCCCGGCCCGCCCGTTCACGGGAACAATTGGGCCAGGTGAGGCGGTGCGGATCACGACCGGCGCCCCTGTACCCGACGGGGCCGACGCCGTCCTGATGGCCGAGTTCGCGCAACTGCAACCGGACGGACGGGTGATCGCCCGCTCACCGCTCGCCGCCGGGAAGAACGTTGTTGCGATCGGCGAGGACGTAGCGCGAGACCATGAGGTGCTCCCCGCCGGTCGCGTTTTGCGCCCCCAAGATGTCGCCCTGGCTGCCGCCCTGGGGGTGAACGTACTGCCCGTGCGCCGCCGGCCGCGGGTCGCGGTACTGGTGACCGGGAACGAACTGCTCCCGCCCGGGTCGCTCCCCGACGGGTTCAAGACCGCAGACAGCAATTCGCCGATGCTCGCGGCACTCGTGGTTCGTGACGGGGCGAGTGTGCAGCCGGTGCGCTACGTCCCCGACGACTTCGGCATCACGTGCGACGCCGTGCGCGCCGCCGCGGCAGAGGCGGACGTGGTTCTGATCACGGGCGGCACATCGGTCGGGGTCGAAGACCACGTACCGCGAGCGGTGGCGGAACTCGGCGAGTTGGCGGTTCACGGCGTCGCGTTGCGCCCCGCCGGGCCGACCGGGATCGGGTTCGTCGCGCGCGCCGCCGTGTTCCTGCTGCCCGGTAACCCGGCATCGTGCTTGTGCGCGTACGACCTGTTTGCGGGGCGTGCGATTCGACAGCTCGGCGGGCGCCCGCGGGGTTTGCCTTACAAAAGCGAAGAAGTCAGACTGATGGAGCAGGTTCAGTCCGCGCCCGGCCGCACCGACTTCGTTCGCGTGGCGCGCGCGGGAGGCGGTGTCGCGCCGGTCACCGGCGGCGCGGCCAGTCTGAGCGCGTCGGTCCGAGCGGACGGGTTCATCTTGGTGCCGCCCGAGCGCGCGGCGTTATTTCCGGACGAACCGGTAACGCTGTGGCTGTACGACGCGTAAAAGCACCGCGGCCGCAGAAAAATCTAAATAAACGCGCATAAGAACCACATCGCCACACCTTGTCTTGTTTCTGCGTCGCACCCGTCCGCGGTCGCCATTTCGCTTTCCGCTTTCGCGGAACGACTTTACGGCGTTAGACCGGGCTGTTACCTGTCAGGTTGTTCGACAGTTGCTTCCCGTGTACAGATCCGGAAGCGCGCGTAACGCCGCGCAGCGGAGGGGCAACGCGTTCCCGCCGCTTTACAGGCTCCGTGCTGCGAACTGAAAACGGGGTGCGTTCGGCCCCGACCTTTTGATGCGCCCAGCATAACGGGCAAAAACCTGTAAATCGCAGCAAACCAGCCGTTTGACCCGCCGCGCAACGGTGTCCTAGGAAGTGGTAACTAAGACGCTCGACCCGATCCGGACCGGCCCCGCCCGGCCGTCGACGAGCGGGTGCCCGCGAGGGCACCGACCGAGCGCCACGTGCCCGCCGCGAGGCCGGGACACGATACAGCGAGGTCCACTCCCGAACCGGTCCGCCGCGCCGACTCGCACTCGGCGCCCGGACGGTTCCGCCCGACGCGTGTCGCACGGGCGCACGATTACCCGACACTCACAGACCACCCGTGACAGCCGGTCGGACCGGTGCGGGCGCGCACGCGCCCCCGCACCGCCGTCCCGTGCCCCGCCACGGACCGAGGCACCCGCATGTTCATTCGGACCGGGCCGACCGGAAGCACGACCGCCACCGCCCTCCGGCTCGAACAGCTCGAAACGCGTGACGTGCCCGCGATCGTCTTCCAGATCGACTACTCGCGCGACGCCGGCGGGCTGTTCAACAACCCGGAAGCCCGGGCCACGCTGGAGCGGGCGGCCAGCGACCTGGGCGGTTTGCTCAGCGCCAACCTGGCAGCCATCTCCCCGGGCGCCGGGGGCACCTGGACCGCGTCCTTCACCGACCCCGCGACCGGCGGCCGGCTGACCGTCCCGAACCTGTCCGTCGGCGCCAACACGCTCGTCATCTTCGCCGGGTCGCGTGACCTGCCCGGGACGACGGCGGGGTACGGCGGGTACGGCGGGAGCAGTATCTCTGGCACCCAGGCGTGGATCAGCTCCGTGCAGACCCGCGGGCACTCCGGGTTCGCGCCGTGGGGCGGCAGCGTCACGATCGACACCACGCAGAACTGGCACTTCGGGCTGACCACCGACGGCCTGGACCGGACCGAACTGGACTTCTACTCCGTTGCGATCCACGAACTGGGTCACATCCTCGGAATCGGCACCGCCCCCCAGTGGACGAGCCTGGTCCGCAACGGCGCGTTCACCGGGGCCAACGCGACGGCGGTGTACGGCGGGCCGGTACCGGTCGACGGCGCCGGCGCGCACTGGGCCGACGGCGTGATCGTCGGGGGCCAGCCGGCCAGCCTGGACCCGAGCACCACGATCGGCTCCCGCATCCTCTGGTCGGCCCTGGACTCGGCTGCTCTCCGCGACCTCGGGTGGGGCACCGCCGCGCCCGCGAGCCCGGCGCCGGCACCGTTCGCCCCTCCGGTCGAGGGGCAGCACCCGGTCGCGTTCACCGGCAACACCGACGGCACCGTGTCGCTGTTCATCGTCTCGGGCGACACCCTGAGCGACACCGGGCGCCGGCTCACGCCGTTCGCGGGCTACCGCGGGGCGCTGCGGGTCGCGAGCGGCGACTTCAACGGCGACGGGGTCACCGACTACGCGTTCACCACCGGGGCCGGGCCGCAGGCCGTCGTTCAGATCATGGACGGGCGCGACGGCTCGATCATGGTGGGGCAGACGGTCATCTTCCAGGGGTTCATGGGCGGGCTGTTCCTGGCGGCGGCGGACATTGACCACGACGGCAAGGCGGAGCTGGCGGTGTCGGCCGACGCCGGGGCCGGCCCGCACATCCAAACGTTCCGCGTGGCCGGCGGAACGCTGCAGGTCCAATCGAGCTTCTTCGCGTTCGACAACCCGGCGTTCCGGGGCGGGGCGCGGGTCGCCGCGGGCGACATCAACCGCGACGGGTTCGCGGATCTGGTGGTGACGACGGGGGGCCAAGCGGAAGGGCGGGTGGCGGTGTACAGCGGGGCGGACCTGCGGAACGGGGTGGCGACCCGGCTGACGCCGGACTTCATCGCGTTCTCCGGGCTGTGGTCCGGGCTCAACGCGGCGGTCGGGGACATGGACGGCGACGGGTACGCGGAACTGGCGATCACCCCGGACCGCGGCCCGGCGCACATCAAAGTGTGGTCCGGAGCGACGCTGACGGCCAACGCGGGCACCCAGGCGAGTTCGCTGCCGCTGCTGGCGAGCTTCTACGCCTTCGCCCCGAACGACCCGAGCGGGGCGCGGCTGTCGCTCCGCGACACGAACGGGGACGGCCGCGCCGAACTGATCGCGGCGAGCGCGAACCGCGAGAGCTCTTACGCCCGGTCGTTCAGCTTCGAGCAGGCGACCGCCGGGGGCGGGAACGCGCCGTCCACGGCCCCGTTCGGCACGCCGATCACCTACGACGGGCTGTACGCCGGGGTCCAAGTCGCGTCGAGCAAGGTCCCGGCGCCGGCGGCCGACCCGGCGGCCCTGCCTGGTGACGAGGTGTACACCGTTACGACCGCCCCGATGCCGAACAAGTGCGGGTGCGGCGGCTGCACGGCACTCGCGCAACTCGCCGGGAACGCCGACTCGCTGGTTCCAACGATCCCGGTCGTGTGAGCGGGCGGCGCCCGCCCGGGTCCGGAAGCGGGCGCGGCATCAAGGAAGCGGAACGTCCTTGAACGTGAACCGCACCTTGTACTCCAGAACAACCCAGTCTTCGACGATGACGCGCCGGGCGGGTGCGTTGAACCAGCCTGACGGGCGCCCGAACCACCCGGAGATGTAACAATCGTCTCCGGATCGTTCAGATCCGCTTCCCGTCCGGGGCAACCGGTTACCCCAGATGTCCTCGACGGTCACTCGCTGGTACCAAGACCGCCAATCCGTTTCCCTGATCTCGAGGGGGGGCACCTGAAGGTTGATGGTCGTATCTCCGGTGAGGCTGAACTTGGCCTGTTGAATTGCCAGCACGTCGTCGCCGACGCGGAACTTTTGCCCCTTAGCGCCCGTTGGAACGACCTCCACCCGCCGCCGCTCCACGACCGCCCGAAGCGGTATGACCCCAGTGCTGTGCACAACTGAGTTCAGGGATCCTCGTTGGGCTTGTGGGCTTGTCGACGCCGTTGGACGGAGGTGTGTGCCCCCTTCTGTTTCGCGGCGTGCGGGTGGGCACGGGGCGCCTTGTTGCGTGTCTTGTCCCAGCCCGGCTTCCACATCGTGCCCAATAACTGATCCAACAACGTTCCCACACTCTCTGCCGTCTGATCCGTCGGGATCAGGGACACGATCATCGACACCTCGACCAACTCCTTGAGCGCGGCCAACTGACGATGCCAGTCCGTGCAGAACTGCGCCGTCGAGAGGTCGTCGATGGTCACCTTCCGCTTCGCAACCACATAGCCCTGGAGGACCTGCACCACGTTCGCGAGGACGAAACACATCGACGCCTGAAACACGGTCGCCTCCGGTGTCGAACCGATGAACCGACCCAGGGCGAAGATCGCCGTCACCTTTTGGAACGTGCCTTCGATGGTCCACCGGATGCGGTACAGGTCCAACAGATCGGTCGCCGGGTATGGGGCCGAATCGAGCAGGTCCGTGAGGATTGTAATCGCTTCGCCCACCGGGCGCGCGACGGTGATCCGCCGGACGTACCGGCGGAGCTTGTCCTTGGGCTTCCCGGCCCACCCCCATTCTTCGACCACGGCTCGTTGGGATGGGTCCGCGGTCGTGACCGCGGGGCGCTTCGGGTCGGGTTCGAACGACAGGGTCCGCGCGTACCGCACCACGAAATGACCATTGTCCTTGGTGAACTCGGCGAAGTGCTTCGACGCACAGAACAACCGATCCCCGACCACCAGTTTCGCCGGACCGCCTCGGGCGTGCACTCGGGGCATCAAATCGGGGATCAGTTTGGCCTCGTTGGTTTCGCCATCGAGATCGGCCGCCATGTCGAGCACCAACCCGTCACGGGGCCGGTACGCCACGAGCAGTTTTCCGCCCAAGAGCTTGCCCGGTGTGCCCCGCGTGTCGACGAGTCGCTTGGCCACCTTCTTGAGACTCTTGCCGTCGAGGATCAGAACCTCCAGGCGGTCGAAGGAGGTCGGAAGGCGGTGCGCGACGACCTCGGGGAACAGGGCGGTGAACCGGTCGGTGACGTCCCGCAGGAACGCTTCGCTCAGGCCCCGGGGGATGCGCCGGAGCTTGCCGTAGAACGCTTCGTGGCACCCGTCGTCGGGTTGCCGGTGGCGTCGCAGGTGGGCCTGCCGCCCCGAGCCCTGGTGTTCGATGAGCGCATCGAAGATCCAGGTGACCAGTTGGGCGAAGGTCACGACGTCCTCATAGCCGCGTCCCCGATGTCGCTCGTAGAGGTCCGCGAGGACCGGGTCGGGAACGCCATAGGCGAAGAGTGCGAGCGACGCGTGGGCCAGTGGCAGGCCCTCCAGGACCTGGCGCGCGAAGTCCGTGGGCGCGTGCGGTTGGGAGCGTGGGACGCGCTGATGAGGTGGCAGAATCACGGTGACCTCCATGTCCCGGGTCGCGGACCCCGCACCACCCCGCGTCCCACGACCACTCGGTTAACCCCAATTTCGTCGCAGTGAAAACCCTAAATCAGCAATCCGCAATCAGTTATACAAATCCAAGATGTGCATAGCACTGGTATGACCCCCGAAACGGTTGCGAGTCGCGTACCCTGCTTCGGCGAGCGCCGCAAAAGTCCATGCACGGACGCCTCGTACTCCGTGCCAGTGATATCCCAACCAAAGTAGAGCGTCCGCCCTTCGTCTGGTGCCTCCCGGAGCTTTCCGCCCCGGTCATCCACGACCTCGGCGAACTGAGCCGGCCCGCCGCCCAGAATGGCGAATCGAGGCTCGGCAAGTACCGACAAGTGAAGCGTCAACTTGTGATCGTGTCGGCCCGGCGTCCCCTGACTGAAATCGATGTTGCGGTCCTCGTGAATGTTTTCCAGTGTCACCCGAAACGCGCCGTCCCGAACGGTGAACGGTGAACGTGCGGTTCCGGGAACCAGCCGGATATTTTCGCGTGTTGTGACGATGGACCGGTTGGTGCGCTCGGCGATGCGATCCACGGCCTCCCAAAAGGTCCCGTCCGGCACTCCGAACGTGTAAAGCTCCTTCCCGGCCGGTGGGTCCGCCGTCACGACGTAGCCGGTTTGCTGGCGAAGTGAGTGAAGGGCTGCGGCGAGCGTGATCGGCCTCGGATCGATAGCGACCCGGCGGGGGGTGAACGCGATCCGGGCCTGGATCGCCGGGAGCAGTGCGAGCGCGCGGCGGCGGATCTCGGGGTCGTCGCTGGTGGTGGCGCGTTGCACCGCGGGCAGCGCGGCGGCCCCCAACACGCGCAGCGACTCGGACGCCTGTTCGCGGGTCGCGAACTCCGGGGCTCCGAGTTGCCGGGTGAGTTGTTCCGGGGAAGGGGCTTTTAAAGGGGGCTCGGCAGACGGGCCGAAACCGGCGCAAAGAACGAGGGCGATGAGCGAACGGGGCATCCGAATCGTCCCTGGTGTCGTTGGGCTCCCGCCTCCGCGGGCGGGCTGTGATACCCCGCAGCGTACGCGGGGCACGCTCCGATACCAAGAACAAACAACCGGCGGACTCAACCGGTCGCGATCACTTCATGATGTCCTTGACCACCACGCCGTGGACGTCGGTGAGCCGGAAGTCGCGCCCGCTGTAGCGATACGTCAGCTTCTCGTGGTCGATGCCCATCAGGTGCAGGATGGTGGCGTGCAGGTCGTGGACGTGAACCTTCTTGTCCACGGCCGCGAACCCGAACTCGTCGGTCGCGCCGTAGGTCATCCCGCCCTTCACCCCGCCGCCGGCCAGCCACACCGTGAAGCCGTGGTTGTTGTGGTCGCGGCCGTCCGCGCCCTCGCTCGTCGGGGTGCGGCCGAACTCGCCGCCCCACAGCACCAGCGTCTCGTCGAGCAGCCCCTGCTGCTTCAGGTCGCGGAGCAGCGCGGCCACCGCCTTGTCGGAGTCCTTCGCCTTGGTGCGGTGCCCCTTCTCGATGTCCCCGTGGTCGTCCCACGGCTGGCCGGACCCGTAGAACACCTGCACCATCCGCACCCCGCGCTCCACGAGGCGCCGGGCGGTGAGGCACGCGTCCGCGAAGTACCCCTTCCCGTAAGCCTCGCGCACCTTCACGGGCTCGCGCGACACGTCGAACGCCTCCTGCGCCTCCGTCTGCATCCGGTACGCGATCTCGAGGGACTGGATGCGGGCGTCGAGTTGGTCGTCGCCGCCCCGCGCGTCCTTGTGCAGCCCGTTGAGCCGGTTCAGCAGGTCGAGCTGCTCCCGCTGGGTGCCCGCGCTCACGCTGGTGTTGCGGATGTGGTCGATCACCCGCTTCGGGTCGAGGGACGAGATGTGGCAGCCCTGGAACACGCCGGGCAGGAAGCTGTTGTTCCACAGCGCCGGCCCGACCACCGGCTTGCCGGGGCACAGGACGACGAACCCGGGCAGGTTCTGGTTCTCGGTGCCGAGCCCGTAGGTGAGCCAGGAGCCCATGCTCGGGCGGATGGGCTGCGTGTTCCCGCAGGTCATCAGGAGCAGGCCGGGCTCGTGGTTCGGGATGTTGGTGTGCATCGACCGGATCACGCAGATGTCGTCGATGCACGCCCCGATCTCGGGGAACAGCTCGCTGACCTCGATCCCCGACTGGCCGTACTTCTTGAACGCGAACGGGGACTTGAACAGCGCACCCGTTTTGCGCTCGGTCGACTTCCCGGCGGCGCCGGGCGCCTTCCCGTGCTGCTTGGTCAGCTCGGGCTTCGGGTCGAACGTGTCCACCTGCGACGGGCCGCCGTTCATGAACAGGTGGATGACGCGCTTCGCCCTCGCGGGGAAGTGCGCCACCTTGGGGGCCAGCGGGTTCGCGCTCGCGCCGGACGCGCGGGCCTCCGCGCCCCGGGCCTCGTCGGCCAGGAGGCCGGCGAGCCCGAGCATCCCGAGACCGGTGCCGCTGCTCTTGAGCATGTCGCGGCGCGAGATCCCACCGTTAAGCATCGTCGGCACCCTCGGGGTTGTCTTCGTTGATCTCGTACAGGAAGACCTCGGACTCGGCGACCGCCTTGTCGTAGTACTCGACGTAATCGCTTTCCACGTCCTCGCGCTTGACCGGCGCGTGCTCGATCACCTCGGAAATGAACCAGCCGTGCTCGGCGATGTTCCCGGAGGTGATGTGCAGCGCGTTGTTCTGCGTCTGGTCCTTGATCCAGCAGTGGACGGTGGCGGTGCTGCCGTCCGGGTCGTCGCTGTTGGGGGCGGGCACCGTGTTCTCGTCGCCCTCGCCGCTGAAGTCGAGCCGCTCGGCCGTCACCTGGAGGTACTGCATTGGGATGCGGACCCAGTCGTTCTCGACCGGGTCGTCCCCGCCGGCCCGCGCGGCCGCCTCGAAGATGCGGCCCGCGAGCTCTTGCGCTTCCGGGGCGGTCAGGGCGGTGCCGCCGTCGGGGGCCTTCAGTTTGACCGTGTCGCCGTCGTGCGAAACTTCGATATCGGCCCGCTGGTTCGGCTGGCTGCTCATTCCGTCACCCGCTTGAGTTGCGTCCGTACTCGCGGGGCGGTGGGCGGTGCCCACCCGACGACCCCCGCAGCTCTCAGTCTACGTACAGCAGCTCGTTACTGGCGAGAAGAACCTGGGCGTATTGCTGCCACCGGGTGAGCTTGTCGCCGGCCTGCAGCGGCAGCGCCAGGAACCGCAGCGCGAGGTCCCGCTCCGATTTCTCGGGCGCCCGGCCGAACGCGAGCCGGTACGCCGCGGCCACCCGCGCCTCGTCGGTGGAAGCGGCCGCCTCCACCCGCTTCGCGAACGCCTGGGCCTGCGCCACCATGAACGCGCTGTTCAGCGCGAACAACTGCTGCTGAGGAACAGTGGTGACGGTGCGCTTGTCCGCGGTCACGTTCGCGTCCGGAAAGTCGAACAGTCGCAGGAGCCCGTCCAGCTCGTGCCGGCTCACCTTCGCGTAGACGGTCCGGCGGCGGGCGGCCGGGTCGCGGAGGTCGAAGGCGGGGCCGCCGAGCTGCGGGTCGAGGTTCCCGCTGACGGCCAGCAGCGTGTCGCGCCAGTCCTCGATCTCCAGCCGCTTGCGGGCGCCGCGCCACAGGTACACGTTCGCGGCGTCCACCTTGTCGTTGGCCGCGTCGGGGCGGCTCTCCAGTTGGTAGGTGGCCGCGGTCATGATCTGCCGGTGCAGCCACTTCGCCGACCAGCCGTTCTTCACGAAGTTGATCGCGAGCCAGTCCAGCAGCTCGGGGTGGCTCGGCTTGTCGCCCAGCGCGCCGAAGTTCGAGGGCGTGCCGACCAGCCCGCGGCCGAAGTGCCACGCCCACACCCGGTTCACGAACACCCGGGCCGTGAGCGGGTTGTCCTTCGAGCCGATCGCGTTCGCGAGGTCGAGGCGCGAGTACCCGCCGCCCGCCGCGACCGGCGACGGCAGCACCTGGAGGAACCCCTTCGGCGCGTCCTCGCCCTTCGTCGCGGGGTTGCCGCGGACGTACACCTTCATCCCGGCCCCGTTCCCGCTGATGACGTGCGCCACGGGCGGGGCCGGCGGCATCGTCTTCTTGATCTGGGCCAGCTCGTCGGTCGCGCCCTTGTACGCGAGCAGCTTCGCGAGCCGCGTGACCAGCGGGTCCTTCTTGGCCTTCAGTTCGCTCTGGAGCTTTTTGGACCGGTCCTCGGCCTTCTTGAGGTTCGCCTGCGCGGCCTGGTACGCCTTCACCTCGTCCGGCGCGCCGAGCTGCGCGTCGGACATGTCGGTACCCATGTAGATGCCCGCGAGGGAGTAGTAATCTCTCGTCGGGATCGGATCGAACTTGTGGTCGTGGCACCGGGCGCACGCGACGGTCAGCCCCAGGAACCCGCGCGTCACGGTGTCCACGCGGTCGTCCAGCTCTTCGGCGATCGCCTGCGCGGCGGCGGTGTTCTTGTAGTACTCGGCGCCCAAGCCGAGGAACCCCAGACCCGCGAACTTGGTGAACGGGTCGCTCGGCGCGTCCGGGAGCATGTCGCCGGCGATCTGGAGCTTCACGAACCGGTCGTAGGGCATGTCGGCGTTGAACGCGGCGACGACCCAGTCGCGGTAGCGCCACGCCTGGTTTCTGGGCTTCACCGCGAACGTGTGCGCTTGGTCCTCGGCGTACCGGGCCACGTCGAGCCAGTGCCGCCCCCACTTCTCGCCGTACTGGGCCGACGCGAGCAACCGGTCGACGACTTTCTCGAACGCGTCCGGCGCCTCATCGGCCAGGAACGCGTCCACCTCCTCCGGCGCGGGCGGCAACCCGGTGAGGTCGTAAGAGGCGCGGCGGATGAGGGTCCGCTTGTCGGCCCGCGCGACGGGCGTCAGCCCCTTTTCCGCAAGTTTGGCCGCGACGAATGCGTCGATCGGGTGCGTGGGGCCGGCAGGGACGGGAGCCGCTTTCGGTGCCTGGAACGACCAGAACTGCTTGCCCTTCTCGATGTCGATTCCAACGGCCTTCGCGGTTTCGCCGGTGCGCGGGTCAACGGCCCCGTCGGCGATCCACTTTTCGAAGTCCTTGATGACGGCGTCGGGCAGTTTGCCCTTCGGCGGCATTTGGAGGTCGCCGTCGTACTTGAGCGACTTGAGCAGCGTGCCGGCCTCGGGCTTCCCCGGCACGAGCGCCGCCCCGGTGTCGCCGCCCGCGAGCAGCGCGGCCTTCGTATCGAGCTTCAGGCCGGCCTTGAGCTTCTTGTCCTTCTCGGCGGTCTCGGAGTGGCACTTGTAGCACTGTTCGACCAGCACCGGCCGGATTTTCGTTTCGAAGAATTCGACCTTCTTCGCGTCGGCCGGCGCGGGATCGGACGCCCGGGCCACCGCCGACGGTGCAGCGAAAAGCGCGGCAACGAGTGCGAATCGCAGCATAGGTTTCAGCTCGGCAGGAACCCGAATCGCATTCGGGTCAGTGGCGGGAGAACCATCCGGTCGCAAGCAGGCGGGAGAGGCACGAGTCCGTGATTATATTATCAGCGTCGAACGGGCACAGCAAACGGGAAATTCGGCGCCTCACCCTTTCCGCGATCGATTGCAAGCACCGTGTTCTTCGCCCGGGCGGTTCCCGCGCACCGTCAGGGGGCCAGCAACAGCAATCCGTATTGCTTGCGTGGTGGGCGGTTCGGCTGCAACGAGCGTGCAGCATCCGGCCACCACGGCCGAGACGACTGGAGACGCCTTCCAACCAATACGAGCTATGCGGTCAGGGCGGCGATAACTCGTGCCAGTGAGTGCTCCGGGAGATGCGCTGCGGCCGGCCCGGGTGACTCACTCACAAGTGGCAAGACGGCCCCCAGTTCGACTCCGAACGCGTGCGTCAGATCCCGTTGCAGCACGGGATGGTCGAGGGAGCAGGGCACCTCGCTGAGTACCAGCGCGACGTGCGGGACACCTAACCGCCGAACCACCTCAACCGCGACCGCGGCGGCTTGGTACTCTTGCCGGTTCGGGCGCAGCACCAGCACCGCCCAATCGGCTGCGGCCGCGATCAGTAGCGCGTCTTCGTCCAGTCCCACCGGTGCGTTCACAAACAGGAAATCGAAGGACAGCGCGTCGGCTATTGTCCCTAAAGCGTCGCCGATCGCTTCGGCGTCGTAACCAACCAAGAACGGGCCGGACGGAATCAGGTGTACGCTCCCGGCCTTGGCCCCTCCGGCGAGAGAGACGCGGTACGCCGCGTCCCGAAGTGCGCATCGGCCGGTCAGGTGATCGCCCAAGGTGTGGGTGATTAGGCCGGGATCGAGGTTGAAAAGGGCACGTAACCCGGTTGATGCGGCACCGATCTCGATTACCCCGACGCGCATTCCCAGCCGCGCGACCGCCGCGGCGATGTGGGCGGTCGGGTCGCATTTGTTGGCGCCGGCCGGCGAGTGGACGGACACAATCTTGTGCATGGGTGAAACCTGAACGCGGAACCCGGGCGACGACCGCGGTGCGTGCCTCGGGCCGTTGAATCGGCGGACCGTCACTCTCCGATCACGTCCTCGAACTTGAACACCGCGACGTGGCGAACGTTCGGGTTCAGGTCGGTCTGATGAGCCCCGAAGTAGATCGTTCGCTTGCTTCCGGTGCTCGTCACGGTGCTGATCACCAGGGGCGTACACATAACGTTGTTCTCGTCGCGCCCGGCCCAATTGTAGCCAGGTAACTCGCCACGCCACCACACCACCGCTCCCGTCTGCGGGTTCAAACAGAACATCCGTCCTTCGCGTGACACCGCGTACACGGCTACCGGGAACCCGCCCTCCGCGGCTACCGCCGGCGCGCTCGTGACCGAACTGCCGATGCCGGCTTTCCAGCGCAGCTTGCCGGTGCGCCGATCGAGCGCGTACACGAACCCGTCGCGGCAGCCGGCGTAGATCGAGAACGCGTCGGCGGCGAGCCCCGTGTGAACCGACCGCGGTAACGGGTACCGCCACTTCTCCTTTCCGGTCGTCGCATCGAGACAGCACACGGCCCCAGCCGCCTCCGTGTCACGCGCCGCGCCCTCTTCGTCGTAGTGCCACACGTCGGCGCCCATGTTTCCGGTGCCGACGCCGTAAAACACATTCCCCTCACTCACAAGCGGCTGACCGAACACACGCAGCCCGAGGTCGGTGCGCCACTTCTCCGCCCCTGTAACGGCATCGAGCGCGACTGCGACGTAGGAGTACAGCCCGCTGCCGACGAACACGGTGCCGTTGCTCACCACGGGCGCCGCGTCGATGTGGATGCCCGTTTCTTTACCCCCCTTGAGCTGCCACACCGGCGCGCCGGTGTCGGCGCGGGCACAGTAGAGCCCGTCGTCGCCGGCCGGGAAGTACACCTTACCGCCCGCGACCGCCGGCGCCCCTTCGGTGTGGCTCGCGGTTTTGAACGGCTCCTTCCAAACGGGAACGCCGGTGCTGGCACTGACGCAGAACAGGCGCCGGCCGCGGTCCTCGTGCATTCCCTCGCCGCAGTACACCTTTCCGTTTGCCACGGTGGGCGTGCAGAACACCGCTTTCAAGTCAGGGTCGTCGAGCGCCCATTCCACTTTTCCAGTTGCGCGGTTCATGCAGAGCATGCGCCCGTCGGCCGGGCTCGCGCTAGTGCCGAACACGAGACGCTCACCGTCGAGGGCGAGGTTTGACATGACCCGACCGAACACCTTCTCTTTCTTGTTGCCCTCCAACTCGAAGGCCGCGATCGCAACGGGCTCTCCCACGAGGCGCGGCCCGAAAACCGTTTCGGCGTCGCCGGTTTCGGTGCCGGTCGCGACCGGACCGCTGGTTGGGGCGCTCGTGAGTAACACGGTTGCGAACCCGCACAGCACGAGCGTTCCGAGCGCGACCGCTTCTCCGGGAAGGCTGAGCCGCACGGCCGGCGCGCAACCGCCTGCGTCCGAGTCGGCGCGGTGGGTCAGTGCGCGGTAGCCGGCGTACAGCGTGGCGGCGAGCAGCGCCAACCCAATGAACGTGAACTCGCGCATCGGTACGCGGAGGGTGCTGTCCCAGCCCGCGAAGAGAGCGGTCAAGACCGTACCGAGCGCCGCAAAGGCTGTTAAGCCGGCCAGCGCGAGAATCTCAGTGCGGTCCGGCGGTGCGGTGACCTCGGGCGCGGCGGCCGCCATCCGCCGGTACCGGCACCCGGCCCACACGGACCCGACGAGCGCGAAAAGGGTGAAGTAACTGGCGATTGCGGCGGGTCCGAACCCGCTCCCCGGCGGGAGCCAATGCGGGCGGTACGTGACGAGTGCGAAGTACACGAGTGCGAGGGTACTGTTCAGACTCGCGACGACGAGAAACGCGCGCCAGCGTTTCATGCCGATCGCCAGGCGCGCGAACACTCCGGGGAAGAGCGCCGCGACGACCGCCAGCGGACCGACCAGCACGAACGAAGGGATCACGCCCAACAGTGCGAGCGAGCCGGGCTCTCCGGTGGCGGTAAACGATGGGTCTGTGGTGGCGCGTTCGAGCGGGGAAAGGGCGGCTGTGGCCGCGCGAGCCACTAAGGCAGACGCCAGAAGAGCGAGAAACGCGAGGGCGCCGAAGCGCGGGATCAACAAGCGCATAGCGAGTGGATTCCTCGGGGCGGCGTCCGGTTGAGTGTAACCGAACGCCGCCCGGAAGCCCACCCGCCCGTTACACGAGCCGCGACCGTCGCTGGAGCAGGGACTCACGTGCGCCGGAACTGCTTGTCCAGTTCGGCGCGGCTGAAGAGGAGTGATGTCGGGCGCCCGTGCGGGCAGTGGTGACTGTCCTCGGCCATCTCGCGCAGTCGGAGGAGATACGTGATCTCCTCCGGTGAGAGCTTGTCACCGGCCTTCACCGCGGCCTTACACGCCATCGTCGCCATCAGCAGGTGGAGGAGCGCTTCCTTTGTGGGGGCTCGCTCCTGCGTGACGATGTGATCGATCACCCCGCGCAAGATGACGTGCGGGGGTTTGCGTCCCAGCAGTGTGGGGTAACTCGATAGCAGGATCGTGTTGCCGCCGAAATCGGACACGTCCAGCCCCAGTTCGGCGAGCGCGTCGGCGCACTCCAGTACGAGCGCGGCCTGCTCGGCGGGCAAGTCGACAGGCTCGGGGATCAGGAGCCGCTGCACCTCGAGTTGGCCCGCGCGGATGCGCCGGCGGAGCTGCTCGAACAGGATGCGCTCGTGCAGCGCGTGCTGGTCAATGACCAGCATTCCGTCGGGCGTTTCGAGCACGAGGTACGAGTCGTGAAGCTGAATCGCAGAACTGGAACCGGCCGGCGCGCCCGCAACGGGCGGCGCGGTGCTCGCTGGCGCTGGTGGCGCGGGAGCCGGTGTGCTTTCTTGCGGCTCCCCGGGGCTAATCTGCTCCATCGGCGGAGCGCTCACAAATTGGCGAGCGGGGGCCGGAGGCGCTTCGGACGCGATTTGCGCGTCGAACTCGCTCGGCGCGATGTCTGTGTTCTCCTCTTCTTCAGAGCGGTCAACGGGGGACGGCTCAGATTCTTCTTGCTCTTCAAAGGGGGAGGAGGTGAGAGCCGCAGGTCTTTCGCTTGGCGCTTCGACAACCGCTGCGCGTGACGGCGGCGGAACCGGGCGTGAGGGCGGCTCCGTCACGCGCGATGTGAACAGTGACGGCCCGAACGATGACGATGACGCCGGCCGGACCGGCGTGCTGGTGCGAACCGGCTCCGCTTCTCGCGCCGCGGGTGCCTCGCGCACCTGAACGCCAGCGGGCGTGCGCCAGAACGGGTCCGCAGCCGCCCCGAGTTCCCAGGGCGCGAGGGTCTGCTCCGCCAGCTCGCGCCGCGGCGAAGTGAACAGCGACGGCGTTTCAATCTTCGGCTCCGGCTCCTCGGCGAGCGCGCCGTCCTCAATGCCCTGCGGGACCGTCAGGTGCGGGATGAGGTTCTCTTTCAGCAGCCGCTGCTTGATGGTGGCCCGCACGAGCGAGTAAACCAGCGAGTTCTCCTGGAACCGCACCTCGGACTTCGTCGGGTGAACGTTCACGTCGAGCTTGTCGGGCGGGAGCGTGAGGAACAAGAAGCCGATCGTGTACCGGCCCGCCATCAGCAGCCCGCGGTACGACTCTTGAAGGGCGTGCGACAGGCTCCGGTCGCGGAACCAGCGGCCGTTCACGAACAGGTACTGGAGCTTCGAGTTGCCGCGGTCGCACTTCGGGTCCGCGATGTAGCCCCGGAGCCGCATGGGGCCGTCGCCGGAATCGATCTCGTAGAGGGCGTCGCGCACCTCGCCGGTGAAGAACAGCGCGATGCGGTCCAGGAGGCCGGCGCTGCCGGGGATGTCGTACACGAGCCGGTTGTTGTGCCGCAGCGTGATGTGGAGCGCGGGGTGCGCGAGCGCGAGGCGCGTGACCGTTTCGCACACGTGCCCGAGTTCGGTGGCGACGCTCTTGAGGAACTTCTTGCGCACCGGCACGTTGTAGAACAGGTGCCGCACCTCCATGCGCGTCCCCGGGGCGCCGTTCCACGGGCGCGGGTCGGAGATCCCGTTGCCGTCGCATTTCACCTCGCACCCGCTCGCGGCCGTGTGCGTGCGCGACTGGAGCGTTATTTGCCCGACGCCCGAGATCGACGCGAGCGCCTCGCCGCGGAACCCCATCGTGCGGATCTGAAACAGGTCGTCGGCGGTGGTGAGCTTGCTGGTGGCGTGCTGCGAGAACGCCAGCGCGAGGTCGTCCGGGTCGATCCCGCACCCGTCGTCGACGACGCGAATGAGTTCGGTGCCGCCGGCGTCGAGGTCGATGTCGATGCGGGTGGCGCCGGCGTCGATGGAGTTCTCCAGCAGTTCCTTGACGACGGACGCGGGGCGCTCGATCACCTCGCCCGCGGCGATCTTGTTGACGACGTCGGGTGGCAGTTGGCGGATGCGTGACATTGAGAACCTGCGGGCACAGAAGGCGACGCATTTAGTATCGCGTTCTGGCGGGGCGAAAGTGAACCCCAGTTGGTTCGGCGCGCCGGTTGCAGTCGTGGCCGGGGGGCCATCGTTTTGAGAACGCATCGATATGCAGGAGCCACAAATGAAGCCGGTTCGCGCCACGGTTCTAACTGCCGCTACCTTTGCGCTCGTTATGCTCGTTGGGTGTGAGCGACCGGCGCCGAGCACGCCCCCTGCTGCACGCGAAAAAGAAACCGATATCCGCATTCGCACGCCCGGCGCGGATGTTGACATTCAGGGGCGCGGAAAGGGAGCCAACGATAAGGACCGCAAGGTCGATGTAGACGTGCGGACGAAGGACCGGTGACCCGTCGATGGGTCACCGGTGGCCGAAAAGCGCCTGAAAGTCGAGGAACGTGGAGCCGCCAATTGCGAGGTACAAGCCGACGAGGCACCCGAGGCAGGCCATTCACGGTGCCGTCCGTAATTGCAAGGTGTTTCCAGGGAACGATTAGTGCGCTCTATGGACGGGCGGCCTCATGATTCTTGGCGCGGTGCTCGAGCGGTTCATTAGCGAGAGCCCGTTGAACGTCATGTCACGGGCCAGCATCGAGCACGTGCTATCGGCTTCGGCCCTGGACGCGCTGTTCGCGCGGGTGGCGGAGCGCGTGTACACGCGAGAGCTGCTGTTCTCCACGGTGGTGGAGCTGATGGGTGCGGTGGTGTGCGGCAAGGCGCATCATGTGCAGTCGGCGTATCAGCAGATGGCCGATCGGATCCCGGCCTCCCTGAAGTCGGTGTACGAGAAGCTGCAGAACATCGAGGCGGCGGTGTCGGCGGAGCTGGTGCGGCATGTGGCGGATCGGTGCCACGATGCGTTCTTCGCGATCCGCCGACACGGGACCACCACACTCGACCCGGCCGGGGAATGGACCCCGGAAGTGCGCACCGATACCGGGTGGGTGAGCGAGCGACCGGTGTGGGTGTGCGTGGGCGGGGAGCCGGTGCCGCGGGTGCGCTGCGTGCGGGTGCGGTTGGACCATCCGACCGGAGACGGGGACGCGGAGATCGAGATCCTGGCCGACGTGCCGGAGGACGAGGCGGTCGCGGCGGTGGTGGCGGTCCTGTATCGGGGTCGGTGGCCATCGAAGGCGCGTTCCACGAGTTGACCGTGGCGCGGCGGTGCGAGGTGAACACACGCGGGTATCCGAAGGCCGCGCTGTTCGGGTTCGCGGTGGAAGTGGTGGGTACAACGTGCTGGCGGTGCTCAAGGCCGCGAGGCGGGCGGTACATGGGGCGGATGTGGTCGCGAGCCAGGTGCCCGGGTACTACATGGCCCTCGAGTTGGCGACCGTGTACACGGGCATGATGATCGCCCTCCCGCCCACCGAATGGGCCGCGTTCGGAACCATGTCGGGCGCCGAACTGGACCAACTGCTGCGCGCCTGGGCCGAGAAGATTAACCTGAACAAGGTTAAAAAAGCACCCGCGCGAATGCCCACAAAAAATAAACTCGAGCGCATAGAATACACGAGAAAACATGTATCGACTGCTCGGTTATTAGCTGACGAAAAAGAGACCTGTCAGTCGCAAAGCGGCAACCAAAACAAAGGCGCCCCCCATCGTGAATGGCCTGCCCACGGCGCGAATGCCGTCCGAGCTTTGACAACACCTGTGCAGCCGATTGTGTAAACGCCGAACCGCCGACCTTGCGGCCGGCGGTTCGTGAATGTGCGGGTGTTCGCAGGTCACTTGTCCAGGCAGTCTTCGGCGTAGGTGCTCTCGTACACGAACTTGGTGCCCTCGCCCTGGTGGTTGGCGAGTTCGGCCTTCGCGCTGAGGCGCGACGCCTGATACTTGCCAGCACTCGTGTTGAAGTACACGTCACCGGTCCAGAGCATCGGGACGAGCGGCACCTGCTCGCCGGTGGTCTTCGGCGGGGCCTTCAGCGCCGTTTCCACGCCCACGATCAGGTAACCGTCCTTCGTGCCCTTGTTGGTGTACTTCTGGGTGAAGTCGTAGCTCTCGCCGGTGCCGGCGGGCGGGTCGAGCTTGAACGCGAACGGGCGGTCCCAGGTCTTGCCCGCCTCGGGAGCGGCGTCCGGCAGCACCAGGCGGAACGGCAGCTCCGCTTGCAGCCGCGCCGCGGCCCCGCCCTTCGCTTCTTTCACCTCGACCAGTTTGCCTTGCGCATCAATGCGGACCGTGACGATCGGCTTGTTGAGGTACTCGGCCATCGCCTTCGCGTCCTCGGGCTTCGCGGAGTCGGTGGTCGTGGTGCTCCCGTCCGGCTGGCGGAACTCTTGCTTCATCTCCGCGATGCTCATTTCGAGCGTCGCAACGCCTTGCTTGTCAACGTCTTTCACGGTCCACTTGCGCACGAGAACGAGGCTCGTCTTGGCCTCCGTCGCGACCGGCTTTTCGCTCTTCTCGTCCAGCACCGTTTCCTTCACGATCGTCTGCTGGACGACGCGGTACGTGTGGACCTTCCCGGCCTCCCACTTGAACCGCGGCGCCGCGGGGGCGGGCTGCGCCAGAACGGGCGCCGCGCCCAGGAACGCAAGAGCGAACACCGTGAACCGCGTCATGCTGAAGCCTCCCGGGCCGGAAATGGGCCATGAGTGGCATGCACATAACGCGAACCGAAACCGGCGCGAAGGGCAATCAGGGGGCGTGTCGGTTCAGGAACGATACCAGCGCCGGCAGGTACAGTTCGCCGGGCAGCCGCACATGCCCGATGCCGTCGAGTCGCACGAACTCCTTCGGCTGGTTGGCCGCGACGTAGAGCTGCTCCGAGTGGCTGAACGGCACCACCGTATCGGCCCTGCCGTGAACGAAGAACACCGGTCGCGGGCACTTCGCGATTTTGGACAGGTTGTCGAACCGGGTGCGCATCAGCGTTTTCGCCGGCAGGAACGGGAAGCGGTTCTTTGCGGCGTCGGGCAGACTGGTAAAGGTATAGATGAGAACGAGCGCCCGGTGCTCGCGCTTCGTAGCCAGTTCGACCGCGGTTCCGCCGCCAAGCGATTCGCCGTACAGAATGATGCGGCTCGTGGCGACCTTCTGCTCGTCTGTGAGCCACTTGTACGCGGCTTCGCCGGCCGCGTAGCACCCGTTTTCGGAGGGTGTGCCACTGCTCTTCCCGTAACCGGGGTAGTCGAAGAGCAGCACCCCGGCGCCGGTCGCCAGGCGCAAATCGGCCGCGAGCCCGCCGCGGTGTGTGAGGTTGCCGCCGTTGCCGTTCGCGACCAGCACGGCCCCGTGGTGCGGCGTCTCCGGCGGAATCCAGCGCCCCGCGATTTTGTTTCCGTCGGCCGAGTCGAACGACACATCTTGCGAGCGGCGGTCTTCGGGTTCCAGCCACTCCTCCTGGGTCGATGTGGGGACGAAGACGAGCCGCCGTTCGAGGAACCAGAACACGATGACGATCCCCAGGTAGGTGATCAGGAAGAGCACGGCCCACCGGCGCGCCCGGCGCCAGAGTGAGCGTTGCGGGGCTTCGCTCACGAACTCTCCTCAACAATGAACCCCTCGGCGGCGAGGATCAGATCCGCGAGCGCCGCCCAGGCTGTGGACGGGTTGTCGCGGTCGACCAGCACGAACGGCACGCCCGCGAGCCGCGCTGCCTCGCCCTCCTCCTCGTCGGTGTCGCCGATGCTGGCGATCACCCGGTACTCGCGGGCGAGGGTCGCGTGGGCCTCGGCTTTGTGGCGCCGGGGGCTTTTCCAGTTGGGGCAGTAGTGGACGTTGCGGTAGCCCGGCAGGCGGTACTCCGCCAGGAAGTCCTCCGTCCCGCGGCGGCTCACGTCGGTACGGGCTGTGACGTAGTGAACTTCGACCTTCTGTCGGTGGAGGCGCGCGAGCACGTCGAGCGCCGCACGCAGCGGGCACGCGAAACTGGTGCAGACCGTGTCGTCAAGATCGACGATCAGCGCCAGCCGTTTGGGCGGCGCGTCCGCGCCGAAGAGCTGTCGGGCGAGGTCGGACATGATTTCGATCCGCAGCGCGACGCGGGCGAGCGCGGTTCGATGCAACAGAGACAGGCTTGTCGCTCGTACTGTGCTCGCCCGCGCCGCGGATGTTCCTTCATTTGCCTTACACGGCCGGCACGCACTCCAGGCCGAAGGTTTCGGCCACGGCCTGGTTCGTCACCTTCCCGGCCTTGATGTTGACGCCCGCCAGCAGCGCCGGGCTCTCCTTCACGGCCCGTTCCGGCCCCTTGCTGGCCAGTTGCATCGCGTAAGGAAGGGTCACGTTCGTGAGGGCGTAGGTGCTGGTGCGGCCCACCGCCCCGGGCATGTTCGTGACGCAGTAGTGAACGATGTCGTCCACGATGTAGGTCGGGTTCGCGTGCGTGGTCGGGCGGCTCGTCTCAAAGCACCCGCCCTGGTCGATCGCCACGTCGATCACCACCGCCCGCGGGAGCATGTACTTCAGGTCGTCCCGCGTAACCAGGTTCGGGGCCTTCGCGCCCGGGATCAGCACCGCCCCGATAACAAGGTCCGAGAACTGGAGGCACTCGCGGATGTTCAGCCGGTTGCTAAACACCGTGGTCACGTTCTGCGGCATCACGTCGTCGATGTACCGCAGCCGGTCCAGGTTCACGTCGAGGATGAACACGTTCGCGCCCAGCCCCGCCGCGACCCGGGCGGCGTTCGCACCCACCACCCCCGCGCCGATGACCGAAACCGTGGCCGGCGGCACGCCGGGGACGCCGGCGAGCAGGATGCCGCGGCCGTCGAACGGGCGCTCCAGGTACTTCGCGCCCTCCTGGATGCTCATGCGCCCCGCCACCTCGCTCATCGGGGTGAGCAGCGGCAGGGTGCCCTTCGCGTCGCGGATGGTCTCGTAGGCGATGGCGGTGATGCCCGACTTCAGGACGGCCTCGGTCAGGTGCCGGTCGGCCGCGAAGTGGAAGTAGGTGAACACCGTCTGGCCCGCGCGCATGTGGGGCCACTCGGACGGCATCGGCTCCTTCACCTTCACGATCAGGTCCGCCCGCGCCCACACCTCGGCGTCGTTCGACACGATCTGCGCGCCGGTCGCGGCGTACTGGTCGTCGCTGATGCCGGACCCCGCGCCGGCGCCGCTCTGGATGAGCACCGTGTGCCCCGCCCGGGTCAGCTCTTCCACGCCCGCGGGCACCATCGCCACCCGGTACTCGTCCTGCTTCACTTCTTTCGGAACGCCGACAATCATGAATGGCCTCGGAAATTCAACGGAGAGGTGTGTAGAGGCATTGTGGGGCTGCGGGGGAGTGAATCAAGTCGCGCGGCTCTCATGATGAAATCGGTTGCCCCCCGCGCCGTCAGTTACCTAGGATTGGGAAGGCGCCACGTCTCGCCGGTTCCTGTCGCAGGTGACCTCATGCCGCCGCGTATTGCCGTCGCGGGGATCGTCGCGTTCTGGATCGCCACCACCGGGTACGTCGCGTACCGGGACGTGTGGCCGCGGCTGTTCGCGTCCGGGCCGCCCCCGGTCGCCATCGAACTGGCCGACGAGGCGAAGCAGAACGTCCCCGCGAAGTGGACCCTGTACCGCAACGGGCAGCCCATCGGGAAGCTGACCACGCTGATGAAGTACGACGACGCGACCGACGAGTTCCAGTTCACTTACCGGTACAGCAAGCTCCGGCTCGAACAGGGCGGCGTCGCCCTGGAGGTACCGGACGCCACCTCGGACGTGCGCATGACCCGCGCCGGCGACTTCAAGGAGCAGGCGCTGAGCGGGAAGCTGGAAGTGGTCGCGGGCAAGTCGCGGTTCGGGGGGCAGATCGACGTCCGCGGGACCGTCAGCGGCGGCACGCTGACCGGCCACGGGTCGGTGAAGAGCTCGTTCGGCGACTTCGAGGCCGATCTGGAACCGGTCCCGGTGCGGCAGGGGCAGCCGCTGAACCCGTTGCAGCCGGTGAACCGGATCGCGGGGATACACGGCGGGATGCGCTCGTGGGTGGTTCACGAGTACAACCCGCTCCAGGACGCGCTCGCGGACCTCATTCGCAAGCAGCTCGCCAAGAGCGGGCTGCCGCTCGGCGCGGCGAAGCCGAAGGAGCCGCTGCTCGCGGAGGTGGCGGGCGAGCCTCGCGTCTTGAGCTGGCAGAACCAGGACATCCCGTGCTGGGTGATCGAGTACCGCCGCAAGGAGGACGCGATCGCCCGCACGTGGGTCCAGGTGCGCGACGGGAAGGTGCTGCGCCAGGAGGCGTTCGAGGGGGGTGAGGCGCTCCGGTTCGAGCGGGAGGATTGAGGGATGTGTGCACGCAAGCCCCGGGCGCCAAGACCTACCCCCCCCGGCCCCCCCTCCCTAAAGGGAAGGGGGGAGATCGAACCTTCGTGCACCGATAGCAAACCTGGCGCGCCAGAAGCAGGTGCGACGCGTCCCACCCTTCCCGGGGCAGAAGGTGAGTATGAACCTTCGTGCGCCGATAGCGAGTCCGGTGCGCAGGAGGCGAGCCAACCGGACTCCCCCTTCCCTTTAGGGAGGGGGGCCGGGGGGGTAGGTTCTTCGCGCCGCCCGCCCGTGCCGCACCTCGTGACCGGACAAGCCGTTGATCCGGCCAAGCGCGAACTCGCGTACCGGCTCCGCCGCGAAATGACTCCGGCCGAACAAGTCCTGTGGTCGCACCTCCGTGCGTCGAAATTAAACGGCCTCCATTTCCGCCGCCAGCAGATCGTTCACGGGTTCGTCGCCGATTTCTACTGCCACGCCGCCGGCGTCGTTGTCGAGGTGGACGGCGGCGTTCACGACACCCAGGTCGAGTACGACGCGGCTCGCGATCAGGCGTTCGCCATGCTCGGCCTGCTTGTCCTGCGGTTCCGCAACGAAAATGTGACCGAGAGCATCACGACCGTCCTTGATCGCATCGCCGCGGCCTGTGCGGAACGCATCGCAGCAGCTACGGGATCACCGGCCGGATGAGTGCCCGCCTGTCTCGCTCCCCTCCCTTTAGGAGGGGTGGGGGTGGGTCTTCGGAGCGAGTTTACCATGATCCAAATCGACACCGTCACGAAGCTCTACGGCCCGAAGGTCGCGGTGCGGGATCTTACCCTGCACGTGCCCGCGGGCGAACTGTTCGCGTTCCTGGGGCCGAACGGGGCCGGGAAGACCACCACCATCAAGATGCTCTGCGGGCTCCTGTTCCCCACCACGGGGAGCGTCCGCATCGGCGGGTTCGACGTGCGCGCCCAGGGCGACCAGGCCCGCGCGCTCGTCAGCTACGTCCCCGACCAGCCGTTCCTGTACGAGAAGCTCACCGGCCGCGAGTTCCTCCAGTTCACCGCGGACCTGTACGGAATGCCCCCGGGCCGGTCCGCGGACAAGATCGAGGAGGTGATCGAGCTGTTCCACCTCAACGAGTTCGTGGACGACCTCACCGAGCGGTACTCGCACGGGATGCGCCAGCGCACCGTGTTCGCCGCGGCGCTGGTGCACGAGCCCAAGCTGCTCATCGCCGACGAACCGACCGTGGGGCTCGACCCGAAGAGCATCCGCGAGCTGAAAACGCTGCTCCGCCGGCTCGCGGCCGAGGGGATGACGGTGTTCCTCAGCACGCACACGCTCGACATCGCCCAGGAGCTCGCCGACCGCATCGGGATTCTGGACCGCGGCACGCTCCTCGGGTGCGGCACACTGACCGACCTGCGCAAACAGGCCGCGATGGACGGCAGCCTGGAAGACCTGTTCATGAAGATCACCGAGGAAGACGCGCCGCAGCCGGCGCTGCCCCTCGCGTAGCGCGTCTGACCCGGCCCGCCCCTCACACCCACTGGTGGCCCATGTCCCCAACCATCGACGCCCGGCCGGCGGCGCCCGCGCAAGCGGCCCTGTTCCGGCGCCTGCGGCTGCAACTGTTCCGCAACGGGCTGCGCGTCGCGCTCGAGAACGGCCGCGTGCGGCTCGTCACCATGATCGCCACCAGCGCCGTGGTCGCGGCGTTCACGTTCGCGGTCAGCCTGTACCTGTTCAACCAGCTCCGGGTGAACAACATCCCGTTCAAGGGGGCCATCGTCGAGGCGCTCTTCGAGCTGCTGTTCTTCACGCTCGGGACGATGCTCATCTTCTCGACCGGCATCATCCTCTATGCAAGCCTGTTCACCAGCCCCGAGGCGCGGTTCTTGCTGTGCTCGCCGGCCCGCGCCGACCAGATCTTCGTCACCAAGTTCCAGGCCGCGGTAACGTTCAGCTCGTGGGGTTTCGTGATCCTCGGCGTGCCCATCTTCGTGGCCTACGGGCTCATGTCCGGCGTGCCGTGGTACTTCTACCCGCTGCTGCCGCTGTACCTGCTCGGGTACGTCATCCTGCCGGGCTCGGTGTCGGCCGCGGGGTGCCTCCTGCTGGTGCGGTACATGCCGCGGAACCGCAAGCAGTTCTTCGCGCTCGTGGGGCTCGTGGTCGCCGCCGGGCTGCTGTTCTGGGGTTACCGAATTCTCGTGGGGTTCCGCCGGTCGCTGGTGAGCAGCGGGCGGGAGCTGGACGACCTGATCGGCCAGTTCGACCTGCTCCGCAGCGGGTTCTCGCCGAGCCACTGGATGACCCGCGGCGTGATGGCCGCGGCCCGCGGGGACCTCGCCGCCGCGCTCGTCCCGCTGGCCCAGGTGTGGAGCAACGGGCTGCTGTGCTTCCTGGGCGCGGCGTGGGTCGCGAAGCGCGTGTACCGCACCGCCTACGACCGCCTCTCCGCCTTCGGGCGCGACAAGAAGGTCTACAAGACGAGCCCGCTCGACCGGCTCATGGAGGCGCTGGTGTGCTACCTCGACCGCCGGACGCGCGTGCTGGTGGTGAAGGACTTTCGCACCTTCCGGCGCGACCCGACCCAGTGGGCCGTGCTGGCCATCTTCGGCGTGCTGATGCTGATCGGGGCCAGCAACTTCCGGCAGTACTACTCCGCCGACCTCGGCATCATGGACAAGTACGCCATTAGCCTCATGAACCTGAGCGGGACGGCGATCCTCCTGTGCGCCGGGCTGAGCCGGTTCGTGTTCCCGCTGATCTCGCTGGAGGGGCGGAAGTTCTGGATCCTGGGGCTCACCCCGGTGAGCCGCGACCAGATCCTGTGGGGCAAGTTCGCGTTCGCGGCGACCGGGTCGCTGGTCGTGGCCGAGGCGCTCATCCTGACCAGCGACGCGCTCCTCGGGCTGCCGCTCGAAGGGCTGGCGCTGCACGCCGTGGCGGTGGCGGTGGCGGCCCTGGGGCTGAGCGCGCTGAACGTGGGCCTGGGCGCGTACCTACCGACGTTCCGCGAGACGGACCCGTCGAAGATCGTGGTCGGGTTCGGCGGCACCGTGAACATGGTGACCGGGCTCGCGTTCCTGGTCGCCGTCATCGGCGTGATGGTGGTGCCGTTCCACGTGGCCCAGCTCGCGAAGGGCGCGACCGCGGGGGCGGCCAAAATCAACCCGTGGGTGTACGCGGGCATCCCGGTGGGGCTGGTTCTGGGCGCGGCGGCGGCGGTGCTGCCGCTCCGCGCGGGGGCGAAATCGCTCCGCGAGATGGAGTTTTGAGCGCGGAACCGGAGTGGAAGCAGTTCTGACAGGATAAATAGGTGTCAGCAGCACTTCAGGATAAAGCAGACAGGAGAAAAGCAGTTTTTGACAGGATCGACAAGATGACCAGAATTTCAAAGACAACAGAACAGTGCTTGTCTTAAATCCTGTTCATCCTGTCGATCCTGTCAAAAACTGCCTCCATGTTGAACCAGCGTTACAGCGTCTTGAGGTACTCGATCACCTGGGCGCGCTCATCGGCGCTGAAGTCGTCGCCGTAGGTGTGGCCGGCGTTGCTCCGACCGGGCTTCGAGGTGTCGTAGATCTTTCGCGACTCGTGCGCGCTCAGCTTGCCGGGCACGGCGCCCAACTCGGTCACCTTCCAGCCCACACGCACCGGATCGTAGTTCGCCTCGTCGGTCTTGTAGCTGCGTGTGTACAGCTTCGGCCGCCCCTTCGAGTTCAGCACCCCGTCGAGGGTGGGCACGCTCGCGTTGTGGAGGTACGGCGCCGTGGCCCAGACGCCGTCCAGCGGCGGCGCCTGGTAGCCGTCGGTCCAGCGGAGCCGCTTCCCGTTCAC
Source organism: Gemmata obscuriglobus (assembly GCF_008065095.1). NCBI lineage: Bacteria > Pseudomonadati > Planctomycetota > Planctomycetia > Gemmatales > Gemmataceae > Gemmata > Gemmata obscuriglobus. The sequence continues at coordinate 8,201,349 of NZ_CP042911.1, read as the reverse complement.
GAACCACCCGCCGCTCTCCTCCTTCCCGAACCACGACTCCGAGTACTCCTTGCCGTAGTCGGCGCTGATGCCCCGGTGCCGCGCCGGGTCGGTGCCGATCTCCGCGAGCGGGATCACCTTGTTCGGGTACGTCCACTTCGCACCGTAGGTGCCGTGGCACGTGGCGCAGTGCTGTTTGAAGAGCGATTCGCCCTTGGCCGCTTTCGCCGCGTCGATCGGGAACGGGTACTTCGGCGGTTCGAGGTTCGCGAGGTATGCGGAGATGTCGCGGAACGCCGGCTCGTGCTTGTCGAAGTCCTTCGCGGTGGTGAGCGGGTGCATCATGAACTGCATCAGCGTGCGCACCGACCGCGCGTCGGTGGCCCCGGTGTAGTAAATGGTGCGCTTCTTCTTCATCAGCCACCACGCGGGCACGTCCTCGCACAGGTCGTCGTGCAGCCCCAATTCTTTCCGCGGGGTGCGGAGGCTGAGGTCCGGGTTGCGGAACCCGAGCAGGTACACGCCGAACCCACCGGCCTCGGTGGTGCCGCGGACGTTCGAGAACGTGAACGGCAGCTTCGGCGTCAGTCCCTCGGCCCGCGCCATGTCCTCGAACAGCGCCTGAATGTCGAGCGTGCTGTTCCCGAGCCCGACGTAGCTCTTCCCAAAGATCGAGCCGCCGTGGCACAGCATGCAGTCGATGCCGACGCCGGTGTTGAGGAGCAACGGTGCCTTGCGCAGCCCCATCGGTAGGCCGTCGTTGGGGTACGGCGCGGCGTGCAACCCGTAGCGCTCCAGAACCGCCCGGTCGTAGTCCGCGGGGCGCTCGCCCACGTCCCAGCTCTTCCAGGCGTTGGGCAGCGCGAGCCGGGTCCAGAACGCCGGTATGAACGCGGTGCGCGTGAGCGCCTGGTAGCCGCGCTCCGCGGGCGCCGGAGCCTTCTCCGCGGCGCCCGCCGGCGTCGCAACAGAAACCGCGAGCAGCGCGACGGCGAACCGTGTCATCACTTCCTCCTGCGAGTGGCCGGCGCCATTCTACCCGCCGCCCGGCCCGGCTCCAATCAACCGCAAACTCGGGCGGCACCAAACAGGGCGGCGCAAGCGGGCGGCGCCGGTGCGTCACAGGGGTGTCAGCGGGAAGAACAAGCAACTGTGCCGAACACCTCACCTCCGAACGGAGCACCCCGATGGTTCGCTCAACTCTTTTGGCTCTGGCCGCGCCGGTCGCGCTCGCCGCCACACTGTTCAGCCCCGGCACGGCGGAAGCCGCCAACCGGTTCGCGGTGACCGGGATCGAGAACAAGAGCACGCACACGATCACTTACCAGTACAAATGGGGCGACGACCCGTGGCACACCGCCACACTGAAGCCCGGCGAAACGCGGCTGCACTGGTGGACCTACAGCAAGGCGAACGAGAACAAGTCGCCCGCGCTACGGGTACGGTTCGACTCCGAGTTCGACCCGAAGCAGAAGCCGTTCTTCATCGAGTACGCGCTGAAGCGGAGCGCGGCCCCGGCCCACGACTGGGAGGACGCCCACAAGTACGTCTTCACGAACGACGGCAACAAGTTCTTCATCGACCTGCACGAGAAGAAGTGACCGCTTGAGGCAGAAGGCAAAAGTGAAAAGGCAAAAGGGAACCGCCTGCGGCGTAAGGCAAACGCTGAAAGGCAAGAAGGAAGAGGTTGCGGCCGCTCCCTTTTGCCTTTTCACTTTTGCCTTTTAGCTTGATCCGGTCGGGCTTGAATGTGGCTTCCGCACCCTGTTACAGTTTGCGGCGGGGGAAAGCTCACCATGCGTTGCATCGTCACCGGCGCCGCCGGGTTCATTGGCTCGCACCTGTGCGAGCGGTTACTCGCCGACGGCCACGCGGTCACCGGCATCGACTGCTTCACCGACTACTACCCGCGGCCGGTCAAGGAGCGCAACCTCGCGCACCTGATCGACAAGCCGCACTTCACGCTGCGCGAACTCGACCTGTCGCAGGGCGTGCCGGCGGACGTGACGGCCGGCGCCGAGTGGGTGTTCCACCTCGCCGCGATGGCCGGGCTGACGCGGAGCTGGCTCGACTTCGACAGCTACAACCGCCACAACCTCACCGCGACCCACCGCCTTCTGGAGTCGCTCAAGGGCTCGCCCACGCTGAAGCGCGTGATTTACGCGAGCACGTCGAGCGTGTACGGCAAGTACGCGAGCGGCGACGAGTCGCTCCCGACCCGCCCGGGCTCGCCCTACGGCATCACCAAGCTGGCCGCCGAGCAACTGTGCCGCGTGTACGCCGACGAGTTCGGCGTGCCCAGCGTGGTGCTGCGGTATTTCAGCGTGTACGGGCCGCGCCAGCGCCCGGAGATGGGCTACCACCTGTTCATCAACGCCATCCTACAAGGGAAGCCGATCAAGCTGACCGGCGACGGCCTCCAGGTCCGCGGGAACACGTACATCGACGACTGCGTGGAGGCGACGGTCCGCGCCACGCAGGCGATGCCGGGCGAGGCGTTCAACCTCGGCGGCGGCGAACTCGTCACCGTGCTCGAGGTGTTCAAGAAGCTCGAGCGGATCATCGGCAAGCCCGCGATCATCGAGCGGCACCCCGCCCGTGCCGGCGACCAGCTCTCGACCGGCGCCGACGTGACGAAGCTGTTCAAGCACCTCGGGTGGAAGCCCACCACCGGCACCGACGAGGGCCTCGCGAAGCAAGTGGAGTGGCAGAAGACGCTCCTGTGACCCAGAGGTGCCCATGCTCGCTCGCGCCGCAGTCGGCTCGATAACCTTGTGCGCGGTTGTTCTTGGCGGCTTGGCTCAGGAACCGAAACAACCGCAAGAGGTCAAGTTCAAGCCGACGCTCATTCTGACCGGTTCGCACAGCGCGATCCGGAAGAACAAGTTTGAAGTCGTTGCGAACGAACGAGATTGGCAGAAGTTGTGGAAAGAGCACCGCGGCGACGCGGCAGCGCGACTCTTCACCGACGCCGATCAGAGCTTCGACGTCGACTTTGACACGCATTACGTTGTGGCCGTTTTCTACGGCGGTTCCCCTGAAGGTCGGGTGACGCCCCGGCGGCGCGGCGAAGCGCTGCTGATCGGCTACGAAAACCTGTACTACCAAACCGAGGGAGGGGCCGTTGATACATCCCCTGATCTCTCGAAGGCGCAGGAAGCGACGACCGCACACTACGCCTTCCTCGTGCTCTCGAAGCCGATGAAAACGGTCGTGATCGAGCGGAACACGCAGCGAGTACTCGGCGAACCGCCCATCTGGGAAGAGCAAAAGCGTTTTCCGGCACCGAAGGACAAGAAGTAACGCGACGGATCGCCCCACTCAAGGACCGCACGGATGCTCGACACCCTGAACCGACACCTGATGCACCCGTTCATGGCGTGGCGGGCGGGCAGCAAGCACCTCAGGCACCTGCGGACCGTGGAGCGGACGCAGTTCGACCCGCCCGACGTGATCCGGGCGCGGCAGCTCGCGGCCCTCAAAGTTCAGCTCCAGCACGCCTGGGACACGGTGCCGTACTACCGCGCCGCCTGGTCGCGGGCGGGCGTGCACCCGTCCGATGTCCGCGAACTCGCCGACCTCGAAGCCTTCCCGGTCCTCACGAAAGCGGACATCCGCCGGCACAACCGGGCGCTGGTGTCGTCGGCCTACGACACCGCCCGGTGCCGGGTGAAGACCACCTCCGGTTCGACCGGCGTACCTCTCAAAATCTACTGCGACGAGCCCGCGATGCAGTGGAAGACGGCCTGCACCGTCCGCTCGGACCAGTGGTCAGGGTACCGGCTCGGGCAGCGGGTCGCGAAGGTGTGGGGCAACCCCGAGTACCGGCACTTCGGGCTGAAGGGACGGCTCCGCAACCACTTCTTCGACCGCGCCGTCTACCTCGACACGCTCAACCTCAACGACCAGCGCGTCGCGGAGTTCGCGCGCACTATCCGCCGGCACCGCCCCGGGCTGATCTTCGGGCACGCGCACTCGCTGTACCTGCTCGCGTGCGCGCTCAAGAAGTCCGGCGGGAGCGACATTCGCCCGAACGGCATCATCTCCACCGCGATGATCCTCCACGACTGGCAGCGGGCCGTCATTGAGGAGGTGTTCGGCTGCAAGGTGACCAACCGGTACGGATGCGAGGAAGTCAGCCTCATCGCGAGCGAGTGCGAGGAACACAACGGGCTCCACGTCAACGCGGACTCGCTGTACACCGAGGTGCCGGCCGACGGCAAACTGCTGATCACCGACATCTGTAACCGGGCGATGCCGCTGATCCGGTATCAGGTGGGCGACGTGGTGGTGCCGTCGAACCGGGCGTGCCGGTGCGGCCGCGGGCTGCCGCTGATCGAGCGCGTCGAGGGCCGCGACGCCGATTACGTGCTCACACCAGCGGGGAACCTGATCTCCGGCATCTCGCTCACGGAGAACTTCGCGGTGCTGGTGCCGGGGGCGGCGCAGGTGCAGATCGTGCAAGAGTCGATCACCCAACTGCGAATCCGGCTCGTCGCGGACGCCGCCTTCGGGGACAACAGCCGCCGGAAGATCGCGGCGCTGGTGCAGGACACGTTCGGGGATACCGTCTCGCACGAGGTGGAATTGGTAGACGCGATTCCGCAAGAGCCGAGCGGGAAGTACCGGTTCTGCATTTCCAACGTCGCCCGTGAGCGCATGCAGGAGTTGAGCGCGTGACGGAGGAACCTACCCCCCCCGCCCCCTCCCTGAAGGGAAGGGGGAAGTCCTCGCGCCTCGCGTCCGGCGCACCGGAAACGTTAGCGGTACTTAGCGGTTCTTCCTCCCCCTTCCCTTTGGGGAGGGGGGCCGGGAGGGTAGGTTTTCCCGCCGTCTCCATCGTGATGGCCGCGAAGAACTACGCCCGCTTCCTGCCCGAGGCGGTCGAATCGGTGCTCGCGCAGACGTTCGGCGATTGGGAACTCGTGATCGTCGATGACGGCTCGACCGATCACACGCCCGCGGTCGCGCGGCCGTTCCTGAGCGACCCGCGGGTGAGGTACTTCCGCTCGGACACGCTCGGCCAGCCGCGGGCCAAGAACCTCGGGATCAGTCTCAGCCGTGCGGCGCTGGTCGCGTTCCTCGACGCCGACGACGCCTGGGAACCTACCAAGCTCGAAAAGCAACTCGCGGTGTTCGCCGAGAAGCCCGAGGTGGGGGTGGTGTTCTGCCGGCGCACGTTGATGGACGAAGACGGCCGACCGGTGCCCGCGAAGAGCGAAACGCAGCCGCTCCGCGGCTCGGTCCTGCCCGACCTGTTCACCCAGAACTTCGTCTGCTTCTCGTCGGCGGTGGTGCGGCGCGACGTGCTCTCGCATGTCGGCGCGTTCGACCCGCAGTGGGATTTGGCGATCGATTACGACCTGTGGCTCCGCGTCTCGAAGTTCCACCGGTTCGATTTCGTGGACGAGCCGCTCGTGCGGTACCGCACCGGGCACGGGAACCTGTCGAAAAAGCTCCGCGACCGCGTCGATACGGCGATGTCGATCATGCACCGGGCCGAATCGCGGTACGCGGTCGGCGACACCGTGCCGGCCGAGGTGATCGCGGACGGCTACGCCTCGACGTGTCAAACAATCGGATTCGTGATGCGCGCCGCCGAGCCGGTCACGTCGCTGCGGTGGTACGCTCACGCGCTACGTTGGCCGGCGCGGCGAGTGATTTCGCTGAAGGGGATGATCGCGGGCGCCCTTGCCGCGGCGCGCGGCCGGCAGCAAGGGTCGCCCGAAAACGCGACGGTCAATCTGTAAGAGACCTGGGAAGAGATTGGCCACAAAAGAAGACGGAAGAGAGATTGGCCGCAAAAAAGCACAAAGGGCACAAAAGGAAACCAAAGGCAAAGACAGAAGAGTGAGTTCAAAACACTTCTCTTCGTCCTCGTCTTCTGTCTTCTTTTGTGCCCTTTGTGCTTTTTTGTGGCCAACCTTCTTTATCAATCTCAATACAGACCAATGTCGAGCGCGTTGGACAGTTCTCGGGCCACCCACCACGCCCCGCTCCGCCACCGCGAGTGGATCTTCACGCTCACGAGCTGCCCCGGGTCGATCGCGGTGTCCGGGTCGGTCATTTCGACCTCGACCAGGTATACCTGTGCGAGCGGCGCCAGCAGGTTCGGGTCTTCGTTCGGCTTCACCGCCAGCGAGCCGCCGCCCCGCTGGCTCAGGGCCAGCGGTATCGTCGCCGCGTTCTGGGCCGGCAGCTTGTCGCGGTGGACCTTGCCGCTGAATGTGCGGTCGCTTCGGCCCTTCACGCACACCGACACGTCCAGCTCGCTGCGCGCCGTCAGGTCCTCCTTGAGCAAGCGATAGTCGTAGGGCGTCACCGGCACTTTGAGCACCAGCTTCAGCGGGTCGCCGACCGAGAACACCGGGGTCGTTTCGGTGTACCCCTTGTCGAACAGCTTGCCGATCTCGTCGCGCTTGGGGGCGGTGATGAGCGTCCCGTCGCGCGTGGCCCGCAGCTCCCGCACCCCGATCTGGCGCTTCAGCAGGCGGGCCACGTCCCGTTCGGCGGTGTCGGCCTGCGCCTTGGCCCGCACGTACTCGTTCAGGAACCGCTGCTCGTTCGCGGCGTCGCCGGCGCCTTGGGCCTTGAGCACCTTCTTGTTCAGCATGTCGGCCGTCTGCTGCTGGGTCGCCCGCGCCGCTTTCGCCTTGGCCAGTTCGATCTCCAGCGCCGTGCTCTCAAAGGTGCCCAGGAGTTGCCCCTTGCGCACCGCCTGCCCGGGGCTCGCGCCCTCCAGCTTCACCAGCCGCGCCGGCTCGGACAGCATGACCCCTTCGAGGTGCTCCGGGTCGATCGCGACCAAACCCGTTTCGTGCACCCGGCTCACGGGCAGCGGCAGGAAGAAGAACGCCGCCACGAACGCCGCGAACACGGCGAGCGTGATGTAAACTCGTGCCGCTTTCATGTCTGGCAACCGCCCCCGTTGACGGATGTTCTTGATCACCTTGTAGGTCGGAAACACGAACACCGACGCCAGCGACATGAGCGCCAGCATCTGGCTCAGCACCTTCAGTTTCGGTCCCATGAAGTCCGCCAGGAACCACAGGATGCTGAACGTCACCACCCACTTGTACACCCAGCTCCCCACCGCGTAGATGACGAACAGCCACTTGCGCCACGGGGCCATGTACGCCTCCGGCGGCACGTCCACCCCCAGGCACTTCGACAGGAACAGGTTGTTGAGGAACCGGTTCGCCTTCTCCCGCAGGTTCGGCACCTCCAGCCAGTCCGCGAGCATGTAGTACCCGTCGAACCGCATCAGCGGGTTGGCGTTGAACATGACGGTGCTCACCGAGCACAGCACCATGATGCACAGCGCGATGTTGTTGGCGGTCGGGTACGCGGGCGTGTACCACCACACGAACGTGGCGATCGACGCGATCACCAGCTCCACGTAGATGCCGGCGAAGCTGATGATGATCCGCTTCCATTTGTCCGCCAGGGTCCACGCGTCGGTCACGTTCGCGTACAGCGCCGGCGAGAGGCACATGAGCAAGACGCCCATCTCGTGGCACTCGCCCTTGAACGCCTTACAGCTCAGCCCGTGGCCGAACTCGTGGATCACCTTCACCACGCCCAGCGACAGCCACATGTACAGCACCGAGTTCCAGGTGAAGAACTCCTGGTACGCGGGCAGCTTCGCCTGGAACGTGTTGTAGTGGAGCGTCACGTGCACGATCGCGGCGAGCATCAGCCCCACGCTGGCCGCGAAGAACCAGGCGGTGAAGACCCACCGCAGGTAGCCGTACATCCACGTGAGCAGCCGGTCCGGGTCGAAGACCGGGATCTTCAGGTACAGGATGTTGCTGACCGTGGCGAGCCGCCGCATGCGGCGCTGCTTGGCGCGGCGCTCGAACAGGTGCCGGGCGGCCCCGGGCTGCTCGTTCTGCACCAGCCCCGCGGTCACCAACTGGCGGGCGAACCCCTCCAGGTCCGCGAGTTCCAGCCGCATCGGCTTGAACTCCTCCTCGAACGCCTCCTGCACCTCCTCCATCGTGTGCTTGCCGTCGAACAGGCCGAACACGAAGTGCTCTTGCCGGCTGAACCGGTAGTACCGCAGGCACACCGGGTCCTTGATGACGGTGAACGTCTTCCCTTCGTACTTTTGCTCGAACGACTGCAGGTCGGGGCGCACCCGCAGCCGCACCGACTTGCGGCGCTCGGCGGGGTTGTTCAGGTTCGCGATGAGGTCGTTGGCCATGGGTCGGTGCGGGTGTGAGTGGAAAGAGGGGGAGCAACGGACCCGGGCTCCGGCGGCCCGGGTCGGCCGCCGGAGCCCGGCACTCACGCCGTCACTTGTCGGACGGGATGATCACGTTCGCGATGCTGTGGTCGATCAGTTGCAGCTCGCGGTTGTCCAGTTCCACCCGCACCGTGACGTACCGGGCGTCGGTGGCGTCGATGTTGACGATGCGGCCGGTGTGAGTCTTGCGGGCCTCGGACGGCGGCTTCCACAGGTGGATCGCGCCGCTGCTGGTGCCCACAGCCAGGAACCGCTCGCCGCGGACCGGGCTGAACGCGGCCGTGGTCACCGGCACCCGGCCCGGGGTGATGAGCCGCCCGACTTCCGAGCCGCGCCCGCTCCGCGGCGCCTGCCACACCTGCACCGTCCCCTTCAGGTCGCCGTCCCCGCCCGCGGTCGCCAGGAGGTGCGGCCGGTTCGGGTCGCCCTTCGCGCCGTCGGCGTTGGGCTCGAACACCGCTAGCGTCGAGAACGCGCCGGCCGAGCCCATGTTCTGGATCTGGCCCACCGTCTGCCCGTTCGACGGGTCCACGAGGTCGAGCCGGCCCTTGTCCTGGTCGAACAGCACGCGGGCGCCGTCGCTGCTCACCCCCAGCACGTCGACCGCACCGGCCCGGTGGTCCAGGGTGCGGGCCACGGCCGCGCCCTTGTCGCCAACCTTCCACACCTTCAGGGTGTTGTCCTTCGAGGCGGTGACCAGCGTGCACTGCGGGGTGAAGTTGATCGCGGTGACCGAGTCGCGGTGCTCCAGCGGCAGCGCGTACATCTTTTTGACGGTGGTCAGGTCCCACACGAACACGTCGCGGCCGGCGGCGGTGGCGAAGTACTTGCCGTCCGGGCTGACCGCGATGGCCTGCACCGCGGACGTGTGCGCGTCCTCGGCCACCACCTTCGGCGCGGTCGGGAGCTGCTTGCGGTTGGTCACGTCCCACACGCGTACCTTGCCGTCGTCGCCGCCGGTGATGACCAGCACGGTCCGGGCGGCGGCGGTGGCGGTCGCCACGCTCTTCACCCCGACCGGGTGCGGCAGGTTGTGGGGCACCGACACCGCGGTGTTCGCGTTCTTGCTCGCCAGCGGCGGGTCCCACACCAGGGCCGCGCCGTCGGCCCCCACCGAGACGACGAGCGGGCCGTCGGGGTGCGCGGTGACCGTGACCCCCGTGACCGCCTGCCGGTGGCCGCTGTGCGACGCCTCCGGCGCGCTGGGCAGCGCCGGCTCGACGATCACCTCCATGCCGATCCGCACCGCGCGGATGTACTGCACGTCGAGCTGGCCCTCGATCCGCACCTTATCAGTGCCCTCGATCTCCATGATCTTGTCGCCGGCCTTCACGTACTCGCCCGGCCGCTTGGCGATGGTACGGATGGTGCCGTTCACCCCGCTCCGGATCTGGTGCCGGCCCATCAGCACCACCGCTTCCTTGTAGTCCGCGTCGGACTTGGCGATCTGGCTGACCGCTTGGTCCTGGTTCTCGCGGAACCGCGTCAGGGTGATGAGGTCGTCGAGCCGCTCGCGCTGGGAGCCGGCGATCCCCATCGTTTTCTCGGTCACGCGGAGTTTCTCGTCCGCCGCCTTGACCCCCTCCTCCGAGTTCTTCTTCGCGCTGACCGCGGAGTCTTTAATCTGCTTCGCGCCCTCCATGCGGGCGCTGACGAGTTGGTCGTCCATGAACGCGACGATCTGTCGCGCCTCAACCGGCATGCTCTCGCGGATGCGCTTGAGCGGCTTCTTGGGGTTCCCGGTGTCGCGCGGGTGGTACAGGATGCGGTCCCGCTTCTGCTGCTCGGTGAGCTTCGGGTCGTCCATCAGAGCTTTCAGTTCGCCCGGCGTGTACGGCGTGGCGAGAAGCTCAATGGTGCCGTCCACCTCGGCCGAAACGATCTGCCGCTCGTCGTACTGGACAACGCAGTTGGGAACCACCAGCGGTTCGCCGCGGACGACGCCCGCGACAGAGGCCGGCAGCGGCGCGGGGACCCAGAGCGGGCTACCGGGGTCGACCGGCGCCGGCGGGTCCGTGGGGCCGTTTTTGCCGCCCGGACTGGTATTTTTGGGGCTACAACCGATGAGTAGGCCGCCGAGCGCGGCCGACAGGAGCGAGAACGCGAGAACGCGAGAACGCATGACGTTGTCCTCTTTTACTGGGACCGTAAGGGGTTGTGACCTGGGGCCACCGGTGCCCTGGCGCTCGCCAGTCGGGCCGGAAGGCGGGTTGTCGCGAGTTCCAGACTTCCGCTCCGGGTCGAAGCGCGAAGCCGTCCCTCTTCAGCCCGGAGTCTAGAACCCGGAACGGTTAGAAGAAGAAGATCACCTTCTCGTAGAACCACTCCCACACGCCGTGGAACAGCGTGTACCCGAGGGCGTGGTCGCCGCACCGGATGCGGGTGTTCACTTCCAGACCAGTCGTCAACTGCTCGCGCGGGATCCACTTGTCGGGATCAATGCCGTCGATGTTGAGTTTGACGTAGGCGGTCACGACGGGCTCGTTCTCGTCGTGCTCGTTCTTGTTCGGCACCGCCTCGGCCATCAGGTCCTCGCGGTACAGCCGGCCCTTGTACTGCGTGGCAGCCTGGCTCCGCAGGATCACGTCCACCTCGAGGTACTTGCGGCCGCCGCGGTCGGGGTCGGTGAGGTGCTGGGCCGGGTCGGCGAACGCCCGTAGCACCTGCCCCACGTTCCGCTGCGGGATCTTGAGTTCGAGATGCCACGGCCCTTCCAGGTGGGCGATCCGGAGCATCTCCTCGTTGGGCCGCATGGTGCGCCCGAGCAGGCTCTCGCGGTTGTCGTTGTTGAGGACGGTCCACTGGTCCCCGCCGGCGCGGGCCAGCGAGCCGAAGTCCGGGGCGTTGGCCCGGAAGAACCCGGGACCGCGGCCGTGCGCCTGGCCCTTCGCGGACGGGTCGGTGCTGACCCGGTTGTACTGCTGGTCCAGGGCTTCCATGTCGCCCCGCGCCTTATCGCGCCGACCCTCCGCAACCGACCGGTCGGCCTCGATCCGTCGCTTGTCGGCCTCGGGGGGCGACGACTGAATCTGCTTGTTGTATTCACCGATGAGCATGTTCTGTTCGAGCCACTCGCCCCGCGCCCGGTTGTATTCCTCGGAGAGTTGGTCGCTGGACAGCGTCACCAGTTCGTAGTTCGGGTTCACCCGCTGGCCCGGCTTGGCGCGGATGTCACGCACCACCCCCTCGCGGGGCGGGTAGATCTTCGCGATCTCCACCGGGAGCATCTGGCCCTTGGCTTCCACCCGCAGCGGCGCCGGAACAAGGGCCATCACGGTTGCCAGCACCACGACCAGCAGCACGATCCCGGCGGTGATGAACCGGCTCTTACCGCCGAGCCCCTCCTGCACCTTGGCGATGGGCCACCACAGGAACTTGAGCGGCACCCGCTTCATCTCGGCCGCGTTGTACAGCGCCGGGGCCGCGTGCTTGGCCACGATCTCGAACCGCTGGACGAGCGCCTCGGTCTGCTCCGGCGGGTTGAACACCTCCATCACCAGCACGCCGCGGGCGGGCTTGGCGGAGTCCTTCTCGCGCTCGTCGCGGATCGGCTGCACGATGAGCAGTTTGGGCTGGCTCTCGTGCAGGTAGTCGTCCAGCGCGTGGGACACGTCCGGGGGCAGCCCGGGGTCCTTCTCGCCCTTGAACGTGAGCGTCTCTCCCCACTGGAGCACGGCCTGCATCAGCAGCCGGAGCCGGCGCACGTGGGTGCTCGCCTTCTCGACCACATCCGCCCCGCTGACCGCCTCAACGGTCACCCGCTTCCGGTCGTGCCGGACGCCGACGCACAGCCGGTCGCACTCGATCAGCTTGCGGCCCTCGTTGGCGACGTGGTACGCCACCTCCGTGGGGTTCAGGCTGGAGTGGATGTGCCGGGCGAACGACTCGACCTGCGTGTAGGTCTTCTCGATGCCGGCGGCGACGCGGGCGTTGCTGAAGCTGTGGTACTGGCTGGCGTACCCGGCCATCTGGAACGCGTAGTTCAAGAAGGTCGGATACATGCGCGGGTCGTGGACCGCGTCCTGGAACACTTCCAGGATGCCGAGCGTCTGCTTCTCGGGGGTGACGATCGGCGCGAAGAGCGCGAAGTGGTCGGTCAGGTTGGCGGGCGGGACCGGGCCGGGCTCGCCGGGGCCGGGCGCCATGCGCCCGTTCGGCTCCAGCAGCACGGGCCGCGGCGGCGCGGCCTGGAACACCTGCCGCAGCACCTCGTTGTGGCACTGGCGCCCGCCGCGGCGGGCGTCCAGCCCCATCTTGTCGATGTTCTCCTGGCACGCGAGCTGCAAGAAACCCTGCGGCGTGCGCAGCCAGACCGCCCCGGCCGGCGCATCGATGGCGCTCAGGGTGCGGTTCAGGAACTCGCGGTAAAAGTCGGTTGGCGGAAGGGCCGAGCCGGCCAAGCGCCCGGCGGTTTCGAACGCTTCTTCGATCTGACGCGCGTATTTACTACGTGCGTCATCGCCGCCCCCGGAGGGGACGGCGGGAGCGGTCGTGGTCGGGTTCACGGCTTTTGGCCTCGCGTTACGGTTCCGAGCGTACCGTCTGGGGCGACAGACGCGGCCGGACGAATATCGTCGATCATATCTCGCAAACGGGGGTGCGGGCAAGCTCACGGTCGGATGCCGCACGATTCGCACTTTCGGCACGCCCGGCGCTGCCGGCACGGCCTACTCATCTTACACGCCGGCGTCGGTGCCGGGGTGCTGATTCTCCCAAGTCAGAATGTGATGCATCAGGTCGGCCGGGTCCATGTCAGTCGTCGGTAGCGGCCAGTCGAACCGCTCGGACGCGGCGAGCTGGATCGCGGCCCCCCGGCCGAACGGCTCGTTCCACAGCCGAACGAACTTGCCGATCGCGCGCCCCCGGCGGCAGAGCCGGTCGATGCACGATAAGGCGTCGTCTTCCGTGCGGGCCGCGTCGGAGAGCAACTCGGTCCAGTCCGCGAGCCACTCCACCAGCATCCGGGCCTCAATGTCGCCTAGCCCCCGGGTCAGCGCTTCATCTCGTAAAACGTAGCGAACGAGCAGGTCGCACTGCGTCGGCATGAGCCGTTCCCCCACGAGCCATATCACCCCACGGCCGGCAGGTCCCCCAACCCGCCGGCCCGATCCGCTCGGACGTTCATCGCGTGTGTGACGGGGCGTATAACGCGGGCGCCGGTCGGTCGCAAGCGCACGTGCCGCATTTCGCGGCTTGTGAGTTCGCCCAGTAGGCACAGGTGAGTAAGCCGGATAAGGTGGGCTGGAACCTCCCGGCCCCGTTCCTGCCGCGCCCGAATTCGGCGCGACCGGGACACGCCAGCTCCCTTGGATTGCCCATGTTGGTCGAAGCGGTCACCGTTCTTCTTGTAACTTTCTTCGCGCTGGCCGGGGCGGCGTGGCTGGCCCCCGCTCTGTTAAGGCCCTTTCTGTGGGTACTGGTGCGGGTGCTGTACCGGTTCACGGTGTACCACCGCGCGCGCGTTCCCCGGACGGGGGGCGTGCTCGTCGTCTCGAACCACGTGAGTTACGTCGACTGGCTGGTGCTGTGGGTGGCGTGCCCGCGCCCCGCGACCTTCGTCCTGTGGGAAGGGTACTACCGCCACCCGTTGCTGCGGTTCTTCTTGTCATGGGGGCGGCACAACACTGTTCGCGTGGCGGAAGGCGCCCGGCCGCACGCGGTTCACGACAGCCTGAAGCGGATTGCGGAGGTGCTTGATGCCGGTCGGGTGGTGGTGATGTTCCCCGAAGGCGCGCTGACGCGCTCCGGGAACATGCTCCCGTTCGGACGCGGCGTCGAACACGTCCTGAAGTTCGTCACGACGGACGTGAAAGTGGTTCCGGCGTGCGTCGGGGGGCTGTGGGGGGGCTTCTTCAGCCACGGGGGCGGGCCGATCCTGCGGAAACTGCCGACGGCCTTTCGCCCGCGGGTGAGTGTGCTGTTCGGTGCGGCGGAAGAGGACCTACCCCCCGGCCCCCTCCCTGAAGGGAAGGGGAGCGAAAACCCTTTTGAACCGCCTTGCACACCGGACCCGCGTGGCGCTGCGCTCGCACTCCCCTTACCTTCAGGGAGGGGGCCGGGGGGTAGGTCCTCTTCCGCTCCAGATCTGCGCCTGGCGGTGCAGGAGTGTACCGCCGACCTCGCGCTCCTCGAAAGCGCCCACCTGCTCCCGGTCCACCGGCGGTTCGTCCGACAGGCCGCGAAGTTCCGCCGGCTGTTCCGCCCTGCGATCACCGATTACTCCGCCGGGCCGCCCCGTACCCTCACGTGGGCGAAGCTGTTGGTCGCGGCGCTGTGCGTTACGAGGTACCTGCGCCCGCGGGTCGGCGCGGCGCAGAACGTCGGCATCTGGCTGCCCACGGGGCTGGGCGGTGCGCTAGCGAACATCGCGGCGGCGTTCCTGGGCAAAACGTCGGTGAACTTCAACTACACGGCCGGCACCGCGGCCGTGCGCTCCGCCGCCCAGCAGGCGGGAGTGCGGGTCGTCGTGACCGCGAAGCGGTTCACCGCCCGCGTGCCCCTCGACCTGCCCGCAGACGTGCAACTGATCTACCTCGAAGACGCCCTTGAAGGCGTAACGAAGTGGCAGCGCGTCTCGACGTTCCTGCTCGTGCTGGCGCTGCCGGGATGGGCCATCGACCGCTTCGTCCTGGGGCTCCACCGGCACCAGATCGACGACATCATCACGATCATGTTCTCCAGCGGCAGCACCGGTGAGCCGAAGGGCGTGGTGCTCACGCACCGGAACGTCGCGTCGAACGCGGACGCGTCGCTCCGCACGCTGGAGGTCGCGACGGGCGAGGTGCTGTTCGGGTTCCTGCCGTTCTTCCACAGCTTCGGGTACACGGTGTGCCTGTGGCTGCCGCTGAACACGCCGTGCGCCGCGGTCTACTTCCCGGACCCGCGCCAGGCGAAGGAGGTGGGCGACATCGCCCGCACGACGAGGGCCACCGTGATGGCCGCGACCGCCACGTTCCTGCGGTTCTACATGCGGCGGTGCGGCGCCGACGACTTCCGCACGCTGCGGCTCATCATCTGCGGCGCGGAAAAGCTGCCCGTTAAACTGCAGGACGAGTTCCGGGAGAAGTTCGGGGTGCTCCCGCTGGAGGGGTACGGCTGCACTGAGTTGTCCCCGGTGGTGTCGTGCAACATGCCGGACGTGGACCGCGGCGGCCGGCGGCAGCAGCGGAACATGCGCGGCACGGTGGGGCAGCCGATCTTCGGCGTGTGCGTGAAGGCGTTCGACCCCGAGACGCGCGTCCCGCTCCCGGTCGGCGCCGGGGGCGTGCTGTGCGTGAAGGGGCCGAACGTGATGGCCGGCTACCTGCACCAGCCCGAGAAGACGGCCGACGCCGTCCGCGCCGGGTGGTACAGCACCGGGGACGCGGGGTTCATCGAGCCGGAGGGGTTCCCGCGGATCACCGGGCGCCTGTCCCGGTTCGCGAAGATCGCCGGCGAGATGGTGCCGCTGGAAAAGTTGGACGACGAGATGCACGAGGCGCTCGCGACCGGGGGCGACCGGGTGCTGGCGGTGGCCGCGGTGCCCGACGAGAAGCGGGGCGAGCGGTTGGTGGTGCTACACCTGCCCGAGGTCGGACCGCGGCTGGCGGACCTGCTCGCGGCGCTGCCGAAGCGCGGGCTCCCGAACCTGTGGGTGCCGGACCGGCGCGACTGCCACCCGGTCGACGCCATGCCCGTGCTCGGCACCGGCAAGCTCGACCTGAAGCGGCTCGGGGATCTGGCGAAGCAACTCGCCGGGGCGGCTCCTGCCGCCGATCCGCGGAAGTAGCTTCGGGCTCACGGCTTCGCGGCGCCGGCGGGCGCGTGGCCGCGCTCGCCCCGGGCCACGAACACGGCGGTCGTGAGGTCGGCCGTCACGTTCACCATGGTCCGGCACATGTCCAGCAGCCGGTCCACCCCGATGACCAGCGCGATCCCCCCGGCCGGCACGTCGAACTGCACCAGGATCAGCCCGATGAGCGGGAGCGACCCGCCGGGGACGCCGGCCATCCCGCTCGCGGTCAGGATGCACAGCACCAGGGCCACCAGTTGCTGCTCCGGGTTCAGGTGAATGCCGAACGCCTGCGCGAGGAACAGCACCGTCACCGCCTCGAACAGGGCGGTGCCGTTGTGGTTCATGCTTGCCGACAGCGGCAGCACGAAGTTCGACACCTCCCGCGGCACGTTCAGGTCCTCCTCGGCGCACCGGATCGCGGTCGGCAGCGTCGCGCTGGAGGAGCTGGTGCTGAACGCGGTCACCATGGTGCCGCGGGCCTTGGTGAAGAACTCCGTCGGCGACATCCCGCCCAAGAACTTCACCAACAGCGGCAGCACAACGAACAGGTGCAGCGCCAGGCCGCCGAGCACGGTCAGCACGAACGCGCCGAGCGAGAACAATAGCGTGTACCCCAGTTTGGCGGTGGTCGAGAACAGCAGCGCGAACACCGCGTAGGGGGCCACGGCCATCGCCCACCGCACGATCACCTCGGTGACCTGGTTCACCCCCTCCAGCACGGCGACCAGCGGCGCGGCCCGGGCGGGCTCGATGCGGGTCAGCGCGAACCCCACCAGCAGGCCGGTGAACACGATCGCGAGCATGTCCTTCTCGACGAACGCGACGAGCGGGTTGGCGGGCACGACGTTCACGAACGTCTGCACCCCGAACTCCTTCTTCTTGGCGGTCGCCAGCTTCTCCTCGGCCTCCTTGCCGTACTCGGCCATGAGCCCGTCGCGGAGGTCGCGGGCGGCGGTGCCGGGCTCGATCAGGTTCACCAGCGTCAGCCCGATGGCGGCGGCCAGCGCGGTGGTGATCAGGAAGTAGAGGATCGTCTTCGCCCCGATGCGGCCGACGTTGCCGGTGCCGCCGAGCCGCGACACCCCCAGCGCCAGTGACGCGAACACGAGCGGCAGAATGGGTAGGAACAGCAGGTTCAGGAACACCGCCCCGACCGGGCGGGCGAGGTACTTCACCACCCAATCGACCGGCCCCGCGGGCACGACGCCCTTGCTGACGAGCGCGTTCGCGAGGCACCCGAGGGCGGCCCCGCCGATCAGGCCGAACAGGATGCGCGTGTGCGGGACCGTGTGGGCAGCGGCCATGAGTGCTCCGTTGTGGCGCCGGGGGCGGGAAGTTCGGAACAGTTTAGCGAGCGGTCCAGGCCGGGTCGCCCCGAAACCGCACG
This sequence comes from Gemmata obscuriglobus, assembly GCF_008065095.1. NCBI lineage: Bacteria > Pseudomonadati > Planctomycetota > Planctomycetia > Gemmatales > Gemmataceae > Gemmata > Gemmata obscuriglobus. The sequence goes on along the minus strand of NZ_CP042911.1, from coordinate 8,183,961 downwards.
CCGTGGTGCCGGTCGCGCCCACCAGCCAGCCCGCGCGACCGGCACCACGGGCGCATGCGAACTACCCGCCGGCCCCGGACCTGCCCCGCACTCGGTTCGTCCGTAAGGTACTTCAGAACTTCCTCACTGCGCACGGGCGTGCCGGATTACCTCATCCGGAACGGACGCATTGTGGATGCGCACGTCCACGGCGACAGCCGGTTGCACGCCGAACGCGGCACGAGCCGGGCGTCCGCCGGGGCGTGATCGCGCGTGATCGCCCCGGAGGCTTACGGGCGGAAGAGGCGGTGAAGAGCTTCGTCGGTAGGTGCGCGGAGGCGGGCGGGGCTCCGTCTCGGTAAATCTGTGCTCGCGTACCGACGAGCGTGACCTCATTTTGGTGTCTTAATGAAGCACTTGCTGGGGCTGGAAGGGGTTTCGTCCGCGGAACTGACCCGCATTCTCGACGCCGCGGAGCGGCTCGACCGCGTCGGGGTCGGCGACGTGCCGAAGCGCGACGACCTGAAGGGCAAGGTCGTTGTGAACCTCTTCTACGAGCCGTCCACGCGGACCCGGGTTAGCTTCGGGCTGGCGGCCCGGCGGCTCGGGGCCGACGTGCTCGATTTCTCCCCGAGCGGGTCGAGCACGTCGAAGGGCGAGTCGTTCATCGACACCGCCAAGAACATCGAGGCGATGGGCATCGACATGGTGGTCGTGCGGCACTCGTCGCCGGGCGCGCCGCACGTGCTGGCGAAGCACCTGATGCCGCACGTGCGGGTGGTGAACGCCGGCGACGGGGCGCACGAGCACCCGACGCAGGCGCTGCTCGACATCCTCACCATCCGCAAGAAATTGGGCCGCGTCGCGGGGCTCACGGTCGGGTTGGTGGGCGACATCGCGCACAGCCGCGTCGCGCGGAGCAACATTTACGGGCTCACGACGCTCGGCGCGAAGGTGATCGTGTGCGGCCCGACCACGCTGGTCCCCCAGGAGGTGGCCCGGTTCGGGGTGGAGATCGCGGACAAGCTCGACGACGTGATCCCGCGGTGCGACGTGCTGAACCTGCTGCGGGTGCAGTTCGAGCGGCAGCGGAGCGGGCTGTTCCCGTCGATCCGCGAGTACCGGCTGCTGTTCGGGGTGGACGCCGACCGCATGAAGCGGGCAAAGCCCGGCGCGCTGCTCCTGGCCCCGGGGCCGATCAACCGCGGGGTGGAGATCACCCCGGAGGTTGCCGACGGCCCGCACTCCGCGATCCTCGACCAGGTGACCAACGGCCTCGCGGTGCGGATGGCGGTGCTGAGCGAGCTGAGTCGGGCGGTGTGACGCCTGGACCCCGAGCCGGCTGGCTATGTCTGTGCCACAAAGGCACAAGCCAAAAACGGGCACCAGCAACCGGACCGCAAAGAGGCTCCAATCCAGGCCACAGTAGTCAATCCCGTGTTTCGCACTCCCTCCCGCCACGCTGACGCGGGCGGTTCGCCTCACGGCTCGCCGAGCGTTTGCCTGCTGCTGTCAGCGGCAAACGTTCGCGCGTCTCGATCTCGTCAAAATTCGCGACCTTGAAACGGCGGAACTCCGCCTCCGGTGAAGGCATTCCGATGATGCCCGTTCGCGCTCATTTCACCCGAAGGCGAACAAATAGCCGTTCGTTTCAAAATTTCGCTCGTGTTCCGATCGGCGCTGTGGCAGACTGACGTTTCTTCAACACAAACGTCTTCTCGCCCATGAGTACCGTACCGACCGCCGAATTGTTCCTGCGGCACCACGCCCGCGTCGCGCAGGGCGTTCCCACAATCGCGGTTCTGGTCGGCCCGGTCGGGCTCGGCCGGCGCGCGTGGAGCCTCTGGGTTGCCAGCTTACCGCGGCCACATGCCGTAGCGGCCACGGCCGAACCCGACGAGGTGCTGACTGCGTGGGTCGCGGTCGCACTCGGCGCGACGGACGCCGTTGCTCTCGCGGTCCGGTGTGTTGAGCGCTGGGCCGGCCCCGGGGCGGCCGCCGTCACCCTGCCGGCCCGCCCGACTCTCTACGACCTGGACGTCCTGTGGCGCGGCCTGCCGATCGACCCGCGGGCGCCGGCTGCAACCGCCGCGCGGCTCCTCCTGTCCGACCGGGCGCAAGGGGCTGCGACCGATCCGCCGCGGTTCGTGCGCGAGGTGGCGGGTGCGTCCGGCGACCCCGGCCGGGTGGTGCGCGCGGTCGCGGATCTGTACCCGCCGGAGCTGTGGCCGGCGCTGCTCCTCACCCCGGCCCCCGGCGCGTTGCCGGCGGCACTGCGGCTCCTTGAGGCCGTCGCCGTCACCGAACCGCGCGTGCCGGTCGGGGCGGCCGTTACCCGCGACGAGTACGACCAGTTCGCGGCGCAATTCGAGGGGACGCGGACCGCCGCGCTGGCGAGCGAGGGGTTCATCGAAGTTCGCGGCGTCGCCGGGAACGATCTGGAAGCGCGGCTCCGCGCGGCCGGCCTCGACCCGCCGGTCGCGACGGTGGCCCGGCTCGTGAACGACGGGGTGGCGGACGACGTGGCGTCGGCGTTCGTGGGCGCGGCGCGGGTCGTCCGGAATCCCGCCCCGGCGGACCTCGCGTCCGACTTCCGCAGCGTCCACGAGGAGTTTCTGTTCGGGCAGTTGGAATCGCTGCCGGAGACCGCCGGCCTGTTCCGCCCGAACCAACCGCTCCCGTTCCAGCACGGGAACCAGACGGCCGAAGCCGTCCACCTCCACCGCCGGCCTGAAGCTGGCGGTGGAGGTGGACGGCGCGTTCTACCACCTGAACCCCGAGCAGTACCGCCGGGACCGGCGCAAGGACCACCTGTACCAGAAGCACGGGTACCGTGTGCTGCGGTTCCTGGCGGAGGACGTGGTGACCGACCTCGAACGGATTCTGAACACGATTCTGGAGGTCGTGGCCGAGCGCCGCGGCCCCGCCCAACCCACAGGTGCCGCATGAGTGCGACCGCCCAACTGGCCCCGCCCCCATCCCCAACCGACCCCTCGGCGGCTGCGGCGCCGGGCCTCGCCGACCTGATCTTGCTGCGACTGCTACCCGCGTCGAAGAGCGTCGGCGAAAGTGATCTGCGGAAGGATCTGGCGGTCTTCTTCTCCCGCAGCGCCCCCACGGCCGACGACGTGACGCAAGCGCTGACGGGACTCCGGGCGGAGGGGTACGTGACCGCGAAGGGCCAGCGCGCCACCGACGCCGGCCGCGTCCGCGCGTTGCAGTTCTTGGGCGTGGAGCAGTTGCCGCCCCGGGCGAACTGGGGCACCGTAAAGGCGAAATTCCTCGTGCCGCGGGCGCTGGGCACAACCCCAGACGCGTTGAAGGGCGAGAAACTCGCCGCGCTACTGCTGAAGCGGGAACTCGGGCTTCCGGTTGCGACCGGCGACACCCTCAAAAAGGTGTTCGAGGCCATCGCCTGTCAGGCGCTCGGGTTCGCCGACCACACGGAGCTTAAAACACTCGTCCCGCTTCTTCTCGCGCGAAAGATGGGCCGCGAGGTCCCTCCGGACGAGCGTGACATGACCAACACCGTTCCGCGGGTGCTTTTGGACGCGCCCGGGACCGGCACGAACGGCCTCCGCGCGGTCGCGTTGCGTGGATGGGCCGACGGATCGCACACCGAGCCGCGCCCGAAAGCTGCGGACCCGCACCCGGAGCCCTCGAGCCGGCCTGCGGACCCGGAGCCGTTCGACCTGGAGGCGTTCGCGAATACGGTGAAGGCCGCTGCACGACGGTGCCCGACTGGACGGTTCGGCGGGTACAAGGTGTTCATCAGCCACGTCTGGGAACAACTGCGCAACGACCGACCGTTCCACGCACTCGGCCTCGATGGCTTCAAAGCCAAATTGATCGAAGCGAACCGCGAGCGTCTGCTGACGCTAAGCCGTGCCGACCTCGTGCAACTCATGGACCCGGCCGACGTGCGGGCGTCCGAGACGACCTACCTGACCGCCACCTTTCACTTCATCCTGATCGAGGGGAGCTAAGCCATGTCGCCCACCGCTTCTGTTCTGCCCGCGTCCGTGCCGGCGGCGACCGATCCGCGAGTCGCGGCGTACTGCTCGCCCGACGGCCCCGAGGTGTTTAGTGGGGTCGTGTTCGGCAGCCAGCTCTGGACCACGGACCCCTTCGACGTGGGTGCCGTACACCCGGAGGCCCGTGCGGCCTTCGACCGACTGCTGGCCCGCGCGTCTGACGCTGATCTACCGCCGCACGGGAAGAGCCTGCTCCTGCTCGGCGAAGCGGGCTGCGGCAAGACGCATCTGATGCGCGCGTTCCGCACTGCGGCCCACGAGAGCGGTGCTGGGTATTGCGGCTATCTACAGATGCTCAGCCGATCCGACAACTACTCGCGATACATCCTCAGTTACCTCCTCGATTCGCTCGAGCAGCCGTACAAGCCGGGCGACCCGACGACCGGGCTCATGCGTCTGGCTCGCGGGTTGCTCGACGCGATCGGGATCGCCGACGCCGACCGTGACAAGTTACTCAGCGACTGGCTCGAGCCGGACGAGACGGCACGGATCGTGTTCCGGTTCGCTGATGTTGCGGCCCAGGACGAGCGGTTCGCGGGAATCGATCTGAACCTGTTGCGCGCGGTCCTTTTCCTCCTCCCGAACGACGGCCGAATTCGCCCGCGGGCGCTGAGCTGGCTGCGGTGCGAGGATCTGGCGAAGTACGACCGTGAGATGCTCGGCGACTTGGTTCCTCGACCCGGTCCCGAGATGCCGCTCAAGACGATCGTCGGCCTCGGGCGGCTGATGCGCGCCGTGCATTCGGCGGCGTTTGTGCTGCTGGTCGATCAGTTGGACGAGATGATTGAACTCGCGAAAGGTGACTCCGAGCCGGGCGAACTGTTCCGGTGCGCGATCAACACGCTGATCGACGTTGCCGACGCCTTGCCGAACGCAGTGGTGGTGATCGGGTGTTTGAGGGAGTTGTTCGACAGTTCCAGAGAAAAGGGATACCTTCCGCGTCCCAAACTCGACCGACTCGAACATGATCCGGAGCCGATCCGTCTCACCGAAGTGCGCACAGGCGACGAAGTCCGCGCAATGCTGGCGCGGCGGCTAGAAGTCTTCTTCAACGCTGTTGGGGTCGAGCAAGATCCTACCAACCCCCTCGCCCCGTACACCACCGCGGATGTCGCGCGGCTGGCCGGTATAGTGGACCCCGAAAACTGGACCGCCGGTTAAGCTATACCGGAGGCCCAGGAAAGGGGAACCCATGGCGGGCAAGCGGAAGAGTCACTCGGCGGCGTTCAAGGCCCAGGTCGCGCTGGCGGCCCTCAAGGGCGACAAGACCATCAACGAACTGGCGAGTCAGCACGGCGTCCACCCGACCCTGATTCATGGGTGGAAGAAGCAGTTGCTCACCGGGGCCGAGGCCGTGTTCGCCTCGGGGGCGAAGGGCACCGGCCCCCCGGAAGACAAGACGACCGAGTTGTACGAGCAGATCGGCCGCCTCAAGGTGGAACTCGACTGGGTGAAAAAAAAATCGGCCGCCCTCGGCTGAGGCCAAGCGTGCCCGGATCGAGGCCGAGCACCCGGAGCTGAGCGTCCGGCGCCAGTGCGAGCTGATCGGATTGAACCGCTCGACGGTGTACTACGAGCCGACCCCGGAGAGCGCGGAGAACCTGACGCTGATGCGGTTGATCGACGAGCAGTACACGACGTGCCCGTTCTACGGGAGCCGGCGCCTGGCCGCGTGGCTGGGCACCCAGGGCCACGAGGTGAACCGCAAGCGGGTGCAGCGGCTGTTGCGGATCATGGGGTTGGAGGCCCTGTACCCCAAGCCCAAGCTGTCGGTCGGGTCCGGGCACAAGGTGTACCCGTACCTGTTGCGGGGCGTGGCCATCGACCGGGTCCATCAGGTGTGGAGCACGGACATCACGTACATCCCGATGCCCACCGGGTTCATGTACCTGGCCGCAACGATGGACTGGTTCAGCCGGTACGTGGTGGCCTGGCGACTGTCCAACACGTTGGACGGGTCATTCTGCCAGGACATGCTGGAGGAGGCCTTGGGCCGGGGCAAGCCGGAGGTGTTCAACACGGACCAGGGAGTCCAGTTCACGGCCGCCGCGTGGGTCGGGCGATTGGAGCGGGCCGGGGTCGCGGTGAGCATGGACGGGCGGGGCCGGTGCCTGGACAACGTGTTCGTGGAGCGCCTGTGGCGGAGCGTCAAGTACGAGGACGTGTACCTCAAGGGTTACGAGTCGGTGCCGGCCCTGGAGAGTGGGCTCCGGGCGTACTTCGGGTTCTACAACACCGAGCGGTTACACCAGTCCCTGGACTACCGCACCCCGGCTCAGGTGTATGGCGTCGGAGCCACGAAGGCCCCGACGAAACAGTAGCGAAGGATAGCAACTTTTTGGTCTAGACAATGGGGTCCACTGTACGGGATGCGCACACGCGAAGTCCTTGACCACTTCCGCAAGCATCACGAACAGTGCGTCCGAGGCGGTGGCATCGCGGTCGTCGGACCCGTCAGCCCTCCCCCTCCTCCGCCACCACCGCGCCCGGATTTCAGCCAGTTGTGGGCAGAACTACTTCCCAAGGTTAAACCGCCGATCGTGGACGAGACGAAGCTCGCCGAGCTGCTGGGGTGGGCCATCGGGGCCACGTCCAATGAGATGCCGAACGGAGTCGTATTCAGCCCGGACCCGGACAGCCGGTTCGTCCAGGTTGAGGTTCAAAGCGGTAACGCAGCCGACAAGGTGCTTGTTGCAATTTGCGACCGGGGCGCACAAGGTAGCGGGCTGAAGAACCAGATTGAGGAGACGGTCAAGCAGTGCGGCGAGTTGCCGTCGGTGTTCGTCCGCTCGACCGACTTCCCGAAATCGCCACAAGCCGAAGTCGCCAAGCGCCTCGGGAAGCTGTGCGCGCCGGTCGGTAAGCACCGAAAGGTTGTCGTCGAGAACGCCGACTGGCGGGCCATGGTCGCGTTCCGCCAGTTCGTCCAACAGCACCAGAAGGCGGACGGGTTCGGCGCCTGGCGCCAGCAGGTCCGGCCGCTCGCCAACCTGCCCTCCCTTCGCCGGGTGCTCGATCTGGACCGACTCGAAGCGGCGGCCCCGAAGCCGCAGCCGCCCGCGCCGCCGCTGCCGCCCGCGGGCCTCGCCAAGGCGGCGCCGCCGGCGGCCGTCCCCGCACCGGTCGCGCCGCCCGCGGCGCCGGCGAAGGCGGCGGGAGCGATCCGGTTCGCCGTCACCCGCGGCGCGCTCCCGGCGCCCGTCGAACTGGAGCCCAAGAGCCTGTGCCGGCACGCGGCGTTCCTCGGCGGGTCGGGGAGCGGGAAAACGACCGCAGCGCTCGCGATCATTGAAGAACTGCTCCTGGCCGGGGTGCCGGCCGTGCTGCTCGACCGCAAGGGCGACCTGGCCCAGTACGCCGACCCCGCCGCGTGGGCCGCGCCCGAACCGGACGCCGACCGCGCGGCCCGCCGGGCACGGCTGCGCGCGGCGATCGACGTTCAGCTCTACACGCCCGGGACGAACGAGGGGCGCCCGCTGGCCATTTCGATCGCCCCGCCCGGGCTGGCAACCGCCCCGGCCAGCGAGCGCGAGCAACACGCCCAGTACGCCGCCGCCGGACTGGCCCAGATGATGGGGTACCGGGGCCGCGGCATCGACCCCAAACTGGTGATCCTGCAAAAGGCCATTGAGGTGTTGGTCGCGGCCGGACGCGCGGTCACCGTGGACACGCTGCAGAAGCTCGTCAGCGATCAGGACGATGCGCTCCTCATGGAGTTCGACGGCCAGTACGAGGAGCGACACTTCCGGACGCTCCGGCAGGATCTGTACTCGCTCGGCGCCCGGCACCGGCGGCTGTTCGAGGCCCCGGAAGCGCTCGACATCGACGCGCTGCTCGGGCGCGGGGCGTTCGCGGCGCCCGGACGCACCCGGCTCACGGTGCTCAACACCGGCGCGCTCGGGGACGCGGCTACGATCGACTTCTGGGTGTCCCAACTGCTGCTGGCGCTCGACCAGTGGCGGCAGCGGCACCCGGCGCCCGGCGCGTTGCAGGCCGTGTTCCTGTTCGACGAGGCGGACGCGTACCTCCCGGCGGTCGGGAAGCCGGCGACCAAGGGGCCGATGGAGAGCCTGCTGCGGCGCGCCCGGTCCGCCGGCCTCGGCCTGTTCCTGGCGACCCAGAGCCCCGGCGACTTCGATTACAAGTGCCGGGACCAGATCACGACGTGGCTGGTGGGACAGGTCAAGCAGCCGGTGGCGATCGAAAAGCTGAAACCGGTGCTCCAGTCGAAGCCCGGCGCGGCCGATCGGGTCGCGGACCAGAAGGTCGGCGAGTTTTGGCTGGTGCGCGAGGGGGACGTGCGCGCGATCCAGGCGGCGCGGAACCTGATCCCGACGGAGCAACTCTCCGAGGACCGGATTCTGGAACTCGCCCGCGTGGGGCGTGCCGTTTGATGCCGGGTTCTTGGCTTCAAGGTGGTCCGCTCGCCCCGCGAGCGGTCGCGTGGCCATGACCCGTGTTGCCTGCCCGGCACAAGGTCGGGGCTTTTTAACGTGCCGTAACGAGCTACGACCGCCGGGACGGGGATGTGTATCCCCGTCCCGGCGGTCGCGGCTCGTCAAACGCGAAACCACGGTTGCCCGCTTCGCTCGCGGAGTGAGCGGGCCGCACTGAAATCCCGTCGCACAAATACGGCGGCCACAGTCCCAGGGGCGAGCGGCTTTACGCGCCGGCGATCTGGGGAGAGGTCTCCTTCTCGCGAATCAGGTTCTGCACCCGGTCCAGCTTCGAGCCGATGAACAGCACGTTGTGCAGGTTGAAGTCCAGGTTCGACGGGCCGCCCGTCTTCACGTGCAGGTCGCCGCTGCCCAGCCCCAGCAGCCAGTGCCGGAACAGGTCGTCGCGCTTCTTCTCCAGCACCAGCCCCGAGGCGTCCACGGCGACCTCGCCGTCCCCGATCTCGCGCCGGATGCGGATCTGGCCGCGGGCCACAATGATGTACGTGTAGTGGTCGTAGATGAACGTCGCGAACAGCCACATCACGAGCACCGGGATGCCGATCGCCAGGTAGCCCCCGGCGTTCATCCGCACGTCCACCCCGCCGAGCCACATGAGAATCTTGTCCCACCACCCCAGCAGCGCGATCGTCAGCCCCGCGATGACCAGCAGCGCGATGACGATCACCGAGGCCAGCCCGCGCAGCGTCAGGTTGGTGATCGCGATGACCAGGATCAGCACCCCCGCGAACACCACGCCGTAGGCGTTCGTTGCGGCCACCCGCAGCTTCGGCTGCGCGTCGGGGCTGGTGGCGGTGGCGGGCGGTACCGACTTGTTCTCCGGCACCACCAGCGCCTCCTGCGTCTTCTCGCTGCCCGGCGCCGTCTGCACCTGCCGCACCTCGGTCCCCTGCGGCACCACGGCCATCAGGTGCCCGTCGAGAAACGTCAGGCCCGCCATCAGGAACGCGACCGCCCAAACCGGCCACCAGTAGAACAGGTCGCTGTGCCCGTACAGGCGGATCTCTTCGTCCGGCTTGGCGGCCGCGGCGGCCTCGGCGTGTGGGGCGGGGACGGCCCCCGGGGGGTAGCCCGGAACGGCGGAACTCATTGCAGTTTCTCCGGAAGCGCGGTGGCCCGGGCGCCCTCGGTCGCGCCGGGGCCGGTGTGCGGCAACCAGAGCAACCCGCGTGCCGGCGGCGGAGGTTCCCGCGCCCCGCCGCGGTCGCTACACTGTCGACTGACTCGGTCGCCGGGCCGACGGGCGGTCCGGCGGTCGGTTGTTTCAGGAGGAAGCATCATGAAGCGGTTCGTCTTCGCCGGCGCCCTGGTCGCCCTGGCCGCCCCCTTCACTGTCGCCGAGGAAAAGCCGGCAGCGACCCCGCCGGCCGCCCCGGCCGTCGCCGCCGCACCGGTCGTCGAGTCCGCACCGGTCGTGACCACTGCCGCCCCCGCCCGCCGCGGGCTGTTCGGCCGGCTCCGCAACCGCGGCACCACGACCTACGCCGTGCCGGTCACCGGCACCACCGTTGTGCCCCCGGGCACGGTCATCACCCCGGCCCCGGCGACCGCCGCCCCGGCGCCGACCCCGATGCCGATGCCGAAGCCGAAGGTGGACACGAAGACCGACACAGCCGCCGCCTCGAGCGAGATCACCCTCGGAAACTTCGTCGCGACCGCCGACCCGGTTGTGGTGCAGGCGTCGGCCACAGAGACGGCCAAGTCGCGCCGCGGGCTGTTCAGCCGGCTCCGCAGCCGGTAAGTGGTTCCGGCAGGTTCAGGAACTCGAATCTGCCCGATCCGCACGCTGACCGAAACGACGCCCGCGGCACGCCCTCGCGCCGCGGGCGTTCCGCCGCGCCGCGGCCAACCCTTCGCCCCCGCAGGTTCCGACCCCATGCCGACTCCCGCTCCGCTCTGCCTCCGCAACGGCCGCGTCATCGACCCGTCCCGCGACTTCGATCAGGTGACCGACCTCTGGCTCGCCGACGGCAAGGTGGCCGGCACCGGCCCGCGCCCCGCGGGCCTTTTGGGCGACGAGCAGACGCTCGACTGCACGGGGCTGATCGTGTCGCCGGGCATCATCGACATGCACGTCCACCTGCGCGAGCCCGGGCGTGAGGAGGACGAAACCATCGCCACAGGCACGGCGGCGGCGGTCGCGGGCGGGGTCACGTCGGTGGCGTGCATGCCCAACACCGAACCGGCGCTCGACACGCGCATGTCGGTGGAGTTCGTCATCCATCAGGCGCAGCGGGCCGGGTTCTGCAACGTGTTCCCGATCGGCGCTGTGACCAAGGAGCGCGCGGGGAAGGAGCTGGCCGAGTTGGGCGGGCTGGTGGAGGGCGGCGCGGTCGCGTTCACCGACGACGGCGCGCCGGTGTACTCGGCGGAGATCATGCGCCGCGCCCTCGAATACTGCAAGATGTTCGATAAGGCGGTGCTGGTCCACGCCGAGATCCTCGAACTCACGCAGGGCGGCGTGATGAACGAGGGGCTCGTGAGCGTGCAGCTCGGGCTGCGCGGGATGCCCGGCGTGGCCGAGGACATCATGATCTACCGCGACATCGTGCTCGCGGAGCTGACCGGCGGGAAGGTCCACATCCTGCACGTCTCGACGGCCGGCGGGGTGGACCTCATCCGCCAGGGCCGCAAGAAGGCGGAGCAACTCAAGGCGGCGGGGAAGCCGTCGTTCTGGATCAGCGGCGAGGCGTGCCCGCACCACTTCATTCTGACCGACGAGAGCCTGCGCACGTTCGACAGCAACTACAAGATGTCGCCGCCGCTGCGCACCGAGGCGGACCGGCAGGCGATCCTCGAGGGCCTGAAGGACGACTCGCTGACGGTTCTGGCGACCGACCACGCCCCGCACGCGCCCGAGAAGAAGGAGCGCGAGCTGGACCAGGCGCCCAACGGCATCCTGGGGCTCGAAACCTTCCTGCCGCTGTGCGTCACGCACCTGATCGAGCCGGGGCACCTGAGCTGGCCGCAGATGCTGGCGAAGATGACCTGCAACCCGGCGGCGGTGCTCGGCATAGAGCGCGGCACGCTGCAACCCGGCCGCCCGGCTGATGTCACGGTGATCGACCCGAAGGTGCGCTGGACGTTCGACAAGCGCGAGTCGAAGTCGAAGAGCCTGAACACGCCGTTCCACGGGACCGAGCTGACCGGCCGCGCGGTGGCGACAATCGTCGGCGGCGCGGTGAAGATGTCACGCCTGGGGTGATGCTGTGACGGGAGAGGCACGACAGGTGTCCGCCGGGCCGAGGATATCAGAGTGTATTTTGAAACTGATGTCGCTTAGGAATGTGGGATTGGGTACAGGGTTTGCATGAGTCGCAAGCCGTACCCAACCGACCTGACCGATGAGCAGTGGGAGCGACTGGCCCCACTGCTTCCCAAGTCCAAGTCCGGCACGCCCCAAGGCGGTCACCCGGTCGTCGTGGATCGGCGGGAGGTGCTCAACGCCATCTTCTACCACCTGCGGGCCGGTGGGGCATGGCGGGTGCTCCCGCACGACGTCCCGACCTGGCAGACCGTTTACGGGTTATTCTGCGACTGGCGGCTGGGCGGCACCTGGGAGAAGGTTCGCGTCACCCGGCGGGAGGGGGTCCGCATCGAGGCCGGTGCCCCACCGCCCCCGGAAACCCTGCGGGTGGACGCGCAGACGGTCAAGACGACCCGCCGCGGCAGCCCCAAGGGGTACGAAGGGGGGAAAAAAGGTGGTCTCATGAGGTGTCAGAGGTGAATGGCTGGCGCTAACTTCAGGCCAACATGGCTCTTGCTGCCCACAGTCCACCTGGGATGCCACATGAGCCATCGACGATTCCGGCGGTCGCGTACCACTCCGCCTTGGCCGTCAGGTCCGTGTGCAGCGTCGAGTCAGACACCTCGACCACCAGCGCGGCCACCGTTGGGTGACCTTGGTTGTACCCTGGTCGCCCTGCAACGACCGCGAGGTCGGGCATCGGGTTGTTGAACTGATCGAGGTGCAGTGGCGTTTGGCCCCGGAACCGCCAACCGGCCTCGAAAACCGCACGAACGGCTTCCGTTAGTACCTCCAGCGCGTTCGCGTGCGGCGGGTCCATCGGTCCTTGCTGCAGAATGACGCCGTCGAGGAGGAGCGCCCGCCGGCCCTCGAAGCACCCGAGCGCCCCGAGCCGGTCGAACTCCTGGACGGTCACTTGCGCGGCTGCGGCACCACGCTGGACGGCTTCCACGGCGGCGGGGACGAGAGTGCGGACATGGTTCACCTCCACCGAACAGCCTACTCTCATTCGTAACCGAGTACGAGGTCAGCAACCCAGCACCCACGCACGTGAACTTGTTGCGGATCGCGGCAGTGCGCGAGTATGTCCGCGCAGTCACACCCGGCGTCTTGAAGGGCGTCGGCCAGAACCGGCATCGCGCTGAAGTCGCGTGATTCGTACATCTGCCGCGCGATCGCGATTGCGGTATCGGTGCGCCACCCCGGAGCAAAGCGCACCGGGCGAAACGGGTTGCCGAAGATGTCGCGCACGAGGTCGGCGTTGGCCCGGCGCACCGGCTCGAGTTCCTCAAGCGGGACGGGAGGATCGTCGGCGTCGAGGTCATACTCGGCATTGGCGGTGATCCAGACGCAACCCAGAGCGTCAGCGATAGCAGCGTACTGCACTTTCGTTTGGCCTTGGTTAAATTGAGCGAGAACGTTCGCTTCGGCGTCAGCGTTGAAGCTCTCGTCGTCAAGGTCGCAGTTCTCCACCCCGCCTCTGAGGTACCGTTCGGCCAATTCGACCCACCTGTGCAGTGCTTCCGTCTTCAACTCCGGCTCACGCAGGCACACCGCTATCGCATAAAGCAGCGGCTTGCGAGCGTTCCCGTCGGCGTTGAGGTGGTGCAGCATCGCCACCGGCGAGGCACTCGCGAGCCACTGCTGTTCGGTCATTGAAGCGGTCCCCATAAGCGGTCCGGATAATCGGGTTGGGTGATTTCTGCGCCCACGACTGTCCGCCTCACGCGATCCAAATATTCTCCCTTGAAACCGCGACCTCGCGCCCTAAAAATGGGTGTGTCAGGCTGAATGAAGTGCGGGTGTAACTCAGTGGTAGAGTACCTCGTTGCCAACGAGGTTGTCGTGGGTTCAAGTCCCATCACCCGCTCTGACCGATGTAACGCCCAGTACACTTTGGCGTAAGACGAAGCCGGGAAGTCGCGGGCCGACGGCGGGTATGCAATCCCGCCAGCCCACTACTTCCCGGCTTATCGTTTTTTTCACATACTTCCACATACGGGCGACGTAATCGGACGGAACGGCCCGGCTTCATCAAGGGAGGAAACACCCATGGCGAACGACGACGAGACCACCCCGCCGGCCGAAGCCACCGCCGTCGCGGAAGCGCCCGGCGCAGAAGCTGGTGAGGAAAACGGCAAGCTGGTTCAGACGGTCGAGATCAAGGACATCGGGCCGTGCAAAAAGCACGTCAAGGTGACCGTGGACCGCAAGGCCATCGACGATCGGTTCAACGAGAAGTTCACGGAACTGACGCTCAGCGAGGAGCCGCAGGTCCGCGGGTTCCGCCCGGGCAAGGCCCCGCGCAAGATGATCGAGAAGCGGTACTACACCACCGTCGCCGACGAGATCAAGTCGCAGGTGCTCATGGCGAGCCTCGAGCAGCTCGCCGACGAGCAGGCCATCTCGCCGCTCAGCCCGCCCGAGTTCGACCCGAACCTCGTGAACATCCCCAAGGAGGGGCCGTTCGTTTACGAGTTCGACATTGAGGTCCGGCCCGAGTTCGACCTGCCCGAGTACAAGGGGCTGAAGCTCCGGCGCCCCACCCACACGTACACGGCCGAAGAGGTCGCGAACGAGAAGAAGCGGCTGCTCGACCCGTACGGCCAGATCGTGCCGAAGGACTCGGGCGTCGCCGAGCTGTACGACGTCATCTCCGCGGACGTGGCCATCTCCTTCCAGGGCAAGGAGATCAACAAGCTCGACGAGGTGCAGGTCAAGGTCGAGCCGCAGCTCGCGCTGTCGGACGGCGTCGCGGCCGACTTCGGCAAGACGATGGCAGGTGCCAAGTCCGGCGACGTGCGGGTGGTCGACATCACGCTGTCGCAGGAGACCGCGACCGAGCAGCTCCGCGGCCAGACCGTGCAGGCGCAGTTCACCGTCAAGGACGTGAAGACCACCCGGCAGCCGGAGCTCACGTCGGACCTGCTCGAATCGGCGTTCGGGGTCAGCACCCCGGAGGCGTTCACCGAGCTGGTCGAGGCGGTGCTGAACCGCCGGCTCGAGTACACCCAGCGCCGCGTGGCCCGCGAGCAGGTGCTCCAGCAGATCGCCGCCGCGGCCGCGTGGGAGCTGCCGCAGGACATGCTCCGCAAGCAGGCCCGCAAGACCCTGGCCCGTAAGGTCATGGAGATGCGGAACGCGGGCATGAGCGACGAGCAGATCCGCGGCCGCAGCCGCATCCTCGAGCAGGACGTGCTGAAGAGCACCGCCGAGGCGCTCAAGGAGCACTTCGTGCTCCAGAAGATCGCCGAGGTCGAGAAGATCGAGATCGAAGAGGACGACATCGACACCGAGATCGACCGGATCGCGGACCAGTCGGGCGAGAGCCCGCGCAAGGTCCGCGCCCGGCTCGAGAAGGAAGACCTGATGGAGGCGGTCGCGGCCGACCTGCTCGAGCGGAAGGCGCTCGACCTGATCCTCGGCAGCGCCACCTACGAGGACTACGAGCTCAACTCCGAGGCGCAGCAGGGCGAGGTGGCGACCGTGGAGCAGGCGGTGCTGCCCGACGCCCCGGCCCCGGCGCCCGCCGAGGGCGAGGCCAAGGGCGACAGCGCCAGTTGACCGCACGCGTACAGTGTAACTGACCCTCTTTCTCGTTCGCCGCGACTCAGGACGGAGTGCCCGCGCTCTCTGGCCCCGGGTCGCGGCGAAGTGGCGTAAGCCCGGAAGGCCAACCATGTTCCCACCGTTCGACCCGACGGCCGCGGCCGGCCCGTTCGAGCCGCTCCTCCAGCGCGGCCAGTACGCGCGCCAGCGGACGCTGACGCTCGACGACCTGCTGCTCGAGCAGCGCATCATCTTCCTCAACTGGCCGATCAACAACGACGTCGCCACCCTCGTCATCAAGCAGCTCCTGTACCTCGAGTACGAGAAGAAGAGCGAGGACATCAGCCTGTACATCAACAGCCCGGGCGGGTCGGTGTCGGCGACGCTGGCGATCTACGACACCATGCAGTTCATGCAGTCGCCGATCAACACGTTCTGCATGGGCCTCGCGGCCAGCGGGGCGGCGGTGCTCCTGGCCGCCGGCAGCCCGAAGAAGCGGTACGCGATGCCCAACTCGAAGGTGATGATCCACCAGCCCTACGGGCAGGTCGGCGGGCAGGTGTCGGACATCGAGATCCAGGCCAACGAGATCCTGCGCGAGCGGGGCCGGCTGAACGAGATCCTGGCGAAGCACACCGGCCAGCCGGTCGAGATCATCGCGCGGGAGACGGACCGCGACAAGTACTACCACGCCGACGAGGCCAAGGCGTTCGGGCTGGTGGACGAGGTGCTGGTCCGCCCCGAACTCAAGAAGTGACCCGGGGTGCGGGAGTGAAGGCGGGCAAACCGTACCGACCGGTGCGGCACTTCGGGTTCTGAGCCCGCGCCCCGCGCCCCGCACCCCGCATTCCGCATACACCCCCAATCACCCGCGCGCCGCCGGCCCGATATAAGAGCCGCGGCGGCCCGCCCGGAGAGCCTGACATGCCGCTCGTACCGATCGTGGTTGAGAGCCGGGGCCGCGAAGAACGCGCCTACGACATCTACAGCCGGCTGCTGAAGGACCGGATCATCTTCATGCAGGGCGTCGTTCAGGACGACATGGCGAACCTGATCGTCGCCCAGATGCTGTACCTGCAGTTCGAGGACCCGAAGCGCGACATCAGCCTGTACATCAACAGCCCCGGCGGGAGCGTCACCGCGGGCATGGCGATCTACGACACGATGCAGTTCATCACCTGCGACGTGGCGACTTACTGCATCGGCCAGGCGGCCAGCATGGGCGCGATGCTGCTGACCGCGGGCACCAAGGGGAAGCGGTACGCGCTGCCCCACGCCCGCGTGATGATCCACCAGCCCAGCGCCGGTAGCGAGGGCACCGCGGAGGAGATCCTGATCCACGCGAAGGAGTTCCTCCGCACGAAGGAGACGCTCAACAAGCTGATGGCCGATCACTGCGGCCAGCCGGTCGAGAAGATCCTCAAGGGCACCGACCGCGACAACTTCATGTCCGCGCAGGAGGCCCGCGAGTTCGGCCTGATCGATAAGGTGCTGGAACGGATGCCGGCGGAAGCGTTCGCGGCGGCCCGCCCGCCGGAGTAGCGGGCCGCGACCAGTGGGCAGTAGGCAGGGATGCAGACGAACCACACACCACCGCCGGGTCAGTCGCTGCGGCACCGCCGGCGGGCGGTCCGGTGGTTCGTCTGCACACTCCTCGCCGCCCACTGTTCGCTCGGCACCGGTTGCAAGTCGTCCAACAACCGGTACGACCTGATCGAGGCCGAACTCCGCACCCGCGAGCGCGAGTTGGCCGACACCCGCGCGGCGCTGGAGCAATCTCGCAACTTGCTCCGCGCGTACGAAACCGCCCAGCGCCCGGAACCGCAGCCCGGAACGCCGGTGAGCGGCCGTGGGGGGCCGTTCTATCCGATCAAACAAATCGACATCGCCCGCGGCACCGGGGGCATCGACGAGGACGGCGCCCCCGGCGACGAGGGGCTGATGGTGGTGATCGTCCCGCGCGACGAGGACGGCTCCGCGATCAAGGTGCCTGCCCGGGCGCTGGTCGCGGCGTGGGAGATTTCGCCCGCGGGCCTCAAGAGCCCGGTCGGGTCGTGGGAAATTTCGGCCGAGAAGCTCCGCGGGACTTGGAAAAGCGGGCTCATCAGCACCGGGTACTTCGTCGCGGTGCCGTGGCAAACGCTCCCGTCTTCGGACCGCGTGCGCGTGGCGGTCCGGCTCACCACCGCCGACGGACGGGCGTTCGAGGCCGATCGCGACATAACGGTGCGGGTCACGGTTCCGCCCCGCGGCCCCGGCGGAGCCGTGCTCCCTTACCCGCAACCGGTGCCGGGCGGCCCCGCCGTGCCCCGAATGACCGTCCCCCCGGGCGGCGGGCGTACACGGCTCCTCCCAGAGTCACCGCCGCCGGGCGTGCCGCCCGCATTACCCGCGGGCACGGAAGAGTTGCCGCCGCCGATGCCTTCGAGCGGAGAACGCGGCGCCCGGCTGCTTCCGCCGGTGAGACCATGAGCGCAGCCAAAGCCTGACCGTTCGTGCCTCCCTGCATCCGACCTATGCGAGGGGAGCCGGCTACACCAGTATCAACCACGATTCGGCGTTAAGCCCACCCATGACCACCCTCTCGCACTTCGACGACTCGGGCGCCTCGCGGATGGTGGACGTCGGCGCGAAGGCCGAAACGCACCGCGTCGCGCGGGCGTCGGCCCTGGTGCGCATGCAGCCCGCCACGCTCGCCCTGATCCGCAACAAGGAGCTGGCGAAGGGCGACGTCCTTGAGGTCGCCCGGCTCGCCGGGATCATGGCCGCCAAGAAAACGGCCGATCTCATCCCGCTGTGCCACCCGTTGACGCTCACGTCGGTGAAGCTCGAGTTCAGCTTCCCGGCGGCCGATGCGCTGCGGATCGAGGCTGTTGTGACCGTTTTCGCGCGCACGGGTGTTGAAATGGAGGCCCTGACCGCGGTTACGGTCTCAGCCCTGACGGTGTACGACATGTGCAAGTCCGCCGACCGCGGTATGACGGTCGAGGCGGTCCGCCTGGAGGAGAAGGACGGGGGGCGCAGCGGGCACTTCGCCCGCGACCCGTCGTAACTCCCCCGGCAATTGACGGTTGGCACCGCGGGCGTATGCTTTCCGGATTGCGGCACGCACCGGAATGCGGGAGGGCCGCGTGATGGGGACCGCAATGGCAACTGTTTCGCCCGCCGTGACCGGCGGACCCGCCGCGGGGCTCGACCCCGCGTACCGTAACGGCCTGAAGGCGGCCCTGATGTTCGGCCCGATCGCGAGCGACATCGCCGAAGCGGAACGCATTTTCGACCGCACCCTGGCCCCGCACAAAGGCCCGTTCGGCCCGCTCGTCGAACACCTCCGGCACTACCGCGGCAAGCGGCTCCGCCCCGCGCTGCTGCTGCTCACCGCGGAGGCGTGCGGCGGGGTGGCCCCCGCGCACCACACGCTGGCCGCCGCGATGGAGATGATCCACACGGCCACGCTCGTTCACGACGACGTGCTGGACGAGGCCGACGTGCGCCGCCACGCCCCCACGTTCCGCGCCGGGTGGGGCAACAAGGTCAGCATCCTGCTCGGCGACATGCTGTTCACGCACGCGTTCCACCTCACCAGCACCGTGGACGGCCGCGCGTGCCAGATCACCGGCGAGGTCACCAACCGCGTGTGCGCCGGCGAGCTGCGCCAGGTGACCGAGCGCGGCAACCTTGAGCTGAGCGAGGCCGACTACTTCGCGGTCATCGACGGCAAGACGGCGGCCCTCACCGAGTGCTGCGGGCGGCTGGGTGCGCTCTACGCCGGCGCGTCGGAAGAGGTGGCCGCGAAGATGGCGAGCTACGGGCGCTCGGTCGGGCTTGCGTTCCAGATCGCCGACGACCTGCTCGACCTCACCGGCACCGAAGAGGCGGCGGGCAAGACGCTGGGCACCGACCTCGAACAGCAGAAACTGACCCTGCCTGTCATCCACTGCCTGAACCGGCTCCCCGCGGGCGAAGCGGCCAAGCTCCGCGACCTGATCCGGGCCGGCGGCGAGGGGCTGGGCGCCCGGGTGCTGCAAGCCCTGGAGAAGACGCAGTCGGTGACCTACGCGAAGCGCCGCGCCGAGGAGCTGTCCCGCTCCGCGCGGCAAGAGCTGGAGTGCCTGCCCCGTGGGGACGCCCGCTCCATCCTGGAAGCCGTCACCGAGTGGAGCATCCGCCGCGAAAAATGAGCCGCGGTGGGAATGACTGCGCGGAAGCGTCGTCTTTGTCCGTGGATTGCCGATTCCGGTGGTTTCGAGCGCGATCCGGCACGTTCACGGTGGGGGCCCCCCCCGGTTCCGGTGAGATTCGAATCACGCCAGCCAGAAGCGACTGGCCCCGGAGCGGCGCCACGACAAGAGGCACGCGATGGAGTTCACGATCATCATCGTTGGTGTGGTCTGGTTTCTCGGGCACGGTCCCGTCGCTGGCGCGCTCATCATCGGGATGTTTTGGGCCGCGATGGGTTCCCCGGAGCGCGTCCGCAACCGGTCCGAATTTCGCCTCGCGGTGCTGTGCTTGGGCGCGGCCGTTCTGTCCAGCGTGGTCGTCCCTCTCGTGGTTTTGGCGTTGAGGCTGCCCAGACCTGATCGCGGAATCGGCGACGGTGGCGCTCTTTGGATCATTAGTCTTCTCGCAATCCCTTCTATTTTGACGACACTCGCGATCCTGCTCGGGATTGATTCCGTCATGCCGGGCCGGCCCGCTTCGGTGCTGGCCAAATCAGCGGTCGAAGCGCCAACGCGACACCCTGTGTCATAACCGCAGTCGCTTTCGGAGCGTTGTGCGTGACACGCTGCGGTCGCGCCGGGCGCTCCGCTCTTGAGCGGCGGAAAAAATGGGGTACGACGCTCTGGATGCCACGAGTAACCGGGACCGGTGACAAGCGGGCCTGGAGACCGGTCGGAAGCGGTGCGGCGGGCGCGGGTAAGCGCTGCGGCACGTCGCCACGTGCCCGCGGACGGCAGCGGGCACGTGGTGGGTCAATCTGTCCAGTTCGATCTCTGAGCCGCCCGGACTCCGCACCTCACTTCTTTCCCTGGCGGTAGCGGCGGATCAGCGCGTTGGTCGAGCTGTCGTGCTTCAGGTCGGGTTCGGTCGCCGCCTCGAGTTCTGGCACGATCCGCGACGCCAGCGCCTTGCCCAGTTCCACCCCCCACTGGTCGAACGAGCCGATGTCCCAGATCACCCCCTGCGTGAACACGATGTGCTCGTACAGGGCCACGAGCGTGCCCAGCGCGAACGGGGTCAGCTTCTCCAGCAGCAGCACGTTCGACGGCCGGTTGCCCGGGAACGTCTTGTGCGGCACCAGCCACTCCTCGACCTTGTCGGCCCGCACCTGTTCGGCGGTTTTGCCGAACGCGAGCGCCTCGGCCTGGGCGAACACGTTCGCCATCAGCAGGTCGTGGTGCCGCCCCACCGGGTTCAGCGACTTGCTGAACGCGATGAAGTCGCACGGGATCAGTTTCGTCCCCTGGTGGATGAGCTGATAAAAGCTGTGCTGCCCGTTCGTGCCCGGCTCGCCCCAGTACACCGCGCCGGTTTGGTAATCGACCTCGGCCCCGCCCAGCGTGACCCGCTTCCCGTTGCTCTCCATCGTGAGTTGCTGGAGGTACGCCGGGAACCGCTTCAGATACTGGTCGTAGGGGAGCACCGCCGCGGTTTCGGCGCCGAAGAAGCTGCCGTACCACACGCTGATGAGCCCCAGGATCACCGGGACGTTCTTTTCGAAGGGCGTCGTCCGGAAGTGCTGGTCCATCGCGTGGAAGCCGTCGAGCATCTGCCGGAAGTGGGTCGGGCCGAGCGCGAGCACCGTGGCGAGGCCGACCGCGGAGTCCATCGAGTACCGCCCGCCGACCCAGTCCCAGAACCCGAACATGTTGGCGGTGTCGATCCCGAACTCTTTCACCTTCGCGGCGTTGGTGCTGACCGCCGCGAAGTGCTTCGCCACGCTCGCCGGGTCCTTCAGTGTCGCGAGCGACCAGGCGCGGGCGCTCTCCGCGTTGGTCATCGTCTCCTGGGTGGTGAACGTCTTCGAGCACACGATGAACAGCGTTTCCGCCGGGTCCAGGTCGCGCACCGTCTCGGCGAAGTCGGTGCCGTCCACGTTCGAGAGGAACCGGAAGGTGAGGTCGCGCTGCGCGTAAAAGCGCAGCGCCTCGTTCGCCATCACCGGGCCGAGGTCGGACCCGCCGATGCCGATGTTCACGACGCTCCTGATCGGCTTCCCGGTGTGCCCCTTCCACGCGCCCGAACGAACGCGGTCGGCGAACGCCGACATCGCGTCGAGCACCTCGTGAACCTCCGGCACCACGTTCTTGCCGTCGACGGTGACGACGGCCCCCTTCGGGGCGCGGAGGGCGGTGTGCAGGACCGCGCGGTTCTCGGTGATGTTGATCTTCTCGCCGCCGAACATCGCCTCAATGCGCCCCTTCAGGTCGCACTCGCCGGCGAGCGCGAACAGGAGCTTGAGCGTTTCGTCCGTGACGCGGTTCTTGGAGTAGTCCGCGAACACGCCGACCGCCTCGGCGGTGAGGCGGGTGCCGCGGCCAGGGTCGGCGGCGAACAGGTCGCGCAGGTGCGCGGCCTTGAGGCCCTGGAAGTGCGACTGCAGCGCGGCCCATGCGGGGCGCTGGGTCAGGAGCGTGTGCTCGGCCATCTGACGGCTCTCCGTTTCGGTTCGATCAGCGCGGGGAGGAACCGATGATACTACGATTTGTGGCCCGGGTGGGAATTTCGCTTGTGACAAGTCGTCGGCATGTTCTGCCAGGGTGAATTCCGGCTACGACTTGGCGGCCCGCCGCTCCGGCCGACTCGGAACGCCGGTTGGATCGCGCTGAGTTCGCCCAGCGGTGCCGGTTCTGCAATCGCGCGTTCAGTGACTCTCAGACGCCGAGCCCCACGGAGGTGGCCCCGCTTTCTGAGCCGGAGGGCGACTGCGGACGTACTGGCGGTCGCCGCGGCGCCCGCGCTCCGACCCGGGCGCGGTACGCGGTACAATGCGCCACTGAACGGCTACCCCGAACCAGGAGCAACTGATGTTCAGGACGTTGGCGCTCGCCGCGGTCGTTTCTGTCCTGTGTGTGTGCCCGTCGGCGCGTGCGGACGAGGCCGAGGATAGGGCCGTGGCGTTCGTCGAGAAGCTCGGCGGGAGGGTGACTCGCGACACGAGGCCGGCCGGCCGGCCCGTCACCAAGGTCTACTTGAGCTTCACACGAGTGACGGACAAGGGGCTGAAAGAGCTGGCCGGGCTTAAGAACCTCACCCACCTCAACCTGTTTAGCACGTGGGTAACGGACGCGGGCGTGAAGGAGTTGGCCGGGCTCAAGGGCCTCACCACCCTCGATCTGAACAGCACGTCGGTGACGGACGCGGGTATGAAGGAACTGGCCGCGCTCAACAACCTCACCACGCTCAGGCTGAGCGGCAAGGGCGTGACGGACGCGGGGCTGAAGGAGTTGGCCGCCCTCAAAAAGCTCGCTAACCTCGACTTGAGCCACACGAAGGTAACGGACGCGGGGCTGAAGGAGCTGGCCGCGCTCAAGGGCCTCACCACCATCCGCCTGAACAACACGGAGGTGACGGACGCGGGGCTGAAGGAGCTGGCCGCCCTCAAAAAGCTCGCCGACCTCGACTTGAGCCAAACGAAGGTAACGGACGCGGGGCTGAAGGAACTGGCCGCGCTCAAGGGCCTCACCTGCCTTGGACTGCTTGGCACGAAGGTAACGGACGCGGGGCTGAAGGAGCTGGCCGGGCTCAACCTCACCGACCTCCACCTGGCCGGCACGCCGGTGACGGACGCAGGGCTGAAGGAGTTGGCCGCGCTCAAGAACCTCACCCATCTCTACCTGTTTGGCACGAAAGTGACTGGCGTGGGGCTGAAGGAGCTGTCCGGGCTCAAGGGCCTGACCACCCTCTACCTGAACAACACGAAGGTGACGGACGCGGGTGTGAAGGAGCTGTCCGGGCTCAAGGGCCTCACCACCCTTGACTTGAGCTACACGGAGATGACGGACGCGGGTGTGAAGGCGCTGGCCGGGCTCAAGGGGCTAACAAACCTTGAGTTGTACGGCACGAAGGTGACGGACGCGGGTGTGAAGGAGTTGAACTCGGCGCTACCGAAGTGCAAGATCTTGAATTGACGTAAGGCCGCGGTCGGCACCACGCCACGGGCGGCGCCCCGGAGAGGTCGGGCGTGGCATCCGCGTTGGTGGGCCGCGGGCCGGCGCGGGTGCGTCAACGCGGTGCGGCTCGATCGGGACCGGTACAAGAACGTGCGGCCGGCGAAAACGAAGTCAGTGGACCGCATCGGCGGGGCGGTCGCGCGGCTGATGCCGCTCGCGCTCCCAGACCCGGGCGCGGCCGGAGCCGTCTGTGTACGAAGGGCGGGGTTCCGCACGCCGGGACCCGCGGCGCCGTAAGACCGTCCGGAACTGCCTCAGAACTGGAGACACCGATGCTCAGGGTGTGCGCTCTCGCCTTGGCCCTTGCGGTCCTGTGGGTGTGCCCGTCGGCGCGTGCGGACGAGGCCGAGGATAAGGCCGTGGCGCTCGTCGAGAAGCGCGGCGGGAAGGTGACTCGCAACACGACGCCAGACGGCCGGCCCGTCACCAAGGTCTCCTTGAGCTTCACGCGGGTGACGGACACGGGGCTGAAGGAGTTGGCCGCACTCAAGGGCCTGACCACCCTCGACTTGAGCTACACGGAGGTGACGGACGCGGGGGTGAAGGCGCTGGCCGCGCTCAAAGCCCTGACCGCCCTCGGGCTCAAGGGCCTCACCACCCTCGACCTGACCTTTACGCGGGTGACGGACGCGGGGGTGAAGGCGCTGGCCGCGCTCAAAGCCCTGACCACCCTCGACTTGAGCCACACGCTGGTGACGGATGAGGGGCTGAAAGAGTTGGCTGCGCTCGGGGCGCTAAATACACTCGGTCTGGGCGGCACGAGTGTGACGGATGCGGGTGTGAAGGAGTTGGCTGCGCTCAAGGGCCTGACCGCCCTCGACCTCGGTTCCATGGGGGTGACGGACGCGGGTGCGAAGGAACTGTCCGGGCTCACGGGCCTGACCGCCCTCGGCATGTCTTTTACGGGGGTGACGGACGCGGGTGTGAAGGAGTTGGCCGCGCTCAAGAACCTCACCCACCTCGAACTGGCTGCCACGGGGGTGACGGACGCGGGGGTGAAGGAGTTGGCTGCACTCAAGAGCCTAGTGCTGTGTCAGGCTAACGAATTAGGATGCCACGGGGTCCATTGGTATGATGGCAGCCCCCCCGTGAGGTGCCGCCGTGATGAAGAAGTATATCGTTCGTCTTTCGGATGCGGAACGGGCCACTCATCGCGATGCGATTGGGTCCGCCGCCCAAGGGCTTCGCCAACTGGAGCCTGCGGTTACTGGCCGAGCAGGTCGTCGCGTTGGAGGTTGTGGACGCCATCAGCCACGAGACCATTCGTCAGACGCTCAAAAAAACGCGATGACGCCGCGGAAGTTGGAGTACGGGGTGATCCCGCCAGACGCCGACGCGGCGTTCGTGGCGCACATGGAATTGGTCCTGGACACCTATGCCTTGCCTTACGATTGCCTCTACCCGGTACTCAACATGGACGAGCAACCGATCCCGTTGCTCAAGGAGACGCGGGCGCCGATTCCCGCGACGAAGGATCATCCGCGCCGGGTGGACTACGAGTACGAGCGGGCGGGCACGGCGAGCATCTTCATGTTCTGTGAGGCGCTGGTGGGGTGGCGCCAGGTGAGCGTACGGGAGCGGCGGACGAAGGTGGATTGGGCGTTGGAGGTGGCCGAGTTACTACGGACTCGCTACCGGGATGCCGTGAAGGTGATCGTGGTGTGCGACAACCGGAACACGCACACGATCGGTGCGTTCTACGAGGCGTTCGACCCGGAAACGGCGCGGGCGCTGGTGAGGCGATCGGAGTTCCGCCACACGCCCAAGCACGGGAGTTGGTTGAACGTCGCGGAATGTGAGCTGGGCGCGATGACGCGGCAATGCGTGCAGGGTAGGCGGTTCGCAACGATAGAGGAGTTGAGGGTAGAGACGGCCGCCTGGCAGGACTACACCAACGACAAGCAGCGTAGCGTCGATCGGCAGTTCCGCACCGACGATGCTCGCAACAGGCTCAAATCCCTCTACCCTAAAATCAAAACCTGACACAGCACTAGTTAGGGGGCGGAAACGAAAAACCCCAGTTCTCCGCGGCTCATAGCCGCGGCCGAATTGAAGCGACTACTCCGCTGCCGAGTACTCGTAGACTGTGATGGTTCCCGCTGCCGCTGGCCGAGGCCTTCCCCACCGCCCTCACCCCGCGCCTCCGCCCGCTGCTCCCGGCGGACGCCCGTCCGGCCGCTGTGCCGGCGAGCCGGAGCGGGCTGTCGGTCGTGGTGGTCGACGGGAAGAAGATCAAGCGGATGGCCAAGCGGCTGCTCCCGACCCGGAACCGGCCGGGCAAGCGGTACGGCGGGAAGCTGCTGGTCGCGTACCTACCGGCGGGGGGCGTGGCGGTCGGGCTGGCCGCCGACGCGGACGGGGAGGCCAATGACATCCGGTCCGTACCCCATCTGCTGCCGACCGTCCGCGAGGTGGTGACGGGTCCGCGGCTGCGGGTGGCCGACCGTCAGTTCTGCGACCGGATCCCGCCCCGCCGGTTCGCCGACGGCGGGGACCACTTCGTCGTCCGGTACGGGCACAACACCGGTTTCCACCCGGGCCCGACGCGGGCCGCGGTCACGGGCACCGATGCCGACGGCCGAACCGTTCGCCAGGAGTGGGGGTGGCTCGGGGCCGAGGTACAAGGGGAGCGCCGCTTGTACGTGCGGCGGGCCCCCCTGATCCGCCCGGGCGACGAGGACGTGGGGGTGATCACGGACCGTCTCGACGACCGGCTGCACCCCGGCGCCGATCTGCTGGCGGTGTACCTCACGCGCTGGCAAATCGAGAACGTATTCCAACAGATCACCGAGGTGTTCCACCTGCAGCGGCTGATCGGGTGCCGCCCGCCGGCGACCGTGTTCCAGGCGGCCTGTGCCTGGTCCTGTTCAACGTGCTGCAACTGGTGCGGGCGTACCTCACGGCCGGGCGCCCCGAGCACACGCCCGTCGAGGACGTGTCGGCCGAACCGGTGTTCGCGGACATGACCCGCGAACTGATCGGGTTGCACGAGGTGCTGACGCTCGACGAGGTGGCCACCACCCTCCCGGTGCCGGGCGACGATGCGCGGACGCGTGGGCGCGCACGAGAGCGGCTCTCCGGGCGCGAGTCATCGAAGTGGGTCAAGGTGCACAACCAGAAGCCGCGACCGGAGGAGCCCCCGCCGCGGAAGTCCGGGGGACACACCGCGGTTCACAAGCTGCTCCAGCCGAAACCGCCAAACGGTCGAACACGACGGTACGCATCAGATGTGCGCAGCAGTGACGCCTCGGCACCCTTCTTGAGGACCGCCTTCTTCCCGCCGTGGAGCCGGTTCTCGGTGGCCGAGGCGGCGCGCCACCTCGGCCACCGAGAGCTTCTGCTCGGTGATCATCTGGACCGCCTGGAGCTTGAACTCCGGCGTGTAGACCTTGCGCGTACCAGCCATTGTGGTGCCTACCTTGTACTTGGAGTTTACACCGCTTTGAGCTTGAACTCCGGCGTGTAGACCTTGCGCGTACCAGCCATTGTGGTGCCTACCTTGTACTTGGAGTTTACACCGCTTTCCCGCTGTTCACCATTCGTGGGGAACTTCAGTGGGTCACGGCGTTACGGAGCGCGGCCAGCACCTGCGGCGCGGCACCCCGGCGCATCCTCACGCAGGGTCACTTCGCACACGTCGTGGCATTGGTTCTGGATGAGCCGATGCGACCGGAGCCCGTCCAGAGGTGCTCGTGCGTCGGCTCGCTCGGCCGGCAAGCTGGTGATCCCGTGCACCAACTCCACGGTGGTCACACCTCGGATCGTCCGCTTGCGGGTCACCCGGCATCCTTGCTTCCGCCCGGTCCACCGGTCGTGGGCGGTTCGGGCCGGGGGGGGCGCACGGTCCGCGCCTCGATCCGCCCGTGCCCCGGGTCCACCGTCGTGGCCGGGCGCCCCAGTTGCTCGCTCGGGCGTGGGGAATGGCCCCCACCCGCGATCACCTGTCGGGCCAGATCCCGCGGACAGAGCATGGCGTCACCGGCGAGCACCGAACCGCCCACCGGTATGATCCACAACAACGTCTTGCTCGCTCTCCGCAAGCGACTTAAGCTCAAGGAGGAGCCTAAAAGCGCCCCCTACCTGCACCCGGCGCCGTGCCCGACCCGCCGAACACCTTTCCCCAGAGTGCCCGCATGCCAAGGCTCTCGTACCTACTCGCTGCAGCCGTTGTGGCGGGCGCGCCGGGAGCGGCCCGTGCGGGCGACGTTCCGTCGTTCACCGCGGATGTCGTCCCGCTGTTCACGAAAGCCGGATGTAACCAGGGCGCGTGCCACGGGAAGGGTGCCGGCCAGAACGGGTTCCGGCTGTCGCTCCGCGGGTTCGCTCCCGAGCAAGATTACAAGTGGGTCACCCGCGAGTTCGACGGCCGCCGCATCGACCGCACGAGGCCCGAAGAGAGCCTGCTGCTCCGCAAAGCCACCGGCCAGACCCCGCACGAGGGCGGCCGGCTGTTCTCGGCCACCAGCCGCGAGTACGGGTTACTCCTCGACTGGCTGAAAGCCGGGCACCCGGGGCCGAGCAAGGGAGACGTTCCGGTCAGCAAGCTCGAACTGGCGCCGGCGTCACAGGTGCTCAAGCCCGGCGAAGAGGTGCAACTGGTTGCGACCGCCACGTTCGCCGACGGCTCGCGGCGCGATGTCACCTGGCTCACCAAGTTCGATTCCAACGACCCCGCGTACCTCGCCGTAACACCAGGCGGCCGGGCGAAGGCGCTGCGCCACGGGGCCAGCGCCGTTCGCGCGATGTACCTCACGGAGGTCGCGGTCACGGTGATCGGCGTTCCGTTCGACCGGCCGTTGGACGGCGCGCGGTTCGCCGCCGCGAACAACTTCGTCGACACCCATGTGTTCGCGAAGCTGAAGGAACTGCGGGTCGAGCCGTCGGACCTGTGTACCGACGCGGAGTTCGTCCGGCGCGTGTTACTCGACGCCTGCGGCGTGCTGCCCACTGTTGACGAGGTGAAGGCGTTCGTTGCCGATCCGGACCCCAAGAAGCGCGAACAGTTGATCGACGCGGCGCTCGCGCGCCCGGAGTTCACCGATTATTGGGCGCTGCAACTGAGCGACCTGTTCCAGAACCGCAAGGAGCGGGACCACGACGTGCGCGGGGTGAAAGGCGTGCGGCAGTTCCACGCGTGGCTCCGCAAGCAGGTCGCCGCGAACCGCCCCTGGGACGCCATCGCCCGCGACGTGCTCACGGCCACCGGCCCGAGCACCGGGAGCCCCGCGGTGGGGTACTTCATCGTGACGGTCGGTGAGCACCGGCACGGCGAGAGTTCGGAAGCGCCCGAGTCGGTCGCGCAAGCGTTCCTGGGCACCCGGATCGGCTGCGCGAAGTGCCACAACCACCCGCTCGAACGCTACACGCAGGACGACTTCTACCACTTCGCGGCGTACTTCAGCCGCGTGAAGCTCGACCGTAAAGAGGCGAAGGACGGGGCGACCGTGTTGAGGGTCAGCCACCCGGATCAGAACCAGAACAAGAACCCGGTGGGCGTGAGCCAGCCGCGCACCGGCGCGTTCATGAAGCCGCAGCCGCTCGACCGCACGCCCACCGACGTGAAGCCCACCGACGACCCGCGGGCACAACTGGCGAATTGGATCACCGATCCGAAAAACGAGTACTTCACTGGGGCGATGGTGAACCGGGTGTGGAAGCACTACATGAACGTAGGATTGGTGGAGCCGGTGGACGACCTGCGGGCCACCAACCCGCCCACCAACCCGGCGCTGTGGGCCGCGCTCAACAAGGAGTTCGTGGACAAGAAGTTGGACCTGCGGGCGCTCATGCGTGTTGTGCTGAACTCCCGCGCGTACCAACTATCCAGCGCCACCCGCAAGGGCAACGAGACGGACCCACGGTTCTATTCGCACTACTACGCGCGCCGCCTGCCCGCCGAGGTGCTGCTCGACGCCGTCTGCGACCTCAGCGGCGTGCCGGAGCACTTCGCCGGGTACCCGATGGGCACCCGGGCGGTGCAGGTGCCGGACCCGGGGGCGAACTCGTACTTCCTGCGCGCGTTCGGCCGCAGCGACCGCGTAACCGCGTGCGCGTGCGAGCGCACCGGAGAGGTGTCCCTGCCGGCGGTGCTGAACCTACTGGGCGGCGAAACCGTGACCCAGAAGCTGAACGCCGGCGGGTGGGTGTCCGAGTTGCTCGCGGCCGAAAAGGACGACGACAAGGTGACGGACGCGCTGTTCCTGCGGGCGCTGGCCCGCACCCCGACCGCCACGGAACGCGAAACGGTGCGGGGGTTACTCAAGGACGCTTCGCGGAACGACGTGTACAAGGACATGCTGTGGGCGCTGGTGAACAGCAAGGAATTCCTGTTCAACCGGTGACCCGGTCGTTTCGAGTTCCAGCACCCGGCGTCACAGATCGTCGTAACGGATGAACAGTTCTTCGCCGGCCCGGACGTCGCGCAGCGTGAAGTAGTCGTAGTTGGCGTCGTGGGCGAGGTTCGGCTCGTCCGAATCGTTCAGATACCACCCCGCGCTGACCCGGTTAAAGTCGGCCGGTACGAAGCACTCGGTTTCGTACCGCGTCGCGAAGTTGTTCTTCACCTCGTCCGGCACGGTGAGTTCGGAAAACTCTTCCCAGGTCAGGCGCCGCACGTCGCCCGGCGCGAACAACTCCGGCATCAGGGTCCCTTTCGGGATGTCGGTCACCGCGAACACCCCGACCCCCGCGCCGGGGATCGTGGACGGTCGCAACCGGAAGTACACCATTCGCGCCTCTCGCCGTCTGTTGGTTCCAGCACGCGCCGCGTGCCTCATGCCGCGGCGTGAACACCCCTCGGCCGACAGCACATTACCACACCGGCGGCTGGATTGCCCTTACAGGAGCCGGCCGCCGCGGGGTATGCTGCACACAGGCGCCCGCGTTTGTCGCACCCGTCCGAAGGTGACATGGCCAAAGTGACAGAACCGCAGCCGGAACCGCAGGTCACCTTTTGGGGCGCCGCGCAGACCGTCACCGGGTCCATGCACCGGCTCGACGCCGCGGGCAAAACGCTCCTGCTCGACTGCGGGCTGTTTCAGGGCAAGCGAGCCGAAAGCTACGCCCGCAACCGCGACTTTCCGTTCCGCACCCGCGACATCGACGCCGTCGTACTCAGCCACGCGCACGTGGACCACTGCGGGAACCTGCCGAACCTCGTGCGCAGGGGGT
Organism: Gemmata obscuriglobus; assembly: GCF_008065095.1. NCBI lineage: Bacteria > Pseudomonadati > Planctomycetota > Planctomycetia > Gemmatales > Gemmataceae > Gemmata > Gemmata obscuriglobus. Next base: position 8,153,351 of record NZ_CP042911.1, on the reverse strand, counting down.
TCGCCGGTCCGATCTACTGCACCCCGGCCACCCGCGCGCTGGCCGCGGTCATGCTCGGCGACGCCGCCAAGATCCAGGAAGAGGACGCCAACTACCTGAACCAGAAGCGGGACCGCGGCGACGCGAAGGTGCAACCCCTCTACGACGCCCGGGACGTGTACCGCACGCTCACCAAGATGCAGGCGGTTCCGTACGGGAAGCCGTTCCACATCGGCAAGGGCATTGAGGTCACCTTCGCCGACGCCGGTCACCTGCTCGGCTCGGCCACCGTTCACCTGCGGATCGGCGGCCCCGCCGGTGAGCGCCGCGTCACCTTTACCGGAGACATCGGCCGCCCGGGGCTGCCCATCCTGCGCGACCCGGAGCCGATCCCGCCCTGCGACCTGCTCATCACCGAGAGCACCTACGGCGGCCACACCCACGAGCACGTCGACGAGACGGCGGACAAGCTCGGCGCGGTGGTGCGGCAGACGGTCGAGCGCGGCGGGCGGGTCGTCATCCCGGCGTTCGCGGTGGGCCGCACGCAAACGGTCGTGTACTTCCTGCACCAGCTTATTTCCGCCGGCAAGCTGCCCGCGCTGCCGATCTTCGTGGACAGCCCGATGGCGTCGCGCGCGACCGAGGTGTTCCGCGCACACACCGAGTGCTTCGACGACGAGACGCTCGCGCTGCTCGGCGCCCACCCGGACCTGTTCGGCGAGAAGCACGTCCGCTACGTCGAGACGGTCAACGAGAGCGTTAAGCTGAACCGGTTCGACCGCCCGTGCGTGATCATCTCCGCGAGCGGCATGTGCGAGGCCGGGCGCGTGCAGCACCACCTGAAGCACGCGCTGGGCGACGCGCGGAACACCGTCCTCATCGCGGGCTACCAGGCCGCGGACACGCTCGGCCGCCGCCTCGTCGAGAGGCGGCCGGAGGTGCGCATCCTGGGCCGCCTGTGCCCGTTGAAGGCCGAGGTCGTCGTGCTGAACGGGCTCTCCAGCCACGCCGACCACCCGGACCTGCTGCGGATGCTCGGCCCGCTGGCCGGTTCCACCGCCCGCGTGCGGCTGGTCCACGGCGACCCCGAGCGGGCGGCCAAGCTCGCAGAGGGATTGAGAGGGGTCGGGTTTGCGGACGTCGAAATCCCCGTGCGTGGCGACGTGGTGCCGGTGTGAGGTAAAGAGTGTTCACCGCAGAGGGCACGAGAGGGCGCAGAGAGAACACAAGAACAAATGATCGTTCTCTGTTTTCTCTCTGCGCCCTCTGCGGTGAACACTCTTCTTCTACTCCACCTCGGTGCGGCAGTTGGGCATCTCGATGCGGCAGCAGCCGAGGTTGAGCGCGTCCTTGGGGACGCCGGCTTCGACGGCGTCTTCGAGCACCCCGGGGCGGAGCGAGTACAGCACGAACCGGCCGATCTTCTTGCCGCGGATCAGGTTCGCGTTTCTCAGTACGCTGAGGTGGTGCGACACGTTCACCACGTTCTTGAGCCGCAGCATATCAGCGATCGCGGTCACGTTCTGCGGGCCGTCCGCGAGGAACCGAACGATCTTCAGCCGCTCCGGCGCCGCGAGTGCGGAGAGCAGCTTCGCGCAGCGCTGTGGGTCGAGCGGGTCTTTGGCCACGGTACGCGCCTCCGCCGAAAAGTTCTGTACGCGCCTCCATTTTAACATTCTCCGCACGAACGGGAAGCTACGTCCTTTTCTCCGCGACCCGGAACAGTTCGACCGCCCCGCCGGCCTCGCCCTTCGCCATGTACCGGCCGTCCGCGGTGAACGCGAACCGTGTGGCCGACTCGCCCGGCACCTCCCACTCGCGCACCGGTTTCCCGGTGCGGAGGCTCCAGTTGCGCACCCGGAGGTCGTCGCCGGCGCTCACCAGCGTGTCGCCATCAGCCAAAAGCAGTACCGCGCGTACCGCCCCAACCGTTCCTTTCAGCTCGGCCCGCACGATCGGCTTGAGTGCGGCCACGTCCCACAACCGGATGACGCCGTCCTGGGCGCCCGTGGCGAGCGTCTTGCCATCGGCCGAGTACGCGACCGCGTTCACTTCGCTCGGGTGCGATAGCACCGCCCGCTCGGTCGAACGGATGCGCCCGACCGACCACACGCGCACCGAGCCGTCACACGCCGCCGTCGCCAGCCCGGTACCGTCGGGTGTGAACGCGACCGCCTTCACCGCGTGTGCGTGACCGACGAGCATCGCCCGCGGGTCGGCGCTCGCACCGGCCCGCGGTTCCCACACGCGCACCGTCCGGTCCGCGCCCGCTCCGGCCACTTGCTTGCCGTCCGCGGAAAAGCACAAACCGTCGACCGCCCCGCGCGCCCCGCGGAGCACGCCCGCCTCGACCGCGATCGGATCGGTAACGTCGTACAGCCAGACCATGCCGTTCAGCGCCCCGGACCCGACGGCCAGGGTGCGGCTGTTGGGCGCGAACGCGAGTGAATGGAACAGGTCCCCGGCTTTACGCAACACGGAGCGCTCGCCGACCTTCGAGCCGGACACGTTCCACACGCGGGCGGTCCCGTCGGCGGCGGCCGAGGCGAGCAGGCACCGGTCGGGAGAGAAGGCGAGGGCGAGGACTCCGGCCGTGTGCCCCTTCAGGGCCACAATCGTTTTTGCGGTTTCGAGTTGCGCGTTCACGGCTGCCCCCTGTCCGGTCCCCGCTGCGGCGGTGCCCAACCAGCACTCTACAACACAACTCGTGCCAGCGCGGACCGGTTCGCGGGCGAACGAAATCGCTATCCTGAATCGTGTCGCCCCTGGTGCCTGAAACGCGATCGCCCGCGGAGTGAGCCCGTGACGCACGAGGTGTTCGGCAAACTGCGGTTCAAGGAAGCCGACGAGTCGTGGGCCGGGTCCGCCGGGCTGCCGCGGTTCGCGGCCGTGGGTCAGATGCCCGAACCCGCGCCGCTCACGGAGGAAGAGGCCGTCCGGATGGCCGCCGACATGAGCGCGGCGCTGGAGGCGATGAAGGAACAGATGCGGGCGCAGTTCGGCGAACGGGTGGACCAGGCGCTCGCCGAACTCGACCGCGCGGCCGAGGCGCCCGAACCGGCGCCCGCCGAGTCCGACCCCAAGGACCAGGAGCGCGAGCAGCGCCGGGCCGCCCGGCGCGAGAAGAACGCGGCGCTGTTTGCGAAGGGGCGGTTCCCGGTGCGCGTCGCCGCCCCCGGCGGGGCCGAGCCCTCGCCCGCTCAACAGGAGTCGTACCGGTTCCTGTGCGACAACGAAGCCGCGGTGTACGACGCCGTGGTCGCGCAGGTGTGGGAGTCGTTCCAGAGCGCGTACGAGCAGGAGCACTGGCGCCAGGTAGCCGGGATCAAAGCCGCGGCCACCGTCGCGGACCTGAGCGGCCGGTTCGCGGTCACGCGGGTGGACATCGCCCGCGAGGCCCGGAACGGGTTCGCGCACCTCGTGTTCCTGCTCGAATCCGACTGGCAGGACGAGCACGGGATGGTGGTGACCTACGCGCCCGACACGCGCGAGGCGCACTGGACCTCGTGGGAGGGCCTGTACGACCTGCTCGAATCGGACGAGCCCGAGAGCGAGGCCGAACAGGAGGAGTACGTCCCGTCGCCGCACGACCTGCTGCTCGAAGCGATCCTCACGGGCGACGAGCCCCTCGCGCGCGAGCTGGTCGCGCGGGGCGCCGACATCAACGCCCTCGGCGAGGACGAGTACCCGCCGCTGTGGATCTCGGTGGACCAGATCGAGGTGGAAGAGGTGCGGCGGTTGCTGGCGTTCGGCGCGGACCCGAACCTGCCCAACCCGGACGAAAAGACGACCCCGCTGAAGCACGCGAAGCGGATGTACCGCGACATGGGGTTTGCGCCGGCGAAGAAGCGGGACGCGCTGCTCGACGGGATGATGTCGCTGGTGCGAGAAGCGGCCGGCGAGCGGTTTCACGACATCCAACTGCGGCTCGAAGAGATCATCCGGCTGCTCGAAGCTGCCGCGAAGACCGAGAGCTGACACGAATCGGTCACCAAAAACGAAGGCATGAAGAGAAACTGGCCACAAAAAAGCACAAAGGGCACAAAAGGAAAGCGAAGACCAAGACAATAGAGTGAGTTCAAACGCACTTGTCTATTGTCTTGGTCTTCGCTTTCCTTTTGTGCCCTTTGTGCTTTTTTGTGGCCAGTCTGCCTTTGTTCTGTGCTTTTTGTGGCCGATCTGCCTTTACTTTGCCACGGGCGGGTGAACGAACCCTTCGGCCAGCGCGGCGCACTGCTCGACGGTCATTTCCCCTTCCTGCACCCACACCCGGTACTTGAGCTTCAGCGGCTTGTCCGCGGTGAGGTCGTACTCGAAGTAGTCCCCGAACCGGCCGTAGTCGCGCTCGCTGCCGCGCGTCTCCTTCGGGTTGTCCGGGTGGTTGATGCGGACCACCGTGTACCGCTTCCCGCCGGTCACGAAGCTGCACGCGTTCCAGGGGAGGTTGATCGTCTTCGGATTCGGCTCCTTCGCCTTCGGCTCCCAGTTCCGCGTCTCGCCCACCTTCCCCTTGCCGTCCGGGCGCAGGTAATAGGTGTTCTCCTTACCGTTCTTCGACACCTCCTGGTTGGCCCGGAAGTGGAACCCGGCGTGCTGCGGGTCGCCGTCCAACCGCACCTTCGCGAGCGTGGTGGAGAGCGTCGTGGACCAGTCGATCAGCGTACCGCTCTTGGCGGCGTAGGCCGTGACCGCGCGCTCCTCGGTCGCGAAGGTGGCGCCGTCCTTGCCGTGCCACGAGATCTGCGAGACGTGCTTGCCGAACACCTCACCGGCTTCGGTCGCGAGCATCTTGTCGTGCTGCGAGAACACGCCGTTGGTGCCGTGCCACACGTCGGCGGTCTGCTTCTCGCCGTAGCTGATCCGGTTGAACCCGAAGAACAGCCCGCGGTGGTGCGGGAACTGGCCGTCCTTGTCGCTTTTCGCACTCGTGTTGGTCAGCAGGACCTCGCCCTTCGCCGGGTCGTAGACGTTGTGGAACGGCTTGAACGTGTAGTAGTGGTTGGCCGGGTCGCGCGGCAGGTTGAAATACTGGAGCACCTTGCGGCCGTCGAACGACAGGACCGTCGTGCCGTCCTTCTCAGTGGCGAACTTGAACTGCGGGGGCGCCTTGACGTAGTTGAGCATCGTCGGGGTAGCGGTGACGGTTTCGCCACCCTTGAGCTTCGGCAGGACGAACACCAGCGACTTGCCGTCGGCGGTGGCCTGGGCCGGGACGTGCAGGCCGTCGGGCAGCGTAACCGAGTTGGCGTTCGAGCCGGCCGGCAGCGGCGCGACCACGACGGCGTCGGCCGCATCGGCCTTACCGCCGGTCACCTCGACCTTCTGTGCGTGTGCGATCAGCGGGGTCGCGAGCAACAGCGCAAGTACGGGCAGCGTGCGTGTCATGGGTCGCTCTGTGGGAAAGGGTTCGGCGCGGCGCGGGTCGCGGCGTAAGATGGACACCAACTCGCCCGTTCAGGGGAGCTTCCCATGAGCGTATCCGCCGCCGAACTGACCGCCAAGAAGTGTACCGCGTGCGAGGGCGGCACGCCCCCGCTCGCCGCGGACCAGGTGGCCGCGCACCTTGCGGCCGTCCCCGGATGGGCGCTCTCGGACGACGGCAAGCTGATCCGCCGGAAGTACAAGTTCACGGACTTCGCGTCCGCGATGGCGTTCCTGAACCGGGTCGCCGACCTCGCCGAGGCGGAGGACCACCACCCGGACCTGCACCTGACGGGCTACCGGCACGCCGCGGTCGAGCTGAGCACGCACGCGATCGGCGGGCTGTCGGCGAACGACTTCATCGTGGCGGCCAAGATCGACGCACTGGGCTAACACAAACGGGGAGAAGAATGTCCGCACAGGATCGACTGAAAGAGCTGTTCCGCGCCCGCGCACTCCAGTTCGGGGACTTCACGCTCGCGTCCGGCAAGAAGAGCACGTACTACGTGAACTCGAAGAAGGTGCTGTTCCACGCCGAGGCGCTGACCTTGCTCGGCGAGTTGCTCTACGACGCGACCAAGGACCTCGAGTTCCAGGCGATGGGCGGTCTGGAGGTCGGGGCGATCCCGATGGCCGCGGCGGCGCTGACGGCGTTCCACCGGAACGGCCGGCACCTCGAAGGGTTCTTCGTGCGCAAGAAGGCTAAAGAGCACGGCGCCAAGGAACTCGTCGAGGGGCAGGTCAACGCCGGCGACAAGGTGGTGGTGATCGACGACGTGCTGACGACCGGCGGCAGCGTGGTCCAAGCGATCGAGGCGGTGGAGGCCAAGGGGGCAACGGTGCTCCGCGTGGTGTGCATTTGCGACCGGCTCCAGGGCGCGCGTGAAGCCCTCGCGAAGTACGACTTCCGCCCGCTGTTCACCATCCGGGACTTTGGCATCGAGCCGCCGAAAGCGTAAGGCCGCCGTGTCGGGAGTTCCGGAAACCGCAACTCGGCGCTTGCGGTCCGGTGCGGGCGACGCTATCCCCCGCGTTCTTGGGGGAAGCAACAATGGTTCGCACGTTCACGCGGCCGGGGCCGGCGCTCGCTCTTGCGCTGGCGCTGCTCGCCGTCGCGCTCGGGTGCTCCAGCCCGAGCACCGTCGGGGACCGGCTCGCGCCGTTCCGGAAGCACGGCGTGCGCGCCGAGCGCACCAGAGAGGAACTGAAGGCGTCCGTCGGGTGGCTGGACGTCGCGGCCCAGGAGGCCGGGCGCAGCACGATCAGCACCGCGGAGCTGCTCGCGTTCGCCGAAAAGTCGCGCGCCGCGGCGCGGCCGGCGGTCCCGTCCCCGAAGCGGAACATTCTCGTCGTCACCGGGGGCGGCTCCTACGGCGCATACCCGGCCGGCGTGCTCGTCGGCTGGACCGCGACCGGCACCCGCCCCGAGTTCGATGTGGTGACCGGGATCAGCACCGGCGCGCTGCTCGGCGCGTTCGCGTTCCTGGGGCCGGGCGAGGACGCCGAGTTGCAGCGGTGCTACACTACGCTCCGCGACCGGGACATCTACAAGCGGAACCGGATCATCCCGTCGCTGCTGTCCGAGTCGCTGGCGGACAGCGGCCCGCTGGCGCAGGTCATCGAGCGAACGGCGAACGACGAGCGGATCGCCCGGTTCGCGGCGGAGCACGCGAAGGGGCGGCGGTACTACGTCGGCACCACGGACCTGGACGCGCGCCGGGCGGTCGTGTGGGACATGGGGGCGATCGCGGCGCGCAACACGCCGGAGAGCCGCGAGCTGTTCCGCAAGGTGCTCCTCGCCTCGGCCGCGATCCCGGGGTTCTTCCCGCCGGTGCGCATCCCGATGACCGTGGACGGCCGGCGGTACGTGGAGCGGCACATCGACGGCGGCACCACGTCGTCGATGTTCTTCGCCCCGCCGTACGCGCCGCCCGGGCACGAGCCGCCGCCGGGCTGGCTGCACGGCTCGAACCTGTACATCCTGGTGGCGGGCAAGCTGTACCCGGACCCGTCCCCGGTGAAGCCGCGCACGTTCGCGATCGCGAGCAACGCGGTGTCGACGGTCATCTACGACCAGACCCGCAGTGACCTGCACAAGCTGTTCCTGCTCACCGCGATGACCGGGATGACGTACAACGTGTCCGTGATACCGCCCGAGATCAACTCGCCGCTCGAGAGCACCAAGTTCGACCCGAAAGAGATGTCGCGGCTGTTCTGTGCGGGCGCGCAGTGGGCGCAGTCGGCGCAGTCGGCGCAGTCGGGACCGAACTGGCGGATCACGCCCCCCGGGTACGAGCCCGGCGAGGGCGCGAAGTACCGCTCCGGAACGGCCCTTACCGACACCGGTCGTAATGCCGGAACCGGCATCCTCGGCCCGCCGGTGAGCCCCATCCCGAGCGCGCCAATGATCCCCATGGCGCCGGTCGTGCCGGAGAAATAACGCGGAGTTGCGGCGTGGGAAAACGACGCATGCCGAGCGTGGCGCCCACGCGCAGGAGAAATTCACTGGTGATTAGCAAAATTCTCGGGCAGCAAGTAGGCTGTCCCGATGACCCTCGAAGAGTATGAGCGGCACTTGGTCGAGCGACTCTGTTGGCGGTGCCACCAGGCCACACACCAGAGTTCGGCCCGGCAGCGGCAGTGCCCCAGTTGCCGGGCCGAGTGGAGCTCTCACCGGCGCAAGACGGAGTGGGAACGGTCAAGGGGAGCGTGTTCCACACGGACGAGTTCGCCGGCTACAACGATGTCCAGAGCCACGGCAAGCACGTCCCGATCAACCACCAGGAGACGTTCGGGGTGGGGGCCGCGCATATCAACGGGATCGAGGGCTTCTGGAGCTCCGTGAAGCGGCTGTACCGGCACGTCCACGGGGTCGAGCCGGGGAACTTGCCGCTGTACCTGGCCGAGTATGGATTCCGGCACAACCACCGCGGCGAACACCTGAGGACCTTCCTGTATAACAGACTCGTTGCGCAATAGGCGTGAGTTGAGGCGGCCCCCGTGCTCACCATTATGTGTGTGCATTAGCCGTACATGCGGTTGTGGAGCCCGGCCACATTCTTCATCATGACCGTGTGCCGGCGCGGCGGGTTGCGGTACCGGTCCGCCGCGATCCGCCAGATCTTCATCTTCCCGATCCCGTGCTCGGCCACGATCCGCTCCCGTGCCAAGCGCCGATTGGATCGCTTCTCCTCGTCGCTCAGCGCACCGTTCCTCGGCTTCTTCCTGGGCACCCGCAGGTTGCTCCCCTGGTACCCGCTGTCACCCGACTTCGGTACTTCGGGGGCGATTCGCAGCCGCGACTGGTCGTACATCTTCTTGTCGTGAACGCGACCCTTGGCCGCCTTCGACACCGCCTTGATCCGCACCTTCTGCTTGCCCCCCGGCTCCTTTCGCTTGCGCGTCACCACCACCTGGTGCTTCACCGTGTGACGCTTCTTCTTCCCCGAGTAGCTGCGCCGCTGCCTCCGACTCGGGCGGTTGACCGGTTGCTCGGTCGCGTCCACGAACACCGCGACCAGATCGTCCGGGTCGATCCGCACCTGGCGCTCGGGGATGCGGAACACCCCGGCCATGCACAGTCCCAGTTCCTGAACGCCACGAGACACGGTTCCCTTATCGACCCCGAACAAGAACCCGACGAACTCCTGCGGGACGTACACCCGATCGTACAGCAACACCATCAGCAGCCGCTCGGTGAACAGCAGCTTCACCGGGCGCCCGGCCCCGGGCTTGCGTTGGCGCGGGCGGCCCGCGGCTCGTTTGGCCTTGCGGGCGAGCCACACCGGTTCGAGATCTGCCACCAACTGGTCGAACTCGGCGGCCGACAACCCCGTGAACATCCGGAACAACAACGGCTTACGACACAACTTCTCGTAATTCGTCATGCCCTATGAATAGCCCACCGACCGCTATTGCGCAACGAGTCTAACCGTCTGATCCGGGCCGCCGCCCCAACCCAAACCCAGCCCTAGAATTTTGCTAATCACCTTAACAGAGCACCGTTCGGCCCGCGCGAGCGGTACGAATGGAACCATAACTTTGTAGTCACTGGTAAAGGCGCAAAACTCGTCTTTTCCGGCGAGCGACAGAGTGGCGCGTGACCGCCGCGGCCGACGGGCTATCATTGGGGATACCCTCCCGAGGCCCGACGATGCCCGACGATCTGTCCGCGACCCGCGTGTCGGGACCGAACTCGCCCCACGCGCCCGATTCCAGTGCGACCGTCGCCCGGTTCACCGATCCGCTCGCGGCGCGGCGGCAAATGCTGGGCGAAGAGGTGCCCGCCGTGCCCGGGTACGAGGTCGCCCGCGAACTCGCCCGCGGCGGCATGGGGCGCGTCCTCGCCGCCCGCGAACTCACGCTCAACCGCCCGGTCGCGATCAAGGTGCTGCTCCCGCGCGCCGGCCGCGACGGCGCCCGGCGGTTCGTCATCGAAGCCGAAATCACGGCCCAGCTCCCGCACCCCAACATTCCGCCGGTTTACGCCCTGGGGCGGTTCGGCGACGGTACGCCGTTCCTCGTAATGAAGCTGATCGAGGGGCGCACCCTCACAGCCCTGCTCCGCGACCGCGCCTCCCCGGCCGACGAGCTGAACCGGTTCGTCCAGATCTTCGAGCACGTGTGCCTGGCCGTCGGGTTCGCGCACGCGCGCGGCGTCGTCCACCGCGACCTGAAGCCCGCGAACATCATGGTGGGCGAGTTCGGCGAAGTGCAGGTCATGGACTGGGGGCTCGCCAAAACCGCCGGGGGGCCGGACGCGCCGACCCGAGCACAGGGAACCGGAGACGAGCCGAAAACGCTCGGCGACCGCACCGGGTCGTCGGACGCGTTCTCGTCCGACCACAGTACCGAAGTGACGGCCGCGGGACAGGTGCTCGGGACGCCCTCGTACATGGCGCCCGAGCAGGCCCGGGGCGAGCCCGTGGACCCGCGGGCCGACGTGTTCAGCCTCGGCGCCGTCCTGTGTGAGGTGCTCACCGGCTCGCGCCCGTTCGCGGGGCGCCACTCGACCGAGGTGATCGGAGCGACCGCCGCGGGCATCCTCGACGAACCGCTCGCCGCGCTCGGCGCGAGCGGCGCGCCCGCGGACCTGGTGGAGTTGGCCCGCCGCTGTCTGGCCCCCTGGGCCGCGGACCGCCCCGCGGACGGCAAGGCGGTCGCGGACGCGGTCGCGCGTTACCGCGCCGGGGTGGAAACCCGGCTCCGGGCCGCCGAGTCGGAGCGCGCCGCGGCCGAGGTGAAAGCGACCGAGCAGCGCAAGCGCCGCCGGGTGCAACTGGCGCTACTCGCGGCGGTGGCGCTCATGCTCCTCGGCGCCGCCGGAACCGGCTGGTGGCTCGATCATAAGGCCGCCGAGCGGCGGATCGAGGCCGAGCGGGCCGAGCGCGAGCGCGCCGCCGCCGACCTGCGCCAGAGCGAGAAGGACGCCCGCGCCGCCGCCGACAACCGCCGCGCCCTGGCCGCCGACCTCGACCGGTGTGAGGCCGCGCTCCGCAACGACGACGCTGCTACCGCCGCGCTCGCGCTCGCGGATGTCACCCGCCGGGAGGGCCAGCCCGGCGGCGAGGAGTTCGGTGCGCGCATCGCCCGGTGCCGCACCGACCACGCGCTGCTCACGCGCCTCGACGAGGTCGAGACCTTCGCCTGGACCCCGGTGAACGGGCAACTGCCCCTGGCCGCCGACCTCCAGACCCGGTGGGCGACGGCGCTCGCGCAAGCGGGAATCGTACCGAACGCCCCGCCGGCCGAGGCCGCGCGCCGCGTGAACGACTCGCTGATCCGCGACCGGGTGCTGCTCACCTTGGACCTGTGGCTCGGGGCCGCCGGCACGGCCGACCTCGCGGCCCTCTTGCACGAGGCGGACCCGGACCCGACCCGCGACGCCGTCCGCGCGGCGGTTCAGGCGCGCGACGGGGCGGGACTGGCCCGGCTCACCGCGGCGGGGCTCGGCGACCAGCCGGCGCGGTTCGTGATCGCGCTGGCCGCGGCGGTGCGCCCGGGGCTGTCCCCCGCCCGGCGGCGGGCGCTGCTGGCGGCGGAGTGGGACCGGGCGCCGGGCAGCGTGCGGGTGCTGATGGAACTCGGGGGCACGTACCCGATGAACTCCAAGGAGGGCGCGGCCGAGCGGGCGCGGTGGTTCCAGGCGGCCGTCGCGCTGCGCCCGCAGAGCGTGCTGGCGTGGAACAAGTTGGGGATCGCGCTGCGCGACGGCGAGCAGTACGACGAAGCGCTGGCCGCGGCCCGCGAGGCGCTCCGCCTCGACCCGCGCGACCTCAACGCGCTGAACATTAAGGCGATCGCGCTGCGGGCGAAGGGCGACGGCCCCGGCGCGGTTCGGGTGTACGAGGAACTCATGCGCGCCGACCCGGACTGCCCGTACCCGGAGTTCCACAACAACTACGGTTCCGCGCTCGCCACCGCCGGCGACCTGCGCGGGGCGATCGTCAAGTTCCGTCAGGCGCTGGAGATGAACCCGAAGTTCGCGGCCGCGCACGCCAACCTCGGGAACGCGCTGCTGCGGACCCGCGAACTGGACGCGGCGGTGCAGAGCTTGCGCGCGGCCGTCGAGTGCGACCCGCGGTCCGCGGTGGCCCACGCCGAACTCGGCCGCGCCCTACAGTTGAAGCGCGACACGACCGGTGCGATCCGCGCGTACCGTGAGTCGCTGAAGCTGAACCCGGCGAACCCGGGCGCCGCTTCGGCGCTGGGGCACTTGCTGTGGGACCGGGAAGACCTGGACGGCGCGATCGGCGCGTTCCGCGACGCCCTTCGTTACGCCCCGGCGGAACCCGGGCTGCACAACAACCTCGGGATGCTGTTGCGCCAGACGGGCGACCCGCGGGGCGCCGCCTCCGCCTACAAGGAAGCGATCCGGCTCGACCCGAAACATCTGCGGGCGCGGTACAACCTGGGCGTCGCTCTGCGGGCCGCGAAGGACCCCGCCGGGGCCGTGAAAGCGTACCGGGAGCTGCTCGCGCTCGACCCGAACCACTCCGCCGGGCACAACGGCCTGGGCAACGCTCTTCGGGATCTGGGCGACCTCGACGGCGCGATCGCCGAGTTCCGCGCGGCCCTGAGCATCAACCCGAGCAACGGCCCCGCACAACAGAACCTCACGGACACGTTGAAACAGAAGGACCGCACCGCTCCGCGGCCGCGCGAGGTGAAGCGCTCGTAATCTGTGCGGGGCCGAACGCGAAGACCGGCATCGAGCAGGGCCGCAAAGCGAGTTCAAAATAGAAACGTTCGGGGCGCGGCGGCGGGAAGGTTCCTTCCCGCCGCCGCGGCGCCGAACGTTGATGCCACGTACCACCGCCCGATCAACGACCACAACCGGGCGCGAGGAACGCGATTATCACCACCGGCAGCGGCAAGCCCAACAGCAGGGCCGCAAGCCCCCAGCGGATCTTACCCAAACGGCTCGTCGGTTGTTCGTGCGGGGTCATATCGGCACTCCGTCAACGGAGGGTGAGAAAAGGCGATCGAGTCCGGCGGCCGTCTCTGACTGGCCGTGTGTGTTAATGCAACACTCGTGCCGGAACCGCGCCCGACCCAATCCAGTAGTTTCAAGTTTCAGGTTCCAAGTGAAGTCACGACGGCACGAGGCACCGGAGCTTTTTGACGAGCCAAGTTCCGACCTGGAACCTGGAACTTGAAACTACCGCAATCGTGAAGATTGCGCGAAGAAGCGGCAGTGACACTTGTTTTGAAAGCCCCAAGTCGAACTACCTAGTGGTGAGGGACTTGTGAATCGCTCAGAGGCGTGGTGATGGATTTTTGGAACGCGGTCGGTGAAATGGGCGGCTGGCCGCTGGTTTTCCTGTTCGTCGCTCTGCTGGTGGCGTTCGCGTTCGAGTTCATCAACGGCTTCCACGACACCGCCAACGCCGTCACCACGGTCATTTACACCCGCACGCTCTCGGCCACGCCCGCGGTGCTGTACTCGGGGGTGATGAACTTCCTCGGCGCGCTCCTCACGGTTCTGGCCGGCGGGGCGGCGGTGGCGTTTAGCATCGTGAACCTGCTGCCCGTCGATTTGCTCATCGACGCCAACTCCAACGCCGCCCTCGTGATGGTCCTGGCGCTGCTCTTCGCCGGGGTGATGTGGAACCTCGGAACGTGGTACCTGGGGCTCCCGGTGTCGAGTTCGCACACGCTCATCGGTTCGATCCTCGGGGTCGGGATGGCCAACAGCCTCTGGAAGGGCGAGGGGCTCAGGGGGGTGAATTGGGCCAAGGCCGGCGAGGTCGGGGCGGGGCTGCTCCTGTCGCCGTTATTCGGGTTCGTTGTGGCCGCGGCCCTGCTCCTGGTCATGCGGCGCACGCTGAAAGAGCCGAAGCTGTACGAACCGCCGCACGACGGCGACCGCCCGCCGCGGTGGGTGCGGGTGGTGCTCATTTGCACCTGCGGCGGGGTCAGCTTCGCCCACGGTTCGAACGACGGCCAAAAAGGGATGGGGCTGTTGCTGCTGGTGCTGATCGGGTTCATGCCGGTCCACTACGCGCTTAACGTCAACGACCCTGAGAAGGTGCCGCAACTCCTGCACGCCACAAACGAGGTGCGTGCGGCGTACGCGAAGTACGAGGTGCCGCTGCCGGACGCGCTGGACCGGGACCTCCGGTACGTTGCGGGACACCTCGACGGGCTCGGCAGCCTCAACGACCTGCGGACGCGCGAGGAGAAGGACGAGAACGGCCAGCCGAAGAACGTGCGGTGGGAGGTGCGCCAATCGCTGTTCCGGACGAACCGCGAAATCAAGCGGGCGGGGGCCGACCGCGGCACCCCTGCGGAGTTCCGGGCCGAACTGGAACGGGTGAGGAAGACCCGCATCGCGCCGACGATCGAGTTCGTGCCGGTGTGGGTGGTGGTCGGCACCGCACTGGCGCTCGGGATCGGGACGTGCGTCGGGTACAAGCGGATCGTGGTGACGGTGGCGGAGAAGATCGGCAAAACGCACCTCACCTACGGGCAGGGTGCGGCGGCGGAGGCGGTGGCGGCGGCGACGATTCTGGCCGCGGACATGGTCAAACTCCCTGTGAGCACGACGCAAGTGCTGTCGAGCGGCGTGGCGGGCACGATGGTCGCAAACGGGTCGGGGGTGCAGGGCGGGACGTGTCGGAAAATCTTACTCGCGTGGGCGCTGACGCTGCCCGCGTGCATGTTGCTGGCCGGACTGCTGTTCACCCTCGGCCGGCTCCTGGTCGGCTGACGCCGGAGAACTTGATCCTCGGGTCTGTCTGGGGTGAAATGTTCGCTCCGGGACGGGCATCATATCCGTGCCGAGAACCGCTGCCCTCGGCGCACCCTGCTGTTGCGACTCGCAGCACCTCCCGCGCCCGAACCGTCCCACCCGCGCGACGCGGGCCGCTACGAAACGGTTCCTCCGCCGCGCTCGTTATTGAGGGCTGCAACCGGCGGACCGCCGCAGGGACCGTATTCCGCGCGGGGGCGCCGCGCGGAAATGCGATAGAATAGGGTGCCCGCACTCTCCGCCCACTGTCGCTCGGAACCGCGCATGGCAACGCGCCTCACTTGCCCTTGCGGGAACGTTTGGGAGCACCCGACCGGTGAGCCGGTCCCGGACGACCCGCGCACCGTCTGCCCGGTCTGCGCGTTGGCGAGCGAGAACACCCGCGAGAACACTCGTCCCCCTGCGACCGGACCGATTTCGCCCCCGCCCCCGGAAGCCGGTTCGGCGCCCGCCCGCGGGGCCGCGATCGGACCGGGCCGGGTCATCGCCGGCTACGAGATCATTGAAGAGATCAACCGCGGCGGCATGGGGGTCATCTACAAGGCCAAACAGCCGGGCGTGAACCGCCTGGTGGCGCTCAAGGTCATTTCCCCGGGGAAGCTCGACCAGCCCGGCTCCCGCACGCGGTTCAAACGCGAGGTGCGCGCCTCCGGGCGCCTGAGCGACCCGTGCATCGTCACCGTGTTCCAGACCGAACTGGACGGCGAGATCCCGTTCGTGGCGATGGAGTACGTCCCCGGAATCGACCTGCTGCGGCTGGTGAAGCAGACGGGGCCGCTCCCGGTGGTGGACGTGGTGTACTACGCCCGCCAGGTGGCCGAGGGGCTCCAGCACGCCCACGAGGTGAAGCTGGTCCACCGCGACATCAAGCCGTCGAACCTGATGATCAGCCCGTCGCCGCTGGCGCCGGCCGAGGGCCGCACCGGCCGGCTGCCGAAGGTGAAGATCCTCGACATGGGGCTCGCGCGGGTCGCCGACGTGGACCACGTCGACCCCGAGACCGACGACCTCACGCAGCCGGGCGTGTTCGTGGGCACGCCGGACTACGTCGCGCCCGAGCAGGCCGAGAACCCGCGGGCCGCGGACAGCCGCAGCGACCTGTACTCGCTGGGCGGGGCCATGTACTTCTGCCTCACCGGCGAGGTGCCGTTCCCGGGCAAGACGCTGGCGGCGAAGCTCCGCAAGCAGCTCACCGAGCCGCCGCCGTCCGCCGCCGCCAAGCGGTCCGACGTGCCCGTCACCGTGGACGCCGTCATCCGCAAGCTGATGTCCCTGGACCCCAAGGACCGGTACCAGACGCCCGCGGAACTGGCGGCCGTGCTCGACGCGATCCTGAAGGAGGCCCCGCCGAAACCCGGGACCCGGGCCGCCCCGGTGGTGGCGTCGGTGTACGCGAAGGGGCACGACGGCGCGATCGGCGCGATGGCCGCGGCCCCGGACGGGGCGTTCCTGCTCACCGGGGCCGACGGGGCGCTGAAGCTGTGGCACCCCGCGACGCTGAAGGAGCAGAAGGCGATCCTGGGCGACCTCGGGCCGGTGGAGCACCTGGCGATCGCGCCGAGCGGCAAGTGGGTGGCGACGTGCGCGATCCGGCTGAGCGCGTCGGACATGGGGGTCCAGTTGTGGGACCTGAGCACCGGCAACCAGGGGCGCCCGCTCCGCGGCCCGACGGACAACATCCACGGGGTCGACGTGTCGCCGGACGGACAAGGCATCGCGGCCGGGTCCGCGGACAAGATGGTGTGGCTGTGGCTCCGCGAGGCCGGCCGGCCCACCTCGGCGGTGTGCGTCAAGGGCCACACGTCGGCGGTCACCGCGGTCGCGTTCGTGACCGCCGACTCGCTCCTCTCGGCCGGCGCCGACGGCACCGTGCGGCAGTGGGACCTGAAGACGGGCAAGTCGAAGGGGGTGCTCCCGGCCCAGGTTGGGGCGATCGGGGCGATGTCGTACGCCGCGAAGCGGGTGGCGGTGGCCGGGCGCGAGGGGCTGGCCGTGCGGCAGCCTAGTTCGGGCACGTTCACGAAGCTGAGCGGCCACGACGGCGCCGTCGTGTGCTGCTCGCTCAGCCCGGACGGCAAGCTACTGGCGAGCGGCGGCGCGGACGCGACCGTGCGCGTCTACCGCGCCGAGGACGGGCTTCCGCTCGCCGCGTTCGTGGGCCACGACCGGCCGGTGCGGACGGTCGCGTTCGCCCCGACGGGTGACGCGGTGTACTCGGGTGACGAGGGGGGCACGCTCCGCCGCTGGCCCGCCCCGAAGCAGAAGTGAGAACCGCCCCCATCTTCGTTGTGGCCCGCTCGCTCCGCGAGCGGTTGCAAAGCCGCCGATGATGCGCCACGGCCGGTCTGACGGGCAGAGCACCGCTCGCGGAGCGAGCGGGCCACACCGAAACCAGAAATGCCGACAAACAAGCCCTTTTCGGGGCGAGTGGCGAGCGCTAAACCGGGCCCGCCCCGCCGCTCACCCGAAGGCGGTTGCGGCCCGGTACACCAGGGCCAGCGCGCCGTCCTCGCGCACGCGCGCCGCGAACGTCCGGACCAGCGGCTCGCCGTCGACCGCACACGCCGCGACCAGCTCGTTCGGATCGATGCGCTCGGCGAGCAGGAACTGGAGCACCTCGGGGCGGGCCTGTGCGTACAGGACCCGCAGCGCGGGCGCGAGCCGCGCCCGCACCAGCCCCCGCACCAGTTCGGGCGGGAACTCGTCCCACGGCCCCGCTTCGTCCCGGTGGGCCTCAAGCATCCGCGCGAACGCGGCCAGTAAAGCCGCTTGCGGGCCGTTCACCCGGTCGCACTTCCGCAGCGCCTCGGCCGGCGCCGCCCGCGCCCACTCTGAGACCGCCCGCAGCGCCCCGCGCCGGCCCGGCCCCCAGCCGAACGCCACCGCCCGCCGGATCGGCTCCGGAACCAGCAGCGAGCGGTTCCACAGCTCGGCTAACGTCCAGTCGCGGTCGATCCGGTCGAACGCCTCCGGGTGGCGCAGCTCGAGGTGCTTGAGGTTGCCCAGGTGGGGCGTGCATTGCAGCGCGACAGACGGCTGCCGGCACGCGATGCGGCCGATCACGTTCGCGAGGTGGTTCAACCATAGCACCTCGTCCAGCTCGCGCACCCGGCGGGCGAGCGCGTCGAGGTCGAGTTCGATCTTCAGCCAGCACTCGTGCGCCGCGGCGGCGTCCAGCCGGAGGGACGCAAGGGCGAGGAGAGCGGCCCCCGGTGCCTCCGGGTGGTCCAGCAGCGCCGTGTACGGGCCGTAGAGGGCCTCGGGGGCCGCCGCGAGTTCGCGCCGGTACAGTTCGACCGCCGGGCCGCCCAGCCCGGCGCGCGTCAGCGCCAGCGCCAGCCAATCGTGTCGGGTGCGGTCGGCGTCGAGCGCGGGCCGCAGCGCGAGCAGCCAGTACAGTCGGAGCGGCACGTCGGGACGGTCGCCCCCCTCGCGCTCGACGGCGGCCAGCGCCGCGTAGGCGTCCGCAAAAGCGCCCCGCCCGGCGTCGGCCCACGCCGCGGCGACCGGATCGACGAACGGCCGCGGGGTTCCGGGCACCGGTTCCGGAGACGCGCCCCCCTCGGGTGCCGAAAACGTGGCGGCCGGGAACGGTGGGGGCACGTCCGGGGCGTGCGGCGGCGCGTCCCGGTACCAGCGGCTCATTTCGATCGCCGCCTCGTAGGCCTCGCGGATGCGGCGGAACTCGTCCGGCGCGTGGTCCGGTTTGTACTTGCGGATCAGCCGCGTGTACGCGCGCTTGAGGTCGGCCTCGCTCACCGACCGCGGCACCCCGAGCAGGGCGAACGGGTCGGCGGGCCAGTCGCGCGGGTCGTCGGGCAGCGGCGGTGCGTCCATCGGGGCGGGCTACGGTGAAGTTGTTTGCTGCGGGATGATGTAGGACCCTGGTTTCGTCGGCCGGCCGGCGCGGACCCAGTCGCCGTACCGAAAGGGGGGAGCGGTGCTCACGCGCTCGTGCCGCTGACATGCGGCGATCAGGAACGCGTCCAAGTACACGCGGACCTCGTTCGGCCCGGGCTCGCGCCCGTCGGTCGCCTCCGGCCGGCCGGCGCTCAGCCACCTTTCGTAGATGGGCGGGCGGACGGCGGAGCGGTCACGCGCGTGCTCGCTCTCGTATAACTGGCACGCGGCGACCTCCTCCGCCGTGAATTTCGCATCGGAACGCTTCGGCCCGGTGTCGGCAATCGGCGGCAGCGGCTCCGGCTTGCCGGCGGCGATCCAGGCCGCATAGTCACGCGGCGGCGCGTCGTTCCCTTTGAACCCACGGCTCTGTTCGTACCTGCGAAACTCGGCCACTTCGGCGACGGTAAACAGCGGGCGCTGGGGCTTCTCAAACGTTGGCATTCGAACCGAGCTGTTCGGCACCCAGGGGCCGTCGCTCGGCCGTTTGCCGTCCGTGGGTCCGGTGAGCAGGGCTTTGAGCAGCAGGATGACGCCGATCCCGATAGCAGGGCTGGCGACCTGCCGCCAGTTCGCCCCGCGGCTTCCGTGCGACGCGGCCGGCTCGTGCGCGCCGAACTGGTGCGCGTGCGGGTGAAAACCAGCCGGCCCTCCCGCCCGGACCGTGGGCGCGCGGGCGCCGGCGGCCAGCGCGGCGGGGCCGAACGCCGGGTCGAGGGCGGTCCGCAGCCGGGGCTCGAGCGCGACCAGGGCCGGCGCGTCGCGCTGCACCACCGGCAGCGCCGACCGCCACCGGTCAATGTCGTCGGCGCGGGCGAGGAGCCACTGCGCCCGCTGGATCGCCCGCGCCCGCGGCGGCAGCACGAACAGCGTGCGGAACTGTTCGGCCAGTTCCTCCGCAACGGGGTCGCCGAGCGCGGCGGAGGCCGCGTCCAGCCCCGGTTCGAGTTCGCGCAGCCGCACCGGGTTCGCGCCGCGGTGCGAGAGGCGGTCCCACTCCAAGAGCCGCTCGGCGGGGGGCAACGACCAGAACCGCCCCGCGAACGCTTCCACCTCCGCATCGAGCGCCGTCTCGCGCCCGTCCTCCAGCCCGGTCGGGAGTTCGGCACCGGCGAGTTCACCGGCCGCCAGTGCCTGCACGGGCGCGGGCACCAGGTCCGCCGGCAGGCTGCGCAGAAACGCCGCCGCCGCCTCGTCCGGGGGCGCGTCGGCGGGGATTCCGAACTGCTCGGCCCACCGGGCGCGGGGGTCGGCGGTCATGGGGCGTCTCCGTTCGGCCCATCGGTCTGCGGGTCGTACAGCGCGAGGAACCGTTCCAGCTCTTCGCGGTGCTGGGCGATGACGGCCGGGTCCTGCCTCCCGAGCGCGGCCTCGAACCCGTCGAGGAGCAGGCCCAGGGCGTCCCGCAGCTCGGCCGGCAGCTCCTTGAACGCGCGCTCGGCGCGGAGCAGCACGAACCGGTTCACCTCCTCGTCGCGCGGGTGCGTTTTGAGCTTGGCCATCGCGGCCACGGCGGCCCGCACCTGCGCCTCCGTCATGCCCTGGGCGTGCCGCGCGATCACGTGCGAGGTCGTCTTCTTGGTGGCGACCACCGTGGCCTCGACCTCGAGCACGCCGTTCAGGTCGTAGGTGAACCGGATGTCCACCGGCTGGTGCGCCGGGCCGGGCGGGACGCCCCGCACCTCGAACTCCCCGAGCAGCAGGTTGTCGTCGGTGCGGCGCGACTCCCCTTGGTACACGCGCACGCTGATCGCCGTCTGATTGGGGTGTACGGTCGAGTACCGCTTCACGCGGCTCACCGGGATCGTCGTGTTGCGGTCGATCACCGGGTCGAAGTACCCGCTGCGGCTCTCCGGGCCGAGGTCCTTGCTCACCTCGACGCCGAGGGTGAACGGGGCCACGTCGGTGACCACCAGCTCCTCGACCGCGGCGGCGCGGCCGACCAGCCCGGCCTGGACCGCCGCCCCGAGCGCGACCACCTCGTCCGGGTTGAGGCGCCGGCGCGGCTCCTTCCCGAGCAGCTCGGTGACGCGGCTCACCACCAGCGGCATCCGGGTCGCGCCGCCGACCAGGATGACCTCGTCGATCTGGTCGCGGGTCAGCCGGGCGTCGCCCAGCACGCGCCGGACGGGCAACTCGGCCCGCGCCAGCGTCGGCGACACCCACGCGTCGAGCTGCGCCCGCGTGACCGGCACCTCCGCGCACCCGGCGCCGAACTCCCCGTGCTCGTCGGGCACCCGAACGGTAACGGTTTCCTCGCGGCTGAGGGCGCACTTCGCCCGCTCGCACTGCTGGATCAGCCGCGACACGCGCTTCGGGGTGCGGGCCTCCGCCTGCTCGTAGGACACGCCCTGCGCGGCCAGGAGCCGCGCCGCCAGCGCCCGGGTGAAGTCCTCGCCTCCCAGCGCGCTCTCGCCGCTGGACGCTTTCACCTCGAGGGTGCCCTCGAACAGCTCCACCACCGACACGTCGAACGTTCCCCCGCCCAGGTCGAACACGAGCAGCTTCTTGTCGGCCCCCGCGTCGTGGAACCCGTAGGCGATGGCCGCGGCCGTCGGCTCGTTCAGGATGCGCTCGACGGCCCAGCCGGCGATCCGGCCCGCCGCGATGGTCGCCTTGCGCTGCCGGTCGTTGAAGTACGCCGGCACGGTGATGACCGCGCGCGACACCGGGCGCTTGAAGTACGCTTCGGCGTCGGCCTTGAGCGCCCGCAGCACCAGGCTCGACAGCTCTTCGGGGGTGAACTCGCGCCCGCCGGCGGTGAGCTTGCGGTCGGTGCCCATGTACCGCTTGAACAGGCTCGCGCAGCGGTCCGGCTTCAGCACTTGCAGCTCTTTGGCCGCGGCGCCGACCAGCACCGCGCCGCGCTCGTCCACGCCGACGACGGAGGGCGTGAGACGGCCGCCGATCGCGTTGGGGATGATCTCGGGGCCGTCGTCGGTGAGGAACGCGGCGGCGGAGTTGGTGGTACCGAGGTCGATACCGATGACCGGGTCCATTCGCGGGCGTCCGTGGAGCGCAAGGCAGGGCGACCGGAAGGACCGCCGCACGCCGCCGGAGGTTCAGTTGCTGCGCTATCGTACCCGTTCGAGAACCGTCCGGGTAGTCACGGGAGACCCAGTTGTCTCAAGTCGGCACGTCGAACGTGCGTAAAGTGGAAGGCACTGTGAGCGTGTCCGTAACGCGCTGCGTGCGCCGCCGGCGGTCAGTCGCCGCCCCCGCCGCACCCGCCGCCGCATCCACCGCCGCCGTCGCCCCCGCCACATCCCGATCCGCACCCGGAACTGCACCCGCTCGGCGACGCCTCACCGGTTTGCCGCGGGTACCACGCCTGGAGCGGCGCGACCGCGGTGCCCGCCAGCACGGCCGTTCCGAACAGCGCCACCGCCATCCCCGCGTCGCCAGTGCTCTCCCACCGCGCCGCGGCCTTCAGCGCTTCGTGGCGCTCCTTCTGCGTCGCAAGCACTGCCCGGCCGCGGTTGGTGAGGCGGAGCGAGCCGGACAGCAGGACGGCCAGTCCGGCCACCCCGCCCACAACCGACGTGATCAGGAGGTAAAAAGTCGGTCGGCCGGCCCACGCCGCGAAAACGAACTGCGGGAGCACGAGGCACAAATAGACCAGCGCGAACGGGAGCAGCGAGGCCAGCGCGATGCGAACCTTTCGCGCCACCGGGAGGGTGACGCCGTCGCGCGCGAGCCGCTCGGCTTCCTGAGCGAACGCGGCCCCCACGGCCAGTTCCACCGGCTTCAGGGCGGTCACCTCGTTCGACACCGGCAGCGAACCGAGGACCGCGCGCTCCACCGCGCTCGCGTCCTCCGGCGCCGGGCCGACCGCGCAGAGGGTCTTGCCGTCCGGAGCGACTTCCGCCAGCCCGCGGCCGACGACCCGCGCGAGCGCCGCGGTCGTCAGCCGCTCCGTCCCGCCGCCGAGGTACGCGGTCTGCGCCCAGTTCAGCACAACGGCGTCGTCCCCGGGCGTCGCGTTCGGGGTGCGCAGCACCGACCGGATCACCCGCCCGCCGCACACGGCTGCGACGAGCGCCAGCACGAGGGGGAAGAGAATGTCGGCGCGTTTTAGCGCGAACGGGTTGAACGAGTCGTCGCACCCCGGCAGCAGGACCGCGACCAGCGCGAACCCTGCAGCCAGGCCTGCGGCCCGCTTGATGGGGGCCTTCGGGATGACCCAGTTCCGGGCGGTGTTGACGACGCGGTGCCGGGTGTCGTCGCCGAACCGCGCGTCCGCGCCGGGCCACACGTCCGCCGGCGGGGTGCGCCCGAACGCCCGCTCGTAAGCGTCGAGTGTGGCGGTGTACATCGCCAGGTGCTTATCGCCCTCTGCCGGTCCGCCCGTCGTGGGCTCGTGGTGCAGCGGGCGGCCGATCAACTCGCCGCAGAGCCTTTGCCAGTAAGACTTGGTGTACGTGAGGTGCAGGTGCCACGCGGCGTCAACGTCCTCGGACGGGCACACTTTGAAGCCGGTTGTGGCGGCCAGAAAGACGTACCGCTTGTACTCTTCGATGACGCGCTCGGCATAGGAGCGTGACCAACCGTGCTCGCGGGCGAGTCGGGCGGCAAACGGTAGCGCGACCGCGCCGCCGTCGATGTCAAACGCGAGGAGCCGCCCGAGCAGTTCCGCGTCAGCCGGGACCAAAGGGCGAGACATGAGATTGCCCCGAAGGAAGTAAGTGCGTTCTACTCACAGTGTACTTCGCTCGCGGACCTGGGGCGTTCAAGAAGAACACAAGAAGAGGGGTGGGCGCAAGAGACGTTGGGAAGACAAAGCCATAGAAGAGATTGGCCGCAAAAAAAGCACAAAGGGCACAAAAGGAAACCGAAGACGAAGACAGAAGAGTGAGTTCAACACTTTATCTGTCTTCGCCTTCGGTTCCCTTTTGTGCCCTTTGTGCTTTTTTGCGGCCAATCTCTCTTCTGAATTTACTTCGGCGCGTTGGCGGCGAGGGTGGCCTTCACGATCTCGACCAGCTTGTCGAACGCGGCCGGGTCGTGGATCGCGATCTCCGACAGCGACTTGCGGTCGAGCGCGATGTGCGACAGTTGCAGGCCGTGAATGAACTCGCTGTACCGCATGCCGCGCATCCGGCAGGCGGCGTTGATGCGGACGATCCAGATCCGCCGGTACTCGCGCTTCTTCGCCTTGCGGTCGCGGAACGCGTACGTGCGGGCGCGGAGCAGCGTGGTCTTCGCCATCCGGAACAGGTTGTGCCGGCCGAGGCGGAAGCCTTTAGTGAGTTTGCGGAGCCGCTTCTTGCGACGAGCGGTTGTAGCCTTACTACGAGCGCGAACCATGACCTAACCCCTGGTGTAAGAATGCCGATGAGACAAGAGTGCGGGTGAGCAACAACTCACAGAACGCCGAGGGCGATCTTGTACTTCTTCTGCACCCGGGGGCGGTCGCCGATGATCCCGGCCTTGCGGAGCTGACGCTTCCGCTTGGTCTTGATGTGGGCGTTCAAGTGGCGCCGGCCGACCTTGCCGTACTTCAGCTTGCCGGTGGCGGTCACGCGGATCCGCTTCTTGACGCTCTTGTTCGTCTTGTTCTTGGTGGCCATGACTCGACAGCTCCGTGCTCGGGAGCGGGGCTCGGACGGCCCCGACTTGGTTCCCCGCGGCACTCGGTTAACGACCCTCGCCGGCTCCCAAAGGGCGCGCGGTCCGAGGCGGGTCGTTCGCGTCGGCCGGGACGCCCGTCGCCTCGGCCGGAATTACTCGGAACTGCGATTGTAGGGAGTGTGACGCGGGGCGAAAAGGGGCCACTGGCGGCGCCAAACGCGGCGGGTTACCATGTGGGACGAAGCGACCCTCCCGCTCCACCCGGAGATGCCCCGTGAGCCGATTCGCTGTCCTGCTCGCCGCGTTCGCCGTTGTCCCGTCCGGCGCGGCCGCCCCGGTGCCCAAGCACCTGATGAGGACCCCGGAGCCGGTGTACTACTACCCGCTCGTGCCGGGCACGAAGTGGGTCTACACCGACTGCACCCTGATCATCGACCGGGTGGAGGACTCGAAGGACGTGAAGGGCGCCAAGGTGGTGACGGTCGTGGCCCCGAACGGGCAAGGCGTCAACGCCGTGAACGACGTGATGCAGGTGACCGACGGCGGCCTCGCCCGGCTGGGCCTGGGCAGCGGAACGTTCAACGCGCCGCTCGTCTTTCTCCAGTCGCCGGTCCGGGTGGGCACCACCTGGGAAGTCAAAACCAGCGGTGCGGAGGGCACCGGAACCATCGCGGCGCTCGAGAAAATCACGGTCGCGGCCGGAACGTTCGACGCCGTCCGGGTCGACCTCGCGCAAACCCAGGCTAATGGGCAACGGATCGTTTCCGCGTGGTACGCACCGAACGTCGGCCTCGTGCGGATGACCGACAACGGCAAGGACGTCTGGGTGCTCCAGTCGTTCGAGCTCGGCAAGCCGGCCCAAAAGTAGCTCACCGGTCGTCGCCCTTCCGGTCGTCCGTTCGCCGCTGCTCGCCGCGGTTAGCCCCGTGCGAGGAGCACCAGCACGAGCACGACGGCGCTCACGATGGCCGCCGTTAAGAGGAGCACCGCGCGGGGCGTTCCGTGGCGCGTGGCCCGGAACGAGGGCCGCTTCACGAACGCGAAATCGGGAGCCGGTGCGACCCCCTGGGCCACCGCGAGCAGCGACTCCGGCGGGATCGCGTTCATATCGGGCACGAACCCGAGGGCGGCCAGCGCGACCGGCGGCACTTCAACGGCGTCGAACGCGTCGGCCGCGGGAGACAGCCCCTGCAGGTTCTGCACGACGAGTTCGACCAGTTGCTCGGCCACTTCAGAGGGCACGCCCCCGGCAACAAGGGCGGCTTCGATTTGCGTGAACGAGATGTGACGGGTCAGCAGATACCGGACCGCCCGCAGGAGCAACTCGTACCGCTCGTGCGGCTCCAGTTGGTGGGGCGGAGGGAACGCGGGGAACTCGTCCCCGTTGTTCGGTGCGAGCATGGGCGGCTCTGGAGTTTAGATACGACGGATGCGGTAGATGGTGCCCTTGGTGCGCTCGCCCCCGGGTTCGCCGGCCCGTGCGAAATCGGGCGTCACGCTGTACCCCGCCTCTTCGAGCTTCCACCGGAACACGCGGGCGGGAAGCCGGTCCGGGTCGGCGATCAGGCACACGCCCCCGGGCGCGAGAACCGACTCCAGGAGGTGTACGAGCGGCTCCACCAGGCGCTCCTCGTACATCAGGTCCGACCCGATCACGACGCCGTATTTCTCGTCGTCGGGCGGGCAGCGGAAGTCAACGGGCCGCGTCGTGAACCCGCGGCTGAAGCCGTTCAACCGGGCGTTCCGCGCCGCGAAGGTGAGGGCCGTTTCGTCCACGTCGGAGAACGTGACCTGAAGCCCCTTCGCCAGGCACGCCACGCCCGCCAGCCCTAGCCCGCACCCGATCTCCAACACCTCCACGGGCTGCGGGTACGTGTCCCACGGCTCGCGCAGCACCGCCTTCGCGAGCATCCGCGCGCTGGGCCACAGCGTCGGCCAGTACGGGACGTAGTCGTCCGCCGCGTAGGCGGACCGGCACCACGGGTGGTCGAGCAGCTTATCGCCCTCGGCGGGGCGGTCGATGCGGAACGTGTAATCATCGACGAACACCGTTTCGCGAACGGTTTCGGCGACGGCTTCCGGCGGGGTGCAATGAAATCGCGGCGGCATCCGGGGTGATGTTACAACGTCGGTCGGGAGAAGCCAGAGCGCAGGGCAATCGCGAAGGCACTGGGGCGCGTGTCTGAATGACATCCGCCCGGGTGCCACTGCCGGCCAAAGGCGGGCCGTGTGGCACCAACGTTCGATGGAGGAGCCAAGACGAATTTGACAGGATTTACAGGATGAACCGGCTTTCAAATCGATCGGTCTTGATCCGGTTCATCCCGCCGATCCCGTCAAATTCGTCTTCGTGAACACGAGGCCCGTGTGGGCCGAAACGAAGCCGCGAGCACCCGCCGATTCGCCGCTCACACGTTGTAGGCCTTGCTGGTGGTGGTGCCGCCGCGGCCGGTCCAGTTGGTGTGGAAGAACTCGCCGCGCGGCTTGTCCAGGCGCTCGTAGGTGTGCGCCCCGAAGTAGTCGCGCTGCGCTTGCAGCAGGTTCGCCGGCAGCCGGGCCGTGCGGTAGCCGTCGTAGTACGCCAGCGCGCTGGAGATCGCCGGCAGCGGGATGCCGCTCGCCGCCGCCGCCCCGACCACCCGCCGCCACCCGGCCTGTGCCTTGCCCAGCTCGCCCGCGAAGTACGGGTCCACCAGCAGGTTCACCAGCGACGGGTTCTTGTCGAACGCTTCCTTGATCTTGCCGAGGAACGCGCTGCGGATGATGCACCCGCCGCGCCACATGAGCGCGATGCCGCCGTTGTTCAGCGTCCACCCGTTGGCCTTCGCCTGGGCGGCCATCAGCGCGTAGCCCTGGGCGTAGCTCACGATCTTCGCGGCGTACAGCGCCATCTCCACGTCCGCGACGAACTGCGCCTTGTCGGCCACCGGCTGGGCGGTCGGGCCGGCCAGCAGCGGCGCCGCGGCCACGCGCTCGGCCTTCTGGGCCGACAGGCACCGGCTGAACACCGCCTCGGCGATCAGCGTCAGCGGGACGCCGTTCTCGGTGGCGCTGTCCACGGTCCACTTCCCGGTGCCCTTCTGGCCGGCGGTGTCGAGGATCACGTCCACCATCGGCTTGCCGGTCTCGGGGTCGACGAACGCGAGGATGTCGGTGGTGATCTCGACCAGGTAGCTGTCGAGCACCCCCTTGTTCCACTTGCCGAACACCTGGCTCATCTCGGCGGGGGCCATCCCGCACAGGTCCTTGAGCAGGTTGTACGACTCGCAGATGAGCTGCATGTCGCCGTACTCGATGCCGTTGTGCACCATCTTCACGAAGTGCCCGGCCCCCTCCGGCCCGACCCAGTCGCAGCACGCGGCCTCGCTGCCGTCGGTGTCCTTCACCTTCGCGGCGATGGCCTGGAAGATGGGCTTCACCTCGGGCCACGCGGACTCCTCGCCGCCCGGCATGATGCTCGGCCCCTTGAGCGCGCCCTCCTCGCCGCCGGACACCCCCGAGCCGATGAACCGGATGCCCTTCTCCTTGAGGCTCTTCATCCGCCGCGAGGTGTCCGGGAAGTGGGTGTTCCCGCCGTCGATCAGGATGTCGCCGGCCTCCAGGTACGGGAGCACGCTCTCGATGGTGTCGTCCACGGCCTTGCCGGCCTTCACCATCATCATGATCTTGCGCGGCCGCTTGATGCTGGCGACGAAGTCTTTGAGGGAGTGCGCGCCGACGAACTTCTTGCCCGCCCCGCGGCCGTTGACGAACTCGTCGACCTTGGCGGTGGTGCGGTTGTACACGGCGCACGTGAAGCCGTGCGACTCCATGTTGAGGACCAGGTTCTCGCCCATGACGGCGAGCCCGATGAGCCCGATGTCGGCGGTGGCGTTAGCCATTGCGGAGCCCCGAGTTGGGTGGTGAGGAGACTGCGGCGGGCACATTTTAGCGACCGGGGGCGCGGAACCCAGGTTCCGCGCGAAGATCGCGGGCGCGTTGCGCCTTTGAACCTTCCCCCCGCGCCCCGTATCCTTCACTGAATCACCAACACCGGGCCGGCCCGTTTCATACCGGTAGCCCCGACCCCTGGCATGCAACCAATGTCGCAAAAAGTCTACATCGAAACCGTCGGCTGCCAGATGAACGTGCTCGACAGCGAGCTGGTCATCGGCGCCCTCCGCAAGCGCGGGTACGACCTAACCGACGACCCCGCCGCCGCCGACGTGCTGCTCTTCAACACCTGCTCCGTCCGCGAGCACGCCGAGGACAAAACCTACTCCGCGCTCGGCCGCGTGCGGCTGGTGAAGCGCGACAAGCCGGGCGCCGTGATCGGCGTGCTGGGATGCATGGCGCAGAAGGACCAGGACGCGATCCGCAAACGCGCCCCCTACGTGGACATGGTCGTCGGGACGGGGCAACTCGGGGCCGTCCCCGATCTGGTGGACAAGGTCCGGGCGACCCGCGAGCCGCAACTGGCGGTCAGCCTCGGGCGCGCCGACGGCGGCCGGAACGAGGTGGAAGCGAGCTTCGTGAGCTACGACCCGGCCCGCGACCCGTCGATGCGCCCGACCCCGTTCCAGGCGTACGTGCGCATCCAGATCGGCTGCGACAAGTTCTGCACCTACTGCGTCGTCCCCTCGACGCGCGGCCCGGAGCAGAGCCGCCCGCCGGAGCACATCTGGAACGAGGTCCGCCAACTGGTCGATCAGGGGTGTAAAGAGGTCACGCTCCTCGGGCAAACGGTCAACAGCTACGTCTACGAGAGCGGCGACACGCGCACGCGCCTCTCGGACCTGATCGCGGGGATGCACGACGTCGCGGGGCTGGAGCGGATCAAGTTCGTGACCAACTACCCGAAGGACATGACCGACGACCTGCTCGACGCCGTCCGCGACCTGCCCAAGGTGGTGAAGTACCTGCACGTGCCGGTTCAGTCCGGGTGCGACGAGGTGCTGAAGCGCATGAAGCGCAGCTACACGGCCGCGTACTACATGGAGATGCTGGCGCGGTGCCGGGAACTGGTCCCCGGCGTGTCGGTCAGTTCGGACTTCATCGTGGGGTTCTGCGGCGAAACGGAGGAGAGCTTCCAGAAGTCGATGGAGCTGGTGCGCGAAGCCAGGTTCAAGAACTCGTTCATCTTCAAATATAGCGAGCGCGGCGGCACCAAGGCGGCGGAACGCTACCCCGACGACGTGCCCGAAGAGGTGAAGAAGCGCCGCAACAACGACCTGCTCGCGGTGCAGAACGAGAACAGCCGGCTCGACCACCGCGCCCAGGTCGGCCGGGTGGTCGAGGTGCTGGTGGAGGGGCCGAGCCGGCGCGAGCAGTCGAACCGCGAGCGCGGCGCGACGATGCAACTGACCGGGCGCAGCATGGCGGACCATATCGTCGTGTTCGACGGCACGGAACGCCTGATCGGCGAAACGGTGAAGGTGACCGTTACGGACGCCTCGCCGTTCACGCTGTACGGGGACGTGCAACTGGACGAAGTCGTGGGCACGACGGGCGCCGATCCCTCGCGCGCGAGCCGGGGCGTGCCGCCGGCGCGCCCGGACCGCTTCTCACTTCCGCTTGTGTGAGAAGGCGACGTACAATAGGGTGCGACCGCGAACCGTCGGAGCGCGTCGCCCGTGAAGTTGTACCGCGTGATGAAAGTGGATGCCGGTGGGAAACCCCTTATCGGCACGAGGCGAAACATGCTCGGTGTGCGCCCAACGGACCCGACCAACAAGGACCCGCGTCGGCTGCCGGATGTTGGAGCGGTGAACGATGCGGATGTCATTTCACCAGGCGAGGGTCTGTCCACATCACAAGACGTAAAGCAGCTTCGAGCCAATCCAGGTGAGGCGATCTTTGAGATCGAATCCGACGACCTCGGGTCCACACTCATGGCGAATCCGGATCGCCCGCCGCACTGCCTGATTCAACCGGCCACGACTTGCACACTCGGCCAGTTTCAAAAGGAACTGGCCGATACTCGCGACCTGTGGCGGCCAGTACAGTAGGAGCGGTGGATTATGATTACCCTCAATGTGCTTCGTACTGCCGCCCTTTCCGAACGACCGTGGACCGCGCTTGATGCGTTGGTACGCGTTGAACTTGCGTCCGGTCGTCTGACACGGGCGATCTACGACGACATCATCGGGCTTCAAGAAGAACTCCGACAAGCACCCGATTACAGCGAAGAGGCCGACGATGCAATCGGCGATACGCTTGACCTTCTCATAGGCTTTTGCCCAGCGGGACGAGAGTACAAGAATCCGCCTATATTGCCGACCGAAGAAGAAATCGCGGTGTTGCCCCGCTGGGCGCGGGTCGCATTTGCGGTTCGGTGCGCTTGGCGTGTGCTTCCACTGTATGTACGAATCGACCAACCGCGTTGGTTGAAGCATTCCCGTGTCCTGATGGATGTCCTCGACGTCGCGAGCGACGCGGCAGACGCGGCAGAATTGCCTCAATCGTTTGCTGCCATCCGAGAGGACATTAGTCACATTGCAACGGCTGGTTGGACGAACCTCGATAAACTGGGGCAGGCCGAGTATCCGACGGGCGGTTACCTCCTCGTTCGCACTGTGTGGCACGTCGCACACACCGCCGATACGAATCAATTTACAACGCGCTTTACTACGAGGTCAGCAGATTACGCAGCAATGAAAGCGGCTGAGGCGGCAGGGTTCAGCGTGACGCCCGCTATCCGTCGCGACTTCGACCACCTATCTCAACTCGCCGAGGCTCAGCGCTGGGACGACGACACGCCCGTTTCGCCCGGGGTGTTTGGTCCCCTGTGGCCGGAAGGTTTGCCGAAAGGTTGGCCCGTAGCAAGCCACATTCCGCAATGGACCGAACTCGTAGTCGAGGCGTTTGCGTGCGAACGGGCCACCGAGAAGATGCTAGAAGACGATCTCGTGAACCTGTTTCACGTGCTAAACCGCTATTACATCGTCCGAAGCGGCTCCCGACTCACGCTCGATCAGTTCAATTCACTCCTACCCGCACTCGTGCCGGCCGAGGTGTAATCGTGGCCGAAGACGCGAAGCAGAAATTCGAACTCCGACTCGTGCCTGCCGAAGGGCGGCCCGATCCAGTGGTGTTTGACGATCTCGTGAAGCTCATCAGACAGGGCATTGCGACCGCGCCGAAGCAGGCGCCGCAAATCAGCACGGCGGGTGAGTTCAGCGCCCCGTCGGACGGCTCGCAGAACGCACTCGAAACGCAAGTCCGGCATCGCATCGAGCAGGTAAGCAATTTGAGCGTAGCCGACGTTGCGAAGCGGGCCGAAATCGCCAAGCAGCCCGATGGCGAAGTCCAACTTGCGGACGAGGCGCTTGCCGCAGCTCAAGAGGTTGTCGCGGCCGTCCAGCGCATGCTCCTGCGCGGAATTGCAGTTCAAGTGCCCCCAGACACGAAGTGAGCCAGCCGCGACCCGAGTGACCAGCGACCAGCGCGGACCCAGATGGCGCTGTAACCCCCGTTACAGTGCCGCTCGGTCGCAACGGGCGGGGCACCGACGGGACATTCGCGGGCGTCCGACCGGTCCGGAGCTGGCGGTTCGCTGGTACACTGCTACCACCGCATCGCGCCGTCATGTTCGGCACAACCCTTCAATACGACCAGGACCGAGGGCGGTGCCATCTGGGTAGATAGTGGCAATCCGTCGGGAGTTACCCGCTCCCACCGAACTCCGTTCGGCGGCTATCATCTACCTCATGCCGGCACCCGAAGACACCATCCTGAAGGCCGTCCGCGACACCGACCGCGGGCGCCGCAACCTCGCCTCGCTCGCGTCGCACCTCGGCGAGCGGGCAGCAGCCTTGTTTCCCCCGCTCGGGCGGCTCCTGCCCCGCGCGCCCGACCCCGACATGGCGCTCAATAACCTCGAGCGCCTTTTTGCCCGGTCCGAAGCCCAATCGCACCTGCCCGCGCTGCTCGAGAACCGCGCCCGCGAACTCGACGCCACCCTCCTGCTGCTCGCCACCTCGCAGTTCTTCGCGGACGCCCTCGCGGCGTACCCCGAGTTCCTCAGTACCGTGTTCCACGTCCCGCGCCGCAACCCCACCACGGCGGAACTGACCGCGCAGCTCCGGGCCGAGATCGAGGCCGCCGGCGACGACCCCGGGGTGCTCCGCGCCTTCCGCCGGTTCCGCGACCGGCACACGCTCCGCATCGGGATCGGCGACGTGATCCGCGACCGCCCGCTGGAGGAGATCACCCGCGAGTTATCGCGCCTCGCCGACGCCTCCATTGAGGTCGCGATGCAGCACGCGGCCCGCACCGTCGGCGCGCGGTTCGGCACCCCGCTCACCCCGGCCGGGCGCCCGGCCAAGCTCACCGCGCTGGCGTTCGGGAAGCTCGGCGGGGACGAGCTGAACTACTCCAGCGACATCGACCTGATGTTCGTGTACGACCTCGACGGCGAAACCAACCGCCGCTCCGGGGTCACCAACGCCGAATTCTTCGACCGCGTCATTAAAGACGTGGTGCGGCTGCTCTCCAGCCACACCGACCGCGGGCAGGCGTACCGCATCGACCTGCGGCTGCGCCCCGAGGGCAACCGCGGCCCGCTCGCCCGGTCGATCGCCAGCACGCTGAGCTATTACGACACGATGGGCCGCACCTGGGAGCGGCAGGCGCTCATCAAGCTGCGGCACGTCGGCGGCGACGCGGGGCTGGCGCGCGACTTCCTGTCCGCCATCGAGCCGTTCGTGTACCGCAAGTATTTCAGCTTCGCCGAGATCAACGAGGTGAAGGCGCTGAAGCGCCAGATGGAGCAGAAGGCCCAGCGCGCCCAGCTCCAGGACGCGGACTTCCCGCGCGACGTGAAGACCGGGCGCGGCGGCATCCGCGACATCGAGTACACGGTGCAGTTCCTCCAGTTGCTCAACGGCGGCGACCTGCCGGCGGTGCGCCAGCGGAACACCTTGCTCGGCCTCGAAGCGCTCGAAATCGCCGGGTGCCTGAACCCCCAGGAGACGTACATCCTCGCGGACGCGTACCGCTTCCTGCGCAAGACCGAGCACCGGCTGCAACTGCTGTTCGACCTGCAAACGCACAAGCTCCCGGCCGGGGGGGACGAGCTGCGCAAACTCGCCCGCCGGATGGGCTACGCCGAACCCGCGCGAGCCCCCGGGGCCGGCGCCCGGGGCGAAAGCAAGAAGCCCGAGGAGCCGCCCGCGCCGGAGTCTGAACTCCGGGCGCCGGGCTCCACGCTCGCCGCACAGCGGCGCTCGCCGCTCGACGAGGCCGAGTTGCCGCCGCTCGACACCCGCGACCTGCTGGTCGACCCGCTCGACCAGTTCCTGAAGGACCTCCAGGACAAGACCGCGCTCGACCGCGCCATCCTGAACCACCTGTTGCACCAGTCGTTCCCCGGCGAAAACGGGCACACCGAGCCCGAAGCCGACTTGATCCTTCACCCCGACCCGGACCCCGACACGGTGCGCGCGGTGCTCGGCCGCTACCCGTTCCGCGATGTGCCGAAGGCGTTCGCGAACCTCTCGGGCCTGGCGCGGGAGAGCGTGCCCTTCCTGTCCGCGCGGCGGTGCCGGCACTTCCTCGCGAGCATCGCCCCGGCCCTGTTGCGCGCGGTGGCGAGCCGCCCGGACCCGGACGAGGCGCTCACCAACCTGGAGCGGGTCAGCGCCTCGCTGGGCGCCAAGGCGGTGCTGTGGGAGCTGTTCAGCATCAGCCCGCCGAGCCTGAAACTGTACGTCGAGTTGTGCGCCGGCAGCCCGTTCCTCTCGGGGCTGCTGATCAACAACCCCGGGATGGTGGACGAACTGCTCGACTCGCTCGTGCTGAACCAGCCGCGCACCGCCGACGACCTGCGCGCCGAGCTGACGGAGCTGCTCCGCGGCGCCACCGACCCGGACCCGATCCTGCACAGCTTCCAGGACAAGGAGTTCCTACGCATCGGCGTCGCCGACCTGCTCCACAAAACCGACATCCGGGCGAACACGGCCGCCCTCTCCGACATCGCCGAGACGCTGCTCAACCAGGTGGTAGAACTGGTCGAGCCGGCCGTGACGGCCAAGCTCGGCGCGCCGGGGAAGCCCTCCGGCACCGGGGCGGACGAAGCCTGCCCGTACGTCCTGCTCGGCCTGGGCAAGCTCGGCGGGCGCGAGATCAGCTACCACAGCGACCTCGACCTGCTCCTCATCTACGAAACGGACGGCACTACCTCGCGCGGCGAGTCGAACCGGCTGCACTTCACCGAACTCGCCCAGCGCGTCATCAAGCTGATGAGCCACATCGGGCCGCGGGGGCGGCTGTACGAGGTGGACATGCGGCTCCGCCCGACCGGCAAGTCCGGGAGCCTCGTTCTGCCGCTGGCGGAGTTCCGCCGGTACTTCGCCGGGTCCGCGTGCCAGTTGTGGGAGCGGCAGGCGCTGGGCCGCGCGCGGGTGGTGCGCGGGGCCGCCGCGTTCGCCGCGGAGGTGACCGCCGTCGTGCGGGACGCGATGCTCGGCCCGGCGTGGCGGCCGGACGTGGTCGAGGACGTGCGGGCGATGCGCCAGAAGCTCGAATCGACCGCCGGCCCGCGGAGCTTGAAGCGCGGCCCCGGCGGGCTGACCGACGTCGAGTTCGTGGTGCAACTGCTCCAGCTCAAGCACGGGCGCGAGCGCCCGGAGGTGCTCGCACCCAACGTCTGGGACGCCCTCGACGCGCTGGCCGCCGCCGGGCTCTTGCCCGAACCGGACGCGACCGCGCTCCGCGACGGGTACACCTTCCTCCGCCTCGTCGAGGCCCGGCTGCGGATCGTCACCGACCGACCGCTGACCGAGCTCCCCGAAGCCGAGGGCGAGCGGGCGAAGCTCGCCCACCGGCTCGGGTTCGATGCGCCGGCCGATTTCCTGGCCGCGTTCACCCGGATCACCGCCGGCGTCCGCGCCGCGTACTCGGCGGTGCTGGCCCGCGCCCGCGCGTAATCGGTCTTGCCGTCCCAACTTCTCAGCCGATAGAGTGGCACGCCCTGTGCCGTAGGGGTTTGTGAAATCGCTCGAAACCGGCCCCGGCCGGGTCGGGTAGAATACGCCGTGACCGGCCCGCCCGGCACGCACCACCTCGAAAAGGATCGGAGCTCATAATGCGTCTGTCCCGCCTGGGCCTCGCGGTGACCCTCTGCGCCGCGCTCACCGGACCGGCCCGTGCCGCCGAGCCGGACAAGCTGCTCCCCGCCGACGCCGACACCGTCGCGTACGTCAACTTCAAGCAGATCCTCGAAGCCGACGTCATCAAGAAGTACGCGCTCGAACAGATCAAGCAGGCGCTCGCCGGCCAGGACGCCAAGAAGATCCTGGAGGAAATGGGCCTGGACCCGATGAAGGACATTGAGAAGGTCTGGATCGGCATGTCCGGCTCCGGCCGCGACGACACCAAGGCGCTGGTCGTCGTCCACGGCAAGTTCGACCCCGAGAAGCTGCTCAAGGCGGCCGAGGTCGCGTCCAAGAAGGACGGCGACAAGTTCAGTGTGGTGAAGGACGGCGGGAACACGCTGTTCAAGTTCCAGCCGGAGAACGGGAACCCGGCTTACGGCACCGTGGTCAACGACAGCACCGTGGTCATGGGCACCGACAAGAAGATCATCGCCACGGCGCTGAAGCAGAACGAAGACGCCAAGAAGGCGCCGATCGCGGCCGAGCTGACCACCCTGATCAAGGGCCTGGACGAGAAGGCGTCGCTGTTCGCCGTGTCGCAGGTGAAGGGCAAGCTGGACTCGGTCAAGCTGCCGGCCGACCCGATCGACCTGAGCGGGCTGGCGAAGGCGCTGCCGAAGACGAACACGATGAGCATCGTGCTGCGGGTGTCCGCGGACGTGAACATTGAGGTCACGTTCGGGATGAAGGACGAGGACGCCGCCGAGGACATGGGCGCGGCTCTGGCCAAGGTGATCAAGGACGTGGGCGGGTTCGTGCCGGCGCTGGTCGCGTTCGAGCCGAAGGCCAAACCGCTCGGCGAGATCCTCAAGACCATCACCTCGGACGTCAAGAAGAACAGCGTGGTTGTGAAGGGCAAAGTGACCGGTGACACCATCGGCAAGATGATCACGCCCGAGGGCTGATTACGGGCA
Organism: Gemmata obscuriglobus; assembly: GCF_008065095.1. Lineage (NCBI taxonomy): Bacteria > Pseudomonadati > Planctomycetota > Planctomycetia > Gemmatales > Gemmataceae > Gemmata > Gemmata obscuriglobus. The sequence continues at coordinate 8,117,178 of NZ_CP042911.1, read as the reverse complement.
ATGAATGGCTGAAGGCCGAGCCGGAGCGAGTCGCTCCGGCTCGGCCTTTTTATGCCGCGGGTGGGGTTTCGCTGCCAGGTGGCGCCGGCGGAGGGGGGCTGGGTTGCGCCCCGCCGCGCGGGTGAAACTGCCGGTGCAGCGCCTTCAGCCGGTCGCGGTCGACGTGGGTGTAGATCTGCGTGGTGGCGATCGACGCGTGCCCGAGCAGTTCCTGAACGGTGCGCAGGTCCGCGCCGCCGGACAGTAAGTGCGTCGCGAAACTGTGCCGCAGCGTGTGGGGGCTCACGGTCTTGGGCAGCCCGGCGCGCTTGCAGTACTTCTTCACCAGCGCCCACAGGTGGATCCGCGTCAGCGGGCGGCCTGTTTTGCTCGTGAACACCACCTCAGGACCGGCCGCTGGGCGGCCGCCTTCGTCAACGCCGCCACCCAGGTACGCCCTCAGAGCGGTGACCGCGTGCCGGTTCAGGGGCACCACCCGCTGCTTGCTCCCTTTCCCGACACACTTACAGAACCCGGAATCCAGGTACACGTCGTTGAGCTTCAGGTTCACCACCTCCGACGCGCGGCACCCGGTCGCGTAGAGCACCTCCAGCATCGCCCGGTCGCGCAAGTGGAACCGGTCGCCCGGTTGCGGCGCGGTGATCAGCGTCTCGACCGCCGGGGGCGGGAGCACTTGCGGCACCCGCTCCCACAGATTCGGTGAGCTGAGCAGGTTCACCGTGGTCGCGGACGCACGTTCCTCGAGTTGGAGGAACCGGTAGAACATTTTGAGCGCGACGAGGTGCCGCGCGATGCTCGGCGCGGCGAGTTGCTCTTCGTGGAGGAACGCGACGTACGCCGCGAGGTGCTTGAGCGTCGGGTGGGTGTAATCGGGGAGTTGGACCTGCTCCACCCAGTGGGCGTACCGGGCGAGGTCACGCCCGTATGCGAGAAGGGTGTTCTCCGCCAGCCCGCGTTCGGACTGGATGTAGTCGCGGAACGCGACGATGTCGGCCAGTAACTGAGAGTAGCCCATCCGTCAGCCCCGGTTCTGCCCCCGCTTAAGGATTCGGTCGAGCACCCAGCACCCGCGGGCGTGAGACTCGGCCGGCGCGTGGCGGCAGTGGTTCAGAATTTCGGCGCTGTCGCACCCGGCGTCCTCAAGGGCGTCGCCGAGCACGGGCATCTGGCCGAAGTCGTTTGAATCGTACACCGCCCGGGCTACACCGAGAACGTCGGAGGTGCGCCAGGCCGCCGGAAACGGGACGAACCGGTAGGGGTTGTAGTACACCTCGCGGAGCAGAGCCGTTGAGTGCAGCTCCCGCGGCACCCACCGGAACGGCGGTGTCTGCAACATAAACGGCAGGTACACCAGCGCCGCCAGCCCGCGCCACTCGTCGTCCCCCACCGACGGCTCGAGTTCCCGTCCGCCGGCATGATCGGCCGAGAGTTTCAGATGATCGGGGCCGAGTAAGGTGCGTTTGGCCGCCCCCAGCGCGGCCCCGGCGATGCCCAGATCTTCTTCCGCACCGTCGGAGCCCATGAGCCCTTCGGCGATCGGCTCCAGCGCGGCCCGCAACGGCTCGCGCTCGCGCGGCCGGTCGGCGTAGTACTCCGCCAGTTCGACCAACCCGCGGCAAACGCCCGGGAGCCGTTGCCACTGGCGGCGCGCACAGGCGATCAGGTACAGCCGGCACTGGCGCACCTGGTGCTGGCCGCTGCCCAGCGTGCTCGGCGGGTACAGGTCTTCGAGGAGTGCGAGGGGGTCATCCCCCTCACGCCAGAGCGTGTCGCTGTCAGGGTTCATGGTCGCCGCGAGTCCGGAGGACCGGCGTTACGGGTTCGACGTGGGCGGCTTTTGTGGCGCTCCGAGCTGAGCCTCCAGAGCCGCGACCCGGGTCTTGAGCGATTCGATCTCCGCCAGCGCCGCCGTCAGCCGCGCGTCGATGCCCGGCGGCGCCGAACGCGCCACCGGTGCTGCCGCATCAGAAATCGACACCGGGCCGCCGGCGTGAAGGGCCTTGAGGCGGCTCAACTCGTCGTCCGTGTGGAACCCGTGGGTGACGACCGCCCCGCGGCGGTCGGGGCCGGTGAGGTACACCACCAGCCGCCGTTCGACCAGCGGGTGGAGCACCTCTTCGAGCGCGTCGAGCGTATCGATCGGTGCCATCCGCGCCGCCCGGGTACGCAGGTCGCCCTTGGTCTGGGCTCCGCGGAGCAGCAGTTCGGCGAGAACGGCGATCCCGGGACCGGACTGCGTCCACTGGTTGTACATCTCGTGCCGGTAGCGGTCCGTGCGGCCGCCCTCGATCCGGGTCACGAACCCGCGCTCCTGGAGCGATTCCAGCCCGTCCTCGACCTCGATCTCGTCGAGTTCGACCACCGGGTCGCGGTTCGACTTCTGGTTGCAGCCGGTAACCAGCGCGTTCAATGTGAGCGGATAGGAGTCCGAGTTCTTGGAAGTCTTCTGCTTCTCGATCAGGACCCCGAGGATACGGCGGTCGAGTGGGGAGAGCGGCACCCAGGCCGGCGCAGGCGGTTGTTCGGGCGCGGGGGACGCGTCGGAAGACATACCGGCCGACTCCGTGAAGATGAAAGCAGCCCGCGGAACGTGTCCGTGGGCTACCGTTGTAGCAATTTCACGACCGCCGGGAAAGACCGGACGGTCGTGCCGAACGGCCCCTTTACCGCCCCGGGAAGGCGTCCGGGTTGGCAACGATCGGATCCAGCGGTTCGCCGTTCAGCGCCTTGAGGAACAGCACCAGGTCGGCCTTTTCCTGCGCACTAAGGTTCAGCTTCAGCGGGATAATCGGCTTCTTGGACGGGCCGAACGTCTTCACCGCCGGGTCGACCGGTTTGCCCTCGGCCCGGGCCTTGACGTACGCCGCTTCGGCAGCGGTGTCACGCATCTTCTCGCTCAGCCACGGGTTCACGTTCCCGCCGCGGTCGTAGAACTCGACCACCTCTTCGAGGGTCTTCTCTTCGCCCGAGTGCATGTACGGCGCGGTCCACAGCAACCCGCGGGTGCCGGGCGTCTTGAAGGCGCCCACGAACGTCTGGTCCTTGTGGCCCGTGGCGAGCCGGACGAACCGGCCGAACTCGTCCAGCGGCAGCGAGCCGTCCTTCACCCCGACGCCGAGGTTGTGGAACCCGTGATCGGTGTAGGTGTCGCCGGTGTGGCAGTTCGTGCAACGGGCCTTATCGAAGAACAGCGTGCGGCCGTTCAGGATGCGCTTGCCGACCTCGTCTACCTTGCCCGCGTCCTTCTCGGGGTCGAGGCCCAGGTCTTTGAGGGCCGGACCTTTGGCCGCCAGTTCGGCCTTCAGCACGGTCGCGTAGTCCTCCGGCTTCAGCACGAACTTGCCGCTCTCCTCTTCGGTCACGCGCGCCCGCATCTGGGCGTAAGCGCGGTCGTCGAGGCTGTTGCCGAGCAGCACCGTGCGCTCGTAAGTGGCGACGGCCTTCGCGGCGGCGTCGCGGGTCGGGGCGTGGCCGAACACGCGGTTGAACGCCTTAACGTACTCGGCGTCGGCGCGGAGCCGGACGACCGCCTCTTCCCACGGGTCGCCCTTCCCGCCGAACATTTCTTTGTTGTTACCGACCGGCCCTTGCGCCTGGTCCTCGAGCGACGACCCGCGCCCGTCCCAGAACTGGAACCGGTTGTACGCGGTGTTGAACACCGTCGGCGAGTTGATCGGCCCGAGCGCGCTGTTGATGCCGGTGGACGTGCGCCGCCCGTCCGCGAACCCCTTCGTCGGGCTGTGGCAGCTCGCGCACGCCACGGTGCCGTCGGTCGAGAGGATCTTGTCGTAGTACAACTTCTTGCCCAGCACCCACTTCTCGGCCGTCATCGGGTTCTCCGCCGGCACCACCGGCGCCTGCGTGAGCCCCAGCGGCACCTTGATCTTGACCACCTTCTGCGCGAACGTGGCCCCGGACGTGGGGTCGGCGGCGTTCTGCGTGCCCTCGCTCCAGAAGCCCTTGAGGCTTTTCCACTCGGGCTGGTTGCTGGTCACGAAGACGATCGGCACGCGCTCCCGGAACGGCGTCATCTTGGACTCGTCGGGGAGCAAGAAGTCGGCCGCCTCGACGGGCGGGGTACCGGGCGGCGGTGCGGTCTTGGTGCCCGGTTGCGCGGCCGACCGCGGCAGCGCGAGCGCGGCGGCCGCGAGCAACGCGACGACGGGTAACAAGGTGCGAAAGGTCATTGGCAATCCTTTTCCTGAGCGGCCGGGCGGGCTGGAAAGGGGCGAGGCCAGCGGACGAGACGTTAGCGGTTACCGTATCGTTATTCTCCCCGCGCCGGTCCGTCAACGCGGGGCGCATCGGGCGGCCGATCATGAGGGATCGGCGGAACCGATGGCAGGGCCGCAATCAAATCGGCAACCGCCGGTCGATCGGTCGGGTCGGCTGAGCGGTGTGCGAAGATCACGTGACGGTCGCGCGAGAGGATGAAGTCGCCGCCGAGCTGGAGCACGTCCTCGCCCACGTAGGGCTTCTTCACCCCGTACCCGCGCAGCATGCCGCGGAAATACCCCCACAGCACCGCCGGTTTGAAGAACGTGAGCCAAGTCGTCCGCCCCAGCCCGAACGCGGCGTACGCGCCGCGAGTGGGATCGCACACGATCGGCACAGATCGTGCTTGGCGGGACAGGTAGCGTTTCAGCACCTCGGGTTCGGCTTGGGCCACGACGAGCACGGAGCACCCGCGTGCCGCGAGCCGGTCACGGGCGGTTTCCACCTCACCGAGGTGGGCATTACAAGGGATTCAGGCCAGGTGCCGGAGGAACACGAGCAGCAAGGCATCAGACGTGAAGAATTGCGACAGCCGAACGGGGGTGCCGTCCGGCCAAAGGAACGTTACATCGGGTGCGGTAATTTCAGGGGGCATTTGTTGACACGCTCCGGCACCGCCCGCCTGCGTCCACGATCCAGCCCGGCCTCTGTCGGTTCGACCCGAGAGACCAAAACGAGTGACCAACCGGCTGGCCGCGCGATCAAAGGCGTCAGGAGGAACGGCGGCCCCGCGAGTGTACCACGATTCTCCCGCGCCGAGAACACTGTGGCGGTGGTGCCGTTCGTGTCGCGATCACGCGCGACACGAACGGCACCACCGCCCTCGCGTCCGGTCAACCGACCGCCGGCCGACTCACCAGTCGTTGCCGGGCAGGTCGCCGCCCATCGCGGTGCTCAGCGCCCGCCAGGTGCCGACGCTGATCGAGTTCGGGACGAACCGCACGCTCCCGTCGCACATCGAGGTGACCACCCCGCCGGTGTGCCGGCTCCGGGCGACGATCATACGCGGCCGGGTCGTGGTCGACGTGGTCGTGCAGGGCGGGTTCGGCGACGGGCCGCACCCGGCCCCGGTGATTACGTCCTGGTCGGTGCTGTTCGGCTGGCTGTAGGCCGTGAACCCGGCGGTCCCGCCCCACCAACTGAACCCGCGGTAGTCGCTCCCCCCCTGGCCCTGGATGATCTCCGAAGCCATCAGCGTGTTGCTGGTCCCGTCGGAAATCTCGGCGATTTTGCGCTGGCGACCGCACCGGCCTTGTTCCGGGTTGCCGCCGGTGTAGTCGGCCGGCGACGAATCGCCGCCCGCGGCCAGCGCGGCCGGATCCTCGTACCACCCGAACGGCGCCCCACCGAACGCGGTGCAGGTGGTGCTTGTGACCGACGGGTTCGAGCAGCCGATCGGGATCGACACCTGATAGAAGCTGGTGTTACCGGCGTTCAGCACGTAGTTGTGCTGGGTGATCGAGCCGAGGGTCTGCGGCGTGTCGCTCGGGCAGGTGAAGGTCGAGAGCCGGGTTCGTGCGACGGTCGAGTTCGGGGCCGAGCCGTACCGCGGGGCGGCTCCCAGCGTGGCGTACCCCTGCCCGCCGAACCCGACGTAGATCTTGAACAGACTGTCCTGCTCGATGTACGGCAGGATCGGCACCTGCCAGGTGCCCCAGCAGCACCCGGAGCGGCTGATCCCAGGCAGGAAGGTGCCGATCGCGCTCTCGTAGCTCATGTTCGCCAGGGCGATCTGCTTGAGGTTGTTCGTGCACTTCATACGCGCGGCGGCCTCGCGCACCTTTTGAACCGCGGGCAGCAGCAACCCGATCAGGATCGCGATGATCGCGATCACCACCAGCAGCTCGATCAGCGTGAACCCGGCGCGCGACGCGCGGACTGACATGCGAGCGGCCATAAACCCTCCACGAGAACGAAAGAAATGGAATGGAGAGAACCGGAGAATGGCCCTGTCGTGCGAACGGCAGGGAGGGCGGGCGATTCGATCCCGGTCGCGCCCGCCCGTTGTGCGCGGAGCACCCGGGCACAACGGGCGGGCTGGCGACCGGGGCAGAGATTACTTAAGGGATGTTGAAGTCGAAGTTATTCGGATCGTCCTGCTTAACGACGCTTCGCTCCTCCTTGGAATTGACGTTCCAGGAGGCCGGCACCAATTCCTTGGAAATGACGTTGGTGCCGCCCCCGGGACCGGGCGGCTGGTCGGCGTTCACCGGGTTTATCGCCGTCTTGCCGTCGCCAGCAGAAACGCGAATCAGGTATTTGCCAGGAACCAACCCGGACGCTTTCGGGATCTTGAACGCGCCTGCGGTTACAGGCGCGCTGGCACGAGTCGCTTGTCCTTCGAGCGGTTCAAACGAAACCGTACCGTCCTTGATCGGCTGCCCTTTGAGCTTGGCCGTGCCGGTGATCTCCTGGCGTCCCCCGTGCGAATCGGAGCAGCCAGCGAGCAGGGACAGTAACGCGAGCGCGAAAAGAGAGCGGGCAATGATCATAAACGCCCCCGGAATTAGGGGAGAGGGCTTTGTTGCGAGTCACATACTTTTCTCACAAGCGCCAAGAGGAGTCAAGAACTATGTGGCGAAAATCTGTGCGCCACAAAGGATAGTGCGTATGCGTGGCGAGTGGTTCGTAATCGAAATATCACGCACCTGCTGATTCTTGTGATGAAATGTCGACCGCACCGACCGTACCGAGGCGGTCGCGCCGATGCCATTACGAGATCGCGGGCGTGCCGAAGAGGTGTGATCAGCCGTTCGTGAAGAGGGAAGCGACCGCCGTCCAGCGTTCGGCGCGTTCTTGGTAAAGCGCGCGGAGCCGGTCGAGAGGGGGTTCGGTAGGCGTGGGGGCCTTATCGGCTGCGTGCTTCGCGGCGCGCTCCAGTACTTGCCGGGACGCCTCGTTTTGAAGCGCCGCGATCTCGGTCGTGAGGCCTTCGATCCGACCCAACTCGTGCAGCATGAGGGGCCGGTGCCCGGGTTGGACCTGGGCGAGCAGCCGCGGGAGCAGGTCCAGCCACTGGGCGAACGCGTCGGCCCCACGGTCGTGCAGGACGGCCATCTGACGCAGCAGCGCCCCGAGCCCGGCCGCCGCGGCGTCTCCGGTCGGATCGAGTAACTCGGTCGCCGACCCGTTCGAGCCCGCCGCCGGGTGCTGCCCGGTTCCGCCGGACACGAGTATCGGGTTCGACGCCGGCCCACCCAGCGCGGCGCCGCGGAACGCGTCGGCCATGATGTGCGACGCGGGTAGGTCCGCGGTCAGGTCCGGCACGGCGCCCAATTCGACTTCGTCTTCAATGGCCGCGCGGGCGCCGGGCGGAGTACCCCGCGCCGCGCGGGCGCCGGGCGGGGGCGTGGGCTGGGGACCGGGTAGCGTCTGGCACCCGATCAGGAACCGGCCGACCCACAGTTCCGCCCCGTGCGGCAGCGGCGCGACGCGCATCCGCTCGCCGTTCACCACCACCCCACGGCCCGACAGGTCCACGACCCACAACCCGTCGACCGTCAGCACCAGACCGCAGTGGTACGGGGAGATGTCGTCGGCGGTGAGGTGGATCTTGCACTCCGGCGAGCGCCCCACGAGCGTCAGCAGCCGGTTCACGGTCCACCGATCGCGGGCCCGCTTGCCGTTGCGGAACTCGAGGGTCGTGAGCGGGCGGTTGAGGGTGTTCGGGTCGGCGGCCAGCGGGTTGTAACCGGAGGGGGCGCCCGCCGGGGGCGGCGCGCTGGTGGCGCCGAGCCGCAAGGAGAACGGGCCGAGCTTCGCCCCGGTGCCGTGGTCGAGCCAGCCGGACCCCCGCGCCCCTCCGGGCCACACCACCCCGCTACGGCTCCCCAGGTCCACGACGTACACGCGCCCGGCCAGCACCTGCAGCCACGCGTGCCGGGGGTTGATGTCGGAATCCGAGAGGGTGACGTCGCAGGCGTCGTCGCGACCGACAAGCGTGAACGGCTGGTCCACGGCCCCTTCGGCCAAAACGCCCCCGCCAACGAGGTCGACCCGCAGCTTGAGCGGGCCGAGCGCGCCGCAGGCATCGGCGAAGCGGGCGATGAGTGGGTCACTCACGGACCGGTGTCCAGGCAGGAGGTCGGGCGAGCGCCGCGGGCGGGGCGCCGGTGGGGTACACCCCGGCCCCAACCAATAATGTTAGTATGCGTGCGGGGCCGGAGCGCCGCGGGCGGAAAATTTTGCGCGAAAACGCAACCGCTCGGCGTGTCCTAGGCTACACGGGTGACCCGACCGGGGTGACCATTTGCCGCCGGTTCTGGTATAAGTTGAATGCGCCCCTGCACACCGCGGAGATGTGACCTCGTGAGTTCCGCAAGCCCCTCTTCCCACTCGTCGCGGTCGGCGCCGGCGGCCGAAGTGGTCCGCACGCCCGCCTGGATCGCGACCATGCTCGCCCTGGTCGGGGTGCTGACCTTCCTGTACGCCGCGCTGTTCCAGTACTGCTTCACGCAGTGGCTCAAGCCCGACTACTCGCACGGCTTTCTGGTGCCGTTTTTCGCCGCGTACCTGGCGTGGCACTGGCGCGCGTGGGCGCCGGAGCGCGTCCGGTGGCCCGAGCCGTGGGGGCTGGCGTTCATCGCCGCCGGCGGATCGCTGTTCGTCCTCGCCGGGGCGCTGAACATCGCGAAGGAGTGGCTCCAGGGCCTGTCGCTGGTGATCAACGTCTGCGGGGCCGTGCTGCTGCTCGGCGGGTGGAAGGCGCTCAAGTGGCTGTGGCCGGCGGCCGCGTTCCTCCTTTTCATGTTCCCGCTGCCGTACAAGGTCGAGCACCGGTTCGGGTGGGAGCTGCAGAAGATCGCGTCCGTCGCGTCCGAGTACGTCCTCCAGACGATCGGGTACGCGACCTACCGCGAGGGCATCGTCCTGACCGTCCGGGACCACACCCTCCGCGTCGAGGAGGCGTGCAGCGGGCTGAGCATGCTGCTCACGTTCGCGGCGCTCGCGACCGGGATGGCGATCCTCGTGAAGCGGCCGGCGCTCGACCGGGTGCTGATCCTGGTCTCGGCGGTGCCGGTCGCGGTGCTCTCGAACGTGCTCCGCATCGCCCTCACGGGGGTGCTGTACAACGAAGCCGGTAAGGAGCTCGGCGACCGCGTGTTCCACGACTTCGCCGGGTGGATGATGATGCCCCTGGCGCTGCTCGTCCTGTGGGGCGAGCTGAAGCTCCTGGACTGGGTGCTCGTGGACGAGGGCGGCCGGGCCAGCCGCGAGGACATGGTGAAGACGAACGCGGCCCTGGGGCCGGCGTACCTGATCATGACCGCGCTGCCGCCCGAGAAGGGCGGGACCGCCGCGCCGCCGAAGCCCGCCGCCCAGCCCGCGTCGAAAGGTGCCCGTTGACACCGAACCGCCGGGCGCTCGCGTGGGTCGCGGCCGGGACGGCCGCGTTCGTCGTGTACGGCAGCCTCGTGCCGTTCCACTTCGGCCCGCGCACCGACAGCTTCGTCCGCGTCATGTCGGCGGGCGTGCGGATCGTGTCGCGGTCGGACGCGATCGCGAACGTGCTCCTGACCGTGCCGCTCGGGTTCGCGCTGCTCGGCTCCGCCGCAGCCGACCGGGGGTGGTCGCGGGCCAAGGCGGCCGCGGCCGGTGGGCTGGCGGTGGTGCCGGCCTGCGCGCTGCTCGCCGCGGCCGTCGAGTGCGCCCAGCTTTACACCCCCGGGCGCAACTGCTCCGCGTCTGACGTCGTGGCGCAGACCCTGGGGGCGCTGATCGGGGTGGGGTGCTGGGTCCTGTTCGGCCAGACGCTCGCCGCCCGCGCCCGCGCGATCTGGGACCGGTCCGCGGTGAACGCCGCGGGGCAACTGCTGCTCGCGTACCTGGGGCTGGTGTTGCTCATCCAGGTGCTGCCGCTCGACCTCAGCCCCAGCCCGGCGGACTTCTACCGCAAGGCCCGCGCCGCGGCCCGGTTCGGGCTGTTCGGCGAGTTGAAGGAAATGTCGGATGCGGAAAAGTGGAAGCGGTACGGCGACCTGGCGAAGCTCGCCGCGCTGTACTTCCCGGCGGGGCTGCTCGCGGCCCGGCTGAAAGGACGGGTCGAGCGGTGGAGTATCGTTCACGTCCTGGGCGCGGCCCTGGCGCTCGGGCTGTGCTTCGAAGCGGCGCAACTGGTCGTGCAGTCGCGCACGCCGAGCCTCAGTGACGTACTCGTCGGCGCGCTCGCGGCCGTCGCGGGCTGGTACGCCGGGCGTGTCCACGACGAAGGGCTGGCGGTGCCGTTCGCCCTGAGCTGGTTCGTAGTGTGGTTCGCGGCGCTGACGCCTGTAACGCAGCCGCCGCCCGGGGAGCAACTGCTGGACGCGCCGCGCCCGTTCGACTGGGTGCCGGGGCTGCCACTGGAGAGCGGCGACCCGCTGTTCACGCTCGGCGAGCTGCTGACGAAGCTCGTACTGTTCGGGCTGCTGGGGGTGATCGTGGCCGCGTGGCGGCTGCCCCCGCGGTGGCGCGGCGGGCCGACCGGGTCCGTCCGGGTTTCGGCCGTTGCGGCGGGCGGGCTGGGGCTGTTCGTGTCCGCGCTGATCGAGAGCGGGCAGCGGTGGACCGGCACGCACACGCCGTGCGTCACGGACGTGCTGCTGGGCGGGGCCGGGGCCGCGCTAGGCGTGCTCGCGGTCAGCCGGCTCATCGCCGCACGAGCGGTGCGCCGCTGACGTTTAGGTCCGGTCGCGTGTGCTAAGTAGAGGACATGGTGGTTTCCGACGCAGAACCCAAAGCCGCTCCCGCGCCCGGCGACGCGCCCGTGGCGCCGGCTCCGATCGCTCCGGGGGCCGAACCGCCGCTGTCCGTGATCGAGCCCGGCACGCGCACGCTGCCCGACCTGCGCGAGCTGTGGCGGTACCGAGAGCTGCTGTTCTTCCTGGCCCTGCGCGACGTCAAGATCCGGTACAAGCAGACGGTGTTCGGGGTCGGGTGGGCGGTCGCCCAGCCGCTCGCCACGATGGGCGTGTTCGCGCTGTTCCTGGGCCGCATCGCGGGCGTGGGCGCCGGCGTGGAGCACTACCCGCTGTTCGTGTTCGCCGGCATGGTCGCGTGGGCGTTCTTCTCGAACACCGTGACCTCCGCGGCCAACAGCGTGGTGGCGAACGAGCGGCTCATCACCAAGGTCTACTTCCCCCGGCTCGCGATCCCGCTCAGCACGGTCGGGGTGGGGCTGTTCGACCTCGTGATCGCGTCCCTGTTGCTCGCGGCGATGGCCGCGTGGTTCGGGGCCGCGCCCGGGTGGTCGGTGCTGCTGTTGCCGCTCGTCGTGCTGGCGCTCGCCGTCAGCGCCGCGGGCGTCGGGGTCCTGCTGTCGGCCCTGATCGTGGCCCAGCGGGACTTCCGGTTCGTGCTGGGGTTCGGTGTGCAGTTGTGGATGTTCGCCACCCCGAGCCTGTACGTGCCGGCGGAGGCGCTCGGGCCGCGGGCGCAGGCCCTGCTCCCGCTGAACCCGGCGCACGGGCTGGTGGCGGCGTTCCGCCAGGCGGCGCTGGGCGGCCCGTTCGACTGGTACGCGTTCGCGGTGTCGGCGGCGGTCGGCACCGCGGTCGCGGTCGCGGGGTTGGCGTACTTCCGGCGCACCGAGCGCTCGTTCGCGGACACCATTTGAGGCGGCCATGCGACCGGCGATCCGGGTCGAACACATCTCGAAGCGGTACCGGCTGGGGGCGGCCCGCGCCGACAACAACCTGACCGAGAGCCTGCGCGCGGCGGCCGGGCGGCTGTTCGGCCGGTTCCGCGGCGGCACGGCCGCGCGCGCCAACGAGTTCTGGGCGCTCAAGGACGTCTCGTTCGAGGTGCTGCCCGGCGAGGTGGTCGGCGTCATCGGCCGCAACGGGGCGGGCAAGAGCACGCTGCTGAAGGTGCTGTCGCGGATCGTCGAGCCGACCGGCGGGCGCGCGGAGATCCGCGGGCGGGTCGGGAGCCTGCTAGAGGTCGGCACCGGGTTCCACCCGGAACTGACCGGCCGCGAGAACGTGTTCTTGAACGGCAGCGTGCTCGGGATGGCCCGCGCCGAGGTGAAGAAGAAGTTCGACGAGATCGTGGCGTTCGCCGGCGTGGACCGGTTCCTCGACACGCCCGTGAAGCGGTACTCGTCGGGCATGTACGTGCGGCTGGCGTTTGCGGTGGCGGCGCACCTGGAGCCCGAGATCCTGATCGTGGACGAGGTGCTGGCGGTCGGGGACGCGGAGTTCCAGAAAAAGTGCATCGAGAAGATGCGGGCGGTGAGCCGGGGCGGGCACACCGTACTGCTGGTGAGCCACAACCTGGCCCAGGTCGAAAGCCTGTGCCGGCGGGCGCTGACGCTCCAGCAGGGGCAGGCCGTCGGGTTCGGACCGGCCGCCGAGCAGGTGCAGAACTACCTGGCGCTCGCCCGCGCCGGCGGCCCGCCGGAGGTCGACCTGCGCGAGCACCCGCAGCGGGTGAACGGCTCCACGCCCATCCTGACCGGGCTCACGCTGACCGCGGGCGGCGCCCCCTCGACGGTGGCCCGGATGTCCGGCGGGTTCGGGTTCGAGCTGAGCTACGAGCTGCCCCGCGCGCCGCGGGACCTGCGCGTCGGGGTGGTGCTGGAGAACGAGTACAACGTGAAGGTGACGGCCGTGTCGCCGACGTTCGAGGACCCGCACCTGCTCGACAACCCGCCCGCCGCGGGCCGGGTGTGCGGCGAGGTGCCGGTCCACAACCTGGTCGCCGGCACCTACGCGGTGAACGTGTACCTGCAAGCCGAGGGGCTGTCGGACGGCATCACGCCGGCGGCCGATCTGGTGGTCGAGGCGGACGACGTGTTCGGCTCGGGCCGCATCCCGGACGGCCGGACGGCCGCCACTTACCAGCGGTGCCGCTGGAGCAAGTCCTGGTAGAGGTGTCTCGTGGGATCGCTGAAGGGGGCGCTCGCCGCCGCCGTGAACTGGGCCGCCCGGCCGCTCGGGGTGACGGTCGTGCCGACGTGGCAGTGGACCGAACTGTCGTCGGGCTCGATCCGCGCGTTCACCGCCGGCGGGGCCGAGGTGCCGTTTTTCTACCACCACCACAACTGCGGCGGCCGCGCCGCCACCGCGACCGAGCGCACGATCGAACTGGCGCTCGCCGACCGGTGGCTCGATCACGTGCCGGAAGACAAACTGGTCGAGGTCGGGGCGGTGACGCCGTACTACTGGCCCGGCCGGGTGCGGCGGGTGGTTGACCCGACCGACCCGCACCCGCGCGTGACCGAGCGGGCGTCCATTCTGGACCTGGACATGTCCGGGGCGGCGGTGCTGTGCATGTCCACCCTGGAACACGTCGGGAGCGGCGAGTACGGGCTGCCCCCGGACCCGGCCGCCCTGCGCCGCGCGGTGGACAAGCTGTTCGCCGAGGCGGCCGCGTTCCTGGTCACGATCCCGGTGGGGTACACGCCGTACGCGGACGCGGTGCTGTTCGACCACCCGACCCCGCCGGACGTCACCGTCCACCGGTTCGCGCGGTCGGCCGTGTCGCCGTACTGGCACGAGGTCGGCGCCGAGGCGGCGCGGGTGCCCTACGGCCCCGGCGCCAGCCCGGTGCCCGGCGCGCGGGGGGCCAACGCGGTGGTCGCGTGGGTCCGCGGCGGGAGCCTGGAGCCGCGCGCGTGCGGGTGACCATTTACCAGGAACCGGCCGGGGCCGGAATCGGCGGTTCGGAGCTGGTGGTCGCGACGATGGCCGCGGCGCTGCGCGAGCGCCATACCGTGCGCATACTGCACCACCACCAAGCCCTCACCAGCGCGCGCCTGGAAGCGTTCTCCGGGTGCGAACTGGACGGGGTCGAACTGCGGCAGTTGCCGCCCGTAACCGCAGGCTGGTTCCCGGCAGGCGCGTCCGTTCGGGGGCTGCGGGCCGGCTACCGCGCGTGGAAGGCCGAGGCGGTCCGCGGGTGCGACCTGTTCGTCACCTCCACGCACAACCTGCCGCCGTTCTGCCCGGACGTGCCCGGCGTCTTGTACGTGCTGTTTCCGGGGCCTGACCGCGCGAAGTTCTGGCCGTGGAACGCGCCACCGGCCCGCGGGCTGGGCGCCGTCAAGCAGCGGGTTGTTCGGTTGCTTCACGACCGGATGTGGCGCGAGCGGTTCGCCGGGTACCCGGTGCGGCTCGCCGACTCACAGTTCTCCGCGGACTGGACGCAACAGTATTGGGGCGTCGCGGCGGACGTGCTCTACCCGCCGGTCGTGCTGCCCGAGCGGGCCGCGGCGGCGAAGCAAAACCGGATCGTGGTCCTGGGCCGGTTCGCGCCCAACAAGCGTCAGGCGGACCTCGTGCGGCTCTTCCGGGAACGGGTCGTCCCCCGGCTGCCCGAGTGGGAGCTGGTGTGCGTCGGGTCCGTTGGTACGTCCGAGCCGGACCGCGGGTACTTTGAGCACGCGTGGGCGGAAGTCGGGGGCGCGCCGGTGCGGTTCGTGACCGACGCGACGCGCGAACAACTGGCCGCGGAACTGGCCGCGGCGAAGCTGTTCTGGCACGCGACCGGTCTGGGCATCGACGCACAGGCCGACCCGTTCGCGGTGGAGCACTTTGGCATTGCGACGGTGGAAGCGATGGCCGCCGGGTGCGTGCCGCTGGTGCCCGACCGCGGCGGGCAACCCGAGATCGTGCGCCACGGCGCGGACGGCTTCCTGTGTGGTGCGGTGAGCGAGTTGGGCGACCGCGCCATCGAACTGGCGGGCGATGAGCCGCTCCGTGAGCGGCTCGCGCGGTCTGCCCGGGCGCGGGCGGAAGAGTTCGGGCGCGAGCGGTTCGTGAGCCGGTTTCGGGCGCTGCTGCGCCCGCTCACCGGCGATTCGTGAGGAGCAACAGCGGTGGCGTTCACGGCGGTGTACGTTCTGGTGGACCACGGCCGCGGGGCGTACGCCTCAATGGTCGAGGTGTCGGTGCGGGCGCTCCGCCGCGTGCAGCCCGGCGTGCCGGCGGTGCTGATCGGCGACGAGGACAGCCGCGCGTACCTGACCGGCGACCGCGGCCGGCTGCTGGGGCAGTTCGATCGCGTGATCTGGGCCGCGGCCGACCTGCCCAACTTGGTCGCGCGGAGCTTCGAGCTGAAGACCCGCGTGCGGAGCCTGGTCGCGGGCGACCTGACGTACCTGGACGGCGACACGCTCCCGGTGCGCCCGTTCGCGGACCTGTTCGAGCGAGCGGACTGGGACGTGGCCCTGGTCCAGGACCGGAACCACCACCGCCCGGTACACCCGACGGCGCCGAACTGGATCGAGCCGAAGCTGCAAAAGCATGGCTGGGGCGGCCCGCTCCGGCGGTATTTCAATGCGGGCATTCAGTACCTGCGAGACGTTCCGGCGGTGCACCAGTTGGTCGCGGAATGGCGGGAGCGGTTGCGGGAGTCGCACGCGGTGGGCGAGCACGACGACCAGTTGCCGCTCAACTACACGCTGCACACGACCGAAATCCCGGTGCGCGTCCTTGAACTGCCAACCGCATACAACGCGATGGTCGCGGCGCACCCGGTTCACGCCCGCGGGGCGAAGCTGCTGCACTTCTTCGCCGGGCCGGCCGCTTTGGCGGGGAACACGCTGCTCGGGCACCTGGTGCGGCACCTCGACGCCACGGGCGAGATCGACTGGCCGAGCTTCGACCGGGCGGTCGCGCGGGGCCACCCGTGGGTGCCCCCGTACTGGCCGCGGCGCCTGTGGCAGACCGGGAGCCCGGTGCGGGCGGTGGCCACCGCGCTCGGGCAGCGGCTGAAGTTACTACCGAAGGCCACAAACGAGGAGGCCCGATGAGCGCCCCGGCCCTCACCGTCATCGTCCCGACGTTCAACCGCTCGGGGTACGTCCGCGACTGCCTCACGACGCTCAAGCAGAGCGGCGTTCCGGACCTGGAGGTCATCGTCGCGGACGACGGCTCCACCGACGACACGCGCGAGGTTGTGGCGGCAACCGACCCGCGCGCGAAGTACCTGTGGCAGCCGAACAGCGGCACCCCCGCGACCGCGCGCAACGCGGCGTTCAAAATCAGCACCGGCCGGTACGTCGGGTTCCTCGACTGCGACGACGAGTGGCTCCCCGGCGCCGCGGCCCGGGCGGTCGAATTTCTCGACAAGCACCCCCAGGTGGACGCGCTGTTCGCCGAGGCGCGGATGGGCAACCCGCAGGAGGGGTACGTTTCGTGGATCGAGTCCGCGGGCCAGGAGGCGTTCTTCAACCTCCCGCACAAAGAGCCCGAGCCCGGGTTCCGTGTTCTGGACCGCGGGCCGTTTTTTCGGCGCATGGCCGTTCGCAACCCGGTCTTTATCGGGGCCACGATCGTTCGGCGCGAGGCGTTCGAGTCGGTCGGCCGGTTCGAGCCGACGTTGTGCGGCGCGGCCGACTGGGAGCTGTGGCTGCGGATGGCGCACCGGTTCACCTGGGCGTACATGGCGGAACCGCTGGCGAAGTACACCCGGCACCTCGACAACATGTCGAGCAACCACGACAAGATGATCGCGGAGTTCGTTCAGGCGCTTCGCAACGTGCTGGTGAAGTGCGACCTCGCGCCGCCGGACCGCGCGTTCATCCAGCAGCAGCTCCGAACGCACCTGTTCGGGCACGCGTACCTGGCATACGACCGCGGCGACACGGCGACCGCGCGGAAGCGGTTCTGGCGGTCGCTCCGGGCGGGCGACTGGCGGCCGTACACGCTGGCGCTGACGGCACTGTGCCTGATGCCGGGGCCGCTGGCGCGCCGTGCGCGCGGGGCGAAGCAGACCGTGGGGGGGACACGCGCGTGACGCCGAACGTGTGGATCGTGCCGGTCAACTACAACGGCCTCGACGACACGCGGAAGTGCCTGCGGTCGCTGGCCGACCTGTCGCCGGCCGCGAACGTGGTCCTGGTCGACAACGCGTCCGAACCCGACCCGACGCCCGCGCTACGCGCGGAGTTCCGGTGGGCTCACGTCGTCCGCAACGGCGCGAACCTCGGCTGGTCCGGCGGGAACAACACCGGCATCCGTTACGCGCTCGAACGCGGCGCGGATTACGTCCTGCTGCTCAACAACGATACGACGGTCGCTCCCGACATCGTCGGCCGGCTGCTCGACGCGTTCCGGTCGCACCCGTCGTTCGGTGTGATCGGTCCGGTCATCCGGTACATGGACGAGCCCGACGTGGTGATGACCGACGGGGTGACGTTCAACCCGCCGGGCTTTCCCGGGTTCTTCCAGCGTAAAGAGGTGCCCGAGCGCGCCGCCGAGCCGCCCGCGGTGGACGACACCGACATCGTGAACGGGTGCTGCATGATGGTGCGGCGCGACGTGCTCGAGCGCGTGGGCCTGATCGACGATCACTTCTTCCTGATCCACGAGGAAGCCGACTTCTGCCTGCGGGTGAAAGAAGCGGGCTACGGGTGCGGGGTGCTGGCCGAGGCGCTCGTGTGGCACAAGGGCTCGACCGCGTTCAAACGCGCGGGGAAGAAGTGGCAGCGGTACTACGACACGCGGAACCTCGCGCGGCTGATCCGCAAGCACCGAAAGCTGAGCGGGCGCGGGCTGTTGTCGGCGTACAGCGCATACCTGCGCTACGCCTACCACCGTTACTGTCACGAGCGCGAGGACGCCCAGCCCGCCGCCGCCGACGCGGTGCTGGAGGGGCTGATCGACGCCGCGACCCGGCGGACCGGCCCGTATCTTACGCGGAAGCGTTGGGGCGTACCGGTGCTGCGCGGCGTGTTCGAGTTGGGGCGCCGACTCAAGGGCGGCTGAGAGCGGCGCCGCAGCGCGAGCCTCTGGCCCACGTTCGGGTCCCGGCGGTCGCCCGGTGAGGTGCCCGAGCCGGGCCGAAACATTTGAACGGCCGAGCTGCACACGCGGCCGAGGATAAAGTTAAGTGCTACCGTGCCCGGCGGCCCACGTGCCGGGCCGGGAACTACAATGCACGCATGAAGCACGTTACCGAACTCTTCGCCACGGTCGCGCACCGCGTCAAGCCGCCGGTGCTGATCGCGGTCGGCCCGCCGTGGCCGGTCGCCAACCTCGTGAAGGCGCTCAACCTCCCCGAAACCGAAGTCACCTGCGCGCAGCTCGACCTGCACCAGACCGACCGCGTGCGCGAGACGCTCGCCGAGGTGGGCGCGAGCGCCGAGGTGGTCACGGTCGCGGACATGTGGGACCTGCCGCAGCGGTTCGGCACGGTGATCTTCCCGGCGTCCTCGCAGGCGGACCGCGAGCTGAAGCTGGACATCGTGGAGCAGGCCGCGCACGTCCTCACGGTCGGCGGGCTGTTCCTGACGCTCTCCGAGTACGAGCGCGACAGCCAGTTCGCGAAGCTCCAGAAGAAGATCTTCGGCAAGTGCGGGGAGACGCCGGCGAGCGAGAACGGCATGGCGTTCTTCAGCACGAAGGCGGAGGAGAGCGGGAGCCGCCGGCGGCACGAGGTGAAGTACCACGCGAAGATCGGCGCCGGGGCGTCGATGGAGTTCGTGTCGCGCCCCGGTACGTTCAGCTACGGCCGGTTCGACGCGGGCTCGCGCGCGATGCTCGAGGTCGCGGAGATCCGCCCCGGTGACACCGTTCTCGACCTGGGGTGCGGAAACGGTGCGGTCGGGTGTCTGGCGGGCGCGATGGCGGGGCCGGACGCGCGGGTCACGTTCATCGACAGCAGCTTACGGGCGATCGCTCTCGCGGAACTCAACGCCAAGGCGAACGGCGTCACGAACACGCGGTTCGTGAACGCGACCCGGCTTCAGGGGTTGGAGGAAGACAAGTTCGACGTGATCCTGGCGAACCCGCCGTACTACGCGAAGTCGGAGATCACGCGGCTGTTCATTGAGGGCGCGCGCGACCTGCTGAAGCCCGGCGGCCGGTACTACCTCGTCACGAAGATGCCGACCGCGGTGATGCCGCTGATCTTCGACACGTTCGGCGACTGCTCGGTGATCGAGAACCGCGGGTACGCGGTGGTGCTGTCCGGCGCGGGCGAAGAGTAAAGGCCGGGTTCACCGCAGAGGGCACGAGAGGGCACAGAGAGAAAAGCCGAAGAGCGTTGAGCTTGCCCTCACGCTCTTCGGCTTTTTCTCTCTGCGCCCTCTCGTGCCCTCTGCGGTGAACCCGGCCTTTATCACCCCAACGGCGCGCGAAGCTCTGCGACGAACCGCTTCACGTCTTCCAGTCCCTTCGCGCGGTCGGCGCCGGCGGCTTCAAGCTTCTTCACCACCGCGCTGCCCACAATGACGCCGTCGGCGATCTCCTTGAGGTCGCGCACCTGCTCCGGCCGGCTCACCCCGAACCCCACGCACAGCGGCAGGTCGGTCATCGTGCGGAGCCGCGCGAGCTGCTCGCGCAACGCGCTCGGAAGCGCCTCGCGCGCACCGGTGATGCCGACCACGCTGACCACGTACACGAACCCGCTGCACGCCTGCACCACCTTCGCGGCGCGCTCGGGCGAGGTGGTGGGGGTGACGAGCAGGATCAGCTTGAAGTCGCGGTCGCGGGCGAGCTTTGACAGCTCTTCGGCTTCTTCGACCGGCACGTCGGGAACCACGGCCCCGCTCACGCCGGACTTCTGGGCCGCTTCGATGAACGCGGTCGGCCCCATCTTGAACATGAGCGAGTAGGACGCCATCGACACCAGCGGCGCGGACCAGTTGGGCCGCGCGGCGGTGTCGCGCAGCGCCGCGAACACGTCGGCGATCTTGAGCTTGTGGTTCAGCGCGCGGGTGTACGACGCCTGAATCACCGGGCCGTCGGCGATCGGGTCGGAGAACGGGAACCCGATCTCCATCAGGTCGGCGCCGGCGTCGGCGACCGCGGGCAGCAGCTCGCGGGTGAACGCGATGTCGGGGTCGCCGGCGGTCAGGAACGGCATGAACGCGGCGCGCTTCTGGGCGCGCAGCCGCTGGAAGAGGCTGTCGATTGGGTTCATGCGGGTGTTTTACGCGCGAGGGGCGGATTTTCCGCACGCGCCGGGCGGTTTCCGGACACTATGGGGGCATGAGCCGGCTTCTGACAGTCCTTCGCGGGTGCGGTGCGGTGCCCGCTCCCGACCAGAACCTGATCGACCGTTTCCTGCGCGAGCGGGACGAGGCCGCGTTCACCGAACTGGTCCGCCGCTACGGGCCGGTGGTGTGGGGCGCGTGCCGCCGCGCGCTCGCCAACACGCAGGACGCCGAAGACGCGTTCCAGGCGACGTTCTTGGTGCTGCTCCGCCGTGCGGCCAAGCTCGATCGTGACACGCCGCTCGGCCCCTGGCTGTACCGGGTCGCGGCGCTGACCGCGCGCAACGTGGTCCGCGCCAACCGCCGCCGCGCCGCAGTGAACGGTCCGATGGAGCACGAACCGCTCGCGCCAGCCGACCCGAACGCGGAACGGCTCGATCTGGACGCGGCCCTGCTCGCCCTGTCGGAACGCGAACGAGCGGCGGTGGTGCTGTGCCACCTCCAGGGGTTCACCCGGCGCGAGGCCGCGGAGCACCTGGGGTGCCCGGAGGGAACTCTCTCGGCCCGGCTTAACCGGGCGCTGTCGCGCCTGCGGGCGCGGCTCGGGACGGGTTGGTCGGCCGCGCTGGCCGGCGCGGCGGTCGCGCTGCCGGCCGGGTTCGCTCGCGCCACGGTTCGGTCCGCGACCGTGTACTCAACATCCGCGCTGGCCGCGCCGGGTTTGTCCCCGGCCGTAGCCCAGCTCACCGACGGAGTGCTTCGCATGTTCTGGATGAAGAAGGTGATGACCGCCGCGGCAGTTCTGGTGCTGGTGGCCGGGGCCGGGGTGCTCACGTTCGGCACAGCGGGGCGTACGGCAAACGCCGCGCGCGCGACCGAACCGCTGGCCGCGCTCAGCGTACCGCCAGCGCCGGCCGAGAGCGATCCGATCAAGAAGATCGAAAAGCAGTTGGCGGATCTCCAGAAGCAGAAGGAACTGATCGACCAGATGCATGCCGACCTGTCGAGCGAGAAGACGAAACTGGAAAACGCGAAGAGAGACAAGGACGCCGCCAAGTTGGGTCAAGACATCGCCGTCGAGATCGGCGACCAGTGCGGGACGCACCCGTTCGTGGTGCGTGAGACGGTGAACGGACAGGTAGCCGAAATGCTCTGCTCCAGTCTTGACGCCCTTACGAAGTATCTGACCCGAGCACACGCTGACCCAAAGGGACCCAAAGCGGTCCGCATTTCTGCGTACAAGTTGCATCCAGCCGAAGAGCTGCGGGAGGTTTTCGGAGCATGTGCCGCGGCCGGGTACACGAGAGCGGCGTTTACCCCGCTCGATCAGGTGCCGACGCAAACCAGAATATGGTTAAACCTATTCAACAGTCGACCCCTCTCCCGCGAGCCTGAGCGGTCAGCCGGCGAGATCGACCTGCGCCAGTACGCCGCGCCGAAGACGAAACCGTGACTGCGGTCACAGGTACTTCACGCACACCACCCCGACCACGACGAGCACCGGGCCGAGCGCCCGGCCGGGGGGGGCGTGCCTGTTGCGCCAGCCGCATCAGCCCGAAGTGATACTCGGAAGCCGACACCTCCCGCGCCTCGCACATCCAGGCGACCGGCCACTCGTCGGTGTTGTCGGCAATGAACCGGAACGTCCGGTGGGTTGGGGAAGTGCGCGGCGGCTTGTTAGCAGATCCCTCTTGGTGCCGGAGACGGGGCACCTCGGCGGGCGTCGAGGTGCGTGCCCCGAAAAGGCAGCGTCGCTACCGGCGCGGATCTGGCACGACATGGGGCGTTGTGCGGCGACCGCATCGCCCGGTGGTGATCGGTGCCATTGGATTAGAGACGGACGTGTCTTCGGTCGTGGGGTATCGGGGTACGTGATGCGACGATCGCAGTTCTGCGGCTCCTTGCGCGAGGCGATAGAACGAAGGCGACGAAACGGGCGGCGCGTGCATGATGGCGACTGCCGGTTGTGTGTCTGGTACGTTTGATTGCACCGCGCAATCAACCTGCGGCGGTGCGGTGCTCGCGGGCGGCGCTGTAACCCCCGTTACAGCGCCGGCAGATTGCAGCCGATGGGGCACCGGCGGGACATCTGCTGGCGTGCGACTACCGATTCGCTACCGGTTTGCTGGGTACCTGCGACCTCTCGGAATCGAGCGTTTGCGACCCAAATGCGACCCGAAGGAAACGAGGGCCGATTCCAGTGTGGCTCATGTAGATCGGCGCAAGGTATTGAAGCGAATGCGCTTGCGTGCATCCTGGCCCGTGGGGAGTGAGCGACCTTTAGCACGTGAGAACCGGGCACCCACCGCTCCACCCCGCGTCTGCGCGGGCGGTACGAACTTCCGGAAGCCCCGCAATGAGGGAATAGTGGTGGAGGGATGCCAGTAATACCGAATGTTCGACCGGCCGCCGCGATGCGACATCGCCCAGATCGAACGGACGCGGCCGATCCGGAAGATACCCGGGCGGGTTTAGGAAGGCAGGGCCTTTCCTTATTTCACCTTGCTTACACGAGGGAACGTGGCTATGTGGGGCGCCTTCTCGCAGCCAGGAAGGTACCCATGTCTCCTTGCACCCTGGTCGATGCCCTGGCGGCGGTTCCCGATCCCCGCAGCAAGCACGGCCTTATCCACCCACTCGCCCCCTTCCTCGGACTCGTCGCCCTCGCCATGCTCATGGGGCGCACCAGCCTCAATGGCATCGCTCGCTTCGGGCGACAGCACGGACCCGCCCTCGCCCATGCCCTCGGCTTCCGACGCGGCAAGACCCCGGCCGTTTCCACGCTCTCCCGCACCCTGCGACGCTTCGACGCCGACCAACTGGAGCACGTCCTCTCGTACTGGATCGCCAGCCGCGTCGACCCGGCCGCCTTCACACACATCTCCATCGACGGCAAGACCCTTCGAGGCTCTCGCAACGGCGCGATCCCCGGTCAGCACCTGCTGGCCGCATACGCCCCCACCGTCGGTGCCGTACTCGCCCAGGTCAAGGTCGATGCGAGCACCAACGGGCACAAGGCCGCCTTGACGCTCCTCGGCATTCTGCCGCTGCGAGGGAAGGTCGTGGTCGGCGACGCCATGTTCTGCCAGCGAGACCTGGCCGAGGAGGTGGTCGGGGCCGGCGGCGACTACGTGCTCACGGTGAAGGACAACCAACCCGGATTGGGGATCGACATCCGAGCCGGGTTCGCCTTCGAGACCGCCGCCCGATCGATCGCGGCGGCCACTTCCCCCTGGGGATCGGCCTCCGCCCGCCCCGAGCCGCATCGCCACGACCGTCGATAAGGGTCACGGCCGCATCGAGAAGCGGACGCTGCAAACGACCTCGATTCTGACGTGCTCGCCGACGTGGGCGGGGGTGAAGCAGGGCTTCCAGTTGACGCGTGAGCGGACGGTCCGAGGCCAAACGACGGTCGAAGTGCATTTCGGCATCACGAGCCTGTCGGCCGAGAAGGCGGATGCGGCCACACTCCTGAACCATGTGCGGACGCACTGGCGCATCGAGAACGAACTGCATTACGTGCGTGACGTGACACTGGGCGAGGACGCGTGTCGTGTGCGCATGGGGCACGCACCACAGGTGCTGGCGGCGCTGCGGAACGCCGTGGTGCACCTGTGGCGTGAGGTCAAGGCGGTGAGTTGCCCGGAGGCGATCGAGCGGCTCCAGATGGACCCGGCAATGGCCAAGGGACTTATCGGAGTTACGTAGAGTGAATCAAGGAAAGGCCCTGTTTAGGAAGGGGGCGCAGCCGAAAGCCGGGTGTTCGCGGCGCGGCTGATCGGGTATCGTGTGAGCCACTATACTAGCCCGACTCGGTTCCCTTCGATCACAACCACTGGAGTGTTGCGGATGTTGCGTGCGATCCGTCTGTTCGTCGGTGCGGCACTGGTTCTGTTCGGCGGGACGCTGCTGGCGCAGGCGCCCAAGGACGCGCCCCAGGCCGAAGGGTACTTCCCGCTCAAGGTGAACGCCAAGTGGACCTACAAGGTCGGCGACAACACCATTGAGGTCAAGGTGGTCAAGGTGGACAAGGTCGGCGGCGAGGAGCAGTACCAGGTGGACACGGTCGTCGGCAAGGACCCGAAGACGAGCGAGTGGTACACGGTCAAGGGCGACGGCGTGTACCGCGTTCGGGTGAAGGACGACAAACTCGACCCGGCGGTGAAGGTGCTGCCCCTCCCGATCAAGAAGGACGCGACCTGGGACATCAACAGCAAGGTCGGCACGCAAACCGTCAAGGGCGCCATGAAGGTGCTCAACGACAAGGAGAAGATCAAGGTCGGCGAGACCGAGTACGAGACGGTGTTCGTGGAGGGCAAGGACCTGGACATCGCCGGGGCGAAGACTACCGTGCGGCTGTGGTTCGCCAAGGGCAAGGGCATCGTGAAGGAAGAGTTCGTCCTCCAGACCAACGAGGTCGTGAAGCTCGAACTGACGAAGTACGAAGAAGGGAAGTAAGCTCCGTTCAGGGAACGGCGCGGCCCGGGCCGCGCCGGCGCTTCTGTGTGCCCCGCTCGTGTCTACCTGCGGTGCCGATCCCATCCCGGGCACCGGCGACGGAATTGCGGTCGGTGCCATCGGCCGGGTATGGGCACCTCAAAGTCGACGACCCGGTCAACGCGTTCCGCTCACGGCCGTAATCCGCCGAACATTTTTCGACCGCGCCGCACGCGACGCGCTCCACATTCGTTCCATCATCTTTGCCTCATTTCGGCCTCGTCGGGCGTGGTACGGAGCGCCCATCTTGAGGTTTGGGCCGCGGTCCGGATAATGTCCGTGCGCAACTTTCCTACGCGCTGCCATCATGGTTCTCACTTGCCCGCACTGCCACCGCTCGCTGTCCTCCGTGTCCGCGGACGGGCCGCCGCAGTTTTGCATGTTCTGCGGGCACAAACTCGCCGGCAGCACCCACCCGCCGGCCGCCCGCACCCAGACGTTCGCGCCCGGGGCGGACGCGCTCTCGGGTGTACCCGACGAAGACGACCTCTCGGCCGCCCCAGAGCCGGCTCTGAAGGAAATCGGCGGGTACCGGATCGGGAAGCTCCTCGGGGCCGGGGGCATGGGGTCCGTGTACGAGGCCGAGGCGCTCGGAACCGGGCGCCGGGCCGCGGTGAAGCTGCTGTCGTCCCGGCTCGCGTCCAGCCCGTCGTCGGTCGAGCGCTTTCGGCAGGAGGGGCGGCTCGCCAGCCAGCTCGCGCACCCGCGGTGCGTGTTCGTGCTCGCGGCCGACACCGAGCACGGCCGCCCGTACATCGTCATGGAGCTGATGCCGGGCCGCACGCTCAAAGACCTGGTCGATCAGGGCGGCCCGCTGAAGCCGCACGAGGCGA
This sequence comes from Gemmata obscuriglobus, assembly GCF_008065095.1. Lineage (NCBI taxonomy): Bacteria > Pseudomonadati > Planctomycetota > Planctomycetia > Gemmatales > Gemmataceae > Gemmata > Gemmata obscuriglobus. Next base: position 8,091,711 of record NZ_CP042911.1, on the reverse strand, counting down.
TCGGCCGCATCCTCGACGTGATCGACGGGCTGATGGAGGCGCACCGGGTGGGGATGATCCACCGCGACGTGAAGCCGTCCAACTGCTTTCTCACCGAAGACGGCCGCGTGAAGGTGGGGGACTTCGGGCTGTCCAAGTCGCTCGCCGGGAGCGGCGCGAACCACCTCACCCAGACCGGCGCGTTCCTCGGGACGGTGCTGTTCGCGGCGCCCGAGCAAATCCGCGGCGAGCCGCTCGACTACAGCTCCGACGTGTACTCGGTCGCGGCCACGCTGTACTTCCTCCTCAGCGGCCAGGCGCCGTTCCACCACGACAGCGCCGCGACCGCCCTCGCCCGGGCCATCTCGGACCCGGCCCCGCGGATCCGCGCCACCCGCCCCGACGTGTCCGAGCAGCTCGAGCGGATTATTCTGCGGGGGCTGGAGCGGGACCGCTCGCGCCGCTGGCAGACGCTCGACGACATGCGCGAGGCGCTCGCGGACCTGCTGCCCGAGCGCCAGCGCCCGGGGCGCCCCCGCGCGCTGGTCGGCGCGTACGTGCTCGACCGCATCCTGCTGGCGTTCATCGTGTTCCCGGCGGAAGCGGCCCGCATCTGGGTGACCGAGGCCGGGGCCAGCAAGATCGACGTGCTCGAGCTGCGGTGGCTCGCCGTCAGCATCACGCTCCTGTACTTCGGGCTGTTCGAGGGGCTGCTCGGGGCGACGCCCGGGAAGATGCTGTTCGGGCTGCGGGTGAGCCGGGCGGGCGAGACCGACCCGCCCGGGGTGCCCCGCGCGCTCGCGCGCACGTTCGTGTTGCACGCGGTGCTCGCGTGCTTTTTCCTCGTCCCCGACTGGGTGAGCGAATTCATCGGGACGCGAGGTGGCGGGGCGGTTCGCGGGATCATGTTCGGGATCGGCGCGCTGGCCCTCTCGGTCCAGCTCCGGAAGCGGTTCGGGTTCCGCGGCCTGCACGACTTCGCGAGCGGGTGCCGGGTCACGCAGGTACCGCTCCGCGCGCGTCGGCTGCGGCTCCCGGTCGCGCAGCCGACGCCGATCGAAACGCTCCTTCCGCCCACGCCCGAGGCGCTGCCGGAGGCGGTGGGCGGGTACGTGGTGAACGGCCGTCTCTCCGCCGATCCCGTCGGCGAACAGGTCTGGATCGCGGAGGACCGCACACTCGGACGCAAGGTGCTCCTGTGGCTGCGGCCGTGGGGCGGACTCGCTTCGGGCGCGGAACCGGCGCGCACCACACGGTTACGGCGTCTGGGGGCCGGCAGCGTCGGGTGGGGCGAAACGGTGTACGACTGGACCGCTTACGCGGCCCCACTCGGCGGCCCCCTGATCGAGGCAGTGCGCCCGGGTGCCACCCTCCCGTGGGCCGACGCGCGGTTCCTGCTCGAGCAAATCGTTGAGGAGTTCCGCGCCGCAGAGGCCGACGGCTCCGTGCCGTCGCGCCTCGCGCTGGACCACGTGTGGGTCGAACCCGCGGGGCGGGTGCAGGTGCTCGACTTCCCGCTGGGCACGATCCGGTCGCGCCCGGGGCCGCCGTTGCAGGTGCTTCGCGAAGCCGCGGCGCTCGTCCTGGAGGGGAGCCCCCGGCACACGCCGGGGCCCGTCGCGGCCCCGCTCCCGCCGCACGCGGCCCCCGTGCTCGACAGGCTGTTCACGACGGACCCGCCGCTCGCGGAGTTCCAGAAGGAACTGGCCGACACCCACGCGCACAAGCCGGAGGTGACGCCGGTGATGCGGGCCGCGCACCTGGGCATTCAGGCCCCGCTGCTGGCGGTGCCGCTCGGCTCCATGTTCGGGTTCGCGTTCGTCGTATCGGTGATGACGACCTGGCTCGCGACGAGTTCCGTCGAGATCGCCGAGCGGGCCGCCGCCGGGTTCACCGATCCGGACGCGCGAGCCAAGCTGTCCGCCGGCGACCGGGACGCCCGTGCCGCGCTGAGCAACCCGCAAGCGCGGGCGCGGGTCGAGGAGGTGCTGGAACGCGCCCGGGCGGACGCGCACACGCGCCGGGCCGCGCTGTTCGCTCCGCAGCGGAACATGCTGGAGCAGGGCGAACTGGCGCTGCCCGACCACGGGGTGGCGGCTGAGGAGCACGACGCGGCCGCGCGGGCGCTGCTCGCGTGGGCGGGTGCCACCGACCGCGGCGACGACCCGCCGTGGGGCGGCCTGGAACCGCTACTCGTGCTGTTCGGTGTGGTGCCGCTCGGGTTGGTCACGGTTGCGGCGGTGCTGCGCGGGGGCGCGTCCATGATGCTCGCTGGCATGGCGATCGTGCGGGCCGACGGCCGGCGCGCCCGCCGGTGGCAGTGCGCGCTGCGGGCGGCGGTGGTGTGGGGGCCGCTGTCGGCGCTGCTGCTCGCGTGCGCGGCTGCACAGATCTACGCCCCGCACCGTCCGTACCTGGCCGCCGGGCTGTGGCTCGCCGGGGTGGTGCTGCTCCCGGTCTACGGGGTGATCGCCCTACGCTACCCGACCCGGCCCCCTCAGGACCGCATCGCCGGGACGTACCTCGTCCCGGTGTGACGCCCCGGTTCGGTCGTCTCTATTTCAGAGCCACGAGCGCTGCGAAAGCCGGGCGCGCCGGTCGGCGCGCCCGGAACACGTGCCGCACGCGGCTACTTCAGCTCTTTGATGTACACGTTGCGGAAGTCCACGCGGACGTTGTAGCTCTGGAACCCGATGTGCCCCTTCTCGCGCTTCAGCCCGGGGTGGTTCTTGTCCGCCTTCGCCTTATAATCGTCCAGGTTCGCGTTGACCAGTTCGATGTCGTTCTGCGTCACGGTCACCTTGCGGCCCTCGCACACGATCTTGACCGTGTTCCACTCGCCGATCTTCTTGTTCTTGGCCGCCTTGGCGGGCTGAACGTCGTAGATGGAGCCGGTGTGCTGGTAGTCGGCCAGCCTGGACTTGTGGACCCCTTCCCAGCCCTCGTCGTCGATGAGTTGGATTTCCATGCCCTGGTACGCCGGGTCGCCCTTTTCGGGCGTGCGCAGGCCCACCCCGCTGTTGCCGCCGGCCTTCGCCCACTTGTACTCGCACCGGAACTCGAAGTTGGCGTACTCCTTCTCGGTCAGCAGGTACCCGCCGCCGCCGCCCTTGCAGACGATGAGGCCGTCCTCGACGCCCCAGGCGTCGGCCTTGCCGGTGGGCTTCCACCCGCTCAGGCTCTTGCCGTCGAACAGCGCGGTGAAACCTTCCGGCGGTTTTTCGGCCGGCTTGGGCTTGTCGTCCGCGCGCAAGGCCGCGGCGCACACCGCGACCGCCAGAACGCCGAACCGCAACGCAGTTTTCATGTGGGAACTCCTGAGTGCCGCGGCGGAGGGACGGGCGCGCGGCTCGGGTGGTGGGAGGGACCGACGACATCTTACCCGCCGGGCGTAGAATGGCACGAAGAACCTCTCCACCCACCCCTCCCTGAGGAAGCGAGCCGGAGAGAGGGCCGCCTGGAGAACACATGCGCCGATTCATGATGAAGTCGAAGCTGCACCGCGCGACGGTGACCGAGACGAACGTCGAGTACGAGGGCAGCCTGACCATCGACACCAACCTCCTCGAGGCGGCGGACATCCTGCCGCACGAGCAGATCCACGTCTGGGACGTGACCAACGGCACGCGGCTCGTCACTTACGCCCTCGAGGGGCCGCGCGGCAGCGGCGTGATCTGCGTCAACGGGGCCGGGGCGCACCTGATCCGCACCGGCGACATCGTCATCATCGCGACGTTCGCCGAGTTCGAGGACGCCGAGGCCCGTAAGCACCAACCCCGCGTCGTGTTCGTCGATCCGAAGAACCAGGTCAAGGCGCTGGCGGCGGTGCCGGGCGCGGTTCCGGGTTGAGCGGCCCGAGCAGCACCAGCAGCGCGAGCGCCAGCGCCCCGCCCGGTCGGTAGTAATCGAAGACCGGGCTCGCGCTGTCGAACGGGACCGTTTGCACCGCCAGTAGTAGCACCGCCGCGGTCCCCCACCCGCGCCGGCCCGCGGCGAAGAGGTCTCGCACCCACGGCACCGCGATCGCCAGCGTGAGCATTTCATAGGCCAGCACCTGCGCGCAGACGGTGGCGCCCGCGACCGCCGCGGCGCACGCCCACCCGGCCGATGGCAACTGCCCGGCGGCGCGGCACCGCCCCAGCACCAACCCGCCCCACACCAGGTATCCCGCGAGCGTCGTCACCGCGGTCAGTTCGATCACCGGGCCGCCGAGCGACACGAGCAGCCGGTTCCAACTCGTGATCTGCGGGTTCAGTTCGGCCTGGTTGTACCGAACCGCCTTGTGACCGGTCGGCAGGTAATCGAGGTAGTCCTTCAGGAACAGCGGCGACCCGCCGGCGACGGTCGCCCCGATCAGGTTCAGCCCCGCGACCAGAGCGGCCAGCGCCAGCGCCCGTTTCCACCCGCCCAGGTACCACGCGAGCGGTATCAGCGGCAGCGCCACGTGCGGCTTCACGAACGGGACCGCCCACAGCAGCACCCCGAGGGCCGGGCGGTTCCGCGCGAAGCACCACAGCCCGGCCGCCACGCACCCGACCGAAACGATGGTCACCTGCCCGACGAAGGTGATAGCCAGTACGAACGGGTTGAGCACGAGCAGGAACGGGACGACCAGCCCCCGCGCTCCCGGACGGACCGGCCCGTCGGATCGGCGGAAGAGGTCCGGGATCGTGACGATACCGGCTGCGGCGCACCCGAGCACGACGCCCCACGCCACTTTCGCCGCCGGCCACGGCACCACCGCGAACGGGGCGAACGTGAGGATCGCCAGCGGCGGGAGAAAGTACCCGCAGTTCCGGACGAAACTGTTCTCGCCCGGGGCTTCCGGGTTCTCGTCCGGGAACTGCGCCGCGGCGAGTTCTCGGATGCGGGTGAGGTCGTAGGGCGATTCGCCGCGCAGCCCGATCGCGGCCCCGGCGCGGTAAATGAACAGGTCGGGGAAGTTGTTCGTTGCGAGCGCCAGGTACAAGCCCAGCGCGCCGAGCAGTACCGCGGGAACGAACCGAAGACCGCTACCCGGCGCCGCGTCCGTCCGAGAGGTGTCGATGCCCTTCTCAGCGGTGCCGGGATGGGCAGAGCCGTTTCCGTTCGCGGGGCTGTCAGCCGGCACATCAGGCATTACCCACCCCTAATTCGACTCAGTTTGATAGTTCTGGAAGTCCGCAACGCGCCTGGTGTAGTGACCGCACCCGGTTTTCGTTCACCGCGCCGAAACGAACGGCGCGAGCCAGCTCGGTCACAAACGCTTATACCGCAATACGTTACACACCATCATATCGAGTCGTCCGGGTTCTGCTCCGATCGGCTTCGAGAGCCGTATCCGGGCTCGGAAGCCTGTGATTCGGTGGTAGCTGTACCCCAGCGGGCCGGTAGCGAGTGGGTAGCCGGCTGGCAGCGAATGTCCTGTCGGTGACCCATTCGGGGGCCGCCGGTGCCGGGGTGTAACCCTCGTTACAGCGCGCCGTGCAAACTGCGGGCTAGGGCAACTCCGCAACTCGCGCTCGCTGCCCTGTCTACCAACCGGCACTCCCGCGCGCAAATACCGGGGGGCTTGATACCCCGGAAGGGCGACCAGCTAGCCGCCAGAGGCGCACACACGTGGTCGAGAAAACGCCCCCCAATACCAGATGGCACGCGGTGGATGGCGCGCGCGGCGAAAAGCCTACGGAACGCGAATACCGGTGCGCCAACGCGGTCGGGCGACGGCAAAAGTTTTCCACTACGAGCTTGACAATTTCCCTGCGATAAGACAGCATTCAACCCGCACAACTGAAATGCAGTGGTTCTCCTGACGACCCGCACCTCCGCGTTCCGCCACCGCGATTAATTGCATCTATGTCGATTTCTAACAATCTCGAAATCATTTTATATTTACACAATCGATCATTCCGGGTGATGGTAGTCCTGGATAGCAAAAACAATGATTTGATAAAGGGAAATGTGAATTCCGTGTAAATGATCGCCATATATCGAATATGGTCGCCATTTTAATAGACTGTACGTCAAATCCGAATTCTCCCAATGTGTTGTAAATCAGCCATTTAGGGGTTTATTCAGGGCAAACGCACTTAGAGGTGGTGACCTACTTGCGCTGCACGAACCTGGCTGGGTAGGCCAGCCACTCCGCCAAGGACCACACGTGATCCGTTGACCCGGCGACCATCGCCGGGGTCCGCTTCTGCCACCGCCCATTCTCACCCTTCACCCGCAGCGTCCGAACCGGCCAACAGAAGTTGTAACTGAAGTCGCGTAAGCGTTCACGGGGGATTTGCCCCGCGTTTTCCCGTGCCTTTTGAGCCCTTTCCGTGGGCGGTTGCCACTGGCGAGTGTGTCCTGTGACCGAGCTAACGCCATGACACCTGTTCCTCAACCGCCGGACCTCCCAGACGACCTGCCGCCTCACGTGGTGGCGTATATCCGGGCACTCGAAGCCACGATTGCCCAGCTCACGGACCAGGTCCGCGGGCTCACGGCCCAGGTCGCCGAACTGACCGCCCGTCTCAACCAGAACTCGACCAACTCGTCGAAGCACCCGTCGTCCGACGCCCCGCACGTGAACCCGGCCCCGCCCAAGGGGGCCTCGGGCACGCGTCGCGGGGCCAACCGGGACACCCCAAAGCGGAACGCACCGTTCTGCCGCCCGATGAGATCCGGGCCCTCCAGCCGTCCACGTGCCGGGGGGGGGCGCGCCCGCTGACGCCGTGACCACGCTGGTGGTGGCGTTCCTGATCCGCCGGACCCGTGGCCGAGCCGCCTTGGACGACCTCCGGGCCGGTTCGACCCAGGTGCACACGACCGACCGGTATCCGGTGTACACCCACTTGCGCCCGCACAAGCGGCAAGTGTGTTGGGCGCACCTGCGACGCGATTTCCAGGCGATGATCGACCGGAGCGGTTCCGGACAGGCGATCGGCGCGGCTCTGCTGGCGTGTTTGGACGCCCTGTTCGAGAACTGGTATCGGGTGCGGGACGGAGCCCTCGCGCGGTCCACATGTCGCTCGACCTACATCCCCGCGTTGCGTCGTCAGGTCGGCACGCACCTGCGGAGCGGGGCGGCGTGCGGCTGCGCCGAGACGGCCGCCACCTGCGCGGAGTTGTTGGCGGTCGAGGCGTCGCTGTGGACGTTCGCGCGGGTGGTGGGCGTGGAACCGACCAACAACGCGGCCGAGCGTGAGGTGCGTCACGCCGTGTGCTGGCGGAAGACCAGCTTCGGAACCGACAGCGAACGCGGGAGCCGGTTCGTAGAGCGGGTCCTCACGGTCATCGCCTCGTGTCGCCGGCAGAACCGCCATGTCCTGGAGTTCCTCACCGACGCCGTGACCGCGCACCGGACCGGCGCGAAGGTACCGACGCTTGTTCCAGCTGAAGCTCAACAACAGAACGTTGTGAATCCGCTCCTCGCCAACTGTTGATACACTGCCGCATCACCCGTGAACGCTTACCTTTAGGATAATTCGGATTTGCCGTACACCCTCTTACTCTTCAACCGGATTTGGTATGAGTTCCGGTCCGGCCGTTCGCGTGGATCGCTACCGCGCCGATATTCGGCCCGCGCGGCGCGCTGGCACGCCGCCCCCCCCGTGTGCGCGGGACACTCAATCGAGCTTGAACGGCGGAAGCGCGTTGTCCCCGTCACGGATCTGCACTTTGAACGTACTCTTGGCCGGGTCGCTGTACTTGCCTTTCCAGCGGTCCACTTTAATATCGCCTTCGTCCGGGTTCTTCGACGTGTCGTAGAGGGCGAACGTCACAGCGTACTCACCGACCGGCGCCCCGTCGCTGGTGCTCGCGGACCCGAGTTGGAACCGGCCGGCGCCGTCCGTCACCGCGGACGGGGCGAACTTCCGCGGCCCGACATCGAACAACGGATGGAACACCACCTGCACCCGGGCGGCCGGCTTGTTCTGGTACAACACCGTCCCATGCACCGGTGTCATTTTCGGAAGCGGCGGCGGGCCGGCCGGTCCACACCCGACCGCCACCGCAAGCAGGCTTCCGAGGAGTATTCCCACCGGTACGTGCGTCGTCATCCGAATGGCCCTCGCCGACGTGCTGAGAAGTGTTTACGCGACGAAGGACCGCCGCTCCGCAGCCCTTCGTCGCGGGCCGCGGTTTAGTAGTTGCCGACGGCTTCACCATCGTCGCGGATCAAGAGCTGGCCGAGGGTGCGCCCGCTGATACCGGCGGAGACGAACCGTACCGCACCGTCGCCGAGCAGCAGCACCGCCCCGCCGCTGTGGAACGAGTACACGCCCTGCTGGTTGTCGCAGTTGATGGTGCAAGAGAGCAGGTCGCCCGCGGCAGGAGTGTTGCCCGAGTGCTGAGTCATCAGCCCGTTCGCGTCGAGGCTGCTCGGGTTGTAGGTGTAGATGGAGATCGATCCGTACCCGGCCCACGTTCCGCGGGTGCTGTTCGAGGCCGGTGCGGTTTCGTCGCCGTACTTCTTTCCGAGCTGCCACTTCTGCGGGCGCCCGGCCTGTTCAAAGATCACGGCGGTGTTCGAGAGGCCGTCGGTCGTCTGGCTGAACTTGACGTAAATGTTATCGTCCACCGGCTGGTGGCGGTTGGACCCGACGTCCTGATTCCACCCCGTGCCGTATCCGGTGGTGGGCATGCTGAACCCGTTCGACATCATGTAGTCGTTCGACCCGGCCGCTGCCGTGAACGTCGTGCTCTTGTCGGGGTTCGCGGACACGTCCGTGGCCCGGGCGCTCACCGCGACCGTGCGCGTGAAGGGAACGGACGGGCACATAAACGTCTTGATCGGGGCGGAGACGTAGGGGGCGTTAATCGGGTCGTAGAAGTCGTAAGCCGGGTTCATCTTCGACGCGACGGCGTTTTGCTCGATGTACGGCAGCAGCAGCAGCCCCCACCCGCCGATCGGACGCACGGTCGCGCCGCTCGGGCCGAGGGTAGGGGAGTTCGTCAGCCGCCGGGCCGGAAAGCCGCCGTTCGTACCCTCGAAGTTGTGACACGCAAGCCCGAGCTGTTTGAGGTTGTTCTGGCAGCTCATGCGGGCGGCGGCCTCGCGCACCTTTTGCACGGCGGGTAGCAGGAGGCCGATGAGGATCGCAATAATTGCGATCACCACCAGCAGCTCAATCAGGGTAAAAGCCCGGCGGACGGCGGTTCGCATGACAAACCTCCACAGAGGGTGCGAGCCGCATTGCGAGGGCGGGGACGCCGCCAGTAGCTTAGCAGGCTGAGCAAGTTGAGACGGAGTCGCAAGAGGGCGATGGTAGAATTAGGCATTCACCGATCAGGGGGCAAGGCCGAAGAACTGGCACCCCCACCCGCCCGAGCCCGTGCGTCCCGATCCGGCGTTCGGTTCACGCATACTTGGCGGTGTAAGTCGTTTCACGTTCCAGGTTTCTAGTTCCACGTTCCACGTTCCACGTATGGTCCGGAACTTGGGCCGAGTCGGTTCCCACTTGGAACCTGGAACTTGAAGCCTGAAACGACTGGGTGTGGTATCCTGGGCCGCATGAAGCTCACCCTTTCCGCGCTCGCCGCAGCCCTCGCGCTGGGGGCGCACGCGCGCGCCGCCGATCCGACCCCGAGAAAACCTGTGGACACCTCGTTTCTCAAGCGATTCGCGGAGACGCGCCGGTTCATGCTCGGTCGCCCGCAGAACCCGAAGGTGGCCCCCGACGGTAAGACGGTTCTGTTTCTCCGCGCCGACGCGGACAAGCCGGCGCTCAAGCTGTTCGAGTTCGACGTGGCCACCGGCCAGACGAAGGAGTTGCTGTCGCCTCAGGCGCTGCTCGGGAGCGGTGACGAGAACCTCACGCCCGAGGAGAAGGCGCGGCGCGAGCGGATGCGGCTCACGGCCGGCGGCTTCGCCGACTTCCACTTCGACGCAGCCGGCAACAACATTCTCCTGCCGCTCTCCGGACGGCTGTTCGTGTACGACCGCGCCACCCGGAAAGTGACCGAGCTGAAGACCGGGGCCGGCGGGGCCGTTGTGGACCCCAAGTGGTCCCCGGACGGGAAAAAGGTGGCATACGTCCGCGGGTTCGACGTGTACGTAATCGACCTCGCGACTAACACCGAAACCGCAATCACGACGGGCGGCACGGTGCAAAAGACGCACGGGCTGGCGGAGTTCGTGGCGCAGGAAGAGATGGGCCGGTTCACCGGGTACTGGTGGTCCCCGGACTCCAAGTACATCGCCTACGAAGAAGCCGACCACGCCGGGGTCGAAACGTGGTTCGTCGCGGACCCGTTCAAGCCGAACGCGAAGCCGCTCGAACAGTTCTATCCGCGTCCCGGCAAGAAGAACGTGGCCGTGCGGCTCGGTGTGGTGCCGGTCGCGGGGGGTGAAACGGTGTGGATGGAGATGCACCGGTATGAATACTTGGCCCGGGTCGATTGGGGAAAGGCCGGGTTGGTTTACCAGTTGCAAAGCCGCAACCAGAAAGAGTGGGGCCTCCAGCGGTACGACCCCGACACGGGAAAAACGTACGGCGTTTGCCACGACCTCGGGGCGCCCGAACTGCCCTGGCAGGAACTGGTCCCGCTCCTCCCGCGTTCGACCGAGTTCAACGGGAACTCGGTCGTCCTCTACGGGTCCGATCAGTGCGACAGGAACACTTTACCGAAGCTGCCCGGTGCCGGAAACCACATCCTCAACATGACCGAACACCTGCCCGACGGGCGATTTCGGCACTACACGCTGACCCGATTCAACCAGTTCCTGTCGCTCGACTCGGCAAACAAGCACGCGTACATCGTCGATTCGGCCGACCCGACTCAGGCCCACGTCTGCCGGGTCGGAATCGACCGGGACCGCACGTTCGAGCACCTGACGAGTGCCCCCGGCCAGCACACGGCCGTGTTCTCGAAGAACCACGCCATCGGCGTGTTCACGTCGACGACGCTCACTCGAATGCCCACCTCGACCGTCCGCATCGCCGATCCGTCGGGTGCCAAACTGGGCGAGTTGCCGTCGGTCGCCGTGGAACCCGACCTCAAGCTGAACGTGACGATCGCGAAGCTGGGCGACTTCTGGACCGCGGTCGTGCGCCCGCACGACTTCGACCCGAAGAAGAAGTACCCGGTGATCCTCGACGTGTACGGCGGGCCGCGGCACCTGCACGTCGTTCAGGCGATGCGGAACTGGCTGGTCCCGCAGTGGCTCGCGAATCAGGGGTTCGTGGTGGTCGCGGTGGACAACCGCGGCACGCCGGGCCGGGGCCGCGAGTGGGAGCGCGCCGTGTACCAGAAGTTCGGAACCGTCCCGCTCGACGATCAGGTGAAGGGGCTCCGGCTGCTGTGCGAGAAGCACCCCGAACTCGACGGGGACCGCGTGGGAATTGTGGGCTGGTCGTTCGGCGGGTACATGGCGGCCAACGGGGTGTTGCGGCGCCCCGATGTGTTCAAGGCCGCGGTCGCGGGCGCCCCGGTGACCGACTGGGAGGACTACGACACGCACTACACCGAGCGGTACATGGGTCTCCTGCCAGAGGCTCAAAAGGCCTACGACGAGGCGAGCCTGCTGCCGCTCGCGAAGGGCCTGACGCGCCCGCTCCTCCTGGTCCACGGAACGGCCGACGACAACGTGTACTACCGGCACTCGTTGAAGCTGTCGGACGCGCTGTTCCGCGCCGGCAAGAACTTCGACTCGCTCCCGCTGCCCGGGGTGACGCACATGTACACCTCGGACCCGGTGGTGACGGAACGGCTGTGGGGGCGTGCCGCGGTGTTCTTTGCAACACACCTCGGCGCGCCGAAATGAAGAAGAAGGCCGCGGGCGCACCGCCACCGCAGTCGCGATTGCCCGACAGGGTTACGAGTCGCGAGACTTCTCTGCGCTCCCGATCTTGGCGAACGCCCGTCAGGACGCCGGGTGCGACTCCGCCGACGTTCTGCAACACTGCCGCGACCCGAACGCCGCACACGTGCGCGGGTGCTGGGTGGTGGATCTGGTGCTCGGAAAGGGATAGACGGGGCCGAAAACCGCGAACGGCGGCTCGCGAGTTGTCACCGTCCGGCGCGTCTCCTATGCTGAAAGCGGGTGAACCTTCTAGCGCCGTCGGGCGTCCGTAGGTTCATCCCACCTGGAGAGGTGGCAGAGTGGTCGATTGTGCAGCACTGGAAATGCTGTGTACGGGAAACCGTACCGAGGGTTCGAATCCCTCCCTCTCCGCTCGAAAAGAGCCCGCAGTTGCGGGCTCTTGTTTTTTAGTGTTGTGAGCCCGCCTTCAGTAACTGACAGGTCGACCGAACCTCCCCTCCGCAACGAACCGAACGCGAGGCCGGTATGGCACGGGCCGGACAGGAGCGCGAAGCGCTGACCGCGGAGCAGGCGTTCGACCGCCTGACCACCGAACACCTCCGACCATTGGTGAGGCTTCTCGGCTCCGATCCGCCCAAGAGGAAGGGAGAGTTGGTCGCGGCGGTGGCCGGGGCGATGACGACGCCCGCCCGCCTACGTGCCCTCTACGACCGGCTCGAACCGCTCGCGCAGCTCGCCGTCCGCGAAGCCGCCCACGCCCCCGACGGGCGCTACTCCCGCACCCGGTTCGTTGCCGCACACGGTCGCGAGCCGGACTGGTTTCAGCCGTCGAACAACCCGCACTCGTACTGGGACCGCCGCGAGACCCCGACGCACCTCGTCCTGTTCTTCCCCGACTACGAGCACCTGCCGACCGACGTCCGGCCGCTCCTCCGGTTTCTCCCGCCGCCGGACCCGTTCCGGATCCCGACACGCACGGAACCGCCGGCCGAACACACCCTCCCTCAAGCGAGTTGGGACCAAAAGGGGCCGGACGAAACGGTTCCGGTCCGGGTGCGGGAGACGGCCCGCGAGGCGGAGGCGGATCTGTTCGCCGTTCTCCGGCTGATCGACGCCGGCAAGGTCCGGGTGACCGACAAGAAGCAGCACCCGACCGAATCGAGCCTCAAAGTGGTCGCGGGGGTGCTGACCGGCGGCGACTTTTACACGGCCGAGGATGAGGACGAGTTCGACCACGACCCGGCCGCGGACCTCGCGATCAAGGCGTTCGCCTGGCCCATGCTGGTGCAGGCCGCGGGGCTCGCCGAGAAGCGCAGCGGCGTCCTGAAGCTCACACCCGCCGGCCGGACGGCTCTGAACCGCGAACCGTCCGAGGTGCTGGGTAAGGTGTGGGCCGCGTGGGAGAAGAACCGGCTGTTCGACGAGTTCGCGCGGGTCGAGGCCGTCAAGGGGCAGGGGCGCGCGAGCCTGACCGCGGCAGCGACCCGCCGGAAGGCCGTGTTCGCGGTGCTCAAGGACTGCCAGCCCGACGCGTGGTTCGCGATCGACGACCTCTGGCGCTTCATGCGCGCGACCGAGCGCGGGTTCTCGCTCGTCGGGGAGCGGGACGCCTGGAAATTGTACATCACCGACGCGGAGTACGGCAGCCTGGGGTACGACGACGAGCACTCCTGGGAGCAACTTCAGGGGCGGTTCGTGCTGGCCCTCCTGTTCGAGTACGCCGCCACCGTCGGGCTGCTCGACGTGGCTTACGTGCCGCCCCAAGGGGCGCGCGGGGACTTCTGGGGGCGGTGGGGCGCGGACGACCTGTCCTGTTTCAGCCGCTACGACGGCCTGCTGTACGTGCGCATCAACCCGCTCGGGGCGTGGGTGCTCGGCCAAGTGAAGGCGTACCAGCCCGCGGCCCCGCAGAAGACGGACGCCGTCCGCGTGCTGGCGAACCTGGACGTGGTCGCCACCCATACACCGTCGGCCGCCGATCGGCTGACGCTGGAGCGGTTCGCCGACTCGACCTCGCCGGCGGTGTGGAAGCTGTCGGCGGCGAAGATCGTGAGCGTGGTCGAACAGGGCGGCCGGATCGAGGAGCTGCGCGAGTTCCTGGCGACGCGGTCGGCGGAACCGGTGCCCGCGACCGTGGAAACGTTCCTGGCCGATTTGCAGCATAAGGCCGAGCAGATCCGGGACGACGGCCCGGCCCGGATCATCGCGTGCGCGAGCGCGCACGTGGCGGCCGAACTGGCGAACGACCGGCAACTGAAAGGGAAGTGTTTCGTCGCCGGGGACCGGTTGATCGTCCGCGAGAGCGACCTTGCGGCGGTGCGGAAGGTGGTCCACCGGCTCGGGTACGTCTGGCCGATCCCGAGCGAGTGACCGCCGCCCGGGCGAACGCGGGCGTTACTTTTTGTCCCCGCCCTTTTTCATGTTCAGGAACGGGTTGGGCTTCAGCTCGATCTTCTTCACCGATTGCAGGTAATCCACCATCCTGTCCGCATCGGGACCGGCGAGCTGCGCGTGGAAGTGCAGGCTGAACCCGTGCGGCCCCTTCGCGTCGATCAGCTTCGGCTGGAGCGTGAGGAACGCCTTCACCGCCTCGAGCTGCCCCATCATCGTGGCGCAGAAGATGTCCATCCGAGCGCCGCGCTCGAGGAGCAGCGCGACCATCTCGCGGTTGCCCATGTGCGCCGCGGCGCCGAGCCCGCTCTCCCAGTCGCCCCCGCCCCAGTCCATGAACGCGTTCGCCAGCGCGGGCTCGCGGTCGAGGAGCTTCTTCACCATCGCGATGTCGGTGTGCGCGAAGATGACGAAGTCCTGCACCATGAGTTTGTTGATTTGCGGCCGGCGCCACGCCGGGTTAAACCCCGGCTTGGGGTAGTCGCGGGTGAAGGGCGCCTCGGTGGCCTTGGCGTGCGGCAGCGGCGCCACCTCCGCCGGTGTGTCGGCGCTCAGGGCTTCGCGACCGAGCACGACGGTCGCGGTCAGCGCCGCGAACGTGCGGCGGTCTATCGGTTCGGACATCGGGAGGCACTCCTGTAGCGGTTGTGTGCGTTCAGGATACCGCGACGGCCCGGGCGCGCCCCGTTAAAAGCCGTCAGGTGACCCGCGGATTGCCTCGCAAGGTGAGCACACGCCGGTGCGAGACCGTCTGCCGCCCGCCGGGAAACTGGTTTGAGTCACGGCGTTCGTGACCGCGTCGAGCCGCGCGACCAGTTCCAGGCGCAACGCGCGGCCCGCACTTCCGTAAACCAACCCCGATGGCCCTTTCGCGCACCGGACGACGAATGCTGGCGACGCTCCGGGACACCACGTTCCGCTCGCTGCGGCACCGCAACTACCGCCGCTACTTCGCGGGGCAGATCGTGTCGTTCGTCGGCACGTGGATGCAGTCCGCGGCGCTCATGTGGCTCATGTACGACCGCACCGGCGACCCGCGCTGGCCGTCGTGGCTGCTGGTGGCCCAGGTCGGTCCGACCCTCGCGTTCGGTGCGTGGGGCGGTGCGCTCGCCGACCGCTATCCGAAGCGCACGCTCGTACTCTTCACGCAGACCGCGTTCCTGGTGAACGCGGTCGTTCTTACCGTGCTGGTCGGGACCGGGGTGGCTACGCCGTACCTCGTGCTGGCGCTGATCGGGTTCAACGGGGTGATCCAGGCGGTCGATTTCCCTGCCCGTTTGGCGTTCGTCCCGGACCTCGTGCCCAAAGAAGACCTGATCAACGCGGTGGGGCTGAACTCGCTGGTGTTCAACTCCGCCCGCGCGATCGGGCCTGCGATCGCGGGGTTTCTGTTCGTTGCGGCGGGCAAGGTCGCGCCGCATTTACCCGAAGGGGCGAGCGGTGTCACGATCGGCGCGACCACGTGCTTCGCGCTGAACGCGCTGAGCTTCCTGGCGGTGTTGCGGGCGCTGCGGCGCATTCCGGAGCCGCGGCGGCACGAGAAGCCGGCGGCTTCGCCTCTCGCCGGCGTCCTCTACCTGCGCGAGCACCCGGCGCTCGGCGCGGTGGTGCTGTTCACGTTCGCGCTCAGCGCGTTCGGGTGGCCGGTGATTACCGTCCTGCCCGCGTACACCCGACTCCAGCTTGGGCTGAAGGAGGAGGCATACAGCTTACTGCTGAGTTCGCTCGGGGCGGGGGCGCTGGGGGCGGCGCTCGCCACCGCGACGTTCGGCAGCGTATCTCGGCGCGGCGCGTTCCTGATCACGGGCGCGGCGGCGTGCGCCGCGGGCATGGCGGGCTTGGGTTTCGCCCAGGTAATCGGGCTCGCGTGCGGGTGTTGCGCGGCGGTCGGGTTCGGGATGATCCTGTTCCTTTCCACCGCGCAGTCAACGCTCCAACTCGCGGTGCCGGACGAGGTGCGGGGCCGAGTCATGGCGGTCTGGGCCATGACGCTGAGCGGCAGCGCCCCGATCGGGCACCTGCTCGCGGGGCATGCGATCACGGTGGCGGGCGTCGGCCCGGTACTGTTCGGCATGGCCGCGGGAATCGGCGCGGTGTTCTTGCTGCTCGCTGGGATGGCGCTGGCGCGCAGGAATTCTCCCGAACCTGTCTCTTGAGCAGCGAACGCAGCTACTCCGCGGCGATCCGCTGGAGGTCGGCGCGCTTCGCCTCGTAGGTTTCGGCGAACGCGAGCGCCTGCGGGTCCGGCTCCGTGCCGTCCGCGGCGCACGCCATGCGGTACACCGCGGGCCACCAGTTTTCGTGCTGCGTCAGTCCCTGTTCCTTTACGGTGGCCCAGTTGCTCAGCACCTTCGACCACGCCGCGTCGCCGTAGTCGAGCGCCTCGCGTAGGCTACCGAACTGCGGCACGTACCACGACCGGCCGATCTGCGAGTGCAGCACCTCGTCCGCCCAGTCGAAGTCCTGAATGGTGGCGATGAGCGGCAGCCCGGACGCCTGTCCCACCTCGAACTCGTACCGCTTGCCGGTGCGCGGCATCAGCCCCTGCTCGATGAAGTACAGCACCCCGTGCCGCTCCATCGGGGTGCATTCGGTGTTGAGCCGGTGCGACCAGTTGAACGTGATCTTGGCCTTCGTCCAGTCGACGCCGAGCGCGACGAACCCGACTTCGCCCATCATCGCGTGCCGGGCCTCGTCCCACAACTGGCGCGACATGTCGCGGTAGTACCCCCACGGCTTGCCCGGCGTCTGGGCGATGATGCTCGCCATCATCTCGGGCACATCGATCTCGCGCAGGCGCTTGTAGAGCATCATCAGCGCCTTGGCGCGGGCCGGGTACGCCTCGTTGTAGAGGAACGCTTCCGCGTTCACGCCCTGGTTCCACGGATCGGTGAACCGCTCATCGCGCTTCGGGACCGGGTCGTACTGGTAGGGTGTTGCGGAATAACGGCGCGGCGGCCCTGCCCCCCAGCCCCCTCCCCGCAGGGAGGGAGAGTAAGTCGGTGCTCCTTCTTGTTCCCCCTCCCTGCGGGGAGGGGGCTGGGGGGTGGGTTCTTGTGAACCGTCGAGGCCGCCTGCCGCTTCGAGCAGCCGACCGAGGTAACGGCACCACTCCAGGCGCTGTGCTTCGTTCTCGGGATCTGCAATTCCATTGAGGGCCAGACTGCCCCAATTCATCATGTCGTCAACTTCGATCCGAGCAAAGCGAAGCAGGCGGCGAGACGGGGCGTCCGTGAGCGGGTTGGTGTCCGCCTCATATTGTGCGATGGCGTTCCAGAGCGCGTACACCGCCGCCCCGTGCCCACTCACCAACTCCTCCGTCGTTGGCGCGCACAGGATCTCATCGAAGAAGACTTCCAGTGCCGGGTGCGGCACGTCTTCGAGTCCCAGTGGCGGTTCGCGCATCTCGCCGATGCGCGTGCGCAGCGCGGTGACGTGTTCGGCGCAGAGGTAGGCGTGGTGAGCGAAACCGGTTTTGAGTTCGTAGATCGGCTCCGCGGTGATGCGGGCCGTCAGGATCTGATGCAGTCGCTTAAAACAGTAGTGGAACCGCTTCAGCCGCCGAACGCACTCCTCCACCGACAACCCGGGCTTGGCCGCTTCTTCAACGGTACAAAGCCCGGCGAGTGGGGGCAGGTTCTTGTACGGAGTGTATCCCGCGAGCGGCGTCGGCATGGGTTGCTCCTGTTCCCAGAGGGTTCGGGAGCATTCTACCAGCTCACCTCCGCGGGTGCGGACGGGCGGATCGCCACGGGCGGCGCAATAGAAGGTCGATGACCCAGCACCCGCGCACGTGGCCGGACGCGGCCGAGCGGTGCTTGGGCGCGTCACCGCCGACGAAGAACGGCTCGTGGCGGCAGTGGTCCAGGATGTCGTCGTTGTCGCAGCCCGCTTCCTGGAGCGCGTCGGCCAGAATCGGCATCCGCTCGAACGCGTGCTCGTCGTAGATGCCGCGGGCCAGCGCCAGCACGTCGGACGTGAGCCACGCCTGGGGTACGGTTATGTCCCGGAACGGGAGCGGCCCGAACAGGTCGCGGATCACTCGCAACTGGTGCGCCAGCGCTTCGGCCTGTTCGCTCCGCGGGTGAGCGCAGAACACGGCCTCCGAGACGACGTGCGGGAACGGGCCGAGCAGCCAGCCGCCTTCCGAATTCTGGTACACGTATTCCCAGTACGCCGGCCGCGACTGCCACCCGCGGCCCTCCCACAGCGCACCGGTTCCGCACAGCGCGGCGTTCCGCGCGTGCCACTTCGGGGTCCGGTGGGCGGAACTGACCGAGTACAGGTTGTCCCGGCCGGCACGCCGGAGCCGCTCGATCTTCGCCGCGTCAACCGGGTCGTCGGCCAGAACCTCCATCAAAACCAGGAGTTGCGGGAACGCGCTGTCGGCGAGCAGGTCGCCCACCTGGCGGCAGCACGCGAGCGAGAACAGCCGGAACTTGCGCTCGGACGCCTGCGCGGTGTAAAAGAGCCAGTTCAGCAGTTTGTCGGGGTACGATGTCGCCCACCAGTCGGCCTCGGTCATTCGTCCCTCTCGCTCCGGCGGGCGAGAGCAATTGTCCCGCCCGCCATGGAGTACGTTACTTCGCCGCCTTGCGCGGCTTCGCGACGTGGGTCGCGGCCCCGTAGGCCAGTTCGGCGCTCTCCATCACCGTCTCGCTGAGCGTCGGGTGCGGGTGAATACTCTCTAACACGTCCCGCGCCACCGCGCCCATCTCGATGGCGAGCACCCCTTCGGCGATCATCTCGCCGGCCCCCGCCCCGACGATCCCGACCCCCAGCACCCGCTTGGTTTCCGGATCGACGATCATCTTCGTGCGGCCCTCCGTGCGCGCGATGCTCACGGCCCGGCCGCTCGCCGCCCACGGGAACGTGAGCACCTCGTGCGGAACCTTCTTCTCTTCCGCTTCCTTCTGGGTGATCCCGGCCCAGGCGATTTCGGGGTCTGTGAAGATGACAGCGGGAATGGCCCGCGGGTTCCATTCGGCCGGCTCGCCGTGGAGCACTTCCACCGCAACTCGTGCCTCTGCCGTCGCTTTGTGCGCGAGGCCGGGCTCCTCGCCCACGTCGCCGATCGCGAAAATGTGCGGCACGTTGGTGCGGCGCTGTTTGTCGATCGGGATGAACCCCCGGTCGGTCACGTTCACCCCGGCCTTGTCGAGCCCCAGCCCCGCGGAGTTCGGCCGCCGGCCCACGGAAATCAACACGCGGTCGAAGGTGAGCGACGCGGGCGCGCCGGCCCCTTCGAGCTTCACCACGATCCCTTCGGGCGTGGCTTCCAGCCCCATCACCTTCGTGGACGTGTAGATCGCCTCGAACTCGGTCTTGAGCTTCCGCTCCAGCGGATCGACCAGGTCCTTATCGGCCATGAACAGGAGGCGTTCGAGCGCCTCCACCACCGTGACCTTGCTCCCCAGCGCCGCGTACACGCTGCCGATCTCCAGCCCAATGTAACCGCCGCCGATGACGAGCAGCTTCTTGGGCACGTCCGGCAGTAGCAGGGCGCCGGTGCTGTCCATCACGCGGTCGTCGTTGATCTGCCACTGTTTCGGGATCGCCGGCAGCGACCCGGTCGCGATGATGCAGTTCTGGAACTTGATGGTCTGGGGCTGGTCGCCGGTCACCTCCACCGTGTTGGGGGAGGTGAAGACCGCGCGGCCCTTCACCACGTCGACCCCGCGGCCTTTCGTGAGCTGCCCGATGCCGCCGGTGAGCTTGCCGACCACCTTCGCCTGCACGAAGTCGCGTAGCTTGGCGAGGTCGAGTTTCGGTTCGCCGAACGTGACTCCGTAAGCGGCCATTTCGTGCGCTTCGCGAATGATCTTGGCCGTGTGCAGCAGCGCTTTGCTGGGGATGCACCCGCGGTTCAGGCACACGCCGCCGAGCTTCGCGCCTTCGTCCACCAGCGTGACCTTGATGCCGCTATCGGCCGCGTGCAGGGCGGCGGGGTACCCGCCGGGGCCGCCGCCGATAACGAGGAGCGCCGTTTCACGAACGTCGGACATGTTCGGTTCTCCGTGAAAACGCAAACAGGGGGCATACGCCCCCCGCTCGCCTTACCGGAATTGTATGGGCGGCGCCCGGCGCCGGTGCGGTCAGTCCTCGGAGTGACCGAGCAGCCCGCGGACCACGGCCACCAGTCCGAACACGAACAGGACCGGCGGGTAGAAGTAGATGACCCCGGCGGCCCAGCCCAGCCCGAACCACACCACCGCGCCCAGCATCATCCCACACCCGCCGAGCACGCCGGAGGAGATGTGAATCCCGCCGCCGCGCGACGGGGGCGGGTCGTAGTCGTCCGCCCGCGGGGCCGACGGAACGGACCGGCGCTTCTCAAGAGCCGGGATTTTGGGTTTGGGCTTCGGAGCCGGCTCGTCCGGTTCCGGACGCGGAGCGCTCCAGGCCGGCGCGTTTGCCGGCTCCGGTTCGGGGCTGTCCATCAGCGCCCGGTACGCGGCCTCCTCCTCGGACGCCGGTGCGAGGGCCGCCACTTCCGGCGCCGGCACCGTGAGCGGCGCGGCGCACGACGGGCATTTGGTGCGTTTCCCCGCGTACTCGTCGGACACGCTGAAGTGCCGACCGCACGCGCAGTCAAAAGTAATGGGCATTCGAATCGGTGAGTGAGGGAATAACGTCAGCCGTAGTTCTTGCGACCTTTGTTAAAATTCGGAAGCCCCTTCGTGCCCTTCTGGCGCGCGTTACCGTCGCGGTCGAGGGCGGAACTGGTCGGTTCCGACTCGGCCAAGCCGTAGGTGCTTTTGTCCTCTTCGTCGTCTTCGAGTTGTGGCTTGCGATACCCGGACGGTCTGGGAACCGCCGGCGGCTGTTCCGGTTCGGGCGGCAGCGGGGGCGGCACGACCTCCGCGACATCCAGAACCTCAACGATTTCCAGCACTGGCTCGGGCTCGGGTACGGTGAAAACGGAGTTGCAAACGGGGCACTTAGCCCGCTTGCCCGCGGACGCATCGGGCACGCGTAAGATTTTTCCGCACTTACAGTTAATCGTAATGGGCATGGGCAACTCCGGACGAACTACGGCACCAGCGCCGCGGTACTGACAAACGCCGCTACCTTTGCGTCTGTTCTTTATCGATCGACCGACCGCCCTTCACGGTTTGGAACGATCCGGTGGCCCGGTTACTCTTGTGCCTCAAACTGCCACCTACTGGTTCCAGGAACGCAATTCAGCCCGGCGGCCGGGGGGACCGATGCCATCGGGGGAGTGGGCACCACGGGACGGCAGAACGGCAGAGCCAGCGTGGGGAGAAACACCAAGAGGAGCATGGGGCAAACCGCCACGGCGGGACTTCACCTCGTCACACGGTCGGGGACCATCGCTGACTGATTGTGAAGCAGTGCCGCGCGTTACGCAATGAGAAACGGTACTTCGGCTGAGTGGGAGAGGAGCCGGACGACGGCACGTGCGCGGCGGCCGATTGGGGCCGGCCACCGCGTACGCGCCGCTATCGTTTAACTGACCTTGGGGGGCATCATCACGCGCTCGATGTACGTCGTGTCCACGTTGCCCGCGATGAAGTCTTCGTTGTCGAAGATGGTTTTCAGGATCGGGATCGTCGTGTGGATGCCCTCCACCACGAACTCCCGCAGGCACCGCCGCATGACCGCGAACGCCTCCGCCCGCGTCGGCTGGTGGACGAGCAGCTTCGCCACCATGCTGTCGTAGTTCGGCGGCACCCGGTAGCCGGCGCACACGTGCGAATCGATCCGCACTCCCGGGCCGCCCGGTGGTCGCCACGTCTTCACGGTCCCCGCGCTGGGGCGGAAGTCGTGGGCCGGGTCCTCGGCGTTGATACGCACCTCGATCGCGTGCCCGCGCTGCTGAACGTCCTTCTGCTCGTACCGCAGTTTTTCGCCCGCCGCGACCCGAATCTGCTCGCGGATCACGTCCACGCCCGTCACCAGTTCCGTGACCGGGTGCTCCACCTGCACGCGGGCGTTCACCTCGATGAAGTAGTAGTTGTTCTGCTGGTCCACGAGGAACTCGCACGTCCCCGCGTTGTAGTACCCCGCCTCCTTCGCCAGCCGCACCGCCGCGGCGCACATCTCCTGCCGGACGCTGTCCGGCAGGTTCGGCGACGGCGACTCCTCTACCAGCTTCTGGTGCCGCCGCTGGAGCGAGCAGTCCCGCTCGAACAGGTGGATCACGTTCCCGTGCTGGTCGCCGATGAGCTGCACCTCGACGTGCCGCGGGCGGTCCAGGTACTTCTCCAGGAACACGCTCCCGTCCTTGAACGCGGCCTCGGCCTCGGCCCGCGCCGCCGAGAGCCCGGTCGCCAGCGAGGCGTCATCGCGGGCCACGCGCATCCCGCGCCCGCCGCCCCCCGCCGACGCCTTCACCAGCACCGGGTAACCGACCATGTTGGCGAACTTCTTCGCCTGCTCCTCGGTCTCTACCAACCCGTCGCTGCCGGGCACCGTGGGCACCTTCGCGGCCCGCGCGACCGTCTTCGACTTGTCCTTGTTGCCCAGCCGGTCCATCGCCCCGACCGGCGGCCCGATGAACTCGATGCCGGAGTCCCGGCACTGCTCGGCGAACTTGCTGTTCTCGGACAGGAACCCGTACCCGGGGTGGATCGCCTGCGCCCCGGTCTTCTCGGCGGTGGCGATGATGCGCGGGATGTTGAGGTAGCTCTGCGCCGACACCGCCGGGCCGATGCACACCGCCTGGTCGGCGAAGTCGAGCCACGGCGCGCCGCGGTCCGCTTCCGAGTACACCGCCACCGCTTCGATGCCCAGGTCGTGGCACGCCCGGATCACCCGCAGCGCGATTTCGCCCCGGTTCGCGACAAGAATCCTATTAAACATGCTTCACCAATGCGGAATGCGGAGTGCGGAACGCGGAATGAAAAATGAAGGGAAGAACGGGTCTTCTCGCCTTCAATTTCGCATTCCGAATTCCGCACTCCGCATGTGGATTTTTAGGAGGGGTCCACCCGGAACAGGACGGTGCCGAACTCGACGAAATCGCCGCTCTGTTTGCACACCTCGGCGATGGTGCCGGCGCAGTCCGCGGTAACCTCGTTGTACAGCTTCATCGCCTCGATCGTGCAGACGACCGTTTTCGGCGTGACCTTCGCGCCCAGCGCGACGAAATCGGGCTTCTTGGGGTCGGGCTTGGAGTAGAACGTGCCGACCATCTGCGACTTGATTTCGATCAGGTTCTTGGCGGGCGCCGGGGTTGAAGTCGGCGCCGCGGCGGGCGCAGGCAGCGCTGCTCCGGGGGGCGCCGCAACGGGCGCCGCCGGGGCCGGCAGCCGTGCCGGTGCTGGTGCCGGGGCGGGCGCGTACCCGATCACGGCGCCGCCCTTGCGGAGCCGGATGCGGTGCTCGCCTTCTTTCAGATCGACCTCAGCCAGGTCGTGCTCGGTCATCAGTTTCAGGAGGTACTCGACCGTGCGCACATCGAACGGCCGGGGGGCGTCCCGTTGATCGTCGGCCACCACGTAACCCTCAAATATGGCGAAACCCCGGTCGGGGCCGGGGAGTGAATGATGGAACAGTGTATGAGCGGGGCGGCCGCGCGGCAGCCGGCGCCTCGACCGGTCAGCCCGCCGCGAGGGTCGCGGGCTCGCGGGACAGGGTGGTGAGGAGCTTGCACCCGTCGTGGGTGATGAGCACGTCGTCCTCAATGCGGATGCCGCCCCAGCCCGGAATGTAGATGCCCGGCTCGATGGTGACCACCATGCCGGACTCGAGCACGTCCTCGGAGTTCGCCCGGATCTTCGGGGCCTCGTGGATCTCGAGCCCGATCCCGTGCCCGAGGCCGTGCGTGAAGTGGTCGGCGAGCTTCAGGTCCGGGTACTTGTCGAACCGGGCGTTCGCGAACACCTTGCGGGCCGCGGCGTCCACGTCCTTCGCCTTCACACCCGGGCGGATCGCCGCCAGCGCGGCGTTCTGCGCCGCCAGGACCACCGCGTACAGCTTCTCGAAGTCGTACCCGATCCGCTCTAACTTGTTGCGGCGGCTCGGCGAGGTGCCGAACGGGCTGCGGAGCGTGCGGGTGATGTCCGACTTGTACCCCACCAGGTCCGCGCCGAAATCGACCAGCAGTTTTGCCCCGTCGCCCAGCGGCTTGTTCGTGGGCGTGGCGTGCGGCAGCGCGCCGCGCTCGCCGACCGCGATGATCGGCGGGAACGCGGTGCATTTGGCCCCGGCGCGCCGCACGTACCCCTCCAGCGCGTCCACCATGTCCTTTTCGGTGTCGGCCTCGCGCACGGTCGCGAGGAACATTTTGAACCCGCGCTCGGCCACCTTGACGGCGTCGCGGATCTTCTCCACTTCGCCCGGGTCCTTTACCGCCCGTTGCGCCTCAATGGCCCCGTCCACGGACACGAACGTGATCTTCGGGGCCAGTTGCCGCAGCGCCTCGAGTTCGCCCAGGGTGATCCGGCTGCCCTCGACGCCGACCGCTTTGGCCCCGGACTTGTTGAGGGCCTCGGCCGCGGCTTCGAGGGTGGTCTTGTTGTGCCCCCGGATGACCGCGTCCTGGTCCGGGCACTCCTCCCGCACCTGCTCCTCGAACCGGGTGTCGCTGACGAGCAGCGTGTTCTTGGGCAACACCGCGTAGTAGCTGGAGTCCCCGGTGAACCCGGTCAGGTAAGTGACGTTGACCGCCGCGGTGACCAGGAACCCGTCGAGGTCGCGCGACTTCAGCGTCTGACCCAGAGCGTTCCGACGTTGCTGCAGATAATTCATACGCAAATGCGGGGGACAGGGGGACGGGGCAACGTGCCGCCGGGCAGACAGTGTAGCCCAAACCCAGTACGGAGACACAAAGTTGCAGGTAGTAGTTACCACCCCGCTATCGGAATTCAACAATGAACTAAATTAATTGACAAAGATCATGTCGCAGCGGAACCGCCGGCTGACGCGACCAGAATATCTGTCGCTCGAAATCAGGTGTGACGTTTTGGGTATGCCGGCCGCCGGGCTCAACCGTGGGGGCTCTGATCGCTCCCACGGGCCACCTTCGGCATCAGGCGGCTTGCGCCTCACCGCCCTCGTCGTTCCAGTCCTCGAACCGCATGGGCAGCAGCCGGCTGATGCCGCTCTCCTGCATGGTAACCCCCCACAGCCGGTCGGCGGCGGCCATCGTCCGCTTCTTGTGGGTGATGACAATGAACTGGCTGCGGTCCAGGAACTCGCGCAGCACCCCCGCGAGCCGCGCCGTGTTCGCCTCGTCCAGCGCCGCGTCCACCTCGTCGAGGATGCAGAACGGCGACGGTTTGTTGCGAAAGATCGCGAGCAGGAGGGCGACCGCGGTCAGCGTCTTCTCGCCGCCCGAGAGCAGCGACAGTGATCGCAGCTCTTTACCGGGCGGGCGGGCGGTGATCTCGATCCCCGACTCCAGCACGTCGGCCTCGTCCTCCAGCACGATGTCCGCCTGCCCGCCGCCGAACAGTTTGCGGAACAGCTCCTGGAAGTACCCGCGGACCGCGTTGAGGGTGTCCAGGAACAGCTTGCGGCTGTCGCCGTTGATGGCGTCGATGATCTGCTGGAGCGACTGCCGGGCGGCGTTCAAATCGCTGTGCTGCGCCTGGAGCGCGTTGAACTCGCCCTCGACCCGGGTAAGCTCCTCGAGCGCCTCCATGTTGACGCTGCCGAGCCGGGCCAGCTTGCGCTTCAGGTCTTCGATTTCGGCCTGGGCTTCGAGCACGTTGACGCCCACGAGCGGCGGCTCGATGCGTTCCGAACTGGTCGTGTCGGCACGAGCGTCTTCGGTGCCCGAAATGTCCGCGCTGGAGCCCTCGGCGGGCCGGAGCGCGCCGCCCGCCAGTTCGGCCAGTTCGATCCCGTAGTCCTCGCGGATCCGCTGGCCGAGCGCGGCGAGCCGGGCGCCGAGGTCGTGGGCGGCGAGTTCGCGGGCGTGCGCGGCGGCCTGCTTTTCCTGCCACCCGTGGCGGAGCTGCTGGAGCCGGGCGCGTACCCGGTCGCGGTCCGCCCGGTCCGCGGCGCCTTTCGCCGACAGCTCCGCCGCGAGCCGCTCGCGCGACTCCTTCTCGCCGTACGCGTCGGCCTGGCCCGCACTCGCGCGGAGGGCCGCGAGCGTGCAGTCCGCGAGCCGCCCGCGGGCGTTGCGGTCCGCGGCGGCCAGATCCAGGGCCTCGATCTTGCGCTTGCGGATGTCGGCTTCGAGCTGGGCGGCGCGCTCCCGGGCGCGGTCCCGGTCCGCGGCGGCGCGGGACAGGGCCACCTGTGCGGCGGTGTGGGCCTGCTCGCGGGCGGTGCGGTCGGCGGCGCCGGCCGCGAGCGCGCGCTTCACCTCCGCGAGCCGGGACTCCAGCTCCGCCGCGGCGCGCTCGGCGTCCTCCGCCGCGAGCCGGGCGGCGCTCCACGCCGCCTCGCCCTCTTGCACCTGCTGTTCGAGGGTCCGGCAGTCGGCCTCGATCAGCTCGATGTCCGCGTCCAGGTGCTCGACCTGCTGGCGCTGCCGCGCGATCCGCTGGAGCAGGCCGCCGGCCTCGTCCGAGAGGAGCGCGATCTCGGCCTCGACGGCCTCAATGGTGCCCTCGGCGGCTTCGGCCCGGCGCCGGAGGTCCGCGAGTTCGACTTCCGCCCCCGCGACGAGTTCCGACGTGGCACGGAACTGCTCGCGCAGCTCGCGCAGCTCGCTCTTGCGCGACACCAGCCCGGCCTCGCCCCGCAGCGGGCCGACCGTGAGGGTGCCGTCCGGCTCGAGCAGCTCGCCGCTGCGGGTGACCACCCGGTGGCCGGGGTGCAGCGCGACCAGCCACCGCGCGTCCGCGAGCGTGTCCGCCATCAGGACGCGGCCGAGGAGCTGCGCGGGCAGCCCGGCGCAGTGCGGTCGGTCGCAGGTCACAAGCGCCGCAAGGGAAGGCCCCCCGCCTGCGCCGCCGTGTTCGCCGCTCGCGTCGGCCGAGCCGGCGTGCGTGGCGGAAAAGCTCAGCGGCACGAACCCGACCCGCCCGGTCAGTTCGCCCACCGCGGCGGCCACCGCGTCCACCGCCTCCGGCGACCGAACGACGAACCGCTGGGCGGCATCTCCCAGGGCCAACTCGACCAGCGGGGCCACCTCGCGCGGCACCGTGAGCAGGTCCGCAACCAGCCCGACCACCGCGGCGCTCAACTCGGTCGGGGTGTAATCGTCCGCGGCCTCCGCTTCGAGCCGGCGCCACACCGCCGCGACCCCCGTGCCGAACCCCTCGAGCGACCGCTCGAGGTCTTCGAGCACCTCCATGCGGGCGCGGAGCGCGCCCTGCTCGACGCGCAGCCCCTCGAGCCGCGCCTGCCCCTCACCGAGTTGCTCGGTGAGGGTGTCGCGTGCCGCGGTCAGGTCGTCGAGCTGCTCGCGGGCCGCGGCGAGCCGGGCCTGCACGTCGGCGTCCTCTTGCGACAGGCCGTCGAGCGCGTGGGTGAGCGTGGCCCGGTGCGCGGCGCGGTGCTCGCGGGCCGCCAGCCGCCGCGTGTACTCGCTCTGGAGCCGGTTCACTTGCGCGAGCGTGGCGTCGGCGGTGGACCGGCCGGACGCCGCCTGGCGCACCAGCTCCATGTGCTGCTGAAGGTCCTCGGCCTGCGCCCGCTCCAGGTCCGCGAGGCGCGCCACGACCGCCGCCAGCGCGTCGCTCACCTCGTCCGCGCGGCCCCGCTCGTCGGTGAGCCGCCCTTCGGCCGCGGCGCTCTCCGCGGCGGCGCGGACCGAATCCGCCTCCAGCCCCTTCAGGCGGTAGCCCAGATCGGCCCGCTGGCGCCCGACCTTCAGCAGCTCGGCGCCCAAGTTCTGCGCCGCGGCGCGGTCGTGCTTGAGCGACGCCTCGAACCCCGCGAGCTGCTGCCGCGCCTCGGCCAGCCGGGCCTCGTGGTGCCGCAGCGCCTCCTCGCCCCGGGTCACCTGCCAGTCGAGCTGCGCGGCCTGGTGTTCGAGCTGCTCGGCCTCCGACGTGGCGCCGCTCACCTCCGCCTTCAGCGCGGCGAGGGCGCCCTGCTCGGTCGCCAGCGCCGCGGTGAGCTCGCGGTACTCGCGCGCCCCCAGCCCGACGCGCAGCTCCCGCAACCGGTCCGAGTGCTCCTTGTACTTCTGGGCCTTCGTGGCCTGGAGGCGCAGCGTGCGGAGCTGGCCGTCGAGCGCGTCGAGCTTGTCCTTCGAGCGCGTCAGGTTCAGCTCGACGGACGCGAGCTTGCGGAGCGTTTCGTTTTTGTCGGCTTTGAACCGGCTGATCCCGGCGGCCTCGTCGAAGATCGCGCGCCGGTCCTTCGTCGACGCCTGGAGCATCTCGTCGACGCGCCCCTGGGCGATGATCGTGTACCCGCCGGCCCCGGCGCCGCTACCCAGGAAGATGTTCTTGAGGTCCTTCAGCCGGGACATCTGGCCGTTGATGAGGTACTCGCCGGTGCCGTCGCGGTACACCCGGCGGGTGAGCTGCACCTCGTCGGCGTCGACCGCCAGCAGCCGCCGGGCGTTGTCGAACGCGACCGTCACCTCCGCCATGCCCAGGCTCTTGCGCGAGCTGGAGCCGTTGAAGATCACGTCGGCCATTTCGCCGCCGCGCAGGCTCTTCGGGGACTGCTCGCCCAGGATCCACCGCACCGCGTCGACGACGTTGCTTTTGCCGGACCCGTTCGGCCCGACCACCCCGGTCACCCCGGGCGCGAAGTCGAACCGCGTTTTGTCGGCAAAGGACTTGAACCCGACGAGTTCGAGGCGCTTCAACATGGGAAGTCAACAGTCGAAAATCGGAAGCGCGAAGTCGGAGCCCGCTAACTTCTGAAGGCTCGAGCGTGAGTGCAGGTTAAAAGCCGGCCGCGGCGGACGGAATGTCCGCCGGGCCGTTTTCAACGTTTGCCTTCTGCCTTTACACGGTTAACTTCTACCGCCCCCCGGCCGGGACCACGGCCGGGTCGAGGATGGGGGCGTCGGACGCCCGGCTCGGCCCGAACAGGCGCCCCGGGTTGCGGTTCAGCGCCTGTTTCGGCAGCGCCGCCCCGGCCGGGGCGACCAGCGGCCCCTGGTCCACCGGCACCTCGAACCCGTTGGCGTCCACGGCGGGCTGCACCGTACCCACCTTCGCGACCTCCACGTTCGCTTTCGCCAGGGTCGTGTCCACCTTGGCGAAACCGGCGAGCTGCTGGATGCTCATCTCGCGCGGCACCGCGTCCATCACCACGGGGGCCGAGAGCGCCTCCGCCCGGGCGGACCGGCGGACCAGTTCGACGGCCTCCGAGTACCCGCCGCCCAGGTTCGCCAGCGCGCCGAGCACCGCGCTCAGGTCGGCGCCGCAGCGCGCCTCCTTCACCTCGGGGTCGCGGTCCTTGAGGCGCACCACCCGGGTGACCTTCGCGCCCTCGTCGCCGGCCGGCACCGACACCGTGAACTCGCTGCCCAGCGGCACCGGTGGCATCGGCCCGCGGAGCTTCACGTTGTCGCCGAACACCAGGATCTCGCTGCGCCCCGCGGCGGTGAGGTGGACCGCCGACGCCCCGCGGCCGCCGACCCGGTGCAGGTAGTACGAGCGGTTCATGAGCGCCCCGCCCAGCGCCGGGTGCCGCTCGTCGGCGAGCCGCAGGGCGATGAACGCCCCGTGGCGGAGTTCGGCGTCGCCGCTGGTCAGCATCTCCACCAGCTTGTCGGTGCCGGCGGCGTCGTCCAGCGACGCGAGCGCCTTGAGGCTCTGGGCGCGGAGGGCCGGGTGGTCCTCGGCGAGCCGGGCGAGTTCGGCGGCGCCGTCCGTCTGCCCCAGGTACGCGAGCGCCTCGGCGGCCGCGAACCGGACCCACGGCGACGCGCTCTCCAGGCCGATCTTGAGGCTCCGGCGGCAGTCCCCGCCGAGCGCCTCGAGCTTCACCGCCGCGGTGAGCGCGGTGGCCGGGTCCATCAGCTCCTCTTCGAGCTTCTGGCGGTACACGCTGTTCGCGCCGACCGGGTTGTACGGCACCTGCCGGGCGACCAGCAGGAACCGGTAGTGGTTGTGCCGGTACGCGGCCGGCACGCTCAGCAGGATCAGCTCGCGGTCCTTCGCGTCGGCGACCTTGAACCGCGGGTCCGAAGTGGTGTGGAAGGTGGTGTTGATCCGCTCGGCGATGGCGGCCCCGACGCGCGGGTTCTGGTCGCCCGAGTTCAGCAACAGGTAGTACGGGCGGGTGTGCGCGACCTTGGCCCCGCCGGCGATGAACCCGGCCCGGTACAGCGCGCGGCCCTCGGCGTCGGTGTCGGGCTTGGCCTCCTTACCGTCCGCCCCGTCCAGGACGATGTTGCCGGCCACGAGCGGGCCCTGCGCCCGCGCCCACACGCTCCCGGCGACGAGCTGGTTGCCGCCCCGCGCCGCGGGGCCGCGCACCTGCGCCCGGATGTTGCCGGTGGTGTCGAACGTGATCAGCTCGGTGGCGAACAGCTCGCCGCCCCGCAGGCTGGTGGTCTTGCTGTCGTCGGGCAGGGTGACCTGCACGTCGATCGGGTCGCCCTCCCGCGCCCCCGGCGGGATCTGCGCCGACACGATAACCAGCGAGGTGGTGCGGCCCGGCCCGTCGAGCAGCTCGCGCAGGTTGAGCGTCTGGTCCCGCTTGAGCTTCTTCAGGCTGTCCTCGAGCATCGTGCGCCAGCTGCCCGCGGCCGGGCTGCTGCCGGTGCCGGGCAGGTTGTACACCAGCCCGACCCCGCTCACCGTCAGCGCCTCGGTGTTGCCCACCGAGGTCTTGGAACCGACGGTCGGGACCGTCTCCGGGTCCGCCGGGTCCTCCCCGATCTGCGACCGCGGGGTCTGGAGCTTGGCGGCTTCGGTGCTCTTGCACCCGGCCAGCCCGGCCGCCCCGACCGCGGCGGACCACGCGAGGAAGTGGCGCCGGCTGATCCCCGCTGCGAGTTCCCACGCCCGGTTCATGCGTCCGTCCTAGACAGTGGCGCGCCGAACGGCCCGATTCCCCCCGGAACCGGACCGGCCCTCGCGAACAGTGTTTCTGCTTGGGACGTGGGCATACCCGCGCGCCGCAGCCGGTCAATAGCGCTTGAGACAAACTGGCCGGAAAGTGTGCGGGCGGAGGGTTGCCGAGATCCCCCCGGCCCGCCAAAGGACGTGGCCCCAAGTCCCGGTGCTTACGGGTGCTCCCACACGAGCACGATGCGGGGCACCGGGCCGGGCACGGAGAGCCGGATGTGGTCCACCGGGTCCCGCGTCACCGGGTTGGAACACTTGAGGGGCTTCACGTAGCTCGGGTACGCGTGCAGCCCACCGAAATCGTGGAAGCTCAGGTCGACGTAGCCGAGTGCGTTCGGCTCGACGTTGGTCAGCACAATTCGCTTCGCGTCCGCCGATTCCAGTACGGCGCGCCCGTCGAGCACGAACGTGAGCGGGCGGTCGAGCGCGAACAGCACCACGGGCTGGCCGTTCTCGGTGAACCGCGTGACGGCCCTCGCGAGCGGCTTCTTCTCGCCCCGCTCGTTCACCTCGGCGCACCGCTCCCACCGCTCCGCGGTGCCCGCGGTGCGGCACACCACCCAGCCCACGTTGTACCAGCGGCAGAACTCGGACAGCTCCTTGTCGGTCCACTCGGCGAGCGGGCGCCCGCTCAGGCACTGGTTCCGGAGCCCGCAGTACCCGTGGTCGATCTCCGAGTCGGTGTCCAGCCCCCCTAGGAACGCCCGGCCGGTGTACAGCGGCAGCAGCACGGACCAGTTCCCGCCCGGCCGCTCGCCCGCCTCCTCCCACAAGACGCGGGCCGCGGGCGTGGTGTGCTCGCGGAGCGCGCCCACGAGCCGCTGCTGCTCGGGCGTGAGTCCCAACAGGAACGGTTGCGTGCGCACGCCCATCAGGTTCGCTAACGGCGCGCCCGGCCCGTCGGCCCAGCCCACCAGGAACAGCGCCGCCGCGCAGAGCGCCACGCCCGCACCAGCCGCCCGCGCCCGCCGCATCACCTCCCACACGCCGAACGCCGCCGCCGGGGCGAGCAGCGCCAGCGCGAACGGGGCCACCCGCGCAGGCACCTCCGGGGGGACCCGCGGCCACGTCGCCGCCAGCCGCGCGGCGCACACCGCCAGCACCGCGGTCAGCAGGGACAACCACGCCGCGGCCCGGTGCCCGCCGGCCCACAGCAGCACCAGCCCGCCGAACGCGACCAGCGGCACCACCGCGCCGCCGGGCAGGCCCCCGCACAGGGCCGCATAGTCGGCCGGGGCGCCCAGCACCGCCTCCCACGACGGCAACGGGATGTGGTCGCTCGACGACGGCTGCCGGAGCCACCAGTATTTGCCCCAGTCGACAAGCCACCACGTGTTGGGCACGACGCCGAACGAAACGATCCCGGCGAGCCCGAGGTGCCACCCCGGGCCGTGCTGCGGCGCGAACACGAGGTAGAACACGAACATCACCGGGAGCAGCCCGACCCACACCAGCGGGTGCGCGTACCAGCCCGCCAGCGCCAGCCCCGCGAGCACCAGGCACGGCTCCGGCCCCGGGTATCGCGCGTACCGGCCGAGCCACGGCACGAACACCGCCGCCGCCAGCCCGGCGCCGAGCAGGTCGAGTTGCCCCTCCTCGAGCATCGCCCGGACCGCCGGGCACCACGCGAGCAGCACCCCGAAGCACCCGGTCAGCACCGCGGGGCCGGCGGGCAGCCCCGCCCCGCGGGCCGCCGCGATGAAGGCCCCGGGGATTAGCATCAGGAAGACGAGCACGCCCACCTTGTACGCCGCCGGGCGGTACCCGGGGCCGCCCACCAGTGCGAACAGCTCCGCCGGCCGGCTGCCGCCGTCGAAGACCGGGGTTTTGGGGTACCCGGCCTGAAACGCCGGGTCGTAACAGGTGGCGTTCCGGTGGTCGCGGAACGCCGCGGCGCCGAGCGTCCCGTGGTACAGGTGCAGCGGGTGCCGCCCCGACACAATCGGGCGGTCGTCGGTCACCGCGGCCCACGGGCGGCCGGGGCCGAACAGCCCCAGCGCCAGCCCGGTTTGTGCCACCACAACCACCGCCGCGGCCACCAGCCACGCGGGCTGCTCGCGGAATCCGCCGGTCGGCGTATCGTTCATGAGTTCAGGTCCTTGCCGCAGTTCCGGGCGGGAGCCTAGCAGCAACCCGACGAACCGAGCAAGGTCAAGACCGCGCCGCCGCGCCACGGGTGGCACGAGCTTCGGGTTGACCACGACGGTCGGTCTGCGCGATGATCCCGCTTCCTTGTGGCCGGGAGGGGGTGGAGCGTGCGTCTGTTGTCGTTCTCGCGGTTCGCCGGATGGCTCCGCACCGCTCACGCAACGAATCCCGCCCGGGTGCGGGCCGGGTTCGTCGGGCTGCTGGCTGTCGTGGTCGTGCTGATGAGCGTGAAGTACGCGGCCAAGATCGCCAAGCCGGGTGACACCGGACAGCAGACCCGGTCGGCGTTCCTGCGGTGGCGCGAGATGGTGAACGGGGTATTCGCCGGGGAGAACATCTACGTCGGCCGCAACGAGTACCCGAACCCGCCGATCATGGCGGTGCTGCTGCGGCCGTTCGCGGCACTGCCGCCGGCGGCCGGGGCGCTGGGCTGGTTCTACGCGAAAGCGCTGCTCGCGGCGCTGGCCGTGGTGTGGGCGTTCCGGCTGTGCCGGGCGAGCGGGGAACAGCCCGGCGAGCCCGCGCCGCCGCAGGCGGGCCGCGAACGTGATGCGGGTGGGCTCACGCGCTCCGCCCGCCTCGATTTGGCGAAAGCCGCGGCGATCGTCGTGTGCCTACCGGCCCTGCTCGGCGACCTGTCGCACAACAACGTCAACATCTTCATCCTGTTCCTGGTCGCGGCCACGCTGGAAGCGTTCCGCCGCCGCCTCGACACGCTCGCCGGGCTCACCCTCGCGCTCGCGATCGCCTGCAAGGTGACCCCCGCGCTGTTCGTCGCGTACTTCGCGTGGAAGCGGTGCTGGCGGGCGCTCGCCGCCTCGCTCGCCGGTCTGGTGCTGTGGCTCGTGGTGGTGCCGGGCGCGGTGTTCGGCTTCGACCGCAACCGCGAGCTGATGGGGGACTGGTACGCGCTCATGGTCGAGCGCCCGCTGCTCAAGGGAGAGATCACGACCGAGCACCCGAACCAGGCGGTCACAGGGTTCGTGTACCGGCTGTTCACCAACAGCCCGTCCTACATTACGTACCTGAAGACGCCGGAAGGCGACATCCCCACGCCCGCCGAGTACCACAACCTTACGGACATCGGGCGGCCCGCCGCGTGGGTCGTGGTGAAGGCGCTCACGGCCCTGTTCGCGCTCGCGGTGGTGGTGCTGTGCCGGGCGCCGGTGCGCGGCCCGACCGACCCGCGCCACGGCTGGCGCGTCGCCGCCGAGTGCGGGCTCATCTGCGTCGGGATGCTCCTCTTCAGCGAGCGGACCTGGAAGCACCACGCGGTCGTACTGCTGCTCCCGCTGGCGGCCCTCGCCTGGGCGGTTGCGGTGGCGAACATCTCCCGCCGCGTGCGCATCTTCGTAATCGGGGCACTGGGCGCTTCGTTCGTACTGATGGCCGGGCCTGGGCTGCTCGGCGGTCGGGGCGCGGACCTCGCGCTGGTGTACGGCACCCACACTGGCGCGTTCGTGCTGCTCGCCGCCGCCCTGTGCGCCGTCCTGGGGTGCCGAGAAGGCCGCGCGCACGACCTGCGCAGGTCGACCGGGGGATTCGGGGAACCGATTCCCGTTTGATGGGGCAAATCGACTGCGGGGTTTGGGTATACTGAGTTGGAGATGGCGGAGCCGTCGCCAACGGGAACGACCCATGCCCGCACACGCGGAGAACCTTATCCCTCACGGCCCCCCGTTTCTTAAACGGGGTGTGAGCCGCGTTGCGGAACCCGCCTGCGACTCGAATGCGCGCGGGAGAGTGGCGTTCTCCCCTCCCGCGTCCAGCCGCAGAACAGGCTTTGTCGCTCTCGCCACCCTGATAATCGCTTCGGCCGCCCTATCTGCTCAACCGCCCGTCGGGGAACCGTCCAAGAAGTTGCCCGAAGCCAAGGGCGATAAGGCCGACGCCAAGTCGCTCGCGGTGAAACTCCCGGACGGGACGTTCCTCCTGCTCGGGGTGGCGGACGGTGTGACGCTCAGCCCGCAGGACTTTCAAAAGTTGTCCGAGCGGGCCGAGGCCCTGAGAAAGGAACTCGCTGCTCGCAAACCGGTTGCGCCGCACGAGTGCGTCATCGGCGGCCGCCTCGAGAAGCGCGGCGACCAGCTCGTCGCCGCACTGAAGCTCACGTACACGTTCCGCACCGCCCAGCCCAACGCGGCGGTCGCGCTGGGCGGGCGCCGCGCGTTCGCCACCGGCGCGGCGCTCGACGGGGCCAAGCAGCCGGTACTCGAAACCGCCGACGACGGGCTCGCGGTGCTAGTCGAGTCCGCCGGAGCCCACGCCCTCGTTCTCGACCTCGAGGCCCCGGTCACGGCGCGCGGCACGAAGGCGGAGATCGGGTTCGAGTTCGGGCTCCCGCGTGCGCCGGTCACGAAGCTCGCCGTCGAAATGCCGGGTGACGTCAAGCGCCTCGCCCTCATCACCAAAACGCCGGACCCGCCCAAGCTGACCGAACCGCGGCGCTTCCCCGTGGACGCGAAGCAACTGGCCCCGAACGACGCCGGGGGCGGCTTCCCGCTCGGCCCGGTGGAATCGCTGGAGGTGGTCTGGGACCCGCCCGCGGCGGCCGCGCAGCCCGCGGATCAGGTGTCGAGCGCCGACCTCGACGTGGGCGTCGTGTTAACCGACGGGTTCGCCGAATCGACGGCGAAGTTCAAGGTGCGCGGCCCCGGGCGCGAGCTAAAGCTCGTCGCGCCGCCGGCCGCCGATGTGAGCGTGGAGCGGGTCGCGGCGGCCGGGGAGACCGGTCCCGCTCAACTGCCCGTCGTCATCCGACCGGGCGAGCCGGGCAAGCCCGTTTGGAGGATCGCACTGCCCGCCGACTCGACCGGTGCCGACTGGCTGGTCACCGCCGTGGTGCGCCAGTCGCGGCCGAAGGCCGGAACGATGTCGGAGCCGGTCCCGGTCGGCCCGTTCGGGGCACTCGACGTGCTGCGGCAGACCGGGACGGTGACCGTGAAGACCGGACCGCACCACCGGTTCATATTCCGACACGGGCCGGACCTCCGGCGTGCGGACCCGGCCGGGGGGGGCGCGGACGAGGAGCTCAGCGTCGCACAGTTCAAGCTCACCACCGGCCCGACGGGTTCGGCTCCGGTGGACGTTCCGCTGCTGACCGTCGAAGCGCTTCCCGTCGAGGGCGCGGTGCGGGTGCGGCCGGTGTACCGCCTCGATCTCGCCGAGAGCGGTGCGAGCTGGCGCGTGCGGGCCGAAATCAACGTCAGGCCGATCCGCACGGAACTCGACGCCCTCACCGTCGAGGTGCCGGCCGAGTGGCGGGGGCTGGAGTCCGAGTTCGATCCCGAGGCCGTGCAGGGCGTCGGGCAGGGGAAGGGGGATGGCGCGTGGCTCCCGGTCACGGTGCGCCTCGCCCGCCCCACCAAACAGCCGTTCAGCGTGGTGCTGGTCGGCGCCGTGGAGGTGCCGGCGGGTAGCAGCGCAACGACCGTCCCGCTGCCGCGGTTCCCAAAGGCCCTGGAGCGGGACACGACCGTCACCGCAGTCGTACCCGACGGGTTGGAGCTGCGTGGCTCCTGGCGCGACCGCGAAGGTGATCACATCGCGGCGGCCGGCGCGGCGCTGGGGGCCGTGCCCGGGACAGACGGCACGCCGCCAAAGGTGCCCGTTTCCGTAACCGGTCGGGCGGAACTCGGGGCCGCCGGGGTCGCGCTGAGCTGGCGCCAGCCCCGCCCAGATGTGACCGCAGAGGTGCGCGCCGACGTGACCGTGGGCGAGCGCCAGTTGGTGGTGTCTCAAACCCTCCGGTTGCGCGCGGTTGACGGGTTCTCGCGCCCGGTGCGGCTCCGCGGCCCCGCCGACGCGCTGGGGCTGAAGACCGTTCCCGCCCTCGACGCCCTTTCACCCGGCGTGTGGTCGTTCGTTCCGATCGCCGACACGGCCGATCACACCGTACGGATCAGTTTCGCGCTCCCGCTGCCCGAACGTACCGACGGGCCGGTGGCGGTGCCGGTGGGGCTGTTTTGGCCGGCCGAGGCGGCGCGCACCGAGGCGACGGTTCGCGTGTGGGTCAACTCGATGACGGGGCGAACGGTGAGCGCCGCCGCCCCGAGGTGGCGCGAACTGCCCCCTGAAGTGATTCCCGAGCGCGACACGCTCCCTGCCCTCACACTCGGCGCGTCCGCGGAGCACCCGTTCGCGGTGGAGTTGCACCCCGCGCCGCCGGAATCGGCCGCCGCCGTGTGGATCGATCGCGCGTTGGTCGAAGCGGGGGCCACCGAGGACGGGAGCGTCAGCTACCGCGCGCGGTTCCGGCTCGTCCGGTGGCTCGCCCCGGCGGTCGAGGTGTGGCTGCCGAACGAAACCGGTCCCAACCCGACGGCCCGTCTGGACGGGTTGACCGCCCCGTTACAGCCGGCCGGTGAGGCGAACGGCGGGCGGCTGTTCCGCGTATCCCGGCCCGAACTGCCGGCCGGGCGCGCCGCGGTTCTGGAGGTGCAGTACGCGCTACCCGGAACGCGCCAGGCGGTCGGGGAAACGCTCTACGTCCCGCCGCGGGTGACGGCCGCGGCGTACTCCGGTCCGGTCCGCTGGCTGATCACCGAGCCGTCGGGTTCGGCCCCGCTGCTGCTCGGGGGGCGGACCCGCCCGGAGCTACGGTGGCGGTGGCGCGGGCCGGTGTTCGCGCCGTCGGCCGCCCCGCGGGCCGAGCTGGAGCGCTGGTTCACGTCCGGGGACGAGCCCCTGTCGGGCGCCCCGGCACCGCTCCAAGAGGGCGAGCCGCTGGCGGCGCGACAGCTCGGCCCCGAGCCGGTGCGGGTGGCCCGCGCCCCGTGGACCGCGGTCCTGGTCGTGTGCTCGCTGGTGGTGTTCCTGCTCGTGGTGCTGCTGGCGTGGCTCAACCCGGTGGCCGCGGCGCTGACGATTGCGGCGCTGGGAGGCGGGTTCGCGGTGGCGGTGGTGCTGTACCCGCAGCCGGCGGCCCAAGCGGTTGCGGCGGCGCAACCGGGGCTCGTGTTCGGGTTGGCCGCGGTCGCGGTGCAAGCGGCGGTGCGGTGGGAGGTGCGGCGCCGGGTCCGGTACCTGCCCGGGTTCACGCGCACGCTCCCGGCGCCGACCGCCAGCGCGACGATCCCGCCGTCGCCGTCGGCGCCGAGCCGCCCGGGGGGCGCCGGCACACCCGCCCCCACAGGCAGCGGCGCATAGCAGCTTCGGTTACCAAACGCCATGAGCCCGCCGGCGCGGCGCCGACGGGGAGTAAGCGGATCGGTGGCGCGTATGATGTCCAGGTCGGGCTGGCTGATTCTGGCGCTCGCGTGCGCGGCCGGTGCCGCCCTCGGGGCGGCGCCGCGCCCGCCCGTCGGTGCCGCCGTGCGCGGCGCCCTCGACGCGACCCCGGCCGACGACCCGTTCCCGATCCGCCGGGTCCGCGCCCCGGCCGCCAAACTTCCCGAGTTGCTGAAAGAGTTCGAACCGGGGCCGGTTCTCCGCCTGCCGCGCAGCGAATTTGAAGCCCGGGTGCGGGCCGCGGGTCGGGCCGTCGCGCGAGCGAAGCACGCGCCGCGAATCGTCGAAGCGAACTACACGGCCGCAATCGACGGCGGCGATCTCGTCGGCACCGCGACGCTCGGGGTGCTGAACGCGACCGGCGGCGCCGCGTTCCTGTCGCTCGACCCGTTGCGCGTGGCGGTCCGCTCTCCGCGGTGGGGCGCCGACGGGGCCGCGGTGCTCGCCGTCCCGGCCGGGGCTGCGGCACCGGCGGTGTGGGTCACCCGTGAAGGGCGCCAGGCGCTCCAGTTTCGGTGGTCCCTCGCGGGCACCGCGGAACCCGGTGAACGACGGTTCGACCTGAAGGTGCCGACGTGCGCGTCGGCGGCGCTGGATCTGGAACTGCTGGACGACCAGGTGCCCGCGCCGCTCACCGACGCCCTCCTCACCGGCCCTTTCGCCGCCGAGGGCAAGCCCGGCCGGAAGCGGTGGCGGTTTCAGTTCGGCGGCCGGCCCCGGCTCGAGTTCGCGGTCCGCGCCACGGCTGCGGCGTCCGCGGGGGCCACGGCGGCGCTGGTCGCGAAGTACGAGCTGAGCCCGCACCAACTCACCGCGGCGTTCGAGTACGAGCTGCGCCCGGTGCGCGGGTCGGTGGGAGAGTGGACGCTCCTCGCGGACCCGGGTCTGCGCGTCACCGAGGTGATCGCGAACAACGGCGCCGGGTGGTCCGTCGGGCCGCCTGCGGCGCCCGGCGGCCCGCGCCGCGTTACGGTCTCTCTGCGGCAGCCCGGCCCCGGTGGGAAAGTGCTCGTCACCGCGGTCGCGCCGCTCCCGGACGCCGCCCGCCACGCAGACGCGCCGCTGCCCGCGGTCCGCCCGCTCGGCGCCGTCACCGAGAGCGAGTCCGTTGAACTGCGAGTGGCCCCCGGGCTGAACATCGGGTCGTGGGCGCCGGGGGACTACCACCTCACGGACGCGGTTACGGCGACCGATCTGTCGCGGGTACTTTCGCTCAGCGGCGCGCTGATGGCCCCCGGGAGCAACGCCCCGTTCCGCCGGATGCCGTCGATCCGCCTGACCAACCCCGAGAGCGCGTTCAACACCTTTGAGCGGTTGGAGTGGTTCCCGGGACCGGCGGCATCGCTCCTCGTCGCCCGGGTGGGCGTGCGGGCGACCCGCGGGGCGCTTTTCCAACTCACCGTGCGCCCGCCGCCGGGGTTCGCCCTCGACCGCGGCGCAGCCGGGACGGACGAACTCGTCGCACACATCGGCCCCCCGTGGGCGGACGGCCAGGTCATCGAACTGGCGCGCCCGCTGCTCGCCGGCCAACAAGCCGAGCTACGGTTCGAGTTCCGCGGTCCGGGAGCGCGGCCCGGCACGCCGGTGCCGTTCCCGACGTTCGCCGTGGCCGGCGCGACCGAGCGCGACGGGTGGCTCAGCGTTTCGGTCGCACCCGCCTGGGTGCCACAGCTTCGACCCGATGCCGGAGCGACGCCGGCGGGGCTGTGGGGTTGGCTCGCGACCGATGCTCCCGCCGACGCCCGGGCCGTTTACACCTACCGCGCGAAGGAGCCCGCCGGCACGCTCGTACTGGCGCCCGCGGCGCCGGTGCTGAGAGCCGACGCCGTCGTGTCGCTGGGAACGGCCGACGGGCGGTGGCTCGCGACCACGCGCGTTTCTCTTTCCGCGGCCGGCGGCGCGCTCACCGAGGCGCTGGTGTTCGTGCCCGGCCCGCCCGACGACGGCCGGACGTGGGGCCTCACCGGCCCGGCCGAGAACGCCGCGAGCGCGATCCCGATTCCGCCCGCGCTGATCGAGCCCCCTTTCCTGGGAACGATCGACGGGCTCGCGAACCTCGTCGGTGCCCCCGCGCGGGTCGGCGCGGGTGGCGCGGGCACGTTCTGGCTCGTGCGGTTCGCGCGGCCGGTGGCCGGCGCCGCCGTGCTCGAGACGGTTGCACCCGGCCCGCCACTCGGGACGGACGATTTTGTCCTCGGAGTGCCGCGACTGGTCGGTGCCGACCAGAACACCCGGGTCGAACTGGCCGCCGCACTTCGCGGGCGCGCGACGGCCGAGCTGAAAGGCGCCGAGCTGCGCGTGCGGCCGGCGCCCGTGGCGGCCGGGCTACAGGCGACGGGCGCGTATTTGCTCACCGCAGTGCGCGGCCCCGATGAGATAGTTGCGGCGTTCGGGGCGACCGTGCGCGACTCCGGGGGCGGTACGCTGCCAGTGGAACTGCCCCACCGTGCAGAAGTGCGCGGGGTGTGCGTCAACGGGCGCTGGCTTAGCCCGGCCGCGTGCGCCGTGCGTGGCGGAGCGCTGTCGGTCCCGATCCCCGTCGGCGATGCGGTGCGGTTCGAGGTACGATACCGCCTACCCGCTGAGCCGGGGTGGCCGACCCGGACGGTCACCAGTCCGGTACCGCTGGTCCCGGGCGACCCGCCGGTGCGCCGGTGGTGGAGCTTCGCGGATGGGGTGTTGCCCGGGTGGCCGGCGCGCCCGGACGGGGCCGTTGCGGACGGCCCGCCGCTGCTCGGCGGGCCGATCACCAGCGGCCCGCCGGCGCTCGTTATCCGGTCCGACGACGGGTGGGTACGGGTCGGGGCCGTGCGCACCGCCGACGCCGTCGCGGCGGTGGCGGCCGCGGTCGTGGTTGCGCTCGGGGTTGTGGGCGCCGGCCGGGCGCGCGGGGCTCTCGTGTTCGGGGCCGTTGCGGCGGCCGCGCTTGGCGCCGCGGAGTTCGGGTCGCCGTGGTGGGCGCGGATCGCGTGGCCGGTGCTGTGCGCCGCGCCCGTTGGGTTCGCCCGCGCACTTGTGTGGGCTGCCGCCCGCCGTGCGGTCGCCGCCGGGATCCTGGTCGGCACGCTGGCGCTCGGGTCGTTCGGGTTGATCGCCCAACCGCCGGTTCCGGTCACCGTCTTCATCGGCACCGGGGCCGGCGGCGCCGAGGAGGTGACCGCTGCGAATGCGCTGCTGGAGCGGCTCGACGCGCTCGCCCACCCCGCCCCGTTACCTCCAGTGGTCACG
This sequence comes from Gemmata obscuriglobus, assembly GCF_008065095.1. NCBI lineage: Bacteria > Pseudomonadati > Planctomycetota > Planctomycetia > Gemmatales > Gemmataceae > Gemmata > Gemmata obscuriglobus. Next base: position 8,050,092 of record NZ_CP042911.1, on the reverse strand, counting down.
GCGGTGACTTACGACGTGCGGGCCGACGACACCGGGGCGTGGGTCGCGGCACGGTTCGTTGTGCATGCGTTCCGCCCCGGGGACAACGTGCTCACGCTTCCGCTGGGGGACGCGCGGCTGGAGCGGGTGACGGTGAACGGGGCGCCGGCGTTCGCAACCGCTCCCAAGCCCGACACGTACGCGGTTCCGCTGGGTGCGGCGGGTCGGTACGAGATCGACATCCGGTTCGCCGCGACCGTTACTGCGTCCGGGGCCGAGCGCGAGCTGCGGTTCGGGACGCCAGACGTGCCCGACACGAAGCTGACAGCGGTGCTGCCCGGCGCGGCGCGTCAACCGCAATCGGTGGGGCGACTCGGCCGTCAGACGACGGCCACCGCGGGCGAGCGGACCACGATCGAGGCGGACCTCGGCGCGGTGAAGCACGTTCACCTCCGATGGCGCGAGGGCGTGGACGGGGCCGCCGCGATCAAGGTGCGCGAGGCGTGCGTGTGGGACGTGACCGACGGCGGGGCCGAGCTGACGGCCGCGTACCTCGTGCGGGTCGAACAGGGCACCGTTCCGGGGCTGCGGGTCGACGTCCCGGCGGAACTGGAGGTGCTGCGGGTCGCGGTCCGGGCGCCCGACGCGCTCGGCACGGCGCCCGCGCTGCGGGACTGGCAACTGGAACCGGAGAAGGGCGGCGTTCGTCCACTGCAGATCGACTTCCAGGGGGCGTCCGCGGGTCGGTTCCTGGTAGTGCTGGAGTGCGCGCCGCGTAAGCCGCTGACCCGTCAACCGGTGCTGCGGTTCCCGCGGGTGGTGTTCGGGTCCGTGAAGGGCGAAACGGACCCCGTCTACGCGCTCCGCCCGACGCGGGTTGCGGTGGAGGAGGTCGGCCGCACCGGGGTGATCGATTTTTCGGCCGACGCGCTGCGCGACTTCGTTCCGGTAACGGACCTGAAGCTCGACCCGAACCAACTGCCGCGGGCGTTCCGCCCGGCGCCCGGCGCGGCCGCCGAACTGCGGCCCGTGTTGCGCACGGGTGAGGCCCCCCGGGTGCTCTCGTCCACCGCCTGGGCTGTCGGGCCGACCCGCGCCGACGCGAACGGGCATCTTTCGTGGAGCAGCGAGGCACCGGTCGCGCTGTTCGAGTTTTCGGTTCCCGCGGTGCAGGTGCTGGAGGTGCGCGGCCCGGACGTGTCCGGGTGGGGCCGGTCCGGCGAGCGGGTGCAAGTGTGGCTCCGAGCCGGCGCCCGCGAGGGGGCGTTCGAATGGACCGGGACGCTCGATCCCGGCGGCAGGCCCGGAGCCGAATGGCCGTTCGAACCGGCCGTTCCGGCGGTCCCGAACGGCCGGCTCACGTCGGTCGACGTGCGCGTGCGACCGGCCCCGGGGTGGACCGCGCGCCCCGCTACCGGCCGCGGGTGGTCGCCGGCACGGGCCGACGAACTCCGGTACCACGCCGCTGGCCCGCCGGCGCCGGGGCTGCGGGTGCAACTGGTACCACTCCCGCCGGGGCGGTAGCGACGGACGAGGGGGTGAGTTGGGCTATCTCGTCAACCGTATACCGGGCGGGGCCGTTCCGTTATTCATGCTGGGGGATCTGAAGTTCCCCACGAATGGTGGACAGCGGGAAAGCGGTGTAAACTCCAAGCATTAAGGGAGACACCGATGGCTGGCAAGCGGAAGACGTACGCGCCCGAGTACAAGCTCTCGGCGGTGAAGGTGGTTACGGAGCAGAAGCTCTCGGTTGCGGAGGCCGCGCGTCGGCTGGGCGTCTCGGAGAACCGGCTTCACACGTGGAAGAAGGCGCTCGCCAAGGACGGGCCGAGTGCGTTCCCCGGATCCGGCCATCTCACACCGCTCGAGGACGAAAACCGGCGGCTGCGGGCCGAGGTGAAGCGGCTGGAGATGGAGCGCGACATCCTCAAAATGCGTCGGCGTCCCTCGATCCAGACGAACTGACGTTCGCCTGGATCGAGGTACGCAAGGCCGAGTGGCCGATCGTGCGGATGTGCCGGGTGCTGGGGGTGTCGCGGTCCGGATTGTACGCGTGGCGGTCGCGGGAGCCCCGTGCCGCCGAGGTTCGACACGAGGAGTTGACCGAAGAGGTGAAGGCCCGGTACGGCAGCCCACGCATCCACGCCGAACTGGTGGCGAGCGGGCACGCGTGCCGCGTGAACGTCGTGGCCCGAGTCATGCGTGAGGCCGGAATCGCCGCAAGAACCAAGCGGAAATTCCGCCAGACCACGGACTCGAATCACGCACACCCGGTGGCCCCGAACGTGTTGGCTCGGGCGTTCGACCCAGACCAGCCGAACGCCCGCGGGTGTGCGGGCATCACGTACATCCCAACCCGCGAGGGGTGGCTGTACCTGGCGGCCGTGGGAGACCTGTTCAGCCGCCGCGTGATCGGTTGGTCGATGGACGGGACGACGACCAGCCGGTTGGTGGTGGATGCCCTGGAGATGGCTCTGGGCGCTCGTCTCAAGGGGTCTTCGCGTTCAGCTCTGGTGGCGCATTCGGATCGCGGGAGCCCGTACGCGAGCGAACATGACCCGCGGCGGCTCCGAGAGGAGCGGATCGTGTGCAGCGTGAGCGGGGTCGGGCAGTGCTGGGACAACGCGCCGATGGAATCGTTCTTCGCCAGCCTGAAGAAGGAGTTCGTTCACCACGAGGACTACGCCACCCGCGAGCAGGCCAAGGCGAGCATCTTCGAGTACATCGAGACGTTCTACAACCGGGTCCGACGGCACTCCGCTCTGGACTACGTTGCCCCAGACGAGTACGAACGAACGCATAACCCAACCCACCGCTAAAAGCTGTCCACTTTCCGTGGGGAACTCCAGATCTAGACTCCCGACCCGAAACCCCACCCCCCCATGCAATTGGCCGTGTAAACAGCGCAGTAACGGGACCACACCCCTTATGTGCTTTTTTGCGGCCACCCCTCTTCGGCCCTCTGGCGACCGTCCCCCTTTAGCATCTTGGAAGCCGTTACCGAGTGAGCATACTCCGGGAGAAGTACGTGTTTTTCTCAGCGAATCGCGTCCCTTTGGCCCAATGGCACCGACGTTTAAGGCGAAGCCATGAACGGACCACACGCTCCTCTCCCAAGCGGATGTGGTAGCCGCTTCTATCGCGCGTGGGGCTTCGCAGGCCGAGTAGCTACAACACCTCACATGAACCCCGACGACCTCACCCGCTTCCTCACGCAGTCACTCGCGGACCGCAAGCTCTCCGGCGGCGAGAAGTCCGCGCTCGCCGACTGGCTCGCCAAAAACGTGAAGTCCGACCAGCACCGCGGGCTGGTCCGGCACACCGCGTTCGAGGTGGCCCGCGCGGCCGTCGCGGACCCGGCGGCGAGCGAACTCATCGAGTGGCTCGAAGACATCATGAAGGTGATCGCCCCGGTGCAACCGCCGGGAGGCGCCTCGCCCGCCGCAGCCGCCGGCGACGAAGCGTACTTCGCGCCCGGCGAGCGGTGCCTTCAGCAAATCGTTGCGCGGTTCAACCAGTGCCGCCGCACCGCCGACGTGTGCGTGTTCACCGTCACCGACGACCGCATCTCCCGCGCGATCCTCGACGCGCACCGGCGCAAGGTGGCCGTGCGGATCATCACCGACAACGAGAAGCAGCACGACGCCGGGTCGGACGTCCAGAAGTTCCGTGAGGCCGGCATCCCAGTGAAAACCGACGACATGCACGGCCCCGCGGACGCCGGGCTCAACGGACACATGCACCACAAGTTCGCCGTCTTCGACGGCGTGCGGCTCATCAACGGCAGCTACAACTGGACCCGCGGCGCCGCGGACCTCAACTACGAGAACATCGTGGACACGGCCGACGCCGCGCTGGTCGCCGCGTTCGCGGCCGAGTTCGCGCGGTTGTGGGCCCGGTTCTGAGCGGGTACACTCGTCTTCATCCTGCCAACCGCTTCCACTCAGTCTTTCGGAGTCGCCGATGAACTCCCTGTCCGCGCTCCTCACGGTGGCGCTGGCCGCCGGTCTTGCCTTCGTACCGCTCACGGGCGCACAACCGCCGAAGGAAAAGCCCCTGGACGGGGAGTACGTCAACAAGGGCAACCGCGCCGACAGTGCGCGGGCCACGCTCAAATCGTACGGGCTCCCCAATCTCGAAGGTAAGTGGTATTACGCGGGGCCGTTCGACAACACCGATAAGGCCGGGTTCGACTTCGCCTACCCGCCCGAGAAAAAGGTCGATCTGAAGGCCGCCTACGCCGGTAAGAGCGGGGCGAAGGTGACCTGGAAGGAGTACACCGGTTTCCAGCTCGGGCGGGTCGTGAACCTGCAAAAGCTCTTCCCGGACGTGCGCGCCAACGCGGTCGTGTACCTCCATCACACGTTCGAGTCGCCCCGGGCCTTCAAGCTCCCACTCTCTTTCGGCAGCGACGACTACATCAGCGTGTTCGTGAACGGAAAACGAATCCTGCACGAGCAGCACACCCGCGCGGCCGCCGCGGACCAGGACAGTGCGGTCGCCGACATCAAGGAGGGGGCCAACGAGATCCTCATCAAGGTGTGCCAGGAAGCCGGCGAGTGGGCCGTGTACGCGAACCCGGAACTGCCCGAGATCGTTCCCGCGACCGTCCGCAAACGGCTGGACCGGGACTTCCCGCCGAAGGGCGAAGCCGCGGTCGCCGCCGCAAAGGGCGAGGAGTTGCACTACAGGGTCGTTACGATCCCCCTCCCGGCCGACTGCGTTCTTGAAGTCGGCGGGCTGGCGTTCCGGCCGGACGGCAAGCTGCTCGCCTGCACGCGCCGCGGCGAAATCTGGCTGATCCACAACCCGACCGCCGACAACCCCGCCGACGTCAAGATGACCAAATACGCCTCCGGAATGCACGAGGCGCTCGGGCTGTACGTCGAGGCGAACAGCGCGGTGTACGTGATCCAGCGCCCGGAGCTCACCAAACTCACCGACACAGACGGCGACGATAAGGCCGACCAGTTCCAGACCGTGTGCGACAAGTGGGGCGTGAGCGGCGACTACCACGAGTACGCGTTCGGCCCGGCGCGGGACAAGCAGGGCAACTTCTTCATCACCCTGAACGTCGGGTTCGGCGGCGGGCACCAGGCGAAGGCCCCGTGGCGCGGGTGGTGCGTCAAGGTGTCGCCGGACGGCAAGATGGAACCGTTCGCCTACGGGCTGCGCTCGCCGAACGGCATCAACTTCGCACCGGACGGCGAGCTTTTCTACTGCGACAACCAGGGCGAGTGGGTGGTCACGAACAAGATGCACCACCTGAAGCAGGGCAAGTTCTACGGCCACCAGGCGGGGCTGCGGTGGGTGAAGGACTCGCCGTTCGCCGGGAAGGTGCCCGAGACGGTGGCGAGCGGGATGTGGTACGACGGCACGCAGCCCGCGCTCAAGAAGTGGAACGACCTGGGGCGCACGCTCCCCTGGGTGCGGCCGGTCCCGGTGTACCCGGACCTCGACCCGCCGTGCATCTGGTTCCCCTACGGCCGGATGGGGAAGTCGGTGACGGAACCGGTGTGGGACACCACCGGCGGCAAATTCGGCCCGTTCGCGGGGCAGTGCTTCGTCGGCGACCAGACCAACGCGGTCGTGATGCGAGTGGCGCTGGAGCGGGTGAACGGCGTGTACCAGGGCGCGTGCTTCCCGTTCCGCGCCGGGTTGCAGTGCGGGGTGAACCGGATCGCCTTCAGCCCGGACGGGGGCAGCCTGTTCGCGGGCCAGACGAACCGCGGGTGGGGGTCGCTCGGCGGCAAGCCTTACGGGCTGCAACGTGTGGTGTACACCGGGACCGAGCCGTTCGAGATCCACCACATCGGCCTGACCCGTGACGGCTTCGCGCTGACCTTCACGACGCCCGTTGACCCGGCGACGCTTGAGAAGTCCGTCACGGTGAGTTCGTACACGTACCAGTACCTGAGCAACTACGGCGGCCCCGAGGTCGACCTCCGCGCCGAAACGGTCGGCGCGGCGACGCTTTCAAAGGATGGGAAGACACTGACGGTGCCGGTGTCGGGGCTGAAGAAGGGCCGCGTGTTCGCGATCCGGGCCGACGACATCAAGAGCCGCGACGGCCGCCCGCTGCTCCACGCCGAGGCGTACTACACGCTCAACGAACTGGCGAAGTAGGCGGGTTGCCAAGGCAGAAGAGGATTGGCCACAAAAAAGCACAAAGGGCACAAAAGGAACCACAGACGAAGACAGAGAAGTGAGTTTAAAAGTGCTTCTCTTTGTCTTCGGTTTGCTTTTGTGCCCTTTGTGCTTTTTTGTGGCCAATCCTCTTCTGCTTCTTTTTGTGGCCAATCCTCATGCCGCGTTTGCAGCTACACTAACGGCATGAACCCGTTCGACCTCGCGTTCACCGACCCGGCGCACCCGTTCCACGTTCATCACATGGAGATGGCGCTCGACGAGGCGGCGGTCGCGGCGAGCGAGGACGAGGTGCCGGTCGGGGCGCTGATCGTCCACCCGGAACTGGGCGTGATCGGCCAGGCGCACAACATGCGCGAGCGGCTCAACGACCCGACCGCTCACGCCGAGATGATCGCCATCACCCAGGCCGCGACCGCCCTCAAGTCCTGGCGGCTGGAGAAGTGCATCCTGTACGTCACCCTCGAGCCGTGCCCGATGTGCGCCGGGGGGATCGTCCAGGCGCGCGTGCCGATGGTCGTTTACGGTTGTACCGATCCGAAGGCCGGGGCATGCCACACGCTGTTCCAGATCGCGAGCGACCCGCGCCTCAACCACCGCGCGCAGGTCGTCGGGGGCGTGCTCGCGGACCGGTGCGCCGCGGCACTCACTGATTTTTTCCGCCGCAAGCGGGAGATGGGTAAGAAGTAGTCGCGCCGGCCGCACAACCGGCGCCACCGACACGGCCGCCGCCGTCTTCGCACGTTCGCTACGCGGTTCGCACCTCGCACAGCCGGCGCGGCCGTGGTAAAGTGAACGGAACGTTTCGCGCCCGGCTTCGCTCTGGAGTCGCACCTATGTGGCATCGTTCCGGCGCGGTCGCCGGCCTCGTTCTGGCGCTCGCCGCCCTCGCCCCGGCCCAACCGATCGGCACGGCATCGAAGGCCGTGCCCCCGGACACCGCGGCACTCGAGCGGCTCAACTTACGCACCGAATGGTCCCTCGTGCTCCCGGTCGAGGGCACGAAAGACGCCGTCGCTCAGGTGCAGACCTTCGACGACCAAATGTTCGTCCAGACCCGGAGCGGGATGCTGGTCGCGGTGGACACGCTGACGGGCCGCATCCAGTGGGCCGCCAAGCTGGGGAACGGGGTGTACGGGAACGCGTACCCGGTGGCGGTGAACTCGCAGTACGTGTTCTGCGCGCACCTCACCCGGCTGTACGCGTTCTACCGGTACACCGGGGTCACCGAGTTCGTTCACGAACTCGGCACCCCGACCACGACGGGCCTGGCGGCCGACGACGAGTCGGTGTACTGCGTCCTCGGGATGCGCCCGGGCGCGGCCGGGGCGCACCGGATCGCGGTGTACGACATGCTCCGCCCGATCCCGGTGAACGATCCCACCAAGGCGCCGGCCGACGCGCTCGCGCAGGGGGCCAAAAAGGACACCCCCAGCCCGCTCGGCGAGCTGGTGAAGCGGTACCCCACGTCCGGAACCGCACACGCGACCAGCCGGTACCCCGAGATCACCGCCCGTCCGGCCGCTGCGGCGGCCCCGGTCGGCGGGGTCACCGGCTCCCGGACCCCGGCGATCGGCGTGCTACCGAGCGTCGTCCCGCCGTACAACCTCGACAACCGCTCGCCGACCCCGGCGATCAACGTAATCCCGTCCCTGCGCCCGCCGTACACCCTGCGGCTCGAATCGGGGCAGTACGTGCAGCAGACCCCGTCGATCGGCGTGATCCCCCCATCGGTGGCCGCGTCGCTCGCGCTGGCCGACCTGCGGCCCAAGGCGCCGCCGCCGCCGCTCCGCTGGGAGTTCGGGCTCACCAGCCGGATCCTGTACCCGCTCCTCCTCACCCCGACCCGCGCGTGGGCCGTCGCCGACGACAACACGGTGATGGCGTTCGGTAAGGAGCTGAGCAAGGAAAAGGTGGTGACCGAGGTGAAGGAGCGGTTCAGCAGCGCGATCCCGGCCGCCCCGGTCGCTGCGGGAACCACCCTCTACGTGCCCCTGGACAACGGCATCCTGGTCGCCATCTCGGGCACCACCGGGAACCTGGCGGGCGGCATCAACGTCAAGTGGCGGGCCGCCACCGGCGGTCTGAACAACCACGCCCCGTTCGTCTCGAAGGACCGCGTGTACGCCGCCGGCGACAACAGCGGGGTGGTGTGCTTCAACCGCGACACCGGCGACACCATCTGGCGGTCCGACGCCGGCGCCGACCGCGTGATCGGCGCGAACGAGGAGTTCGTGTACGTCCGCGACCGCCAGGGCCGGTTCCTGGTATACGACGCCAAGCGCCCGACGAACGCTGCGAGCAATCGGTCCGCGCCCCTTGGATCGGCCGACTTCGGCGAGTTCAACGTGCCCGTGGTGAACACCGCGTCGGACCGGGTCTACCTGGCGGCCAACAACGGGCTGATCGTGTGCCTCCGGGACGCCAACGCGAAGTACGCGAAACCGATGCGCAACCTGTGGCCGGCGCCGGAAGTGAGCCGCCAGCGGGTCCGCGGGGTGGAAGGCTTGAACAAGGACGGCGAGCCAAAGAGCGAGCCGGAGCCGAAGAAGGAGCCCGAGAAGAAAGAGCCCGAGAAGAACTGATCGGGCGGTCAACGCGAGCGGGGCGCACGGACATCCGTGCGCCCCGCTGCGTTTATACTTTTCGCCCGCCCGCGCAAGAACCGGATAGCGGCCCCCGATCCCCTCCGCGTATCGTGAGCGCGGAGGCCCCATGCCAACGACCGCGGAAACGGTGTCGCTGATCGGCGAACTGTGCGACTACATCCGGGCGAACCTCGATTCGCCGCGCACACTCGCGCAGCTCGGCCAGCAGGTCGGGCTGAGCCCCGCGCACCTCCAGCGCGTGTTCACGCGGGTGGTCGGGCTGAGCCCGCGCCGGTTCGCGGACGCGTGCCGGCTCCAGCTCCTCAAATCGAAGCTCAAAGAAGGTGACACGGTGACGACCGCGATGACCGCCGCCGGGTACGGCTCCAGCAGCCGGCTGTACGAGCGCGCCGCGGGCCAGCTCGGGATGACGCCCGGCCAGTACCAGAAGGGGGCCGCGCTGGTGATTCGCTTCACAACCGCGCAGTGCGAGCTCGGTCGGGTATTTCTCGCGGCAACGGACAAAGGGATCTGCTGGCTCGGGTTCGCCGACACCGACGCGGCGGGCGAAGCGGCGCTCCGCGCGGAGTTCCCGAGGGCCGCACTCGAGCGCGCCGACGGGCCGCTCGCCCCGTGGGTCGGCGAGCTTCAAAAGCACCTGGCGGGGGCGCAACCGCACCTGGACCTGCCGCTGGACGTGCGGGCTACGGCGTTCCAGCGCCGGGTGTGGGACGCGCTGCTCGCGATCCCCTACGGCGAGACGCGGAGCTACAAGCAGGTGGCCGAAGCGATCGGTGCCCCGGACGCGTGCCGGGCGGTGGCGCGGGCGTGCGCCACCAACCCGGTCGCGGTGATCGTCCCGTGCCACCGGGTGATCGGCACGAACGGCACGCTGACCGGCTACGCCGGCGGCCTGCACCGCAAAAAGAAGCTGCTCGAAATCGAGGCCAAGAGGGAGCAGCCGCAGTAGCCGGTGTGGCGGGCGCGGGGCGAACTTCGCCGGGGCGCGCCGTGTCCGTCCTCGCTCCCGTAACTCGCCGTGGTGCCCCATGCTCGCATCCGACCGGGCCGACAACCTGCCGCCGAACTTCCTCATCCCGGTCGGGACGCAGGTGGTGCTGCGGTACGAGCGCCGGGTGCCCGGCACGGAACGGACCAAGCTCGCCGGCACGGTGGGCGAGGTGGCCGAGGCGCCCGAGTCCAACGACCGCCCGTACCTCGTGCGGTTCCTCGACGGCGCGGCCTTCCGCCTGAAGTTCGGCGAGTTGCTCGTGCGCCGCAAGGACCACAGCGTCGAGGCGACGGCGACCGCCGGGCCGGACGTGTCGGCGTTCGTGGTGTACCGCGTGATGCTCGGGTCGCGGGCGTTCGGCCTCGCCACCGAGTCGTCCGACGAGGACCGCCGCGGCGTGTTCCTGCCGCCCGCGGACTGGCACTGGTCGCTGACCAAGCCGCCGGAGCAGGTCGAGTTCTTCGGCGACGGCGTCGAGGAGACCGACTGGGAGATCGAGAAGTTCGTGCGGCTGGCACTTCAGGCGAACCCGAACATCCTGGAGACGCTCTGGTCGCCGGTGGTGCTCCACGCCGACGAGACCGGCGACGAACTGCGCCGCGTCCGCACCGCGTTCCTGTCCAAGCACCTGTACCGCACGTACTCCGGGTACGTGCTGTCGCAGTTCCGGCTGATGAAGAAGGGGTTCGCGACCGACCGGCGGTACAAGCCGAAACACGCGATGCACCTGATCCGGCTGCTGCACAGCGGCATCCACGCGCTGCGGGACGGCGACATCCGCGTCGACGTGGCCGAGCACCGCGACGAGCTGCTGGCGATCCGGAAGGGGGACGTGCCGTTCGAGGCGGTGGAGGCGCGGGCGCTGGAGCTGGACCGCGTGTTCCAGGAGGCGTTCGCGGCCACGACGCTCCCGGAGCGGCCGGACACGGACCGCGCGAACCGCTTCCTGATCGCGGCCCGCCGCCGCCGGGTCTAATCCGCGTACTCGATGAGCGACTGCGTCTTCACCACCGCGAACTCGTCCGGGAACGTGTGGAACGCGTGAACGCTGAGCGCCCGCGGCAGCGCCTCGGCGATCACCGCACCGAGCGGCGACAGCCCCACGCGGTTGTTCTCCCGGCAGTGGAACACCAGCCCCTTCCGCGCGCCGTCCGCCAGCAGCTCGGCGTGGACGTGAACGAACTGTTCGGGCGCCAGCACCTCCACCTGCGCCGACACCTGATACCGGGCGCCGGCGAGTTCGACCCGGCGGCTCTGGGAGCCGTCGAACCGCCGGGTCAGCCACAGCCCGGCGCCGGGCAACTCGGCCGCGGCCGTCGTGATGACCTCTTCGACGTGCGTGCGGCCCCGCGACCAGCTCAGCGCGTGCCCGGTGCGCGTGATGCGAACGGTGAGCTGCGCGCCGTCGCGGGCGACGGCGCGGGCGGCCACCGCGTCGAACAGCTCGGGGTGGAGCGGCCGGTCGTAGAGTCGGAACAGCAGTTCCGCGACCGGCGGTCGGATCAGCGCGCCACCCATAATTCGAAACGCCCTCAGTCGGGAGCCGACGAGGGATTATAGCCCGGTCCGACAGACCGCACAAACGCAAGCGGGGCCGCCCGGACGCACCGGACGGCCCCACCCCGCGTTGTTCAGACGATCACTTACCAGCCGTGGCATCCGCCGTGGCAGCCGCCCTTTTTCTTGCCGAACAGGCCGCCGCCGTCACGCAGGCCGAGGAACCCGCCGCCGTGGCAGCTCGACCCGTGGCAGCCGGCCGGAGTGTACCCGGTGCAGCCGGTGCAGCCGGCCGGGGCGGCGACCACCACCGGCGCCGGGGCCGGGGTGTACCCGGTGCAGCCGGTGCAGCCGGCGTACTCGCTGCCGTGGCAGCCGCTCTTGTGCTTGCCGAACAGGCCGCCGCCGTTCCGCAGGCCGAGGAACCCGCCGCCCTGGCAGCTCGACCCGTGGCAGCTCGACCCGGTGCAGCCGGCGCTGACCACCGTGCCGTGGCAGCCGCCCTTGTCCTTACCACCGAACGCAGCCATGTCGCCGCCCGACGTCGCCGCAACCATCAGAACAACGCTGTACATCTCGATGCCCTCAATGAGACCGCCCGGCGCGAACGACTTCCGGTCACGGCTCCATGTCCGCAACAGAACGGTTGCCAAGTTGTCGCTCTGGTCGTTGCCGCAAGTGGGGAAGCTTGAACCAGTCGGGCGGTCGAACCCTCATAGTGAGGATGGTAGATTGAGGCGATTTAGGAGTCAACGGTAAATTGGGGTGTTTGACCCGGGGCCAAAGTCCATGAACACCGGTTGTAGGGCCGCCTATCGGTTGCCCGGGACGGAGCTAAAATTCGGGTGCCGCGTTCGGCATCTTCGGGCCGCCAACGCCGGGGTCAAAATGGAGTTATGCCTCCAGAAAGCGCCCGCCGATGTAATGACCGTCCGTCGCACTCGGGACCGCACTGAGGACAGTTCATGGACAGGGACGCAGCCCCCGGCACCGAAGAGGTGGTGCCGCCGTTTGAATGGAGGCTCGTGCGCCGCGCAGGCCTGGCGGGCCTCGGGCTGACCGCGGCGGCGGCCGCGCTGGGGCTCGTCGCGGCCGCGGTCGCCCCCCCGCCCGCGGCACTTTCCACGGCCCGGCTGCTGCTGGTGCTCGCCGGGGCGCTGACCGCGGGGGCGGCGCTGTCGATGCGCCCGGACCTGTGGCGGGCGTGGGCGATCGCAGGCGGCGCGGCCGCGCTGGCGGTGGCCGGGGTGCCCGAGCACTGGGACTCGTTCCGGCTGCTGTTCGGGGTGCTGGCGGCGGTGGAGCTGGCCGGGGCCGCGACGCTGGCCGCCCCGGCGCGGTACCGGCTGCCGGTCATCAGCGGGTGGCTGCTGTTCCACTTCACCGGCATCTTCTTCGCGACCACCACGCCGCCCTCGACCCCGTGGCTCACCGAGCAGATGTTCATCCGCGTGTACAATCCGTACCTGCAGTTCATCTACATGCGGAACGCGTACCACTTCTACTCGCCCGAGCCCGGGCCGGCGAGCGTGCTGGTGTTCATGCTCAAAACCGAGACCGGGACCGACGCGCAGGGCCGGCCGCAGTACGACACGAAGTGGGTGGTGCTCCCGAAGCGCCCCGACGACGTGAAGGACCCGCTCGGGCTCACTTACTACCGCCGGCTGTCGATCACCGAGCAGCTCGCCCGCTCGACCCCGGGCCTGCTCGCCAACGTGGCCGAGCGGAGCGAGATGCTCCCCCGCCGCCAGGCGGTGGCGCACCTGATCCCGATGAACCCGAACGAGGACCCGCAGTCGCAGTACCGGCTGCCGCAGGCGGAGGTGGCGCGGTACGTGCTGCCGTCGTACGCCTCGCACATCATCCTGGAACACGCGGACCCGGCGCGGGCCGGCAAAACGACGGTCAAGATCTACCGCGTGGAGCACCGGACCATGAACGTGGAGGAGTTCGCCAACCCGCGGAACCGTCCGGGCAGCACCAGCCCCTACGACCCGGCCACCTACCGGCCGTTCTTCCTGGGCGAGTTCGGGTACGTCGCGGACCCCGAGAAGCCGGGCGCGGCGCGCATCGAGCTGCTCAACCCGCAGGAGCCGCTGCTGTACTGGCTGGTGCCGATCCTCCCGCGCCCGGGCGGGGTGCCGCCGGGCGACCCGCACAAGCGGCCGTTCATCGACTTCATGTCGATCCACGCGCTCGACACGCTCGACCTGAACGCGGGCGACGTGGACGACCCCCGGCACCGCAACAAGGTGTTCGACTGGAACCAACTGCGCTGACGCACCGGGCGTGAGCGCGGGTGCGAGCCGGCGGCCGAAGGCGCGTTGATGCCCGGTCGCCGCTCGCACCTGCGCCCCCCACTCCCTGCACCCACACTCAACACAACACTCACATGGCCTCTGAAGCGCCGTCCATCACCGCCCCCGAGCCCGTGTACCGGACCCCGTGGCAGCGGTGGGTCGGGTTCTGGTTCCCGGCCGCGGACCCGACCACCCTCGGGTTCATCCGCGTCACCACCGGCCTCTTGGTGCTGTACATCCACATCGCGTACAGTATCGATTTGCAGCAGTTCTTCGGCAAGCACGGGTGGTACGCGGCCGCGTACATCGAGCGCGAGCGGCACGAGTACCCGTGGCAGGTGTCGCCGTTCTGGTCGTGGGACCCGGAGTCGGTGGTGCCCGCCAAAGTGCCCGAGTTCCCGCACCGCCGCAAGGCGGTCGTGGACTTCATCCGCGCCCTGCCCGCCGAGGAGGCGAAGCGCAAGGCGTCGCTGGAGTTCCTGCGGCGCGTGAGCGACAGCGACAACCCGGAGATTCCGGTGCTGGCGCTGAACTGGTTCCAGGACATGCGCACGTTCCCGGAGCGCCGGGACCGGTACCTGGCGGCGCTGGTCAGCGGCCAGGTGCCCGCGGCGCAGCCGGACCAGCCGCCCACCCCGGCCCCGCCCGCGTTCTTCGCCGCGCTCCCGGCCGCCGAGCGCGAGCGGGTCGCCAACGACGTCCGCGCGTTCTGGGACGTGCTCCCGGCCCGCGACACCGGCGCCCGGGCGTACGTGCTCAACCACTTCGTCGAGCTCGGGCCGGAGCTGCGCCGCGCGCTGGTCCACTTCCTGTACACGCTGCCCAACGATCCGGCCGAGCGCGAGAAGAAGATCGAGTACCTGGACTACTGGAACAACGAGGCGGACAAGGCGCTGCGCACGGGGCACAAGGTGTTCTCCGTCTGGTTCCACGTCACCGACCCGACCCAGATGGCCCTGATCCACGCGTGCGCCCTGCTCGCCATCCTGCTGTTCACGATCGGGCTGTTCACCCGCGTCACCTCGGTCCTCACCTGGATCGCGGTCGTGTGCTACATCCACCGGTCCCAGCAGATCCTGTTCGGGATGGACACGATGATGAACATCCTGCTGTTCTACCTGATGGTGGGGAACAGCGGGGCGGCGCTCTCGGTGGACCGGCTCGTCGCCCGGTACCGCGCCGCGCGGGCCGGCCTCGCGCGGTCGGGGGGCACGCTCCCGCCCGCGACGCGGGCGTTCCTCGACGCGCCCCCGCCGTCCCGCTCGGCGGGGCTGGCGCTGCGGCTGATCCAGGTCCACTTTTGCTTCATCTACGTGGCCGCCGGGCTGTCGAAGCTGAAGGGCGGGGCGTGGTGGGACGGGCGGGCGCTGTGGGACGTGGTGGTGAACCCCGAGTTCACCCTGATGCAGTACGAGTGGTACGAGAAGGCGCTGCGGGCCGGCGCGAGCATCAAGCCGCTGTACTACGCGGTCACCGTGCTCGGGGTCTGGGGCACGCTGTTCATTGAGGTCGCCGGCCCGTTCCTCCTGTGGACCCGGCTCCGGTGGCTCATCATCCTGCTCGCGACCGCCATGCACGCGTTCATCGCGGTGCTGATGGGGCTGAACCTGTTCGAACTGCTGATGATCATCATGCTGGTCGCGTTCCTGCCCGATCAGGTGATCCGCGACCGGCTCCGCGGCGGCCCGGCCCTGCCCCGGCTGAAGCTCGCGTTCGCCCCGGGCTCCGCCGCCGCCACCCGCGCCGCGGCCCTGACGGTTGCGGTCGACGCCGAAAATCAGGTGGCCCTCGTCCCCGACCCGGGCGCGGCGGCGCCGGTGCTGACCGACTCGCAGGGGACACGGACCACCGGCCCGCACGGGGTCGGGGCGCTGTTCCGGTCCTTGCGGCTGCTCGCGCCTCTGTCATTCGTGCTGTGGGTCCCGGGGGTGCGGGGGGGGCTGGCGCGCCGGCTCTTCCCGTCACCGGCGGCCGCGCCCCAGCCGGCCGCGCCGACCGCCGCGAGTTGAAATTCGTGGGCGGGTGAAGGTGGTGGGCGGCGGTTTCGATGACGATATACTGTGTGCGTCCGCGAGTTCTGACACTTGCGGCGCGTGCAACCCTCGCTCAGGAGCCACACAATGGCCGACGAAATTAAGCCCGCGGCGCAACAACAGGTTCAGATCCCGGTGGACGTGTCGAACCGGGAGACGGTATACGCCAACTTTGTGCAGGCGCACCTGAACGCCGACGAAGTGTACCTGGAACTGGGTCAGTTCTCGCAAGTGGTGACCCCGACCGGCCCGGACCCGATCGTCCTGAGCCACCGGGTCATCATGAACTTCGTGACCGCGAAGCGTTTGGCCGATCTGCTCCGCCGGGCGGTGTCCCAGCACGAGCAGATGTTCGGCGTGGTGGAGGTGGACCCGAACCGCCGGCTCCGCGTCCAGCAGCCCCCGGTGTAATTTCGAACACCGGTCAGCCACAAAAGAAGACTAAGACCGAAGAGAGTTGGCCACAAAAAAGCACAAAGGGCACAAAAGAAAACCGAAGACAAAGACAGAAGAGTGAGTTTAAAAGCACTTCTCTTGTCTTCTGCCTTGGTTTCCTTTTGTGCCCTTTGTGCTTTTTTGTGGCCAGCTCTCTTCGGTCTTCTGCCTTGGTTTCCCTTTGTGGCCATTCTGTCTGCGGTTATTTCGTCTTCGTGAGTGCTTCGGGCGCTGGTAGCGCGGCGGCCCGCGGCGGCTTGATGCCCAGCGCCTGGGCGAGGGTCGGCGCGACCGCGAGCGACGACACTTTCTCGGTCCGCTTGCCGAGCGGCGGGACGCCGGCCCCGTAAGCCAGAAACGGGATGTGCGTGTCGTACGGGTGCGGGCTGCCATGCCCGGTGCCGCCCTTGTACGGCGTGACCTGCACGCCCGCCTTGGGGATCACGATCACGTCGCCGCACCGGTCCGGGCGGTACGCCAGCGCGACCGACTTCTTGAACGGCTGGTCGGCCGGGAACTGCCCGTCTTCGATCTGCTTGCGTGTAAAGGTCGTGTCAATGTAGCCGCGCCCGGCGAGCCACCCCGCCGCGGCCTCAGTGACCTTGTCGGGGTCGAGGTTCCGCGCCTTGATCGACTTCTGGTTCAGGTAAACCCAGGGCCACGTGTCCGCGTCGAACGCCGCGACCCACGGGGCGGCCGGGGCGGCGCCGAACATCGCGTCGAGCGCCTTGGGCAGCCCGGTCGTGAGTTCGTCGATCATGACCCGCTGGGCGGTCGGGTACTTCTTCAGCTCCGGCAGCGGGCTGACGCCGTGGTCGGCCGAAACGACGAGCGTGTACCGCCCCTGCCCGACCTCCTTATCCAGGAACGCGAGGAACTCGCCGACCATCTGGTCCGAGCGGAGGGTGACGTCGAGCATTTCCTGCGAGTCCGGCCCCCACCGGTGGCCGAGGAGGTCGTTCGAGGAGAAGCTCACGCACAGCAGGTCCGGGGCGTCGCCGCGCCCGAGCTTCTCGGCGGTAACGGCCTTCTTCGCCAGGGTCGCGAGCAACTCGTTGCCGTAGGGCGAGCCCTCGACTGCGTCGTAGTACTTCTTCGCGGGCGCGGTCAGCTTGCCCCTCAGCGCGTGCGGGAACGTGCGCCCCTGCCCGTTGAACCCGTCCGCCTCGCCCAGCGCGTCGTCCGGGCCGGCGAACTTCAAGTAGTCGGCCTCGGCCTTGGGGCGGAGCCGGTCCCAGCTCGTGTTGAACCACGAGTCGACCAGCCGCGAGTCGTTGAGCTCCTTGACCCAGGCGTGCTCGCGGAAGCTCTCGCTCTTGCGCCCGTACCAGGCGCCGGTGTGGAACCGGCCGTCGCGGGTGTCGAAGCAGTACGCCCCGGACGGGTCCTGGCCGCCCATCAGCACCGCCGTGCGGTCCTTGATCGAGAGCGAGAACACGCGGCCTTTTCTGCCGGTTTGCTCGCGCAAAGCGTCGGCGACGGTGGGCACGAGCAGGCGCTCGGGCGAGTACCCGGTGGCGGCCCCGCGGTTCAGGTCCTTGCTTTCGGACGCCAGCGGCGGCACCAACTCGTACGCCCGCCCCACCGGCTCGCAGCAGTACACCTTTACGCCCTTCTCGCGGTCGAACCACTCGTTCTCAATGATCCCGTGGTCGCGCGGCGCCGCGCCGGTCGAGAGCGACGCGTGCCCCGGCGCGGTGGAGGTGCAGGCGTAGGGAATGTGGCACTCCGAGAACCAGACCCCGTCCTTCTTGATGCGCTCGAACCCGTCGGGGCCGAAGAGCGGCGCCCAGCGCTCGAGGTAGTCGCCGCGCATCTGATCGAACACGAACAGTACGACCAGTTTGGGCGACTCGCCCGCCGCCCCGGACGGCGCGGGCGGCGCGGGCTGCGCCGCCCCCGGCGGCTGCTCGCGCTGCCGCGGGGGGCCGTCCGGCGGCGCCGGGCGGATCAGAAAGTACCCGCCGACGCCCGCGGCAACAAAGAGGAGGAACACGGCCGCGATGGCGAGCCAGAACCGGGACATACGCACTCCTGAAAGAACCCGCCCCAGCCCCCTTCCTCCCCTTTTAGGTAGAGCAGAACGAGCCGGCGCGGGTTGTCGGCTCCTTCTCCCCTCATCTGAAGGGAGGGGCCGGGGATGGGTCGATCTACTTCCCGTCGTTGTCGAGCAGTTCCCACTTCTCGCCGAAGAAGCCCGCGCGGACCACCTTTCCGGGGTACCGCGCGTTGGGCGGGGTGGTCACGTCGATCACCGCGTAGTCCGGCAGCTTGGAGACCTGCCGGGCGTTGTTCAGGTAATCGTATTCGCGGAACGTGAACCCGCTGTTCAGGACGACGTATTTCTGCGGGTTCAGCGGGTTCGGGTAGATCAGCACCGGAACGTGCGTGCCCGCGTCGTAGGTGTGCTTGCCCAGGACGACACCCGTGTCGGTCCACTTCACCGGCAGCTTGTCTGCGATCTTTGCCAGCACCGCGTTGCTGCGCGGGTCGCCCCAGAGGATCAGGTTGTTGTTCGCGATGTCGGCGTCCGTGACCTCGGCGTCCGCCTTCAGCGGCGCGTCGCCGCGGAACTGCTTCCGCCAGTGCTCGGTCGCGTGCTTGAGTTCCTTTTCGGCCCACGCGCCCACCTTCTCGTTCGCCGCTTTCCCGGTGGGCTTCACCATCAAGAACGCGGACATGAACGCGTCGTCGATCGGGCCTTGCGACCCGGGCCGCTTGCCCCCGGACGCGAACTCGTGTGCCCGCGCCCACTTGCCGCCCGCGCCCTTCGCAAACAGCAACTCGACCGGGGACACCCCGGCCGGCCGTTCGGTCGCCACAGTCTGCCCGTCGATCTCGACCGTCTTCGGGCTGTCCGCCGGGAGCGCGAGCCGCAGACGGGTGACCCCGCTGGTCCGGACCGCCCACTTGCCGTCTTTCAGGGTGCCGGTGACCTGCGCGGCCGCCCAGTGCTTCTCCAGCCCCTCTACCGCGGCCCACCCGCACCGGTTGTAGCGCAGCGTGTACGTGGTGAATTTGATCTCCGGGCGCTCCTTCGGCAGCCCTTTCTCGACGGCCGCGTCGATGAGCCGGTTGACCTCTTCCTTCGCGCCCTTCTCGTAGCTGTGACCGGTCTTGGGGCCGATGACGTGCTTCAGATCGAGCCCCACCTTCTTCATCTCGCGGGCCATGACGTCGGCGGCCTGCTTCTGCGAGTCGATCTCGCCGCTGTACGCGACGGTGGGCAGGTTGAAGAAGTTGACCGCGGTGTCGCTGGCGTTGTACATGTGCCACAGCTTCTGCTCGTACCACGTCGGCTCGAGCTTCTCGTTCTGGAACACCTTGAGGAACTCGGGGGTCTCGCTGAACCCGGCGCCCGGGGCGCACGCGGCCCACAGCGTGGGGTAGTGGGCGCCGTACTGCCAGCACGCGGCCCCGCCCATGCTGAACCCGCGCGCCACCAGCCGCGACTCGTCGATGCGGTAGTGCTTCTTGGCGTGTTCGAGGCACTCGAAGGTGTCAATTTCGCCGGCGAATTTGTTGGCGTTACTGAACCGGCCGAACGGGTGCAGGATCAGCGCGCCGGGGGCGGGGATGATGCCCCCGCCGGCGCCGGGCGCGTTCGCCATGAACCCGGCCTCGACGGTGTTCTCGTACCGGCCGTGCCACCAGAAGTCGAGCCGGTGCTTGGTCTTCGCCGCGAAGTCGTACTCCTTCGGAACGATGAGCCAGTACGGCTGCACGCTCCCGTCGATCTTGGATTGGTACCCGCGCAGCACCGCGCCGGTTTGCGTGGCCCAGGGCGCCTTGCCGCTCTTCAGGGCTTTCGCGCGTTCCAGCCCCGCGGCCAGCACCTTCTTCACGTTGTTCGCGGGCACCGGCGGCTTCTTGTCCTTGCCCGGCGCCGGGTCGAAGATCTCCTTGTAGTCGAGCGCCCACCGCACGGCCTTTTCGTAGATGAGCACGTCCGGCAGCAGCTCGTGCGGGCCGGCGTCCTTGATGAGCTGTTGCAGCTCGGCGAGCCCGGCCCGGATCGCGTCGCGGTCGGCGGGCGGGATGTCGTTGCCGACGGGCGGGACCGGGCGCACGTTGTCGGGGACGTTGTCCTTGGGGCCGTCGGCGCGGGTGGGGCTCGCGGGCAGCGTCGCGAGCGCGGCGACGGCCGCCGCAAAGAGAAGGGCGGAAAAGGCGCGTGGCAGCGCGAACATGTGAGCACCTCGGGGGTGTCGTGGGATAGGCACACTGTACGCGCGGCGGCGCGAGGTGCCAGGGGCACCGGCGGGGGCCGGACCGGGCGTTTCGGCCCGGTTCCCTTCTCCGCCCCGCGGGCATCTGCTAGAACGACGGTTGACCGTTCTCACACACCGGGACATCGCGCACGGACCGCGCGGTCCCCCGACAGGAGGCTTCCAGTGGCGGCGACGAAGATGATCGACATCCGGCGGGGCATGGTGCTGAACATGGACGGCACCCTCTTCTACTGCCTCGACCGCGACCTGAACACGCCGGGCAACTGGCGCGCGATCCTGTACCTGAAGCTCAAGAACATGACCACCGGGGCCATCACCGACGAGCGGGTCCACCCGGACCACAAGGTCGACGTGGTGTTCCTCGACACCAAGGACTACACGTACTCGTACAAGGACGGCGAGGACTTCGTGTTCGTGGACAAGGAGTCGTTCGAGCCGGTCACCCTGTCGGGCGACATGGTCGGCGACATGATGAAGTACCTGCGCGAGAACGACGACGTGAAGATCACGTTCTACGACGGCCGGGCGCTGTCGATGGAACTGCCGCAGACGGTCACGCTGAAGGTGACCGAAACGGAGCCCGGCATCAAGGGCGCGACGGCCGCGGCGCAGACGAAGGCCGCCACCCTGGAGACCGGCCTGGTCATCCAGGTGCCGTCGTTCATCGCCGAGGGCGAACTGGTCGTGGTGCAGACCGAAGACGGCAAGTACCTGCGCCGCGCGAAGGAAGGCAAGTAAGCGTTTCGGGCCGACGGCCCGCGGTCGGTGGCCGAAGCGAACGGGGGCGCGAGCCCCCTGTTTGCCTCACCCCAAACCCCGCAGCACGCAAGTACCGCGCCCGCGTCACCGGCCAGCCTCTTGGGCGCTCGCGCGCGGTCCGCACCGGTCCGGCTCGCCCGCAAGCGACCCGATCGGACCCATGATGCCGGCTCTGCCGAAGAGGCCCCTTCTTCTGTCACCGGCTGCCGTGAGGCCGGTGCGACATCACCCGAATGCCAGTGGGCGAGGTGCCGAACCGGGCGCGGCACCGGGCCGCCCGCACAACAGACGGCTCCGGCCGCGCCCGGGTCTGGGAGCGAGAGCCGCACCGGCCGCGCGCTCTTGTGCCGGTCCCGATCGAGCCGCACCGCGTTGACGCACCCGCGCCCGCCCGCGGCTTGGCGCCGCCCCGCGGCCTTGCGTCACTTCCGAACCTTGCACTTCGGTAGCGCCGCGTTCAGTTCCTTCAGCCCCGCGTCCGTTACCCCCGTGCCATGCAGGTCGAGGGTGGTCAGGCCCGTGAGCGCGGTCAGGGCTTTCACACCCGCGTCCGTCACCTGCGTGTTGCTCAGGTCGAGGGTGACCAAGAAGTTGAGCCCGGATAGCTCCTTCGCACCCGCGTCCGTCACTTTCGTACCCCCCAGGTCGAGGTGGTTGAGGTTCTTAAGCGCGGCCAACTCCTTCACACCCGCGTCCGTTATTTTCGTGGAACGCAGCTCAAGGCGGGTGAGGCCCTTGAGCCCGGATAGCTCCTTCACACCCGCGTCCGTCACCCCCGTGCCGCCCAGGTCGAGGTTGGTCAGGGCCTTGAGTGCGGCCAGCTCCTTCACGCCCACGTCCGTCACCCGCGTGCGCCGTAGGTTGAGGGTGGTCAGGCCCTTATTCAGCGCGGCCAACTCCTTCACACCCGCGTCGTAAGCGTTCACAGTTGATGCGGGTGTATCTCAACAGCCAGCGAAAGTTGGGTTCATCATCGGTGGTTGTTGAGCCGGGACCGGGATCAGTGTTGGTGGCTTTGCCCCGGTACGGTGTGCGGTGACGGCGTCGGTGAGGAATGCGAGCACGTTGCGGCCCTGCCGGCGACACGAGGCCAGGACCGTGAGGATCCGCTCCACGAACCGGCTACCGCGTTCGGAGTCGGTGCCGTAGCTGGTCTTGCGCCAGCACACGGCGTGACGCAGGGCCCGCTCGGCCGCGTTGTTGGTCGGTTCCACCCCGCCCACGCGTGCGAACGTCCACAGGGCCGGCTCCACCGCCAACAGCTCGCGGCACACGGCCCCGGTCTTGGGGCACCCGCACCGGCCCCCGTGCCCCAGGTGCGTGCGGAACCGGGCCCGCACGGCGCGGGCGTACACGCGAGCGAACGTGGACCGGGCTAACGTCCCGTCCCGCACCCGGAACCAGTGCCCGAACAGTTCGTCGGAACAGGCCAACAGGGCGGCCCCGATCGGGGATCCGTCGTTGCCCCGATCGATCATCGCCTGGAAGTCCCGCCGCAGGTGCGCCCAGCACACCTGGCGCCGATGCACCGGCAGATGCGTGTACACCGGATACCGATCGGTCGTGTGGACCTGGGCGGACCCGTCCCGCAGGTCGTCGAACGCGCTCCGGCCCCGGGTGGCGCGGATCAGGAATGCGACCACCGAGGTGCTCACCGCGACCCACAACCAGGCCCGCTGGCGCCCTTGCGTCCAGCACGTTTCGTCCACGTTCGCCGGGTGCCCGCGGGTGTACGCGAGAGCCGCTTCGGCCACCGGGGCCAGAGCCGCCGCGGTCGTGTGCTGGAGTTTGCACACCGTGGCCGGACGGATGGGCAACCCGAACAGGTCGTCGAACAGTTGGCTCACCACCCGCTTGCCCAGGCGGCACGAACCGGTGAGCATGGCGGCCACCGCCTGGACCCGGGGACCGTACCCGGGAGCCGCGTCGGCGGGCACCGGTGCGGTCGTCACGGCGCCGCAGTGCGGGCACCGGAGCCGATGGCACCGATACTCGGTCACCTGCGGCCGGACGACCGGGATCTCATGCACCTGGTGAATCGACGGGTTCGGGTCGTCCCCGGTGAGTGGGCACGCACACCCGCGGCAGGTGTCCGGTTTGAGGGTGTGGACCGTGTCGGGCGGCAGCACGGTGCGCTCGGCCTTGGGGTGCCCCGATTGACCGCCGCGCCGCTTCCCCGAGGGACTCTTGGGCGGGGCCGGCTTCACCTGCGGACCATCCGACGAGGGCGGTTTCGACGAGTTGCTGGAATTCTGGTTGAGCCGGGTCTGAAGGTCGGCCACCGTGACCTGGAGAGCCGCGACCGTGGCCTGCAACTGCGCAACCGTCGCTTCCAGCGCACGAATGTACGCCACCACCGCTGGCGGCAGGTCACTCGGTAGCTCCGGCGGTTGAGGAACAGATGTCATCGCGTCCGTTCGATTACGGAACACCGGCTCTTGAGGCAACCCCGCGCAGAATCGAGTCACAAAGGCCTGGAAAATGCACGGCCCGCACCCCGTGAACGGTTACCCCGCGTCCGTCACCCGCGTGAAACTCAGGTCGAGAATGGTCAGGCCCTTGAGCCCCGCCAACGCCTTCACACCCGCATCCGTCACCACCGTGACGCCCAGGTTTAGCTGAATGAGGTGCTTGAGCCCGGACAGCGCCTTCACACCCGCGTCCGTCACCTTCGTGAACCCCAAGTCAAGGGTGGTCAGGGCCGTGAGCCCGGACAGCGCCTTCACACCCGCGTCCGTTACCTGCGTGAAGGTGAGTTCAAGGCGGGTGAGGCCCTTGAGCCCGGATAGCTCCTTCACACCTACGTCCGTCACTTTCGTGTCAAACAGGTCGAGTTGGGTGAGGCCCTTGAGCGCGGCCAACTCCTTCACACCCGCGTCCGTCACCCCCGTGCCACCCAGGTAGAGAGTGGCTAGTGCTGTGTCAGGTTTTGATTTTAGGGTAGAGGGATTTGAGCCTGTTGCGAGCATCGTCGGTGCGGAACTGCCAATCGACGCTACGCTGCTTGTCGTTGGTGTAGTCCTGCCAGGCGGCCGTCTCTACCCTCAACTCCTCTATCGTTGCGAACCGCCTACCCTGCACGCATTGCCGCGTCATCGCGCCCAGCTCACATTCCGCGACGTTCAACCAACTCCCGTGCTTGGGCGTGTGGCGGAACTCCGATCGCCTCACCAGCGCCCGCGCCGTTTCCGGGTCGAACGCCTCGTAGAACGCACCGATCGTGTGCGTGTTCCGGTTGTCGCACACCACGATCACCTTCACGGCATCCCGGTAGCGAGTACGCGGATTAGGGACTCGGCAAAAAATAACTATCCCAAGTCTCGTATCGTAGGATGACCTTCTCGGTGGTACCCGCAGGAGGTCGCTGTGATTCCGTTCGGCGAGACACTCACGCCCGCGTTGATCGAGGCGGCGAACGATCTGCGCGGGGCGCAACGACGGTTGTTCATGGCCCGGGTGGTGCGTGCGTTGGGTCCCGGCGGTCAACGCCGAGCCGAAGAGGCGTTCGGGTGGAACCGGGTCACCATCCGCAAGGGCATGCGGGAACTGAACTCGGGCGTCGTGGCCCGCGACGCGTTCTCGGCGCGAGGCCGGCACCGTGCCGAGGACCGATTGCCCGACCTGCTGGCCGACATCCGGGACCTCGTCACCAGCCAGAGCCAGGCGGACCCGCGGTTCCGCACCCTGCGCCTGTATACCCGGCTGACGGCCGAAGAAGTGCGGCGTCAGCTGGTCGCCACGAAGGGGTACCGCGCGGACCAGTTGCCCCAGGCGCGAACCCTCCGCACCAAGCTCAACGACCTCGGGTTCCACCCGACCAAGGTTCTCAAGTGCGTGCCCAAAAAAAGATCCCCCAGACCGATGCCATCTTCGCACGGCTGAAGGAGATCAACCCGCAGGCCGACGCTAGTGCCGACACGCTGCGGCTGTCGCTGGACGCGAAAGCCGGTGTTCAGGTGGGGGCGTACTCGCGCAAGGGCAAGAACCGAGTACGAACGAAGGCCGCGGACCACGACTTCCGGGCCGAAGAGGTCCTGACACCCTACGGGCTGTTGCTGCCGCGTGACAGCGACCTGTGGCTGTACTTCACGACGTCGCGGGTGACGAGCGATTTCATCGTGGACATCCTGGACCGCTGGTGGGTACAGCACCAGCCGCGCTTCCCGCGGGTCCGGACACTGGTCATCAACCAAGACAACGGGCCGGAGAACAAAAGCCGGCGAACCCAGTTCCTCAAGAGGATGGTGGCCTTGGCGCGTCAGCGGAGGCGGCTCGTGCGGCCAGGGCAAACGCACTCAATCCTCGGGATTTTTCAGTAGTACCTGTTCGAGGTAGGTATTATCCCATCCGGCCTTGAGTCGCCGGTTCTTGATCCCACATTTGGCGTTTGCCTTCTTCAACATCGCCAAGGCGATCTTGCGCACGAGGGCCATATTCTGCGGGCCGTGCCCTTCACGGAGTCGGTGGTCGTCTTCTCGGAACGCGACATCCAGCACCCAATGGCATGAATTCTCGATGCACCAATGAGCCCGGATCCACGTTTGGAACCGCTTGGCCGATGCCTTCCGCGAGCTGATGTAATACCGCACCTCGTCGCTCGTCCTACCGGCGACCGTGCGGCTGCTGACGAGCACCACGACGGACCGCAACCGGGGCCACACATTCCGGTCCCGGATCGACTC
Source organism: Gemmata obscuriglobus (assembly GCF_008065095.1). NCBI lineage: Bacteria > Pseudomonadati > Planctomycetota > Planctomycetia > Gemmatales > Gemmataceae > Gemmata > Gemmata obscuriglobus. Next base: position 8,024,428 of record NZ_CP042911.1, on the reverse strand, counting down.
CAGGTCGTCGATCACGAAGCAGAACCGCATCTCCTCGCGCCCGTGGCCCGTTCCTTCGTTGAGGTCGGTCGAGCGGCCCGCGTAGCTCGCCTCTAGGGCCCCCTCGGCCAACCGCTGGATGTCCTCGAGCAGCCGCGGCTGGTTGTCCTTGACCGCCAGCAGGTAGTCCCCCTTGGCGGCCACGATCTGCTGGGCGATGTCCTTCTGGGTGCCCATCGCGTCGATGCTCACCAGGGCCCCCGCGAGGTCCAGCCGCTCCAGCAGTTCCGGGATCGCGGTGATCTCGTTGGACTTCTCGTCGGTCTTCACCTGGGCCAACGTGAGGCCCAACTGCTGAGCCCATGCGCTGACGATGTGTGTGGCCTTGCGAGCCCCCGTGCCGGTGACCCGCTTGGACCCCCGCATGGTCTTCCCGTCGATCGGGATGTGGGGCACCCGGAGGCCCTCGGCGGCGTCCGCGACCCACGCCCGGAAGCACCGCCCGAACGCCTCCGGGCGGACCAGCGCGAACACCCGGTTGAGGGTGTCGTGGGACGGAATCCCGTTGCGCAGCGTCAGCCCCAGCCGGTCCCGGAACCAGGACTCCTTGGCCCGCGCGAACTCGGCGATCGACACGAAGTCATCGGCCCCGACGATCGTCCCACAGGTCACGATCATGAGTACATCAATCAAGTCGTGGAAGCACTTCAACTCGACCCGCGGATCCGGGATCTGGGACAGGTACTCGATTAACGGGCGTGGGCCGGGGGCGGCACTCATCGGCAGACTCCGAGGCGGTGAGGGCGCGCCAGAATCATATGGAGGCGGGGCCGCACATGCGCAGGAGGCGAGCGATGGCCGCTCGATCACACGCCTCAAAATTAGCTAGAATCCAGCGATTCCTAGGGGATTGAGTGCGTTTGCCCTGTCGTGCGGCTGGCGTATTACCCGCCCTACCACAGCAAGTACAACCCGATCGAGCACTGCTGGGGGGTACTCGAGAACCACTGGGGCGGAGATCTGTTAGACACCCGCGAAGCGGTCCTCGGGTTCGCCCGGTCGATGACCTGGGGCGGCAAGCATCCCACCGTTGAGGTACTGACCGATGCCTACCCGAAGGGCGTCCGCTTGACGAAAAAGGAAATGGCGCAGGTCGAAGACGAGGTTCATCGGCTGCCGGATCTCAACGATTGGTTCGTGGACATCCCTGGCCACGAACTGCCTCCGTTGGGATAGTTATTTTTTGCCGAGTCCCTAACTCGGTCACCTCCAACGCCCAATCCACCTTCGTCCGCCGCTCCCGTACGCTCACCTGGCGCCACCCCACCAGCGCCTCACAGAACATGAAGATGCTCGCCGTGCCCGCCCGCTCGTACTCGTAGTCCACCCGGCGCGGATGATCCTTCGTCGCGGGAATCGGCGCCCGCGTCTCCTTGAGCAACGGGATCGGTTGCTCGTCCATGTTGAGTACCGGGTAGAGGCAATCGTAAGGCAAGGCATAGGTGTCCAGGACCAACTCCATGTGCGCCACGAACGCCGCGTCGGCGTCTGGCGGGATCACCCCGTACTCCAACTTCCGCGGCGTCATCGCGTTTTTTTGAGCGTCTGATGAATGGTCTCGTGGCTGATGGCGTCCACAACCTCCAACGCGACGACCTGCTCGGCCAGTAACCGCAGGCTCCAGTTGGCGAAGCCCTTGGGCGGCGGACCCAATCGCATCGCGATGACTTGGGCTTCCTGTTGGCCGTCGAGCAACTTGGCTCGCGGGGGCTCGGCCCGGGGTTGGCCGTGGAGTGCCACCTCGAACCCGCTCGTCACCACGCGCTCCCGGATATTCTCCACGGTCTTGGTGCGACATCCGACGGCCTCGGCAATCTTCGCATCCGTCCAGCCCGGGCCATCGGCATCGGCCTTCAGAAGAATCTGGGCCCGACGAACCTTCTGCGAGGATCCCTTGAGTTTCTTGACCACCTCCGACAACGTGGCCCGTTCCGCATCCGAAAGACGAACGATATACTTCTTCATCACGGCGGCACCTCACGGGGGGGGCTGCCATCATACCAATGGACCCCGTGGCATCCTAATTCGTTAGCCTGACACAGCACTAGGGCGACGGATAGCAAGGCGCGGCCGAGGAGCTTCAATTCGGCCGCGGCTATGAGCCGCGGAGAACGTGACGTGGGGCTCCATCTCCCGGCCACGATCCGCGCTTCAATTCGGCCGCGGCTATGAGCCGCGGAGAACCTTGTGGCTGAACTTCACGTTGGCTGCCAGCCACGGGCTTCAATTCGGCCGCGGCTATGAGCCGCGGAGAACTTCGCATGGCCGGGAGGACGCATGAGCAACGACGACGCTTCAATTCGGCCGCGGCTATGAGCCGCGGAGAACGTGCTCCCGGAGCCCACCGGCCGGTGCTTCGCCATGCTTCAATTCGGCCGCGGCTATGAGCCGCGGAGAACAAACACACCAGGGAAGGGGTGACGGTATGAGTTATCCGGCTTCAATTCGGCCGCGGCTATGAGCCGCGGAGAACCTCGACCCGCACCCCCTCTTGGATCGTGTCCGCGTTGCTTCAATTCGGCCGCGGCTATGAGCCGCGGAGAACCTGGCCCAGTCCGGCCGGATGTTGTGCAGCCGATCGCCGCTTCAATTCGGCCGCGGCTATGAGCCGCGGAGAACGCCCGGCCCGTGCTCCCGTGCGGCCCGGGTCAGACCGCTTCAATTCGGCCGCGGCTATGAGCCGCGGAGAACTCTGCTTCGCGTCCTCCGGGCTGTCCGCCTCCACGCGGCTTCAATTCGGCCGCGGCTATGAGCCGCGGAGAACGTGGACACCCACGAGCCGGTCGTGCTCGTGGTGTCGCTTCAATTCGGCCGCGGCTATGAGCCGCGGAGAACCAGTGCCCGCACTCGGCGTAGATCGGCTCACCGTCCGCTTCAATTCGGCCGCGGCTATGAGCCGCGGAGAACGTAGCTCCGGCAGTGTCACAGCTTATCAACATCTCAGCTTCAATTCGGCCGCGGCTATGAGCCGCGGAGAACTCGGCTCGCGGGCGCGACGATCTTGCGCGCGATGTACGCTTCAATTCGGCCGCGGCTATGAGCCGCGGAGAACCGGGTACAAGCGGCAGATCGACTCGCGCATCGTGCCGGCTTCAATTCGGCCGCGGCTATGAGCCGCGGAGAACCGCAAGGGGTACGGGTGGCAGGCGTGCAAGCGGGGCGCGCTTCAATTCGGCCGCGGCTATGAGCCGCGGAGAACTGCGGTCCGTGCCCGACGGCCCCCACTCGTCGCCGAAGCTTCAATTCGGCCGCGGCTATGAGCCGCGGAGAACTCCTTGATCGCGGCCCGCACCAGCGGCGTGAGGGGCACGGCTTCAATTCGGCCGCGGCTATGAGCCGCGGAGAACGACCTGGTTTTCGCTGACCCGGACGAGTCGGCGGGAGCTTCAATTCGGCCGCGGCTATGAGCCGCGGAGAACCATCCTGAAGTGCGTCGGATCGACGTGGGATTGGGCGCTTCAATTCGGCCGCGGCTATGAGCCGCGGAGAACTACGCTCTCGTCCCCGCCGTTCTGCTCGCCCTCCTGACCGCTTCAATTCGGCCGCGGCTATGAGCCGCGGAGAACCCCACCGATTCGGCGGCTTGTCGCCCCGCGCCTTGCGGCTTCAATTCGGCCGCGGCTATGAGCCGCGGAGAACCGCGGCTCGGTACGGCATGGCACGGCTGAGCGGGGCATGGGCGCTTCAATTCGGCCGCGGCTATGAGCCGCGGAGAACAATGAAAGTCCGGCCGTCGAGGATCGGGGTGAGCAGGGCTTCAATTCGGCCGCGGCTATGAGCCGCGGAGAACGCCGTCGAGCGCTCGCTGGCGGCCGAGATCGCGAGCCGGCTTCAATTCGGCCGCGGCTATGAGCCGCGGAGAACCAGGTTTTGGGCCTCGTCGCCGATAACGATTTGCGGTCGCTTCAATTCGGCCGCGGCTATGAGCCGCGGAGAACTTGGTACGGAACGCATTTCAGCGGAGGCTTGTAGTGCTTCAATTCGGCCGCGGCTATGAGCCGCGGAGAACACGTTAAGGCATCATCAACGTCCTCAACGGCTCTCGGCTTCAATTCGGCCGCGGCTATGAGCCGCGGAGAACCTCAGTGTTGAGGTTCACATCCGGGACGGCCCCGACGCGCTTCAATTCGGCCGCGGCTATGAGCCGCGGAGAACCGGCGTAGATCGCCGGGTCGTCACTGCACCCCCGCGCGCTTCAATTCGGCCGCGGCTATGAGCCGCGGAGAACGGTGCTGGACCGGCTTGACGAGGTCGTGGGAACGGCGCTTCAATTCGGCCGCGGCTATGAGCCGCGGAGAACCCGACGATCGCCCATCACGCAAACGACGTGCTGCTTGCTTCAATTCGGCCGCGGCTATGAGCCGCGGAGAACGCGCCGCCCGGCGTGGGCGAGCGGCGGAAGCGCGGGGAGCTTCAATTCGGCCGCGGCTATGAGCCGCGGAGAACAGGAGCACGTGTGGGTCGCGGGCAACCTCGACTTCGCGCTTCAATTCAGCCGCGGCTATGAGCCGCGGAGAACTGCCCAGGTTGCGGTACAGCGGGTGCGGATCACGGTAGCTTCAATTCGGCCGCGGCTATGAGCCGCGGAGAACGCCGCCGACGATCGATACAGCCCTGGACAAGGTAGCAGCTTCAATTCGGCCGCGGCTATGAGCCGCGGAGAACCGACGCCCTCGGGAAGCTCGCGAACTACCTGGGGCTGCTTCAATTCGGCCGCGGCTATGAGCCGCGGAGAACGCGGCAAAATCGAGATGCTGAGTGCGGACGGGGTGTCGCTTCAATTCGGCCGCGGCTATGAGCCGCGGAGAACCTCCTCCGGCTTCACGCCGCTCGCGCTCCCAATACTGCTTCAATTCGGCCGCGGCTATGAGCCGCGGAGAACCGCTGGCGCCCGTGACGCGGCGCTTCGAGGACATCGTGCTTCAATTCGGCCGCGGCTATGAGCCGCGGAGAACGGTCAGGCTGGGCACCGCCGGGGGCAGCGCGGTCGGGCTTCAATTCGGCCGCGGCTATGAGCCGCGGAGAACCCTCCGAAGCCGGTCAAGCCCGCGGCGCCACCGCCGGCTTCAATTCGGCCGCGGCTATGAGCCGCGGAGAACGGTGAGCGGGGTGCGCCACCACGGCTGGCCCGCGTTCCGCATGCTTCAATTCGGCCGCGGCTATGAGCCGCGGAGAACGGGCTGGTGCAGGGGTTCGCGCCGCCCACGCAGCAGGCTTCAATTCGGCCGCGGCTATGAGCCGCGGAGAACCGGGCTGGTGCAGGGGTTCGCGCCGCCCACGCAGCAGGCTTCAATTCGGCCGCGGCTATGAGCCGCGGAGAACGGAGGCGCGGCGGCTCACCGGCATCGAGCGGTACGGGCTTCAATTCGGCCGCGGCTATGAGCCGCGGAGAACCCGTTCCTCGCGCAGCACGCGGTGAAAGTGCTCGTGGCTTCAATTCGGCCGCGGCTATGAGCCGCGGAGAACGCCGATGGTGGCCTGAAAATCGCGCATGGCCTGTCCGCTTCAATTCGGCCGCGGCTATGAGCCGCGGAGAACGGGGCCGTTCGCGTGCCCACTGAACGAGTGCGAGGAGCTTCAATTCGGCCGCGGCTATGAGCCGCGGAGAACGTCGGTGAGCGAGGCGATGTCGCGCGGCGTGAGGCCGCTTCAATTCGGCCGCGGCTATGAGCCGCGGAGAACAGGGCCGGACGGGGAACGTCCCCGCTCCGGGTATCAGCTTCAATTCGGCCGCGGCTATGAGCCGCGGAGAACCTCGTGTTCGTAAAGCAGGGCGGCTTGGCGGTTGGTGCTTCAATTCGGCCGCGGCTATGAGCCGCGGAGAACGCCGCGGCCCGCCGAGTGGCTCGCGGTGGTGCCGGTGGCTTCAATTCGGCCGCGGCTATGAGCCGCGGAGAACCGCGGCCGGGTGGGAACGCGGCGTACATCGAGCACCTGGCTTCAATTCGGCCGCGGCTATGAGCCGCGGAGAACGCGATGGTCTCAAGATGCTTGCAACGACGGTGCGACTGGCTTCAATTCGGCCGCGGCTATGAGCCGCGGAGAACTGCTGTCCCCGCGCCCGGTGCGGATGGTCCAGTCCGTGCTTCAATTCGGCCGCGGCTATGAGCCGCGGAGAACCCCCGGGCACGCTGTTCTCGTTCTGGGGCGGTGGCGGCTTCAATTCGGCCGCGGCTATGAGCCGCGGAGAACTCCATCCCAGTGCAACGCCAATCGCGACGCCCGCGGCGCTTCAATTCGGCCGCGGCTATGAGCCGCGGAGAACGCTGGCCCCAGGTTGCCCCGTGGCGTGCCACGAACTGCTTCAATTCGGCCGCGGCTATGAGCCGCGGAGAACCGGCAAGCCGCTGACCCAGCCGTTCGACCCAACGACGGCTTCAATTCGGCCGCGGCTATGAGCCGCGGAGAACACCCGTCCAACAGTTCGGCGGCCTTGCGAATGTGCCCGCTTCAATTCGGCCGCGGCTATGAGCCGCGGAGAACGACGAGGCGGCGGTGGAGATGTTCGCGGACAAGGTGCTGCTTCAATTCGGCCGCGGCTATGAGCCGCGGAGAACGACGGTCAACAGCGACCCGGGCCCGGCGAATTCGTAGGCTTCAATTCGGCCGCGGCTATGAGCCGCGGAGAACTCGAAGTTGGCGCCCAGGGCCTGGGGTGCGGCCGTGCTTCAATTCGGCCGCGGCTATGAGCCGCGGAGAACCCAGAGCGCGAACACGTTCGAGGTCCGCAACAGTTCGCTTCAATTCGGCCGCGGCTATGAGCCGCGGAGAACCTGACGCTCCCTGAGGTGTCGAGTTTCCGCCGCGGCGCTTCAATTCGGCCGCGGCTATGAGCCGCGGAGAACTTCATCCTGCGCGAAGCGGGCGACAGCAAACGATGCCCGCTTCAATTCGGCCGCGGCTATGAGCCGCGGAGAACGGTGGCGGTGGGTACGAAGTGGAAGATCTGGCTAGAGCTTCAATTCGGCCGCGGCTATGAGCCGCGGAGAACGTGGCAGCCCCAATAAACCCTCGCTGCATGGCTGCGTGGCTTCAATTCGGCCGCGGCTATGAGCCGCGGAGAACCCCTCGGGACCGCCGGCAGTTTCGGCACCGCTGCGCTGCACCGCTTCAATTCGGCCGCGGCTATGAGCCGCGGAGAACCGAGGCGGGCCGGGTCGAGGACCGCGAGGAGCTGACGCTTCAATTCGGCCGCGGCTATGAGCCGCGGAGAACGCGAACGATCCATGTCATCATGTCCGCAGTGTCGTCGCTTCAATTCGGCCGCGGCTATGAGCCGCGGAGAACCTTGCACGGGACATTCGGCCATTAACACACCACTGGCTTCAATTCGGCCGCGGCTATGAGCCGCGGAGAACTTCGCTGCGTTACAAACTTGGTTTGACGTCCGGCTGCTTCAATTCGGCCGCGGCTATGAGCCGCGGAGAACACGATCGCACCGTTCAAAACGCGCTTTCGAAGGCCCGCTTCAATTCGGCCGCGGCTATGAGCCGCGGAGAACATCGAACTGAACCCTGCGTATCACGAACTGATTCGGCTTCAATTCGGCCGCGGCTATGAGCCGCGGAGAACGCCGGTGCGGTTTGCGGCCTCAGAGAGCGGCCCCAGGCTTCAATTCGGCCGCGGCTATGAGCCGCGGAGAACCAACGCCCAGGTGCGGATCGGGGTGCTGATGGCCAAGCTTCAATTCGGCCGCGGCTATGAGCCGCGGAGAACCACAACGCCCAGGTGCGGATCGGGGTGCTGATGGCCAAGCTTCAATTCGGCCGCGGCTATGAGCCGCGGAGAACAGGGGTTGAACTGATTTGGATGGTCATTAATCGCGGCTTCAATTCGGCCGCGGCTATGAGCCGCGGAGAACATGGTGCGCCTGCCGGAGGCGTACCGGGACAGGCTGCTTCAATTCGGCCGCGGCTATGAGCCGCGGAGAACCGGGCGGACGCGCGGCACGCCGCGCGGCAATGGATGGCTTCAATTCGGCCGCGGCTATGAGCCGCGGAGAACGAGCGTCACGTCCTGGTGAGCGCCGGCGATCGCCTGGCTTCAATTCGGCCGCGGCTATGAGCCGCGGAGAACAAGGCGGTTCCGCCGGGGACCACGGGCCGCGCATGCTTCAATTCGGCCGCGGCTATGAGCCGCGGAGAACCGCGGGGCTCTCACGTGGCCGATCCCGTCAGCGCCGCTTCAATTCGGCCGCGGCTATGAGCCGCGGAGAACTTAACTGAATCCAATCATTAGGGAGAGCGTGCGGGAGGCTTCAATTCGGCCGCGGCTATGAGCCGCGGAGAACCCGGGGTACGCGCCGTCGTCGTCCGCGAAGTAGTCCGCGCTTCAATTCGGCCGCGGCTATGAGCCGCGGAGAACAAAGATTCGTTCGCGATCAAATCGCACCGCCTGATGCTTCAATTCGGCCGCGGCTATGAGCCGCGGAGAACCCGCCCACCTCGGAGACTCCCGCGTGACCCGCGACGCTTCAATTCGGCCGCGGCTATGAGCCGCGGAGAACGCCCGTTCCCGCGTCGCCGATGCCGGCCCCCGCGCCGGCTTCAATTCGGCCGCGGCTATGAGCCGCGGAGAACGTCTTTCAGGCTCATGCGGACATCCTGAAAGTGCAGTGGCTTCAATTCGGCCGCGGCTATGAGCCGCGGAGAACATCCGTAGACGTAAATAAAGATCAGGTCGCGGCCCGGCTTCAATTCGGCCGCGGCTATGAGCCGCGGAGAACTCGATCTCGACGCGGCGGACGGCACCGCGGAGTTCGCAGCTTCAATTCGGCCGCGGCTATGAGCCGCGGAGAACTCCGCTGGGTCAAGACCGGCACCGAGCAGGGGGCCGAGCTTCAATTCGGCCGCGGCTATGAGCCGCGGAGAACCCCGGCGGGGAACGTGGTCCGCATTGAGGTGCGGTGGATGCTTCAATTCGGCCGCGGCTATGAGCCGCGGAGAACTCGTAAGCGGCCCACTGCTCTCGCGCTGCCGCCACCGCTTCAATTCGGCCGCGGCTATGAGCCGCGGAGAACCCGACACCGACCGGCTGCGGTCGCTGCTGAGCGACCTGCTTCAATTCGGCCGCGGCTATGAGCCGCGGAGAACGCGCCCACCAGTGCCCGGCCTACTTCGATCCGAGAGCGCTTCAATTCGGCCGCGGCTATGAGCCGCGGAGAACCTGGCTGTGTGCCGGTCTGAGCGACTCCCCACCGCACGCTTCAATTCGGCCGCGGCTATGAGCCGCGGAGAACGCAACCGGGTCGGTGAACGTGGCGGCATGAGCAACCGCTTCAATTCGGCCGCGGCTATGAGCCGCGGAGAACGGCTACATTGGTTGTCGAATTAGTGCCGTTCTTTAAGGCTTCAATTCGGCCGCGGCTATGAGCCGCGGAGAACCCGCGCTCCAACGGTAGCACTGTTCGAGCCCGCGTGCTTCAATTCGGCCGCGGCTATGAGCCGCGGAGAACCGGGCTGCTGGTGCTGCGAACCTCGGGCCAGGTGGTGCTTCAATTCGGCCGCGGCTATGAGCCGCGGAGAACTTCCGGTGACCGCCCGAGCTATTACGTTTCCATCATGCTTCAATTCGGCCGCGGCTATGAGCCGCGGAGAACCTTCCGGTCGAGAACGCCCCCGCCGCTCCTACCGCGGCTTCAATTCGGCCGCGGCTATGAGCCGCGGAGAACAACCTCATCTCGCGCATCAACGCCTCACCCGAATCGGCTTCAATTCGGCCGCGGCTATGAGCCGCGGAGAACGCGGGGGTGGACGCGGGCGGAGATACGGAAGCGGGTGCTTCAATTCGGCCGCGGCTATGAGCCGCGGAGAACTCCAGCGACCCCGCCATCTCAGCGCCCCGTGAGTGAGTGCTTCAATTCGGCCGCGGCTATGAGCCGCGGAGAACCCGTCACAGGCGCGGGCGAACGAATGTACGCCCCGGGGCTTCAATTCGGCCGCGGCTATGAGCCGCGGAGAACCCGGGTGGTCCAGGGGTACCGCCCGAACGGCGGGGCCTGCTTCAATTCGGCCGCGGCTATGAGCCGCGGAGAACTTCAGAAGCTCCTTACTGCCGTCCTCGTACTTGGAGCGCTTCAATTCGGCCGCGGCTATGAGCCGCGGAGAACTACAACTTCTGGGCGGAAATCCGCGGAGTTCTGTGCTTCAATTCGGCCGCGGCTATGAGCCGCGGAGAACTCATCGCGGCCCTGGCCCGGGTGTACGGCCACGCGCACGGGACGGTCGAGCTTCAATTCGGCCGCGGCTATGAGCCGCGGAGAACGGCGCGGAGCAGGTTCAGCTCCACTTCCGTGCGGTAGCTTCAATTCGGCCGCGGCTATGAGCCGCGGAGAACGCGGCGCTGGTGGACGCGGCCGGGTCGCACGTCTGGCTTCAATTCGGCCGCGGCTATGAGCCGCGGAGAACTTCTCCGCGGGACTCATGCCGGCGAGCCGGAAGCCGAAGCTTCAATTCGGCCGCGGCTATGAGCCGCGGAGAACGCTGCCGGGCGAAGACAGCCAGACCGCTTTTGGCCGCTTCAATTCGGCCGCGGCTATGAGCCGCGGAGAACCGCGCGACTCGCAAACCCCGGCGTGCCGGACTGCGGCTTCAATTCGGCCGCGGCTATGAGCCGCGGAGAACGCGACACCTCGGGGTAGTCGGCCGCGAGAAGCTCGTTGCTTCAATTCGGCCGCGGCTATGAGCCGCGGAGAACACGTCCGTCTGAGGTGCGACATGCCCGCGTACATCGCTTCAATTCGGCCGCGGCTATGAGCCGCGGAGAACTCGATCGCGGTGTCGTGGGCCGAGGAGAAGGCGAGCCGGCTTCAATTCGGCCGCGGCTATGAGCCGCGGAGAACCACCTCGCCCGCGTACCGCGAGTGGCAGGCGAAGGCGGCTTCAATTCGGCCGCGGCTATGAGCCGCGGAGAACCAGGACACCACCGTCAACGAGCTGTGCAAGCGGTACATGGCTTCAATTCGGCCGCGGCTATGAGCCGCGGAGAACTGCGAGCCTGCGCTGAGGGCGAGACGGTGACGATCACCGGGCTTCAATTCGGCCGCGGCTATGAGCCGCGGAGAACCCGCACGAGCACCTGCGCGGTGGCAACGGGGATGTCGCTTCAATTCGGCCGCGGCTATGAGCCGCGGAGAACGACCGACGCGCAGAAGGCGGCCCTCCGCGCCCACCTGCTTCAATTCGGCCGCGGCTATGAGCCGCGGAGAACGTCAGCCACCCCGTGCCCCCGGCGGCGGTACATCAGGCTTCAATTCGGCCGCGGCTATGAGCCGCGGAGAACCGCGGGCGTTCGGTCGCCGGGGTTGTCCCCGCACGCGGCGCTTCAATTCGGCCGCGGCTATGAGCCGCGGAGAACAACCAAGGAGACGGAGATGCCCCGGAATACGGACGTGGCTTCAATTCGGCCGCGGCTATGAGCCGCGGAGAACATGGGCTCTCGACCGCGATTCGTGCAAATGCTGCGTGCTTCAATTCGGCCGCGGCTATGAGCCGCGGAGAACGCCGTCGTCGGTGTGGGCTGGGTAGGAACCCCGGTGGCTTCAATTCGGCCGCGGCTATGAGCCGCGGAGAACCCTCGGCCCCGGGCCATCGTGTGCGACCACGACGAGGAGGCTTCAATTCGGCCGCGGCTATGAGCCGCGGAGAACTTCGCCCGCTTCCGCTTGGCCCGCGGGGGTGTCCGCGCTTCAATTCGGCCGCGGCTATGAGCCGCGGAGAACTCGACGGCGCTGTTCCAGATCACCCTGCTCGGTCTGGCTTCAATTCGGCCGCGGCTATGAGCCGCGGAGAACCGCCGCCCCAGTTGGTCACGTCGGGGGAGCCGGACTTGCTTCAATTCGGCCGCGGCTATGAGCCGCGGAGAACGCCGGCAGTCCGTTCGCCTGGGCAAGCCGCCGCACGCTTCAATTCGGCCGCGGCTATGAGCCGCGGAGAACCGTCAAGCCGGCGATCAAGCGGGCCGAGGCGATCCAGCTTCAATTCGGCCGCGGCTATGAGCCGCGGAGAACGGCCGGTCTGTGCGTTGACGAGCAATGCCATGGACGGCTTCAATTCGGCCGCGGCTATGAGCCGCGGAGAACGGCTCGGTCTTGGGCAGAGGCTAACGGGCACGAATTCGCTTCAATTCGGCCGCGGCTATGAGCCGCGGAGAACCCCATCCAGTGAGAAGTCGTCCGCATTAAACTCTTCGCTGGCTTCAATTCGGCCGCGGCTATGAGCCGCGGAGAACTCTGCAAGTCAGCGTCAGGTATGACCAGAACTTCACACGCTTCAATTCGGCCGCGGCTATGAGCCGCGGAGAACGCCGTCTCTGAAGTAGGGTGAGATCCACACTTCCCGCTTCAATTCGGCCGCGGCTATGAGCCGCGGAGAACACGGGGCCAGGATCTGTGACAGCTCCTCGGCGCTGGGCTTCAATTCGGCCGCGGCTATGAGCCGCGGAGAACCACATCCCCGCCCGCACGCTGGTGGTGAGCGACCTGCTTCAATTCGGCCGCGGCTATGAGCCGCGGAGAACGACCAGTGCGGAATACCAGTTCGACCACCGGCAGCGGCTTCAATTCGGCCGCGGCTATGAGCCGCGGAGAACCCGGGCCGCTGATCCAGGCCGCGGCCGAATTGACCGCTTCAATTCGGCCGCGGCTATGAGCCGCGGAGAACCCGCGCGTTGGCGTTGGGGCTGGCTGGCGTCAGGGTCAGCTTCAATTCGGCCGCGGCTATGAGCCGCGGAGAACCATCACTTGCCCTCACGGATGGCCTTGCGGTAAAGCTGGCTTCAATTCGGCCGCGGCTATGAGCCGCGGAGAACATCGGCCGCACGTGCCGGCCGCTCGGGGGCAGGCTGCTTCAATTCGGCCGCGGCTATGAGCCGCGGAGAACTTCTGAGGCGGCGCCGTGTACCGCGGAATACGTGTGCGCAGTTGCGAATTGGGCTTCAATTCGGCCGCGGCTATGAGCCGCGGAGAACCCGTGCGGTGAAACTCCAAACCTGTCAGACGAGCCGTGGCTTCAATTCGGCCGCGGCTATGAGCCGCGGAGAACGTGACCGCGACTCAAACCAAAGCGGCCGCATACAGGCTTCAATTCGGCCGCGGCTATGAGCCGCGGAGAACGAAACGCTATACACAATCGCTCAACGCGAGCAGACGGCTTCAATTCGGCCGCGGCTATGAGCCGCGGAGAACGCGGTTCCGGGCAAGGGCCAGTTTACGCCGTTCGTGGCTTCAATTCGGCCGCGGCTATGAGCCGCGGAGAACATCGCCAGCCGCCACAGGCCCGCTTCGCACGTCAGTGTGCTTCAATTCGGCCGCGGCTATGAGCCGCGGAGAACCTGGCAGCGGGCCTGCAAGGCGGCCCACCCGGGTGCGAAGCTTCAATTCGGCCGCGGCTATGAGCCGCGGAGAACCTGTGCCGTCCGGTGTAGTGCCTGCGGTTAAGTCAGAGCTTCAATTCGGCCGCGGCTATGAGCCGCGGAGAACTAGAGCCGGGTATTAGCATCACCACCAAACCAAGTAGCTTCAATTCGGCCGCGGCTATGAGCCGCGGAGAACAGCCGAGCTAGCTGCTGGCCGCGCAAGAACCTTTAAGCTTCAATTCGGCCGCGGCTATGAGCCGCGGAGAACCTGTTCAACGTCTTTAGGGCAGCGAGCTATGGGAGAGCTTCAATTCGGCCGCGGCTATGAGCCGCGGAGAACGGTTGCACGGCTACCCTGCACACATGGCCAAGTCGAGCTTCAATTCGGCCGCGGCTATGAGCCGCGGAGAACAAGCCGACTCGTGGCGGACGGACCTGGGGCACAAGCCGCTTCAATTCGGCCGCGGCTATGAGCCGCGGAGAACGTACTGCCCCCGCGGAAAGCCTTCTAGCTCGGTGAGGCTTCAATTCGGCCGCGGCTATGAGCCGCGGAGAACCCCTTCTCGGTCACGGCGGCCCGCGCGGCCGTGTTGACCGCTTCAATTCGGCCGCGGCTATGAGCCGCGGAGAACACCCGTCCGGGCTCGCCTCGAACGTCACCGCGAGGCTCGTGCTTCAATTCGGCCGCGGCTATGAGCCGCGGAGAACCCCCGACTACCTCGCGGGCGTGCTGATGGGCAAGCAGCTTCAATTCGGCCGCGGCTATGAGCCGCGGAGAACCGGCTGCGGGTGGCGGTGGGGGCGTACAACCAGACGCACGCGCTTCAATTCGGCCGCGGCTATGAGCCGCGGAGAACGCCCGCGAGCTGCTCAGCGGCACGGCCGCCAACGGGCTTCAATTCGGCCGCGGCTATGAGCCGCGGAGAACCTGTTGGAGAGCTTCCTTTTCCTTGGCCGTGCCTTGGCTTCAATTCGGCCGCGGCTATGAGCCGCGGAGAACAAGTGCTTCGAGTTATTCGGACGCAGTCTTCGCTGCTTCAATTCGGCCGCGGCTATGAGCCGCGGAGAACGTAGTGGTCAAGGGCGTCGAGACTGTCGCGGCGGCCAGCTTCAATTCGGCCGCGGCTATGAGCCGCGGAGAACGAGGAAGAGGACGACGAAGAGGAAGCAACTAAGGTCGCTTCAATTCGGCCGCGGCTATGAGCCGCGGAGAACCCGAAATATCGAATTTGCGGTTTACACCGCAGAGTGTGCTTCAATTCGGCCGCGGCTATGAGCCGCGGAGAACCCGATCGACGGTAAGTTTGTCATAATACCAGTTGACGCTTCAATTCGGCCGCGGCTATGAGCCGCGGAGAACACGGCGGTAGTGGAATAAACGTGTGCGATCGCTGGCTGCTTCAATTCGGCCGCGGCTATGAGCCGCGGAGAACAAGGCCACCGCTGCCGCTTGACCCGTGGCGATTTGATTGCTTCAATTCGGCCGCGGCTATGAGCCGCGGAGAACGCATCGGTCTTCTGACGAACTTCGACTTGATCCTTCAGCTTCAATTCGGCCGCGGCTATGAGCCGCGGAGAACTGCATCAGGGCGGTAGTCATTTTGTCGAGACAACGCTGGCTTCAATTCGGCCGCGGCTATGAGCCGCGGAGAACTCGTGCTGTTCTACGAGAAGTGGCCGATGAATGGTGGCGAGCTTCAATTCGGCCGCGGCTATGAGCCGCGGAGAACGCTCGTCCCCGGTATTCAGAAGTTGGTGGACGAAGGGCTTCAATTCGGCCGCGGCTATGAGCCGCGGAGAACGCCGAGGGATTCCAACTCGCGTAGTCAAGGTAGAAGTTGCTTCAATTCGGCCGCGGCTATGAGCCGCGGAGAACTCATTGTCTTCAACTTGAATGTACGTTGGCACTGCGGCTTCAATTCGGCCGCGGCTATGAGCCGCGGAGAACTCAGCCGTCGCAGGGCTGACAGTCTCGCCGCCCGGCTTCAATTCGGCCGCGGCTATGAGCCGCGGAGAACCGGAATCCGCGCGACCGGTGCCGGTATAACCGTCAGGCTTCAATTCGGCCGCGGCTATGAGCCGCGGAGAACGTTATCGTCAAAGATCGCATAACCAGTGCCCAACTTGCTTCAATTCGGCCGCGGCTATGAGCCGCGGAGAACGGCAGGAACCGAAGTTCCTGCCTTGCAAATTTCAATGCTTCAATTCGGCCGCGGCTATGAGCCGCGGAGAACCCTTCACGAAACGGGTGCTGAATGGGCAGCACCCGCTGCTTCAATTCGGCCGCGGCTATGAGCCGCGGAGAACCTGCTCGATGCGGATGAGTACACGGTGGAGCCGCTGGAGCTTCAATTCGGCCGCGGCTATGAGCCGCGGAGAACTTCGATTCTCAGAAATTATATCGTCGCAACGGATTATCGCAATCTCCGCGAGCGGTTGAGCGCGAAACGCTGTCATGACGTAAACTCTGGGACACCAGTTGCCACAACCCGCTGACCAAACCGTCGGTTGCGACTTGCGAGCGGTGGCGAACTGGCGCCCGGTGGAAACTCGTTAGTTGTCAAAGACCTTCGGCGCGAAACGCCCGACGACGCGTTTCACCACCGGGCCGCTCGCGTGTCAGATCACCCGGTCAGGCCGGGCAGGTTCGGCGTCTTGCCGACCAGAATGCGCGAGGTCCGGAACACCGAAGTGACCCTGAACCCGCGGAGCAGATCGGCCTCCCAGGATTCGGTCTGGAGGCCCCGCAGGGACAGCATTGAGGCCGCCCCGTCGGCTGTCAAGCACGAATCCCACAGCGGCCACAGCCAGAACGTACTCGCCGCGCGGTTGCCCCGGAACCCGCGGGGTGCGCACGCGGTCCCCGTCCGGGAACGACGGGAACAACGGCCACGCCTCTAGCGCCAGCCGGTTCGCCCCGAGCATGCCGCCGGTTTCTCGGCTCCGCGAGTTGGTCGGCACCAGCCGCTGGTACGCGTGGCCGTTACGACGCCGCCCGTGGAAACCACCGTGGGTCCACGAGTTGGTCGGCACCAGCCGCTGGTACGCGTGGCGGCGGTCCTCGCTCGGTTCCCAGTGCAGCGACTGGTTGTTCAGCGAGTCGCGGTAGTCCCACGGGGCGAAGAGGGCGCGGAGCACGTGATCGGCCCCAGTGCGGTGCATCACCGACCGAATGTTGCCGGTTCCATACACGTTTGCAGGCGGTCACAGCGCTCTGGACGGAGTGAAGTTACTGTAATCACTGTTTGAGACCTTTTCGCACTGATAACAAACAGTCACGCCGATTTGGTCAGGCGTCTTGATGTGTCGCACCTCCGACCCGTCTCGCGGAGCCGCAAGAGCCCCGAGTACGGATCGCACCGAACTAAGCCCCCAAGCAGGTTCCCAAATCGGCCAAGTGAAGAATGGGCGGCGGTCAAGCACGAGGAATCCCGTGGTGACGAGACGGGAGCCCCGTGCGAAGCACGGGAACAGCGGCAGAGCCTCGAACGCCAAGCGATTGGCGCCGAGGACGGAACCCTTCTTCCCCTTTGATTTGTCCTTGCTTGGGTTGTGAAATCGCGTCGCGTAGCGAAGGTCGTCCCGCGGATCCCACCTCAACGACAACCCCTCAAGCGGGTCGTCATAAGTCCAGTACGCAAACAACGCCTTCGTGAGATGCTCTTGCGTCGCGGCTGTGGCGATCTCCAAAGCCTGCTTCAGCAGCTTTTGCTGACCTGCGATGAAATAGAACTCCGTCGGTTTAGTCTTCCCGGCGTTCGGACCGCCTTGGATCGTTACGAGTGGATTGGCGCAAGCGACAAGGAATTCTGAGAACTCCCGGTCGGTATGGATCGCGAGACGGGCCTCCCGCTCGAAGGCACAAAACTCTTCGGCCAGAATTTTGACATCTTGAGCGAACGTGACGCACCGTCGGGTCCGAACGGCTTGTGCGAGAAGGTTCGCGATTAGGGCCGTTGGGGTGATTTCTTGCGGAAGGTGGAGAACCGGTGTCCAACTCCCTTGTGCTTTCCAGCTCAGGCGAGTCCCCGGGTACGCACGCTCCGCCAACCGGAGCGTTCCCAAGGCGGCGAGGAACGCGAGCGGGTTCGCCCCATCGAGCCCCGTCAGTGGGAGCGCATAACCTTCCGCCCGCGACGCCAGCGCCGGCCGCGACACCCACCCGGTTGCCACCGGTGCCGGGGCCGCGTCGCGGATCTGCTCGGCGGCGCTCTGCGCGTGGTCCGCCAACCGGAACACCGCCTCCCGGTAGGCCGCGCCCCACCAGCCCCACTTCCGCACCACGCGCCAGAACCGCTCCGGCAGTTCGGCGTTGAGGTCCGTACTACTCGGCGGCGAACACTCCCAACCCGCGATACCGCCCGGCCCCGACCGCCAGCGGCCCGCGAACCGGGTGCGCGAACCGCACCCGCACGTGATACCGGCGCCCGTTGAGCCGGTCGGGCAAGGCGTAGCGCGAAGCCAACTCGGCCCCGGCCCGGAAACCCACCGGGCGCCAGTCCAGTTCGGTGATGGCATCGACCACCGCCCGCGCAAAGCCCGCATCCACGAACGCTTTCCGCAGGAGGCGAGCAGCCTTCTCGGGGTCGTGGTCGTCGTGCCCCGGCCATATCACGGGCGTCACCGTGGACCACGTCTGCGCATTCTCGGTGTACCGCCGGAGCACCCAGTCCGAATCCGGCAGTGCGTTCAGAAGGCCCTGCGCCCGGTTGTCCCAGACGAGTTCCTGCCCGGGCAACCGGCGGCGAATCCACTCGATGCGCTCCCCGAACCCCGGCGGCGCGGCGACCAGCACCCGGCGGATTGCTCCGACGTGCTCCCTTCGGTCGCCCCGGCGTTCGATGCTCGGTAGCGGGAGGTACATGAACCGCTCGTCGGCACGTTCCCCCTTCGTTTGCAACCCGCTCTCGGTGTGCCCGTGAACGAACGAGGCGAAATCGGAAAACGGCCAGTTCCGGCACACTTCGCCGGTCGCGTGCCGCACCCACGCCGCCACGTCGCGGCACTTGGCCGGGGCGTCGAACGACGGGTTCGGGGCGTCCGGATCGACCGACGTGATGCGGAACGCGACCCACTCGCGCGCGGCCGGTTCGGTGTCGCGCCGGTATCCGACCGTGTCGAACACCGTCAGCGGCGGCACCGGCTTGAACCCGTCGGCCGAGAGCCGGTTCAGAAACGCCTCGTGCTTCTGCGCCAGTGCGTTCAGCGTCCCGGCGCGCGGGGCGCGGAGTTGGGTTGTGGACGCGCCCGCCGCCGGGCGCCAGTGCTCGCCGGTGAGGTTCGCGGCTTCCTCTTCGGACAGCACACGCGCGTCCCCCGCGACCATGTCCACGCCCCAGCCGAGGTGCGTGACGCTCCGCGCCGCGGTGACGAGCGTTTCCTTGTGCGTGGCGAACTCCGAATCGGTGTCCCCAATGGGGTAGAGGTAATTAACCGCCGGGAGCTCGTCGCTTTTCCCGATCAGATGCGTGGGGCGAACGTCCTTTTCGGTTCGGGAATCCGCGATGCTCGCACTCGTATTTCCGCCACTCCACGCCTTCGCCACCTTATCGGCCACATTATCGGGGACGTAAAGGCGGTATTTCACGCCCGATGGCACGCCTTGCGACGCGATCACCGTAGGCGCTGGTTGCTTCGCGAGCCACTCAAGGGCGGGCACAGCGTATTCAAGTCGCGTGCGCTCGTTCCACCGAGCCGCAGCCGCGGCAACGAGCGCCTGAAACACCCGTAACGGTGACGGCGGCCACTCAGGTTCTTCGCCGTCACCACGTCCGTGCGCACATGGCTGAAGAAACCGCACCGTAATGCAGAATTGAGAAGGCACTACTGGGCCTCCTGTTCGGGCGTTTCCTCAGCACTTTTCTCTTTTGATTTCTTCGCTTTTCCTTTCGTTTTTTTGTTCCCCTCTTTCAGATCAGTCTTCGCCCGCTCCTTCTCGAAAGGCACCGTTCTGCTATCACCGACGCCGAACTCTTTTGCGCTCGCGGTGGCATACTCCAGCGCCACTTTCGGCGTAATCGTTACTGGCTTCCGCTCGCCGGAAGGGTGAACTTCAACGAACTCACGCGGCTTGTCCGAATCGAGGACGAGCAAACACCCTTGCCGCAGGTAGCCAGATGGGTTGTGCGTAAACGCGACCAGCGCGAGGCCAAGGATGTAGCGGCGAAGTGCGAGTGTCCGCGCCGGGTCCTTTCCCGCGTGAAGCAGACGCAGAGCCGCAAGACCGAGCGTAGCGTCGCGCCGAACACCGCCGTCCGCGATGACGCCGCCGTGAGACGCTGACGCCGGAACGTGAACGAATCCGCGTTTCGCTAACGGGCTCTTGTTGTCGCCTTCGGCTTTCGCTTTCTCTTCTTCGCTGAACACTTCAAGAGCCGCGTAATCTACCGGCGGCATGTAGACTGCGCCGCGTGTGAGCGGGCGCACCTGTTCGGCACGAACCGTAGACGCTACGACTCGCGGGAGTTTGGCCTGTGTGTCACGCGAGTCCCACACGCCGAAAACCAGTGATGTCGGCGCAATCTTCGCGAGCTTTGTAGCGTCACCTTTCAACACGTCATTAAATGCGTCGTGCAGTTCCCTCTGAAGTGAAGAGCAACGAACGATTGCATCGCCGGCGCGATGTCCGGCTTCGAGGATACTCACCTCTTTCTCTCCAGCTTTCACCACGATTTGCGGAACGAGGTGCGCGTACTTGCCATCACACTTGTCAGGCATGAACATCGGCTCGATGCGATTCGCTTGCGACCCTACGCTGTCGATGAGGCAGACGTTTTTACCACTCGGATCGGTGTCAATGTTGTAACCACCTGGAAAATTGCCACCGGGCGCGAACGTTGCCGGGAAAAGCACGCCATCCGCACCTTCGGCTGGCATTAGCCATTCGCGGATGACAAGCGCCGCGGGGCCGTCAGCGCTCAGGTAATTGTCGAACTTGGTTAACTCGCTCATTTGACACCTCGCACGGCTTGGGCAGGAAGAAACGCTTTCATATACTCAGTCCGGTAAAGCATGCGGAATTCAAAGGCTCGACTACCTGTCACGTTCAACATCCCCGCTGCTGCTACCGAAGCGACAGAAGGCGGAAGGGGAATGGACCAAGTTGCGTACAGAATTCGCTCAGCTTTATCGGGTCGATGTGGACGAAACCGCTGCAACCCGACAAACGCGAGCAGTTCAAGCAGCGGTCTATCGTTGGGAGCTGACTTTACAGCCCCCGGAGCAAAACCATTGTCGCGCGGCGTATTTTGAGTGTTGTTTGCTGCATCAAAATAAAAGGGCAACCCTGACAATTTCGCTGTCCGCTGCAAACAGTTTTCCCTGCTGCTGCTGTCCCAGGTCAGGCTCTTAAGAGCGGACAGCATCGGGTTAGCCATCGACAGAACGAATTGTTTCGCCGCCCAAGTCTTGAGCAGCGTCACGCCAGATTTATCATTCCACCACCAATCCAACCAGAAATCGAACGGAGCGGGGATTTGAACTCGCTCAACTTGCCAAGCCTTTCGCAATCGCTCTTTATCTTGCTTGTCCAGTTCCGTTAGTGTCGATTTGTCGGCACTCAGTAGGCTGCCAAGCCGCTTCAATCCGTCGTCGCCGAGCGAACTAACGAATCGCAGGCAGACAAGCTGGTCAATTAACGTTGCGATATCACCCGTCGACACATGAAACGTTCCGTCCTCGAACCAACCTTCCGCGCCGGGCCAGAGACGGTCAGCCAACTCCAGCAACCCGCAGCACGCAAAGAACTGGCCCGGATTAGTCGGGTCCACAGCTACGCTGAAACTCATTTCACGCCCTCCGTCACGAACGCCGACGGCTTGGCACTTGCGGCGTAGTCCGCGGCGCGCAACAGCGACTCCAGGTACGCCAGCCCCCACCGCCCGTACTTGCGCTGCAATTGCGCGAACCGACGCGGCACCTCGCGGGCAACCGTCTTGGCGTCGGCGTCCGGGCGCTCGGGGTCGAACGCTTCGGGTTCTGGGAAATGCGGGCGACCGCGCCCGTGGTGCGTCGCGATGACGTGCAGCACAAACGCTTTCAGGTCTTCTGAGAGGCCCGCGAAACCTGGGGCTAGATCCGGATTCGCGGTGTCGATGAGCGAGCCGAACTCGTGCCGGTATGTCTCCGCGATCCGCCCGCCCTTTTGACCCGATTTTGCCAGCGTGACCGCTGGATAGGCCCGGTTACCAAGAACGGTCTGAAACACCTTGCGCCTCTTGCCGAGGTCGTGACACTTCGCCGCGATCTCGAAAGCCTTGACCAAGTCTCCCAGGCCAAGCTTCTCGACGATCGCCGCCGTGTTTTTCACCACATCGTCGGTGTGAACCTGCCACAGTACGGCTCCCGTCGTGTTCTTGGAACCGTCCCCGTCGCCGCCGGATGATAGCTCGAACCAGTACCAGAAGCGCGTGCCGGTTTCTTCTTCCTCTGCCTCTTCCGCATCGGGCTTGATGTCGATCGCCTTGCGAATTCGTCGCATTCCGCTGGGCACGGTGTCATCGTCCCAGACGCGAATGCGGCGGTGCCGTGTCCGCAATTCGTCCGCGAACCATCGGTCGGCCACGTCATCTGCGGAGGTCGATGTCGCGTCCAACATTCCGTTCGCAAGCCCACCGGCTCCGGGCGGGAGGAGAACGGTTCGGCGCTCGATGGCCTCTTTACCCGCGTCGATCAACTCGCCGAGCGTGGTGACGCGGACGGAATCGTCATCGTCCACGACCCATACAGGAGTTCCTGCATCGGCCTTCAACTTCTTCAGCCGATCGAACACGCGGCCCGAGTTGTCGCGAAGCAGTTCGTGCGGCTTCAGCGGATAATCTTCGAGCAGGTCTTGGGGCGGATACTGCGTCAGCAGGGCGCCCGTAATGCAGCCCACTTCCTCGCGCCACGCGACGTGCGCTTCCGGCGGTTGCCATTCTGCCAATCCGTGCAAATACGGTTCGACCGGCGGGCGCCCGGGCAACTTGGCGCGGATGGTTGTGAGCGCCCACGCATCGAACAGAATGTCGGACACGGGGAGGATGGTCGGTGTCGGCGCGAACGCCTCCTGGCGCGCCTTCGGGTCGAGCATCCCGAGTGCGGCCGGACTGCCTTGGCCGTTAAGTTGCAGAAGCAAAGTGAGAGTCCGCATCCGCCGCACGTCGATCGTATTCTCGCCATCGAAGTCCGCTTCTCTTGGGTGAACGACGTGAATCTCGGTGTCGGTACGTTCCCCGAAGCGGTTCACGCGGCCGAACCGCTGGGCCATGCTCTCGAACGTCGAGAGGTCGCAGACGAGGTGATCCGCCGAAATGTTCACCCCCACCTCGCCCGCGCTCGTGCAGACGAGGTACACCGTGCCCGGTTGCGGTGCGGCGGTCGTGTTGCGGTTCGAGGGCGGTAAGAACCGCTGGAAAATCGGCTTCTTCACGAGGTCGTCGCGTTCCAACCCGCGAAGGGTTCCGGTCAGTTGCTCGAACAAACCTTTCGGGAGCTTCTTCGTGACTTTATCAACGTCATCAACTTTGCGGACGAAAACCAGAATCGCACTGCCGGATTCTTTGTGCTTCAGCGCAAGGTCCGCAATCTCGTCCGCGAGTTTCTTCTCGTCCTTGTTCGGCTGGAGGTGAAGCGCCTTCTTCGCGCCGACGCGTCGTTGAACGGTTTCGTCCTTGTAATCCTCGTCGGAGAGGGTGAACGGCGGCGGGCCATCGGCCCGCGAGGTCGCGGTCAGTTCCACCACCCGAAGCGGCCGGAAGTCCTTGCACCGCTGCTGTTCCTTTTCGATCTCTACGAGCAACTCCTGAAACGCCGGTTCCAGGTGCGCTTCGTCGTGGACGATGAGCGCGTCCTGGCCCAAGAACCCGGCGTGCAAGGGGCGCGTCTTGAACCCGCATCCGTACCCGCTGAACAGCAGCCGCGAGCCGATCATGTCTACGGTGCCGCAGATCACCGCCGGGCGCGACGGGTCGGCGCTCCACTCGCGGTTGTCCGCGAATTGGCCGCGTAGTGTGCTGATCGCGAGCGGCCGGTCCTTCTTCGGGTCAGGCTTCTCTGGGCGTGTCGAACACAACGCCCAAAGCGCGGCTTCGACCTCCGGGACATCCGGCAAGCGCTCTCGGAGATTCTCCACTTCATTTGTCGTCTGATCCACCACGGTGCGCCGGTTCACAACGTACACCAACCGCCGCGGGAGCTTGTTGTTCACAGACAGAGCGAGCAGCCAGACGTGGATGACCGATGTTTTGCCCAAACCGGTTGGCAGGTTACACGACGCCGGGATGTCACCAGCGACGAACCGCTTATACAACTCCCACTGCCAAGGAAAAGGGCCGGGAGTGCCCGCGAGCGTCGCAAAGGCGGTGGCAAACTCGTTCTTATTCATCGGGCGAACTCCTCACAAAATCATCACCACGTCGTTCTTATCGTGCGGGTCGGTCGGTCGGCCGATCGCCTCCATGCGCTGCAACCCCTGCTCCGAAAGCGGGATGAACAGCACTTGGTCTTCGCTCAGGTCGATGATGTCATACAAGCGGGAACGCAATCGTACAAAGTCGGTAGCGCTCACGCGAACCAGAAAGACAGATAATTGCTTGCGATACCCGAAGTCCTCGCACGTCCGCGCGACCTTGCGGAGCCGCTTCGGGTTCGAGATGTCGTAACACACCAGGTAGCTGTCCATCACCGCACCGTGAACCCGGTGTAGCTCGGGACGCCGCCGCGCACGAACGCCGCCAGCATCCGGGCCTGCACCTCCAGCATCCGCGCGTAGCTCATCCGGTACCCGTACACCGGGTGCGTCACCACCGTCGCCTTCCGCTGCTCGTACGCCGCGAAGAACGCCCGCCGCCCCTTCTCCGTGAGGCTGCACGCGTCCCGCCAGATGATGAAGTCGTCGGGCGTGAGCGCCTCGTTGTTGATGAGCGTCAGCACCACCGAGTCCGCGATCACCGGGCGGAACTCCTCCATCAGGTCCAGCGCCAGCGACGGCTTCCCGTGCCGGCCCACGTGAAAGAAGCCCTTGTACGGGTCGAACCCGACGGTACACGCGACCGAGAAGCAGTCCTTCGCCAGCATCGCGTACGCGAACGACAGCAGCGCGTTCACCGGGTCGCGGGGCGGGCGCCGGTTGCGGGTGGTGAAGTCGAACCCCTTCCCGGTCGGCGGCTGCTTCAGGAACCGCCCGAAGTCCCCGAAGTACAGGGCCGCGCCCTGGCCCTCGATCCCGAGAACGGACTCCACCGAGGTCTGGGCGTCGAGCGCCCCGAGCAGCCCGTAAATGCCCTTCGCCGAATACTCGTGACTGCCGCGCGCCTCGCCCTCCCCCCGCAAGCTCCGCATGAGCAGCGCCCGTTGGTTGCTCAGCTTCGCCCGCACTACGGCCTTCGCGAGGTCGAGGCACGCGGAGGGGTCGTTGAACGTGCGGAACTGGGCCTCGCGCAGGGACACGTTTTTGGCGGGCGCGGGCACGAACGAGCCGATGAACCGCCCGTGCCCGGTCACATACGCCACCGCGATGTCGTTGGCCGCCAGCGTCTCCAGTGCCTGCGTGCTCACCTGCACGTTCCCGCACACCACCACCTGCCGGATCGCGTGCATCGGCACCCGGGTGAGTTCCTGGCCCTCCTTCTTCACCACGAGGTGCTCGCTGCGCTTGCCCACCGAGGTGCCGGGCTCCTGGAGGTACAGCACCGCGCCGTCGTCGGTCATCGGGATGACCTTCTTCAGCTCCGGGACCGGCTTCTCGGCCGCGTCCGCCCCCGGGGCCGGGTGCCCGAGCTGGTACAGGGTCTCTTCGGGCAGGCACACCGGCGCCAGCGAGCACCCGAAGCACCGGTGCCGCAGCTCGGGCGGAAGGGGCGGCGGCGGGGCGGCGAGGGCCGCCAGCTCCCGGCACCGGGCGACGGCGTCGCGGGTCTTCTGGCGCAGCTCGGGCGCGAACTCCAGCGGCACCCGCTCGCGGCTCCCGGCGTGGAACTGGAACCCGTGCGGCACCGGCTGCCCGAACGCCTCCTCCAGCAGCATCGCCTGGGCGCACAGTTGGACCGCGTCGTTGTCCCACACGGTGGGCTTGCCGTCGGCGTCGTGCGGGGCGCTCCCGTGCTTGGTCTCCACCGGGTACCGAGCGCCGCCCTTCTCCTCGAGCACGTCGAGCACGCCGGTGACGCCGAGCCGCTCGCTGGACAGCGCGACCCCGCGGCTGGTGGCGGTGCCGCGGTCGGTGCGGGTCTTGTTCTTCAGGTCCGGGGCGTCCACCCGGCGGTGGTCGTGCAGCCCGCCCTCGACGTGCTCGTTGGTGGGCATCACGCAATCGACGTACTGGAGGTAGTACAGGCGCGGGCAGTACGTCACCTGGTTCAGGGCGCGCACCGGGATCAGGTCTGTGGTCGCAGACATGGGGAAATTCCGGGGTGGTGAAAGGGGAATCCAGTCGTGGCGCAGCGAACGCGGCCCGCCGAGCCGCGCGCGGCGTGGACCTTGAGCGCCTCGCAGTACGCCGAAATCAGCACCGGTCCCGTGACGACGGCTTCCGCGGAGGTGGCACGTCGGTTGTTCCGCGGTCGCGGGTGAAGTTCGACCGTCGCGCGCGGAATTTGTGTCGCGCGTGTGTCGGAGGTGCGGGACTTGAGTGCGGCCCGGTCAGGCCGTGAGCGGATACTCGGGCCTCAGATGTGTGTGGCACCCAGCAACAGGGTCCGCAAGCTCACGAAGCTGATCGGACGCGCGGCGCGACTTCGGGAGGGCGCGCCGTGACGTTGGAAGGCGCGCAGGGCGGCATGCTCGCAGAGCGAACCGGGCGCGCCGAGCAACCGCTCACAGAGTGAGCGGACCACATTCAACGGCCCGAATCGCACTGCGCGAACGTGAAACGACTGGGCGCCGGTCGTGCTCCTTTCGGGGAGGGCACACCGGGCGGGCGCCCGGTCCGCCGGGGCGTGCCCCACTACGCCCGCTGCTCCAGCGGCACGTACTTCACGTCCGTCTTGCCGATGCTGATCTGCTCCGGCCGGAAGATGCGGTTGCCGACGAGCTGCTCCGTCCAGTGGGCGAGCCACCCGCTCACGCGGGCGATGGCGAAGATCGGGGTGAACACGTCGGTCGGGATGCCGAGCGACTGGTACACCACGCCCGAATAGAAGTCCACGTTCGGGTAGATGCCCTTCGGGCCGTAGATCCCGGCGCAGAGCCGCTCCAGTTCGAGGGCCGTTTCGTAGGTCTTGGGCCGGGCGGTCTCGGCGAACATGTGCTCGGCGATCTCTTGCAGCACGGTGGCGCGGGCGTCCTTCACCTTGTACACCCGGTGCCCCATGCCCATCACCTTGTACTTCGAGTCGACCGCACGCTTGGCGTCCAGCCAGCCCTTCACCTGTTCCGGGCCGCCGATTTCCTCGAACTGGCGCAGCGCCTCCTCGTTCGCGCCGCCGTGCAGCGGGCCGGACAGGGAGCCGATGGCGGACGCGATGGTGTGGTAGGGGGTCGCCAGGGTCGAGCCGGTGACGCGGGCGGTGAACGTGCTGGCGTTCATCTGGTGCTCGGCGTGCAGGATGAGGCACGCGTCGAGCACTTTACGGGTGGCGGGCGACGGCTCCTTGCCGAACAGCATGTAGTAGAAGTTGCCGGCGTGGTCCAGGTCGCTGCGGGGGTCGAGGATCTCCTCGCCCCGGCGGACCCGGGCGAACGCGGCCACGAGGGTGGGCAGCGCGGCGATCAGGCGGCAGGTGGCGTCCCAGTTCTTGGCGGGGTTGCTGACGGTCGGGCACGGGTAGAACATCCCGAGCGCCGCGACGCCGGCGTGCAGGGCGTCCATCGGGTGCCCGTCGGCGGGCATGCACTTGATCAGGTCTTTGAGGCGGAAGTGGATGGCCCGGCGCTGGCGCAGGTCGTGGTCGAACTCGGCGAGCTGCTTCTGGGTGGGCAGGTCGCCTTTGACCAGCAGCCACGACACCTCTTCAAAACTGCTCTCTTTCGCGAGGACCTCGACCGGGATGCCGCGGTACTCCAGCACCGCCTTTTTGCCGTCCAAGAAGCTGACCGCGGATTTCGCGGCGGGCACATCCTCAAGGCCCGGTTTGTATTCGATTTCGGTGCTCATGACGGTCTCGATAGGCGGCGGTGGGATGCGTTACAGCCAGTGTATAATGGGCAGCGGGCCGTGGGCAGTAAGGCCGGGCAGAAAGCGGCCGGCGGCGGCCCGCCCGGAACCGGTACGATCGGTTCCGGGCGGACCGCCGCCGGCCCCTCATCCCCCGCCACGGGCTTCACTTTTTGACGATTACCGGGGCGATCTTGTCAGCCCGCCCGGCGCCCGCCGCTTCGTCTCAACGTTCTGGTGCCGCACCACGTCGTTGAGCACCACCTTGACGAACGTGGCGTTGGCGACCTTTTCCCGCCCTCGAACTTGGGCGCCTGGAAGTTGATGACGAACTTTTGCCACTCGCCCGGCTTCTTGCCAAGGGCCGCCAGTTCCGCGCGACCGCCGGCCCCTCTCCGCGTAGTACTAATCGGAAGCGGCCGCGAATGCGTTTGCAGAACGAGCCCCGGCGGTGAACGCACTCGTTCAGGGGCCGGCTGTTGATATAGGCTTTGGTTTTTGTCCTTGTGGCACCGACGCCGTTCTGGCGCCGGTGCGCGGCGCCGCAGGCACGTGATGGTCCCATGCAGAACCTGTCTCCACCTGCTTCCGAAACGCCGATGCTGGAGTTCTTGCTGGCGGCGCTCGCGCCGATGAACCGCACCCGCGTGAAGCAGCTCCTTCGCTCCGGGCGGGTGGTCGTGAACGGTGCGTCCGTGACGCGGCACGACCACACGGTTCGGCCCGCCGACAAGGTAGGCGTGGCGCGCGAGGCGCCGCCCGCGCCGCCGTCCGCGTCCGGGCTGGAGATCGTTCACGAGGACGCGCACCTCGTCGTGATCGACAAGCCGTCGGGACTGCTCACCGTGGCGACCGAGTCGGAGAAGCTCGACACCGCGTTCGTGCGCCTGAGCGACTACCTGCGGGCGCGGAACGCGGGGCGGCCCTTCGTGGTTCACCGGCTCGACCGCGACACATCGGGCCTGCTGCTCTTCGCGCGCAGCGCCGAGGTCCGCGACCAGCTTCAGGGGAACTGGGAGGAGCTGACGAAGACCTACCTCGCGGTGGTCGAGGGCCGCCCGGAGTCGTCCGAAGGGGGGGTCGAGAACTACCTGACGGAGGGCCGCGACCTGCGGGTGCGCGCGAGCCCGCGCCCCGGGCCGGACGGGAAACGCGCGGCGTCGCGTTACACGGTCCGGCAGACCCGCGGCGGCTACTCGTTAGTGGAAGTGGAGATCGAAACGGGGCGCAAGCACCAGATCCGCGTTCACCTAGCCGGGCTGGGGTGCCCGGTCGCGGGCGACAAGATGTACGGCGCGACGACCGACCCCGTCCGGCGCCTGGGCCTGCACGCGTGGCGGTTGAGCTTCGACCACCCGTTCACGCTGGAGCGCCTCGAACTGGAAGCGCCGCTCCCGTCGGCGCTGGCGCGAATCGTGGGCTTGTGACCCACGAGAAAAGCCCACCACGCGAAGCGAGGGGACCGCCACCTCAACGAACAAGAGCCGCCAACGGGTATCAATCGCACAGGTTGTGGCACACCTGACTGGTGATCGCGCCGACGAGCCGGTCCCCGTGCGGCGAGTGCCCGACCGCGAGCAGCGTCACCTCGCCGCACGGCCAGCCGCCGGCGTGGAGCAGGACGTACCAGAGCCGCCCGCGCACGTACCCCTTCAGCGCGCCGTGCGCCCCCGCGTCCTCCGCCCCGGCCGTCTCGTGGTTGAACAGGCACTGGTCGGCGAAATCGGTGTGGACCTCGTCGTTGAGCGTGTGCGGGTGGTAGCCCGGGTACGGGATCGCGGTCGCGTCCAGCGTGTCGATGTGGTCGCTGCGGAAGCCGCCGGCGCGGACCGCGTCGATCACGTCGCGCCCGGTGAGCGGGTGCCGGCCCGGCTCCAGTTGGCACACGAACCCGTACATCGGGCAGTCCGCGGCGCCGTAGCAGCACTCGCCCCACTCGACGCCCGTCAGGAACGCGAGGTCCGCGAGCAGCCCCTCGTCCCACTCGTCGGGGGCGCAGAACTGCGACCCGAACGTGACCACCCGGCCGCGGGTGCCGACCGCTTCGGCGAACGGGTGCGGCGGGTCGTCGTGCTGGAACCGCACCGGGGCGAACGGCTGCGCGAGCGTGGTCATGAACGCGGTCCACGCCGGCTCGAACTCGTCCCCCAGGGTGCCGAACACCCCGGCCGCTTGCGGCCCGGCAGACGAATCGATCAGCCCGGCGAGCTGGACCTGGAGCCGGACGAACTCGGCCCGCGGGTCGGCGCGGTCCTGGAGCCAGTCGGCGTACACGAGCTTCAGCGTGGTGTCGGCCGGGTTCGCGAGGAGCGCCCGCTGGAACGCAACGTCGTCGTCGGTGAACATGCCGTCATGCTAAACCGCCCCCGGCCGCCTAGCGATCGCATTCCGCAACGCGCGTTCGCGTCGACCAGGATCGGCGGTAAGCTATCGCGAAATGAATGGGAGCCCGCGATGAGCGAAGAAGACGCGCTGCTGGCCGCGATCCACGCGAACCCCGACGACGACGACCCGCGCCTCGCTTACGCCGACTGGCTCGACGAGCACGACCGGCCCGAGCGCGCGGAGTTCATCCGCGCGCAGGTCGAATGGTCACGCCTACGGAGCGACGAGGCCGGGCGGCTTAAGAACCGTACGGACGAGCTTCTCGCCACAAATTTTCAGAGATGGACGGCAGAGATCGGGCCACTCGATCCGGAGAAGGTGCAACTGCGTTTCGAGCGCGGGTTCCCGACCGAGTTGACCATCCGAGACGCTACGGAGGAAGAACTGTCGATTCTCCGCCAACTGCCCACAATCCGATTGCTAGCCCTAGAAGGCCAGTGCGAGCTGACGCCATCGGTGTTGGCGTTAATCATCGCACTGGGGCACTTGGACGTCCTCCTGATTACTGAGGCGGAAATCAACGTCACGGTTTTGAACGCACTCGAATCGCTACCACCCTGGGTTTTTCTGAGGCTTTGCACCCGTACTTGCGGCAATGAGGCATGGCTGGCGTTCCGCGCACGTCGGCTCGCGCGGTTCGAACAACTGCCGCCCGACGAACAGCGCGGTGGGGCGATCCGAGCGCTTCGGTTCTCGAGCTACCATCTGCCGCGCCCCTGCGAACTCGTGAAGTCCCTCGACGTTTCGCCTACCGATGACGAACTTCGGGTGTTCACGTCAATTAGAGAAGTGGAGCACGTTCGTATCGCCAACGGCGATGTCACCACGGCTGGCTTGTACCATCTTCCCCGACTCTCAAAGTTGAAGACGCTGGAGATCGATTCGTGCCCGGTCGATTCGATCGCTCCACTGACGGCGTGCCCCAACCTAACGGAGCTTGTAATCACAGCAGAAGCGGGCACCGAGCGGCGTGCCGTTGTCAACGATACCGGCACCGCGGGGTTGGAGAAGCTCACGAACCTGCGCCGGTTGAAACTGGATTGGTGCGAAATCGGTGGGCAAACGCTTCGGCGCCTCGCTGCGTTGCACCGACTTCGCTCGCTGGAACTGATGCTGTTTTGGGGTCAGCACATTAGTGGCACCGACCTCGCCGAATTAACTGGGTTGCTGGAACTTGAAAAGCTCACACTGCACCCAATTCCTCCTTGGGCGCTTGAGTACATCGGACCGTTGCGGACGCTGCGGACATTGACACTGTCTTTGTTCGGCGAGGGTGATTCAGAGTTCCGGCATCTCGCGCAACTCACGAACCTGTGCTGGCTGAAGCTGACCGGGCCGGCCGTGACGGATTGTGCGCTGGGCCACCTCCGCACGCTGCGAAGCCTTCGCACACTGCATATCAGTGAGTCGGCCGTTACCGCGACCGGGGCACTAACGCTCGCGCATCAACTGCCGGCCGCAAAGATCATTTCGGATACGGTTGTGGCGTGGTCGCCGAACACAGCGCTGACTTTTCACCGGCGCGTCGTAGCTGGATTCGCATCCGTGTTGGTGCCCGTGGGGTGGGACAAGCCACAAGAGCATTCCGATCCGTTCGGGTTTGAGTTACAAGAAGACGGCTGGGATCCGGCCGATGCCACGCGAACCACAGGTACCACACCGGCCAGAATCGCACTGGAGGTTTGCGCTGCGACTTCGGCTGAGGACGGCCTTCGGAGTTGGCTTCAGCGCGACGGCGATTACACGTTCGATGTAATCACGCGCCGGCCAACCGTGCTGGCCGGCCCTGATTCTGCCGTGTGTGAGTACAGCGACCGTCTGCTGCCGCGCGAACGTCAAATCGCGTTCGCCATCGCCGATAGCGGGAGCATGGCTGTGCTCGTTTGTACCGCTTTGGAATACCGGATGGAGGAACTTCGCCCCCTGTTCATGTTCATCGCCCGGTCGCTTCGCGTTGGCGCGGCGGCACTGGAGTAGGTAGGCGAACAGGTCACCGTCCCGGTGGCGCAGCTCTAAGCTGCCCGAGGCACCGCAACGGGTGCGGGAAGGGCGAACACGCCGGAGGCGTCACCGGCAGCCTTCCAGTTCGAACAGCATCTGCTTGGTCGCGAGGCCGCCGGTGAAGCCGGTCAACGCGCCGGACGAACCGATTACCCGGTGGCGGGGGCTGATGATCGAGATCGGGTTCTTCCTGTTGGCCGCACCGACCGCTCGGGCCGCCTTCGAGGCGCCGATCCGTTCCGCGAGTTGTTGGTATTACGGCGGCGCGCAAGATACGCATTAATGGCAGCGGCCCGGTAGTAATTCCCTGCGATTTCCAGCGATTCGGCTCTGCTTATCTAACGCGCCGCCGTAATAAACCCGGCCGCTCCAAGTTTCAGGCTCGATTCTGGTGTTTCCCGTTCGCTGTTGTACGCTCCCCTACCTGCTGACGCAGGCGGGCGATGCTACGCAAACCGCCCCGGCCGGCGGGCCAACGGGTTTTGCGCCACTTATTCGCGGCGGCCGCCAACGAGCCATGCGCAAGCGAGCCACAATCGACGCGTTCGGATTTCGCGACGAGCAGCTCTTCCAATCTCTGGCAAAATTTGGACAGCGGCCGGTAACTTTTGCGTCCGCCGATTACAACGAGTTGTAGTTCCTACCCGCCTCAAAAACCGGCTTTGTAAAGCACGCCGCGGCCCAAAATCGCGCCCCGCCCCAGACTGCTACGCCGAGCGCCGGAGCCGGTCCGTGGCGCGAAACAAACCGCGCCGCGCACACCGAAAAGCCCTCAAGTCTCGGCCGGGAAAATCCGCACGCCGTTGTGGCACGGCCGCTGCTTAATCACACGCATCGCCTCCACCCGCCAAAGCCAAGAGGGCTGAAGCATGCAAACCATCGCACTGGACCGCGACGAACTGAACCGCATGGCCGACGACGGGTGCCCGCACGGAGACGACACCGACTTGTGGCTCGACGGAAGCAACTCCGACTGAGCCGCCGCGTGGCAGGGGCCACGCGATGAAGGCCCGCTCGAACTTGCTTCTCTCCCAGAGCCCCGCGGCGCCAGTGTCGCGGGGCTCCTTCATTTTCAACCGCTCCCATTCGCCCGGTCTTGGCGAGGTGCGGACGCCCGCCCGTACTCGCACCCGGCGAACGCGGCGCTACCCGCCCACGGGCTGGGCGATCGGAGTGGCGGCCCACACGTACTCGTGCGGTTCGAGGTCGTCGGGTTCGGCCGCACCCGCCGCCCCGCGCCACACCACCGACGCAAACGCCCCCGCTTCGGCCACCGCGTCCGGGTCTGTCGCTTCGCGCGCCTCAAGCGGGAGCAGCACCACGAGCCGCTTCGCGCCGTTGGGGCGCCCGGGGAGCAGTGCGTAGAACTTGTCGAGGTACGTCGGGTTCTCCAGGCACGCCGCCAGGAGCGCGTTCAGGAGCGCGGGGCCGAGCACGCGCTGCACCGATTCGGCATCGGGCGCGGACGGCTCGAGCACCACCTGTAGCGTCGTATACGGGTTCACGTCGAGCGACTGGCGGATCAGGCGCGCGATTTCGGCGCTGTGCCGGGGCAGGTCGGCGGCGCGGAACCAGAGCGTGAGCGCCTGCGCCCGCTCGGCCGGGGCCGGGGCGGTGTCGCGGGGGCCGTCGAGGTCGACCCGCCACACGCGGGTCCGGTCGTGCGGGCCGAAGTCGAGCACCGGCGGCGGGGCGGCGTCGAACTCCACGTCGAACACGTCCTGCGCCTCGTGCATGAGCCCGAGCAGCGCGGCGCGGTCGAGCGTGGGCGTGCGGAGCACGTAGTACGGCGGGCGCGGCTGGAAGTGCAGCCCGAGTTCGCCGGCCTCGTGGCGGAACGCCGTGCCGGGCAGCACCGCGAGGTTGAACACCTGCGCGCGCGAGTACAGCCCGCCGTCGCGCAGGTAGCGGAACCCGCGGCGCACCGACTCCTCCGTGTCGCCGGGCAGCCCGACGATCAGGTCCACCGTGACGCTGATTCCCGCGTCGATCAGCGCGCGGACGCCCTTCTCGAACGCCTTCAGGTTGTTCCGGCGGGCCATCAGGTCCATCGCGTCACGCTCGACCGACTGGAGCCCGACCTCCACCTCCGTGAACCCGGCTTCGGCCAACAGGGACGCGATTTCGGGGGTGATCCCCTCGGCCCGCAACTCGCCGAAGTACTTGAACTTGCGCCCGGGGTTGCCCCGCGCGAGCAGCCGGACGAACTCGGCGAAGTCCTTCCGCTGGTTCAGGGTGGGGTCGAGCAGGAACACCTCCTCGGCGCCGCGGGTGCGGGCGTGCGCGAGGCTGGCGCTCACGAGGTCGGTGGAGAGGTAGTACTGCTTGTCGTAGCTCTTGGGGTAGTAGCAGAACTTGCAGTTGAACACGCACCCGCGGGTCGTTTCGAGCAGCAGCATGCGCTCGTCGGCGGCGTCGAGGACGCCCGCGAGGTACGGCGACCCGAGCCGGTCGAGGTCGGGGAGCGGGGTGCGGAACTTCGGCGCCAGTTCGGGGCGGAACCGCTCGCCCGCGCCGGGCGGAACGTACAGCCCGTCGATGCGGACCGGGGGCACGTCCTCCCCGCCGAGCAGCCCGAGGAGCAGCGCGGCGAACGTCTGCTCGCCCTCGCCCACCGCCGCGAAGTCGTAGTCGGCCGAGCCGAGCACCCAGGCGTTGTCGGTGGTGATCTCCGGCCCGCCGACCAGCACCTTCACGCCGGGCCGGAGCCGCTTCAGCTCGCGCGCGACCCAGAGGGTGCGTTCGACGTTCCAGAGGTAGCAGGTGAAACCGACGAGCCACGGCCCGCGGGCGGCGAGCGCCTCGGCCAGCGCGCGGTCGCCGAGCGTGTTGGCGAGCGGCGCCGGGAACACCTCGATGTCGTAATCGGCGCCGAGCCCGCGGGTTTCGGCGTACAGCTTGAGGTACGCCCCGGCGAGCGGCACGTTTCCCCGGATGGGGGCCGGGCCGAGGGGCGGGATCGGCAGTTGGACCAGAAGGACGCGGCGCGTGCTCATGCCCTGATTGTAGCACCCCCGCGGGCCGCTACGCCCCGGGTACGGTCGAGGCGAGAGCCGGGTATACGAGAACGCCCTCGACATCGATCCCGCCGAGGCGCGAGCCATCGAACCGGGTCATGAACGGGGACGGCTTCGGCTGCCACGGCTTCGGCTCGATCAGCTTGGCCGCCGCAACCGCCATCGTGTCGGACGGGGACACGAGCCGCACCTCGAACGGATCGAGACCTACGTTGTCAAATCGGCGCTCGTGCAACGTGAGATCGCGGTACGCCTCGTGCCCACCCTTTTCGTCAACGACCGGTGACGCCAAGTAGAGGAACCACTGCTCGTCGCTCGGCCGCGCCCAAAACGCCACCGCGATCGGGAACCCGACCGCGGACAGTTGCGCGAGGAACCGTTTGCCGGCTTCAACGCGCTCGGTCACCAGTGCGTCTTGATCCACGCGAAGACTCCATCAGAAGGGTCAACAACCGCCGCGTAGAGTCGCCGCGCCTCAGGTTCCGTGACCCGGTGATACCGTTTGTGCTCGGACCAGTCCTTGACCGTCTTCCAGTTGACATCGAAGTTGACGTTCGCCGCGGCGAAAGCGGTACGCGCCGCACTTAGTTGAGCGAGGTCGACTAACGGCTCAATGGCGTGAGTGTAGCAGTTGTGCGAGAAATCCTTTTTGGGGAACGCGTCGGTCGCCATCAGCACTTTGATGATACACGCCTTGAGCGCCAGCTCCACCGCGTACCCGGTTAGGTAGTACGCCCCGTCCCAGTGCCCGAGATCGAGGAGCGCTTTCGCCTCGACGAGGCGCACCTCGGCCAGTTGCTGGAAGTCCGCTCGGGTCTGGATGGGCGTACTCACGTTCCGACCTCGGTTCGGCGCCGTGATAATAGCCCACGGCGCCGCAATGCGGAAGGGGCCAATTACACCGACGGGCACGCGAGCGTCGCGCCGCCCTGCCGCGCCGACGCCAGACACGTGTCCATCACCACCTGCGTCTTCAGCGCGATCTCGCCCCACGTCGGGTCGGGCGTGCCGCCCAGGACCAGCCCGCTGAACGTGCGGACCATGTTGGTCTCTTGCGCGTCCGGCGCGCCGTCGCTGTACTCGGTCACCGCGAACCGCTTCGGGTGGCTCTCCCAGTGGTACCGGGTGCCCTGCACGTTGAACACCGGGCGGTCCGCGACGAACGCCGCCTCGCACCCGTAGTACGGGAGCACGAAGTCCTGCACCGCGATGCTGCCCTTCGTGCCGCTCACGTGCGCCCACTGCTGCAGCTCGGTGTTGAACGAGCAGTAGAACGCCGCCGACACGCCGCCGTCCCAGAACAGCTCGCCCGAGAACTCCAGCGGCACCCCCTGGTGCTCCGTGAGCAACCGCCCGCTCACCTTCGCGGGCATCTGGTACTTCATCACGAACAGCGAGAAGCGGAGGTTGTACCAGCCCAGGTCGCCCAGCGCCCCGAGCGGCTCCAGCGCCGTGCTGACGCGGATGTTGTTCTTCAGGAAGTCGTCGCCGGCCGCGAAGGTGAACTGCGTCGCGATGCGCCGCAACTGGCCCACCGTCTCGCCGTCGTCGATCGTGCGGCGGAGCAGCGGGAGCCGCTTCCCGTGCATGAACATCACGCCGTCCATGAACTGCACGTTGTTCGCCTGGCAGGCGTTGAGCATCGCGCGCAGCTCGCCGGCGTCGGGGCCGCAGGGTTTCTCGCACAGCACGTGCTTCCCCGCGCGGGCCGCCTTCACCACCCACTCGCGGCGCACGCCGGTGGGCAGCGGGATGTACACCGCGTCCACATCGGGACTCTTCAGCAGCTCGTCGTAGGTGACCGCGGCCGGGGCGGTCGGGAACGGGCACTCCGCCTGGTTGGCGTCGATCCACTCTTTCGCGCGGGCCGGCTCACGGCTGGCGACGGCGGTCAGGGTCGCGTTCTCCGCGAGCCGAATCGCCTTCCAGTTCTTGCGCGCAATGTTGGCGGCGCCCAGAATCCCCCACCGGCACTGAGAAGCCATGTCCTGCTCCGAGTTGCAACCACGAACCCAAGTGGAAGGGGTACGCGGCGCGGACGGCGTCGGCCACCCGGAGGCGCGCACCCGAGCGCGAGGGGCGCGCGGGTCGGTGCGGTCACGCTCGTTCGAGGAGCGCGGCCACCTCGTCCCACCCGAGCGCCCGGGCGAGTTGGAGCGGCGTCAGCCCGAGGTCGGTGACCGCGCCCGCGTCGGCGCCGGCCTCCAACAGCACCGCGACCGTCGCCGCCCCGCCCGCCGCGGCCTCCTGGTGCAACAAGGTCCACCCGTTGCCGTCGGTTTCGGAGAGCGCGGCCGGCTCCTGCGCCAGGTGGTCCCGGAGTGACGCGGCGAGGTTCTCGTTGAAGGTCGCGTGTTCGCTCTCGGTCGCGGTTCGAATCTGGAGCGGGTCGCCGAAGTCGAGGCCCCAGGCCGCGTCGTGCTCGCGGCGCTCGCGCGCGTCCATCCGCGACCGCATGAGGTTGATCGTGTAGCCGCCGAATGCGGCGCCGCTAATGGCGTACATCCAGTCGCTGATCTGTTCCAGCGGGACGCTCACCGCGTCGCCGGCCGCAACCGTCCGCAGCCGGTTCGGGCTGTTCACGAGCGTGCCGCTCACGGTCCGGCCGTCGAAATCGATGTCCGACAGCCACATGTGTTCGGTGTCCGAACCGCCCACGTCGGAAAAGGGCGCTTTGACGCACGCGAGGTCGAGGGCGGGAACGATCCGCCGCCGGTCGCGGGCCACCTCGCGCCAGAAGTAGCGGAACGCGGCGCGTGCGGACTCGTAAGCCCGCTGCATCGCGGGGTCGCTGTTGTCGAACATGAACACCGGGGACGACTCGCTCACGCGAAGCTCCTCTGTTCCGTGGCACCAACCAGGTCTCACGCCGCGCAACTTAGTCGATCACACGACGCGGCACAATCACCGTTCCCGCCGCGGCCGGGCGCCTCCAAAACACGACTTCCCCGGTTAGGTTTCGACCTGTCCCCCGTCCCCGTTGGGCGTAAACTCTAGTTCAGCCCCTCGCGTTCCACCCCGGAAGGATATTGCATGCGTTCGCTACTCGCGCTGGCCGTGATCGCCGGGCTCGTCGCCCCGGCCGCCGCCGAAGAGAAACTGAAGGTCGGCGACAAGGCCCCGGCGCTCAAGGCCACCACGTGGCTCCAGGGCGCCGAGGTCAAGGAGTTCGCCACCGGCAAGGCGTACGTGGTCGAGTTCTGGGCCACCTGGTGCGGGCCGTGCATCGTCATGATGCCGCACATGGCCGAACTGCAGGCCCACTACAAGGACAAGGTCACGTTCATCGGTCACACCTCCAAGGACGACAACAACACGCAGGAGAAGGTGGCCGCGTTCGTCAAGAAGCGCGGCCCGAAGCTCGGGTACACGTTCGCCTACGCGGACGAGCGCGCCGTCTACGACGCGTGGATGACGGCCGCCGGGCAGCAGGGCATCCCGTGCTGCTTCGTGGTCGACACCGCCGGCAAGATCGCGTACATCGGGCACCCGATGTTCCTCGGCGCGGTGCTGCCGAAGGTGGTCGCGGGCAAGTGGACCCCCGCCGACGTGGAGGGGCTCAAGGCGGTCGAGAAGGAAGTGGACGCGGTGTTCGAGGCGACCGGGAAGATGGACCCGGAGGCGTTCCTGAAGGCCCTGGCCGATTTCGAGGCGAAGCACCCGGACCTGGGGCACATCCCGTACTTCGACGCCCCGAAGCTGGTTTCGCTCCTCAAGGCCAAGAAGACCGACGAGGCCAAGAAGATGGCCGAGGCGCTGCTCGCCAAGGGCATCGCGACCGAGGACCCGAGCGTGCTGCGGAACGTGTCGGGGCCGCTCACCAGCCCGTTCGCGCGCGACAACAAGGAACTGGTGGCCCTCGGCGTGAAGGCGGCCGAGACGGCCGTGAAGCTCGCCGGCGATAAGGACGCGGTCGCCCTGTACTTCCTGGCCGAGGCGTACTTCGCCAGCGGCGACAAGGCGAAGGCGAAGGAGACCGGCGCGAAGGCCGTCGAGGTGGCGGACGGCGGCCTCAAGAAGCAACTCGAGAGCATGACCAAGAAGTACAGCGAAGAGAAGAAGGACGAGAAGAAAGAAGAGAAGAAGTGACCGGACTGGCGGCCCGCGGCAATCGCTGCCACGGGCCGCCCTCGCTCTCGCGAACGCACTTCACGCACTCAAATCACGCCCGCTGAACGGATTATCAAGGTTACCTGCCCCGGCTCCAGGGCTGCGGACGTGACGCACGGCGAGGACCGGTGCCGGGTGCGGCGCGGTCACGCCCCGCGCGTGTTGGCGTCGCTGCGGAACGTAGCCGTGTCCCTGTTGCGGAACGCCAAACATTCCGGTGTGACGGCCGCGACCCGGGCCATAGTCGCCCGCCCCGCCCTCGCGCGAGACCTGCTTACACCTTGCCCGGCTTCAATCTCTGAGCGACTCCTGTGTGACCAACTGGAAGGCTTCACACCTCACCACACCCGCAATCCGGTAGCGTGAGGAAATACAGTAACGCGCGCCGGTCACCCATCGCCGCCGCAGAGCCCGCCGGTGCCGAACCCGCGGCCCGCGAGCAAACTTTCGAGCTTCGCCACGAGCCGGCGCAGTTGCTCTTGCTCGTCGGCGCTCAGCGCGCGGAACAGCTCCGCCACCTTGTCGAGGTGCCCGCCCGAAGCCATTTCCAGACCGTATTTTGCTCCCGCCGGGGTCAGCTCGATCACCGTCGCGCGGCGGTCGGTCGTGTGCGGCACCCGGCGCACCAGCCCCTCGCCCTCCAGCGCGTCCACCAGCGCGGTCACGTTCCGCGCGGTCACGCCCAGCTCTTCGCCCAGCTCGCTCATGATCTTCGGGCCGGACGAGTGCAGCGCCCCGAGCAACTTCATGCGCGGGAAGCTCACCCCGCTCTCGGCGAAGCACGCGCGCAGCCATTTGTAATACACCGGCCCGAACGACGCGAACGCGCGAGCGAGCATCAAGGCGTCATCCGGTTCGGGAGGTGGTTCGGTTGGCATTGCTGAATAGGTACATTATCCGTTATTTCAGAAACACGGGCGGGGCGCCCGCGGTAGTGCTATTGTCCGGGTCCGAAGTGCGAACACAACACGAAGGCACAAAGGAGGAGCGATGGACCTCACTTCCGACGGCTTCGAGGCCGAACGGCCGCAACCGATCCGGTCGGGCTGGCGGCGCGCGCTGCTGATTTTCACCGCCCTCGGGGCCGGCGGCTTCGCGGCCGGGCGGATCGCGTACCGGCTCGATTCGGTCACGTTGCCCATGTCGCTGGTCATGTTGAGCACACTGGCCCCGTTCTTCGCCCTGCTCGGGTTCGGGCTGTGGTGGCTGGTCTTCGGCGACTACGGCCGGGTGACGCGCGTCCTCTTGGCGCTCGCGGCGGCGGCGGTGGTGGTGGCGGTTCCGTTCCTCGCGCACGGCTTCTGGGTCCCGCAACCGGGCGGGATGAAGATGTTTGGGCTCATCTGGGGAGCGCCGCTCGCGACCGCAGTTGCCGGCCTGGTGCTGGCGTTCGTCCCCGCACTACGCGGGTGGCCCGCGATTCTCGTGGCAATGGTTGCGGTAAGCCCGTGGCTGTTGACGCGCACGGAGGGCGTGACCGGGGCGTTCGACCTCGACGTCTCGTTCCGCTGGAGCACCCCGCCGACAGCCGCGGCGGAAGAGCAGCTCGCGGGCCGCGCGACGGTGGCCCCGACGGCTGCCGTCGCGGACGTGCCGGTCGGCCCGGCCGACTGGACCGGGTTCCGTGGCGCGGACCGCGCGGGCGTCGCGCCGGTCGCCGCGTTCCAGGGGTGGGACGGGACCGCGCCGAAAGAGCGCTGGCGGAAGAACCCGATCGGCCCGGCGTGGTCGTCGGTGTGTGTCGCGGGCGACTTTCTGTTCACGCAGGAGCAGCGCGGCGAATCGGAGTCCGTGGTCTCTTACCGCACCGCCGACGGCACAGAAGTGTGGGCGCACGGCGACGCCGGCAAGCACACCGACTGGGCCAGCGGAGCGGGTCCCCGCGCGACCCCGACGCTCGCAAACGGGCGGCTGTTCGCCGCGACCGCGAGCGGCGCCGTTGTCGCGCTCCAGGCCGGCTCCGGCGCGCCGCTCTGGCGCGTCGATCTGAAGGAGAAGTACGGGGCCACCAAGCCGCCGTTCGGGTGGTCCTCGTCGCCCCTCGCGGTCGGTGAGCTGGTGGTTCTGAGCCCGGCGGCGCCCGAGGCCCCGCGGCTGGTGGCCCTCTCGGCCGCGACCGGTGAACTCAAGTGGCAGACCGAAGCGAAGGGCACCTACGGGTACTCCTCCCCGCAGCTCTCGACCGTTGCGAACGTGCCGTTCGTGTTGATGTTCAACGGCGAGGGGCTGTTCGCCCACGACCCCGCGACCGGGGCCGAGGTGTGGCGCTACGACTGGAAGGTGCAGGCCAACGAGCCCGCAACGGTTCAGCCGTTGGTGCTCGCGGGCGACCGCATCGTGATCGGGGGCGGCATCAAGGGCACCGGCACGCGGTGCCTGGCGGTCGCCAAAAGCGGTGAGAAATGGTCGGTGACCGAGAAGTGGGCCACGACGAAGTTCACCCCGGTGTTCAACGACGTGGTGCGGTTCGGCGATTTCCTG
Source organism: Gemmata obscuriglobus (assembly GCF_008065095.1). Classification (NCBI taxonomy): domain Bacteria; kingdom Pseudomonadati; phylum Planctomycetota; class Planctomycetia; order Gemmatales; family Gemmataceae; genus Gemmata; species Gemmata obscuriglobus. The sequence continues at coordinate 7,982,971 of NZ_CP042911.1, read as the reverse complement.
TTCGGCCTCGACACCGGGCGGCTCGTGTGCCTCGATCTCGCGAGCGGCTCGATCCGGTGGCGCGAGGGGAACTACGGCTCGGGCCAGTTGCTGCTGGTCGGGGACAAGTTGCTCGTTGCGTCGGAACAGGGCCGGCTGGCGTGTGTGGCCGCGAGCGGCGACGAGTACGAAGAGCTGTGGGCGCTCCCCGCGGTGAAAGGCAAGACCTGGAACCACCCGGTGGTCGCGGGCGGGCGGCTGTATTTTCGCAACCCTACGGAGATGGCGACTTACGATTTGCCCGGGTATATGGGTAGAAAATGAAATTGCGGGTGAACCTGTTCGCTCACCCGTGCATCTTTCCGACACCCTTCGTGAGGAGCCGCGGCGATGACCGACGACACGTTCCTGACCCGGTTCGAACAGTGCTCGCTGAACCGCGCGGACTGGACCCACGAGGCGCACGTCCGCATGGCGTGGCTGTACGTGGCCCGGAGCGAGACGTACCGGGCGGCCCGGATGAAGGTGCGGTCGGGGATCAAGAAGCTGAACGCGGCGTTCATCGCCCAGCAGAACGCGCCGTGCGGCGCGACCCGCCCGGCCGAAGAGGTCGCGGCGGCCGAGGAGAAGCCGGCGACCGGGTTCCACGAGACGATCACCACCGCGTTCGTGCGGCTGGTCGCCTCGCGCATGAAGCCGGGCGAGAAGTTTTCCGGGTTCCGCAAACGCAACCCGGACCTGTTCGACCGGAAGCTGACGGCGCTGCTGGCCCACTACTCGCCAGAGGCGCTCTTCTCCGAACAGGCGAAGACGCAGTTCGTTGAGCCGGACCGCGAGCCGCTCCCGAAGCCGTGGCTCGCGGCCGTCGCGGTATGAGGGCAGATGGGTTCACCACAAAGAGGTTCTCCGCTTGCGGGGAACCTCTTTGTGGTGAACCCGTCTGCCTTTTCCCTCACTTCTTCTCTTTGACGTACCACTCGCGCCAGGCGGTCGCGGCGGCGGTCTTCTGCTCGGCGGTCGGCACTGCGGGCGGGCCGAAATCTTTACCGGTCAAGCTCTTTAACCCGGCCTTCGCGGCTCGCGTTACTGCGTCGTCGGCGTCCGTGATCGCCGCGATCAGGTCCGGAATGTGGTCCTTGTCATCCTTCATCGCGCAGGCGAGCGCGGCGGACCGGCGTAGCTCGGGTTCGTCGGTTTTGAGCATCGCGCGGAGCGTCGCGGCGTTCATGCGGCACAGCCGTTCGGTCAGTGCCTCGCGTGCCGCCGCCTTTCGGTCGCCCGCGGAGTGTGTCGCGGCGAGCACCAGAGCCCGGGTTTGGGTGGTCCCCTTTGCGTCGCGCGTTTCGGCGAGCAGCTTCGCCCAATCGCTCCCCGACGCCTTGAGTATTTTCGACGCCAGCGTGATCGCCTCGTCGCCAGTCGGGTTCGGCAGGTCGATCGTCTGCGCGGGCACGGCCGTGCTCGTTCGGGTCGGCACCACATCGACCGGCTTCTGCACCCCGGCCCGCATTTCCGTGCTGGTCGGGTCTTTTTGGACCTTGGACGACAGGTCACGGGCCAAATTCGACCGGCACAGGAACAGCACCGCGAACGGCGTGTTCACTTCGGCACCGTAGGAACCGCCGATGGTCCAGGTGCCGTCGCGGTTCTGCGACCGCACCAACGCGGTGGACCCGATGTCGTACCAGTCGAACCCGCCGATTTTCTCCTGGCCGTACACGACCCCCACGCGTTCGAGGGACCACAGGAAGTACAGGTCACCGATGCCGTGCCCGCCGCCCTCGCTGGCGAACAGCAACCCCTTGCCGGTGCGGATCTGGTCGGCGATGGTCAGCCCCAGCCCGGCGAAAGCGCGCTGCACCACCGCGTCGCGCTCGTCGGCCGGTCGGGCGGGGGCCTTTTTCGGCGCCGGTTCTTTCGGCGCCGGCGGGTTGTAGAACGGGTCGTCGAGCTTGTCGGACTTGGCCGGCTCCTTTTTGGGCGGTGGCACCTCCGCCTTGAGCCGCCGCTCCTCGCGCCGGGCCACCCCGGTGGCCATCCCCAGCAGCCCGGCGCAGTACATCGACGGGCTGCCCACCCCCATCCCGGCCGCCGCGACGCCGCCGCTGTACGCCCAGTTGCCGGTGCGCCCGTCTTGTGAGGCGATGAACCGCTTTTCGATCAAATCGAGCGCGGTGTCCACGGGCACCCCGTGCTTACGCGCCATCCACATCGCGATCACCGCGAACTGCGTGTTCGAGTTGTCGTCCGTCATCCCCGCGCCGTTGGTCTGGGCCTTGGCCGCCGTTAACGCTTGCCCGTACCGCTCCGCGTCGGTGTGCAACTTGGGCGGCTTCCCGGCGGCGCCGGCGACCAGTTGGTTCGCCTTCAAATTGGCCTTCAGCCAGTCCACGTCGGTCTGCGGAATCGAGGGGCAGCACTCGTAGGTCCACCCGCCACCGGCCGTTTGTCCGACGAGCAGCCGGACCGCGAGCATCTGAATGAGGGGCACGTCGTTCGAGTCCCCGAACCGGTCCAGGAACATGAGGGACAGCGCGACGTAGTAGGTGCGGTTCTGCGTGTACGCGTGGGTCCGGACCGTGTTCGCGATGGATTTCACGGCGGGATCGTTGACCGGGGTGCCGGCTTCGAGCAGCGCCAGCCCCGCGAGGCACGCCGCGCCGAGGGTGGTGTCCTGGGCGCCGATCGCCGGCCCGCCCTTGTCGTATCGGGCTTTGAGGGCGGCGGTGCCGGCCTGGATCGCGCGGTCGATCTCGCGCGGCGTGGCCCCGTGCGCGGTCGGCCCCGGCACCGCGAGCAGCCCCGCGAAAAGAACGGTGAGACGGGCGGCGGTTGCGATCACAACGCGGTCCCTCCGAACACGAGCGAAATGGTGAGCCCTATTCTAACATCGTGGCGAGTGCGACGCGACCGCGAACCGTTCCGCTCGCGCCGGGGCGCGGGTTTGGTACTGTAACAGGAAACGACCACACCTCACCCCCAAGGCTCCGATGGCGAAGTTCTTCAAGTATAAGTCGGTCGCGGACCTGGAAGCGGAAAACGCCCGCCTCGGCACCGACCTGCGCTTCTCCGACGACCTGGCCCCCCTGTTCCGTCCGATCGCCGTCGGCCCGCGCACGGCCGGCAACCGGTGGTGCGTTCACCCGATGGAGGGGTGCGACGGGGAACCCGACGGCGCCCCCGGCCCGCTCACCTTCCGGCGCTACGCCCGGTTCGGGGCGGGCGGCGCAAAACTGATCTGGGGCGAAGCGTGCGCGGTCACGCCGGGGGCGCGGGCCAACCCGCGCCAGATCGTGCTGAACCCGAACACGAAGCCCCACTTCGCGCGGATCGTCGAGGAGTGCCGCGCGGCGCACCGCGGCGCCAACGGGACCGATTCGGACCTGCTGTTCGGGCTGCAACTGACGCACTCGGGCCGGTACAGCCACCCGCACCCGATCATCGCCACCCACGACCCCGTTCTCGACCCGCGCACCGTCGCGAACAAGGCGACCGGTGAGAAGGTGACGGCGGACTACCCGCTCATCACCGACGACGAACTCAAGCGGCTCGTGGACGATTACGTTGCGACCGCGAAGCTCGCGGTAGAGGTCGGGTTCGACTTCGTCGACGTGAAGCAGTGCCACCGGTACTTGCTCAACGAACTCCTCGGGGCGCGCAACCGCCCGGGGCCGTACGGCGGCAGCTACGAGAACCGCACCCGGTTCGCCCGCGAGGTGATTCAGGCGGTTCGCGCCGCGGTGCCGGCCCACGTCGTCGTCGCCACGCGAATGAACCTGTTCGACGGCATCCCCTTCCACAAGGGGGAAGACGATGCCGGCGCGCCGGACGCGCACGCGCTGCCGCTCGTCAACGGGTGGGGCATGTCGGAGACGGAGCCGTTCGCGGTGGACCTCACGGAACCGCTCCGGTGGATCGGTGAGATGCGCGCCCTGGGTGTGACGCTCGTCAACGCGACGATGGGCAACCCCTACGCGCAGCCGCACTACGGGCGCCCCTTCGAGTACCCGCCGCCGGACGGGTACGAGTCGCCCGAGCACCCGCTGATCGGCGTGGACCGCCACTTCCGCGCCGCCGCCACGGTTCAAGCGGCGTACCCGGATCTGGCCCTTGTGGGGACGGGGTACAGTTACCTGCAAGAGTTCCTGCCGCAGGCGGGGGCGGCGAACGTGCGCGACGGGCGCATCAACATTGTGGGGGTGGGGCGCGCAACGCTCTCGCAGCCCGACTGGGTGCGCCAGCTCCTCGACACCGGTAAGCTGGACCGCAAACGGGTGTGCCGGACGTTCAGCTACTGTACGGCCCTGATGCGCACGAAGCAGCACCCGCTGGGCCAGTACGAGACCGGGTGCCCGCCGTTCGACAAGGAGGCTTACGGCGACGTGTGGAAGGAAGTGCAGCAGTTGCACGTGAAGAAAGCGTAACCAGAGGGCGCGACAGCAAGGCACTTGCTTGCAGGCCAGCCCCAAGCCCGGTATAAGTCTTTAGGCTTGATACCAGGCTTGGGGCTGCTGGGCGTTCCTTCGCACACCAAACACTGGTTCGGCGAGGGAGGGCGATGGGACATGGGGCGGTGGGGCACCGACACCTTCCAAAGCGACGACGCCTGCGAGTACGCCTGCGGCCTTGCCCGGCAACTCGTCGCCGAGCTCGACCGGTTCGCGGCCGATCCGGAGTTGAACGTCCACGACGTGGACGACGAGGTGGCGGCTCGGCTGGTGGTACTGGCTTTCCTGGTCGAGCGGTGCCGGGCGCACGTGGACGCGGCAATCGTGGCCCGGTGGTCGGCACGGTTCCTCGGGGTATGCGACTCGGACGAGGGGCTGGACAGCTACTACCGGGATGAGGACGTGGCACCGCGGCGGGCCTCCATCGCGGCGCCGCTGGAGGCGATGCAGCAGAGGGCCGGGTAAGGTGTTCAGGCCGAACCCGGCGCTGCACCTGACACCGCCATGTAGTTTGGACGGCATCGCTCATCGGGTGATGGTGGTGCAGGTGGGCTGTTCGTTCGGCACCCGAGGGCGCAGGCGCGCGTGCGGCGGTAGCCCAGTGGAGACGGCACCTGTCCCGTCGCGTAACCGCGTCGGGCCGGGGTGGGGTTCACCTTCGGGTGACGACCTTCGCGGGTTCGAATCCCGCCCGCCGCATTCGTGTCCCGGGAATGCCGTGCATCGCGCATTCCCTGCGCGGCCGAGGCCGCCCCAGACGCTGCACCTGACACCGCCGGCTGATTCGGGACGCACCGCTCATCCGGTGATGGCGGTGCAGGTGAGTTCATTGTTCGGCAAGGGAGGAGCGATGCGGGTGGGTAAAGGCGAGCAGTCGTCGCGGCGGTGGAAATGGGTTGCCGTCGCGTCGATGGTCGCGGCGGCCGGTCTGCTCGCCGCTCTGGTGGTGGCGGTTGCGGCCCCCGTTCGACTCACCCGCATGACCGACGACCGGCTGCTCGGCACCTGGCAGTCCGACGCCGACCGGACCGTCGCCGGCATCCGGGAGCGGAAGCCGGTGGACGACAAGCAGGAGGCCGCCCTCCGCACCCTGTTCGGCAAGCTGCGCGTGACGTACACCGCGACGGCCCTCACGACCGACCTCAACGGCCAAGCGGAGACGGACCGGTACGCCGTGCTGGGCAAGGACAAGCACTCGGTCGTCATCCGCGAGATCAAGGACAAGCCGTCGCCGCTGGACGGCGTGATGGAACTGAGCGAGTTCACGATCATCCAGTTCGACGGCCCGGACGCGTACTGGGTGACGACCCAGATCGGCGGCATCCGCGAGTACTTCAAGCGGGTCCGGTAGCGGCTGGCACCAAAGGCACGCCGCCTCCGGCGCGGCACCTGACACCGCCGCGGTATTGCGACGCACCGCGGCTCGGGGCGTGGCGGTGCAGGTGAACTGTTTGTTCGGCGAGGGAGGGCTCCGGGGTGCAGCGGTTGTGGAGTGAGATCGACCTCCATGTCGCCGCGATGCTCCTGATGCTCGCCCCGGCGGCGTGCCTAAGTTGGTGGGGGCTGGCGATCCCGCTCCTGGTTCCGCAGGGTCGGATCGGCACTCGGGCGTTCGTGGACTATCCGGCGTTCAAGCAGTGGCGGTGGGCGTACTTGGCCGTCAACGAGGTTCTGGTGTTCGGAACTGTTGGCTTGCTGGCCGGAGTTCGGTTCGCCGTCGCCTCGGCAGCGTAGGACGCCGAATCAGTCGCGGCACCTAACACCGCCGCAGTATTGCGACGCATCGCGGCTCGGGACGTGGCGGTGCCGGTGGGCTGTTTGTTCGGCAAGAGAGGCGCTGGGGTGGAGTCGGTGTTCAACAAGAATCCTGGCTACCGCCCCGAGGCCGAGTGGCGGCGGATGCTCGGCGGACTGGTGGAGTCGCTGTCCGCCCACACCGGCATCCGGTTCGCGCCGACCTCGTGGTTCATTGAGGATCACCCCGGCTACGCCAACTCCGGCGGGTGCGTGGACGTTCGCGGCCCAGTCAGCCCGGCGCTGCGGCTGGAGGCGTGCGGCGTGGTGTGCATCAGCGTCAACCACGGCCAGGCGGCCTCAGCGTCAGCCGCCGTCCTGCTGTTCTCCGGCGGGCGGCGGGTACTCGGGCCGGACGCCCAAGAGGTAGTCGTGTTCCGTTACACCCCGAACGGGTGGGTGGATCACGGTTGGGTGTGCGGAGAGTGTGGCGAGTGGGAGAAGGGCCAGTACCCCACCGACGCGAGGTGGCAACGCGCCGAACCTGACACCGCCGGCTGATTCGGGACGCATCGTTCATCCGGTGGCGGTGCTGGTGGGCTGTTCGTTCGGCAGCGGAAGGCGCGAATGCGCGGGGGGCATCAGTTGGCAACTGAGACGACGCTTCTAACGATCTCCTTCCTCGTCGATCAGGACCCCGAGGTTGCCCGCCGCACCTTATTACCGTTGCAAGCGGATGAGCAAATCCGCAAGGCTGTGCTCGCGGCATTGGCGGCGGTGCTGAGTGAGGAGCGGCCGGACGTGCGGGTGGAGTGGGAGTCGATGTCCCTCGTTCCGCTGGAGGGCAAGCCGGCCGTCGGTCGGTGTGCGGTGTGCAATCGGTGGTATACGACCTGGAGAACGCCACCGAACTGACCCCGACGCGGATCAGTCGCGGGGCCGTCGTGGCCGGGCGGTATCGGTGCGACGAGCACCTGCCGCCGGAGCACCCGGTGTGCTTCGGCCGCGGGTACGACGGGCCGGTCCCGGACGCCGTAGTGTAGCTGCGGCGTCGGCTGCTTCCCACAGGTCAAACGCAACGCGGCGTCTACGTCGCCAGTGGGCAACGTTACCGCGGTCCGGTTCTTCGCCCGGAAGCGGGTGCTCGACAACGGCGGGTTCGGACCAACGCGCCACAAGTTCCACGGAGGGGAGCGACATGCGCCGCACCGGGTTCACTCTGATCGAGCTTTTGGTCGTCATCGCGATCCTCGCGGTGCTGATCGGCCTCCTCCTCCCCGCGGTCCAGAAGGTCCGCGAGACCGCGGTGCGCATGCGCAGCTCGAACAACATGCGACAAATCGCCCTGGCCCTTCACAACGTGGCGAACACGCACGACGGGCGCCTCCCCTCGATTGATGCGAGGAAGGGGAGCATTAACCACCCGATCGACTCTCCGTTCGATTTCGTTCTCCCCTACGTCGAGCAGGACGCGCTGTACCGGCTCCGGCGCGAGAACCGGGCGTTCAACTACGTCTGTCCCGTCTACCGCAGCCCGGCGGACCCGACGCTGACCCCCGACGTCTCCTTCGCCACCCTGACCAGCTACGCCGTCAACGCGTTCGCGCTCGAGGGCTCGCCCTCGTTGGCCGCGACGTTCACGGACGGCACCTCGAACACCGTACTGCTGGCGGAGCGGTTCGCCCGGTGCGCGGACACGGCCACCGAGTACACGTACACCGATGTGGCCGTCGTCGCGCGGCGAGCGACGTTCGCCGACGGCGGCCCGGTCGCCGGCGGCCGCAACTTGAACGACGTTTACCCCGTGACATCGGCGGCCCCGCCCGTCAGTCGCGGCAGCCGGGGAGCCGTGACGTTTCAGGTTCTGCCGATGCCGTTCGCCGAGAGGTGCGATCCGTCCCTCGCGCAGACCCCGCACCGGGGCGGGATGATTGTTGCCCGCGCGGACGGGTCCGTCGGAACCGTCTCGCCTTCGATCGCCGAAACGATTTATTGGGGCGCCATAACGCCAAACGGTGGCGAGGTCCTGGACGAACGATAAGTGCCGCCAATCGGTACGCACAGAATAATTGGTATCACGGGACAATTCACGCCGTTCGCGGTGTTGGTCACCTTAACGGTGTGCCCAGCCGCGACCGCCCGCCGCGACCCCACCCGGCGTTCGAGCACGCCTCGATCACCAGCACCGCGCCCGGGTATCGGGCCAACAGTTGGTCCATTGTCGCGGGGGCGTGTCCAAGGTGCGGAACGTGTGCTCCTGAGTGCTCCGCTGGTAACCGCACGCCACGCTCTTGTACCGACCCAGGTCGATCGCCAGAATGGTGTCCGATGCCGTCGCAAGCCTCCGAGATCCCAAGGGCGAGCAGCCCTCACCGTGGCACACATTGCTTGCATGGATTCGTTCGGCACCCGGAGGGAGGGTGACTGGTGGCGTTCGTGAAACTCCTCCCACCCGAAGGTGGCGCCCCCCTGTCGGTCGCGGACGTGATCCGCCGGTTGGCGGACGAGTTCGCCGAGGTTCACGCCGATCCGGACGCAGGCCAAGACCATGTGGCAGGCATGATCGCTGCCACCCTGCGGTTCTCAGACGCGCTGCCCGGCAAGTGGGAGCGACTGGCGAGACTCCAGTCGGTTCAGCATGCGGCCGTGTGTGTCTCGTTCGGCGACGACCTCGGCAACGTGGCCGCCTGTTGCGTCATGCCGGACTCGGAGCTGTTCTTCGGTAGCCCGGACGAGGTGGACGGCCCCGCCTGGCCACTGGTCGAGCGCGCGGCCTCGGCGCTGGGATACAGGGTGGATGCGGGGTGAGCGCCGATCCGAACCCGACAGCGCCGCGGAGCAGTTCACCTGCACCGCGGCTCGGGACGTGGCGGTGCAGGTGAACTGTTCTTTTAGCGGCGGATGGAGCGATGCCAATCGACTGGTATTACACCCTCAATGGCGTCGAGCGCGGCCCGGCCACGGTATCCCAGATCGATCAGTTGGTGGCCGCTGGGGTTCTCCGGCCCACCGATCTGGCGTGGCGTAAGGTGGCGGCGCGAGGTCGGGAGGCCCAGTTCCTTGTTGCGAACCTCCTCGGAGGGGAGCCGGAAGACGAAGGCCAGCGGCTGGTGGCCGTGGCCGCCCGCGGGCGGTCGATGGGCGGCGGGCTGAGCACGGGGCACTGGCACGACGCGTGCGCGGCCCACCAGGAGGCGACGTGTTGGGCGCTCGCGGCGCTTGCCGCCCAAGCCGCCCTCCGCCGCCCGGACGTGCCCGCGAACGCGGCGGCTCTGGCCGAGTGCTACTTCGCCCTCGGCGCGCTCCACCAGTCCGCGGGCCGCCTCGGCAGCGCGGGGTGGGCGCTCGACGAGGCGGGCGCGATCCGCGAGCGGCTCGCCCGCTCCGCGCCCCGGGACCACGAGTACCAGCAGGCACTGGCCGCCAGCTTCAACCAGCGGGGCCTGCTCCACCGCGACCTCGGCGCGCTGGACGAGGCGAAGGCGTCGATCGGGAAGGCGGTGGCGATCCGCAGTCAGTTGTTGCAGGCGCGCCCGAACGACCCGTGGACGGCGGTCCTCCTGGGCGGGGCGCTTTGCAACCTGGGCGCCGTCCTGTGCGATCAGGGCCGTTACCCGGAAGCGCTCGACCAGTACGAGCAGGCCGTCCCACTGATTGAGGGCCAACTTGCGGAACGCGCGCGCGTGGGCTTGTCCGCCCTCTGGGGCTGGCTCTTCCCGCGCGCGCGGTCCCGCCGGCGCTCGCTGGAATCGACGGCGCGGTCGTACCTGGCGAATACCCAGGCGGGTCGTGCGAGGGTCCTTGAACTGCTGGGGGGGTAGGGGGGGCCGCCAAACAGCCGAACCCGCCGCTACATCGGACCGCGACCCCTGGGTTTTTCCCGGCACCGGTCGCGGGGGGTGCGGCGGTGAACTGTAAGTTCAACTTCGGAAGGCGTGCCGCGATGAAGAAGTCGGAGCGGGTTGCGAAGGCGGTCGCGCGGCAGGCCCGTCGGCAGCAGTACGCACACGAGGAAGCCGCTATGCGGGCCTTCCTCCGGGAGTGTCGCGCCTGCTTACCAGCTTCCAAGACGCTTGCACGGCCCCCGGCCCTCTGCGCGGAGAGTGTGAGTCACTTCTAACGGTCGCGCCGGCCGTAACGGTTAAATGACCCGCAGTCGGTCGGCGGTGCGATGCGTGGTCTGTAACGGCTGGGTAAAATGGGTGCCGTGAGCTATTTTTGCTAGGCTCCCTGATAATGCTGGAGCCGCGACCGCGCACGGCGGACCCTTTCATTGTGACCTCCGACGACCCGAGCGATACAGACGACCTGTTTCCGGATTATCTGGTCGAATGCGACGAGCATCTGACCGGGGCGCGGAACCTGTTGCTCGCGCTCGAAGCGAACCCCGGCGCCGCCCGGCCCGAACGCCTCGACGAGCTGTTCCGGCACTTCCACACCCTCAAGGGACTGTCGGGGATCGCGGGCGTCGGGCAGGCGGAGTCGGTCGCCCATCAACTGGAGGAGTACCTCGGCGCGGTTCGCAAGGGGCGCGCCGCGCTGAACCCGGAAGGGATCGCCGCGCTGGTGGACGGGGTGGCGGCGCTCGAAGCCGTCATTGCCGCCCGGCGGGACAACACGCCCGCGCCCGAAACCGGCGCGCTGGCCGCACGCCTGGCCGCGCTAACCAGCGCCTCGGCCGGTGCCACCGCCCCCCCGAGTCCGGAGCCCGCCCCCGCGTCAGAAACAACCGGACCCGCGGGAGGCGCGAGCCGAACGTGGAAGGTCACGTTCGCGCCCACTCCGGCGCTGGCCGCGTCGGGGGTGAACGTGGGCACCGTGCGCGAGCGCCTGCGCGCCGCCGGCCAGATCGTCCGCGCCGCACCGGTGGCCACCCCCGGGGGCGTTTCGTTCACCTTCGTCGTTACCAGTTCTGACCCGCACTTTGAATCGCTCTTCGCCGCGGACGGGCTGGGCGTGGAACCCCTCGATCGGCCCGCCCCGGTGCCGGCGGACGAGCCGGCGCGGGTGGCGCCGCTGGCCCCGAGCAACGTCGTCCGCGTGGACCTCACGCGCCTCGACGAGCTGATGCGCGCGGTCGGGGAGCTGGCGATCACCCGGGCGCGCCTGGACGGGGCGCTGGAGCGCGTGGCGCAACTGCTCCCCGCCGCCGAGCGGCGCGAGCTGCACGAAACGAGCCTCACCGTGGGCCGGCAGTTGCGCGACCTGCGCGACGGCGTGATGCGGGTCCGGCTCGTGCCCGTGCGGGACCTGTTCGCGCGCATGCGGCTGGTGGTCCGCGACCTGGCCCGCGAGCCCGGGCGCGGCGTCGATCTCGTGCTCACTGGCGAGAGCACCGAGATCGACAAGTTCGTAGTCGAGCGGCTCGCCGATCCGCTGCTGCACCTCGTCCGGAACGCCGTCAGCCACGGCCTGGAACCCGCGTCGGAGCGGGCGGCCGCCGGGAAGCCGGCGCGCGGGCGCATCGACCTGCGCGCCGCCGCGGCCGGCGGGGCGGTGGTGATCGAGGTCGAGGACGACGGGCGCGGGATCGACCCCGAGCGGGTGTTCGCCCGCGCCCGGCAGGCCGGGCTGGCGCCGCCCGGCGGTTGGACCGACCCGGGCGCCGTTCTGGACCTGATCTGCGCGCCCGGGTTCTCCACACAGGACGCGGCGGACCGCGCGAGCGGGCGCGGGGTCGGGATGGACGTGGTCCGGCGCGCGGTGGAGGAACTCGGCGGGACCCTCGACCTGACGACCCGGCCCGGCCGCGGCGCCCGGTTCGCCGTCCGGCTCCCGCTCACGCTCGCCATCGCCGACGCCCTGATCGTGACCGTCGGCGGGCAGACCTACGCCGCGCCGCAGGCGGCGGTACGCGCGGTGCTGGCGGTCGAACCGGACGCCGTCACCGCGCTGGAGAACAACGAGCTGATCCGGAACCACGAGGGCGTGCTCCCGCTGCTGCGCCTGGCGGACCTGTTCGGCGCGCCGCGGCCGGCTGGGGCGTTCCCGGCGCTGGTGGTGGGCGAGGGGCGGTCCGCGCTCGCGCTGGGCGTCGATCGCGTGATCGGGCTGCGCGAGGTGGTCGTGCGCCGGCTCGCCGACCCCCTGGTCCAGGTGCCCGGGCTGGCAGGCGCGACCGAACTCGGCGACGGCCGCGCGGTCCTCATTCTCGACGCCCCCGGGCTGGCCCGGTACGCCCGCACGCGCGCACCCCGCTGACCACCAACGAGGCGAACTGACCGTGGCGACCGCAGAACCGTACGTCCTGTTCGAGCTGGCCGGGACCGCGTATGCGGTGCCCAGCGCCGCCGTGCAGCGGATGGAGATGGTCGAGCAGGTGACGCCGGTGCCGAACGCCCCGGCGTTCGTCGACGGGGTCGTGTTCTCGCGCGGCCAGGTGGTGCCGGCGATGAGCCTGCGGGGCCGGTTCGGGTTCCCGCGCCGCGGGTACGACGCGGCGACGCGCCTCATCGTGGTCGCGCACGGCGCCCGGACCGTCGGCCTGATCGTCGATTCGGCCCGCGAGTTCGTGACCATCCCGGCGGACGCGGTCCACCCGCCGCCCGAGGGCATGGCCGGCACCAGCGGCAAATACCTGGGCGGCGTCGCCACGGTCGGCGGCCGCGTGGTGCTGATCCTGAACGTGGCCGAAGTGCTCGGCCACACGAACGCTCACTGATTTCAGTCGTTTCAAGTTCCAAGTTCCACGTAAAGCCAAAAGGCACACGAAGGGCACGGCTTTTGTTCAGCCGGTTCCCAACCTTGGAACCTGGAACTTGAAACTACTGGATTTACGATCCGGTTGCTGGTGTCAGTTTTTGGCTTTGTGGCACAGACGTTCCTGTCTGTGCGGCGGGGTAAGGGCGCCCAGACAGGAATGTCTGGGCCACAAGAAGCAGTCACCGTCAGCCGGATTGTCGGGTACGGGTCCGCAGCGGCACAACGAACTCACCGGAGAACCACATGGCCACCGAGTCCGCCGACGCCGCCGTTCCGCTCGCCGCCGCCGCGACGGACGAACTCGCCCGCATTGTGGACGCCACGCTAACCGGCGCGAGCGCCCAGGCCCAAGCGCTGGACGCGGCGGCGGCGGCGGCGAGCGGAACGGCGGCGTCCCTCAAGGAGACCGCGGGGCAGGCCGGCGCCGTGGCCGGCGCGATGGAGGAGTTCGCCTCCTCGATCAACGAGATGGCGGCGTCCGTCGAGCAACTGAACGCCACCACCGCCGAGTTCAACGTCGGGCTCACCGAGACCGCCGCGGCCACCGAGGAGGCGGCCGCGTCCGTCCGCGCGGTGACCGGCAAGGCGCAGGAAATGGGGGCCGCCGCGGCCACCGTGCGCGGCGCGATGGCCGAGGTGGCGGCCTCGGTGAAGGCGGTGAGCGGCGACACGGCGGCCCTGGCCGCCTCAGTGGAGCAGGGCGCGACCGCGGTCGAGCAGCTCGGCCGCTCGATCCGGCAGGTGGCCGGGAGCGCCGACGAGATGACCGCCGCGGCGGAAACCGCGGCCTCCGCGATCAACCAGATGGCCGCGTCGACCGAGCAGATGGCCGCGACCGCGGAGAGCCTCAGCGCCGAGGTGGAGGGCGTCGCCACCGGGATCGAGCAGGCCGCGCGGTCCGCCACCGGGGTGGCCCAGAGCGCCGAAAGAATCACCGACGTGGCCGCCGGCGCGGCCGCCAGCGCGACCCAACTCGACCGGTCCATCCGCGCCGTCGCCGACCTCGCCAAGGAGGCCAACGCGGTGACGGCCCGCATCGCCCGCGAGGCCGAGGAGGGCGGGGCGGCGGTGCAGAAGTCGATCGCCGGGCTGGGCCGGGTCCGCGACTCCATGACCCAGTCGGCCGGGGCGATCAAGGAGATGGGCAAGCGGGCCGGGGAGATCGGCGGGATCGTGTCGACCATCAACACCATCGCCGAGCGGACCAACCTGCTGTCGCTCAACGCGTCGATCGAGGCCGCCCGCGCGGGCGAGGCCGGGCGCGGGTTCGCGGTCGTCGCGGAGGAGATCCGCAACCTCGCCAACCGGGCCGCCCAGGCGACCGCCGACATCGCCGTGATCGTGCGGGGGCTGCAAGAGGCGGTGCAAGAAGCGGTCGCCACGTCCAACGAGGGCGCGAAAGTTGCTTACGAAAGTGGGCAGCTCGCCGAGGACGGCATCGCCGGGTTGAAGAAGATCCTCACGGGCGTTCAGGGAACCACGCAAATCGTCGCCCAGATCGCCCGGGCGTCGGAGGAGCAGTTTCAGGCGAGCAACCAGGTAGTGAGCGCGATCGGCACCACGGCGGCGCAGGCGCGACAGGTGGCGGCGGCGTCTGCTGAGCAGACCCGGGCGCTACAAGGGACCGTTCTGTCGACCGGCCAGATGCGCAAGATCTCGCGCCAGGTCGCGCAGGCGATGGGCGAGCAGGGCCGGAGCACGCGGGACATCATCAAAGCCGGCCAGGCGACCCGGCTCCTCGCCCAGCAGGTCCGGCACGCAACCAACGAGCAGGCGGCCGGGGCCGCCCAGATCACGCAGTCGCTGGTGTCCATGCGGAAGGTCGCGGCGAGTACGGCGCGGGCCGTCGCCGAGCAGTCGGCGGCGACCGACCAAGTGGCGGCGGAAACGGACCGGCTCGTCGCGCTGATCGCCGACGTGACCCGCGCCACCGCCGAACAGGCGACGGCGGCCGACCAGGTGGCGAAGGCGGTCGGGGGGATGCGCCGCCAGTCCGGGCAGGTGGGCCAAGCGCTCGGCGAGCAGACCCGGGCCACCAAGGACATGACGGCCACGGCCGAGCACGTGTCCCGGCAGATGGCACTCATCACCCGGGCCAACCGCGAGCACTCCGCGGCGTGCGAGTCGGTGCTCGGCACGCTGGCCGCCGCCCGCGAAGGGACCGAGCGCACGCTCCAGGGCGCGCGGGAATCGCAGCGCCTGACCGAGGGGTTGCGCGAGCGCGTGGCGGCGCTCAGCGCGGTGGCCAGTAAGCCCCGGCGCCCGGCCCCGAAGCCACGCCCGCCGAAGGGTAACAAGCCGTAGCGGCGTGGGGCGGTGCTGGCAGGCGGGTGCAACCGCCTCCCTGCCGAGCCGTTGCTCTTCAACCGGCTTTGGTCTGAATTACGGGAACCTGTTCGATGGGGCCGAAAACGTCGAAGCGCGCGCGGGGGGGGGGCCCCCGGGCGCGCGCGTGCCGCCGGCCGGTAGGGGCACCCGAGCGCCCGGCCGGGTGCCGGATATGACGCCGGCCGGGGAGCAGCCCGAACTGCCGCTCGGGACCTTCGTCATCTTGCGCGACCTGATCCGCGACCGCATCGGCGTGTCGTTCGAGGATGAGAAGCGCGACCTCCTGGGCAGCAAACTCACCGACCGCGTCCGGGACCTGAAACTGGACTCGTTCCTGGACTACTACTACCTACTCAAGTATGGCCCGGGGTCGGACGAGGAGTGGCCGCACCTGACCGACGCGCTGTCCGTTCAGGAGACGTACTTCTGGCGCGAGCACGAGCAGGTGCGGGCGCTCGTCGACGTGCTCGTGCCCCAGCACGTGGCGGCGGGGCGCGGCCCGGTCCGGGTGTGGTCGGCCGCGTGCGCCACGGGCGAGGAGCCGCTCAGCATCGCGATCGCGCTCAACGAGGCCGGCTGGTTCGACCGGGCCGATGTCGAGGTGTGGGCCAGCGACGTCAGCCCCGCGGCGCTCGAGAAGGCCCGGCGCGGCGTGTACCGCGAGCGCTCGTTCCGGGTCCTCCCGCCGCACCTGCGCGAGAAGTACTTTGCTCCCGCCGAAGGCGGCACGAAGGTGGCCCCCGAGCTGCACGCGCGGGTCCAGTTCCGGCCGGCGAACCTGCTGAACGCGGACGACACGCGCGCCCTCGCGGCCGCCCCGTTCATCTTTTGCCGGAACGTGTTCATCTACTTTTCCGCCGCGACCGTTGCGCGGGTCGTCCGCGGGTTCGCCGAGCGGACGCCGGCGCCGGCGTACCTGTTCACCGGCGCGGCGGAGTCCCTGCTGCGGGTGGCGAGCGCGTTCCAGTTGGAAGAGATCGCCAAGGCGTTCGTGTACGTCAAACGCTGATCGCCCGGGAGAGCCGTGAACGACATCGTGCGTGTCTTGATCGTGGACGACTCCGCGTACGTCCGCAAATCCGTCCGCCAGATGCTGGCCCGGAGCCCGTTCCTCGAAGTGGTCGGGGTGGCGCGGGACGGCGACGAGGCGCTCGAACAGGTGGAGGCGCTCCGGCCGGACGTGGTCACGCTCGACCTCCACATGCCCCGGTCCGACGGGCTCGACTTCCTCAAGCGGCAGATGGCCAAGCGGCCGCTCCCGGTCGTCGTCCTGAGCACCGCGGGCGAGAGCGACGAGCTGGCGGTGCGTGCCCTCGAGGCCGGCGCCGTCGAGGTGGTCCAGAAGCCGACCGCGCTGGCCACCGAGAAGGTGTTCGAGGTGGCCGACCGGCTGATCGCGACGGTGAAGGCCGTCGCCGCCGCGCGCGTGGCCCCCGTGGCCCGGGGGCCGCTCCCCGGTGCGCCGCCCCCGGCCGCCGCGCCGAAGGCCAAACGGGCCGACGTGCTGGTGGTCGGGGTTTCGACGGGCGGGCCGCAGGCCCTCAAGCACCTCGTCCCCCGGTTCCCGGCGGACTTCCCGGTGCCGATTGCGATAGTCCTGCACATGCCGGTCGGCTACACTGAGCTTTTCGCCAGGAGCCTTGCAGCGGTCGCGCGCGTGGCCGTGTCCGAGGCGCGCGAGGGCGATACGTTTCGTCCGGGCGCGGCGCTGGTCGCGCCCGCCGGACACCACCTGACGTGTGCCCGCCAGCGGGACGGAACGGTGGCCGCCCGGCTGAGCCTGCACCCGCTCGACACGCCGCACCGGCCGGCGGTGGACGTGCTGTTCCGCTCGGCGGCCGAGGTGTACGGCGAACGCACGCTCGGGGTGGTGCTCACCGGCATGGGGTCGGACGGCACACAGGGGGCGGCGTGGATCAAGGCGCAGGGCGGCCGGGTGTTCACCGAGGCCGAGTCGTCGTGCGTGGTCTACGGGATGCCGCGGTCGGTGGCGGAGGGCGGGCTGAGCGACCGGGCGGTCCCGCTGGATCAGATGGCCGAGGCGATTCTGGAGGCCCTGTGATGGCGAAAATCCTGGTGGTGGACGACTCGGCCCTGTCGCGGCGGGTCTCGCGCCGCATCCTGGAGGGCGCGGGGCACAGCGTCGCGGACGTGCCGGACGGGCTGGCCGCGCTGGAGCGGTACGCGCTCGACAAGCCGGACCTCGTGCTGCTCGATGTGACGATGACCGAGATGAACGGGCTGGAGGTGCTCCGGCAGCTCCGGGTGATGGACCCGGGGGCCGTGGTGGTGATGGCCACCGCCGACGTGCAGACCTCCACCCGCGAACTGGCCGACGCGGGCGGGGCGTCCGGGTTCGTGCCCAAGCCGCTCGCCGCCGACGCCGTCCTCCGGGCCGTCGCCGCCGCGCTCGGGCGCCAGGGGGCCGCCCAGTGAGGCTCACCGAGGGGCAAACGGACGCGGTCACCGAGGCGGTGAACATCGCGTTCTCGCGGACCGCGGCGGCGCTGTCGGAGATCACCGGCAACCGCGTCGAGCTGGCGGTGCCGGAGGTGTCCGCGCACCCGATCGCCGAGCTGCTCCCGGCCCTCCACCGGTTCGTCCAGGGGGAGGTCGCGACGGTCCACCAGATCTTCGGCGGGCCGGTGTCGGGGGACGCGTTCCTGCTGCTGGACATCGACGGGGCCTCCAAGCTGGTCGGGCTGCTGGCGGAGGCCGGGGCGCCGACCGGGCAGATGGGCGACTCCGCGCGCGAGGTGCTGGCCGAGATCGGCAACATCCTGCTGAACGCGTGCCTCGGGGTGTTCGGCGATTTGCTCCAGGTCCGATTTACATTCGCGGTGCCGCGGCTACACTTAGATTCACTCGGCTCAATGCTGGACACGCTGGTCATCGGCGCGGACGAGATCCGTCACGCGCTGCTCGTCGGCGCGCGGTTCAAGGTCCGCGCCAGCGAGGTGACCGGGTGCATGGTGCTGGTGCTCGGCATCAACTCACTTGATCTGTTCGTTCGGGCGATCGAGGACTGGGCCGAACGGGCCGCCAGCGCGTGAGGACACCGGGGCGCACGCGAACGAGTGAACAGATGGTTGTATCGGCCGATCTCGTTCGCGAACTGGACGCCGTCGGGGACTGGGGCCTCCTCGCGACGGACGCCGGGCTTGTCGTGACCGGTTGGAACCGGTGGCTGGAGCGGGCCAGCGGGTGGCCCGCCGCGGCGGTGCTGGGGCGCGGGCTGCTGGACCTGTTCCCGGATCTCGCGGCCCGCGGGCTCGAACGGTACTACCGGCAGGCGCTGGCCGGGCAAACGGCGATCCTCTCGCAACAGTTCCACAAGTACGTGCTTCCCATCCCTACGCCCGTGCCCGGGGCGCCGCAATCGCTAATGCAGCAGTCGGTGCGGGTGCTCCCGCTCGTCACCGGGGTGAACGCCGGTGGCACGCTGACGCTCGTCGCGGACGTCACCGAGCGGGTGGTCCGCGACGCCGAGCTGCGCGCCCGCGGGCGGCAGCAGGCGTCCCTCGCACAGTCCGCGCGGGCCGCGCTGGCGGGCCACGACATCGTGGAACTGTGCGGCGACGCGGTCCGCCGGCTCGCCGAAACGGTGGGCGCCGAGCTGGCCGAGGTGCTCGAACTCCTGCCCGGCGGGGGCGAGTGGGGGCGGCTCGCGGGTTCCGGCTGGGCCGAACCGTCCGCCCTGCTGCGCCCCGGCACAAGTCCCCGGATCGACACCGCGCTGCGCTCCGAAGGGGCCGTCGCGCTCGGCGACCCCGGGGGCGGTGCCCCGCTGGACCCGGACCTGAAAGCGGCGGGCGCCGCGAGCGGGCTGGTCGTGCGCATCCCCGGCCGCGGCCCGCGCCCGTTCGGGCTGCTCGGCGCGTACACCCACGCCCCGCGCCGGTTCACCCCCGACGAGATCCAGTACGCGCAAGCGCTGGCCGACGTCATCGGCAGCGCGGTGGAGCGGAAGCGCCTGGAAACCGAGCTGCGGCTGCGCGCCAAAGAACTCGCGGACGCGGACCGGCGCAAGGACGAGTTCCTGGCGATGCTGGCCCACGAGCTGCGCAACCCGCTCGCCCCGGTGCGCAACGCCGTCTACGTCCTCCAGTCCACCAAGTCCGACGACCCCGACGTGGCCCGGCTGACCGGCATCCTGGGCCGCCAGGTGGGGCAGATGGCCCACTTGGTGGACGACCTGCTCGACGTGTCGCGGCTGACGAGCGGGAAGGTGACCCTGCACCGGGAGCGGGTGGCGCTCGCGGACGCGATCGCCCGGGCGGTCGAAACGGCCCGCCCGCTGATCGAGTCCCGGCGGCACGAGCTGATCGTTTCCGTCCCGCCGGACCCGATCCCGCTCGACGCCGACCCGACGCGGCTGACCCAGATCTTCGGCAACCTGCTGAACAACGCCGCGAAGTACACCGACCCCGGCGGGCGCATCGAGCTGAGCGCCGCGCGCGAGGGCGGCGGGGCGGTGGTCCGCGTCCGCGACAACGGGATCGGGCTGAGCCCCGAGATGCTGCTGCGGGCGTTCGACCTGTTCACCCAGGAGCCGCGCACGCTGGACCGCGCGCAGGGCGGCCTCGGCATCGGCCTCACCCTCGTGCGCAACCTCGTCGAGCTGCACGGCGGGAGCGTCGAGGCGCACAGCGCCGGCCCCGGGCGCGGGAGCGAGTTCGTGGTCCGCCTGCCGGCCCTCGGGACGGGCACCGCGGGTACACGCCCGAACGGCGAGCCGACGCACGCGGCCCCCGCGACCCACCGGCTCTTGATCGTGGACGACAACGTCGATTCGGCCGAAAGCCTGGCCGAGCTTTTGTCGCTGAGCGGCCACACGGTGCGGACCGCGCACGACGGCCCGGCCGCGCTCCGCGACGCCGCGGCGCACCCTCCCGGTGTCGTGCTGCTCGACATCGGGCTGCCCCGCATGAGCGGTTACGAGGTCGCGACCCGGTTGCGCCAGATCCCGGGCCTCCGGGACGTGACGCTCATCGCGATGACCGGCTACGGCCAGGACGACGACCGGCGCCGGTCGCAAGAGGCGGGCTTCAACCACCACCTCGTGAAGCCGGTCGACCTCAACGAGGTGACCGCCCTGCTCCAGTCGATTCCCGCCTCGCCCCACACGCTTTAATCACGGTCCGGTTGCCGACGCCGGGTTCGGTGCGGGCCGCTGCGCACAGCGGGCGCGTGGCTCGTCGTCGTCGCGCCGCGGGAGCCGGCTCCGTTTGCGGAGGTTGTTCAGCCCGTGGAGGACATCGAACTCGCAGCGCTCGCCGGCCCGGGCGCGAACCAACTCCAGGAACTCGGCGCGGAGTTCGGGATCGCACAGGATGCGATCGACCGAACAATCGACGGGATGGGACTTCAGCATCACCCGGTACGACTCGATCAGAACCGGTTCCATGTCGCGGCTCCGTGGGGGCGGTTCCGCGAGTTGTTCCGGCCGGGTGGGCGGAGTTCGACAAAAAATTCCGCCGCTCACGACCGCCCGGAGCAGGTGCGGCATGCAACGGCGCATGCGCGGGGTGGTTGCGGGCCGCGCGCCGATTTGTTAGTCTCACGCACAGTACAATCTCAGTGGTTTCAAGTTCCAGGTTCCAAGTTTCACGTAAAACTCAAAAGGCATACGAATGGCCGGAGCTTTTACTGGACTGATTCCCGACTTGGAACCCGGAGTTTGAAACTGCTGGATCCGAGCAATCGGCCTCGGTGGCGACTGGTTTTCGACACGAATCCGGTCCGCACGGGGCACCGTCGTCCGGTGCGCCGGGCTCGTGCCAAATCAGACAAACCCCGCGGCTCGTTGCTTCGCGAACGTCACTCACGCCGGAGGAGCGGGACGGATGGCCGAATCTACCTCTGTTCGATCGATGGTCAGCGCCAATGCCACCGCGGTCGTCCGGCAAAGGCCGTCGGTTCTGCTCATGATCGCTCGCGTTCGGGCCGCCGGGGCCACCCTGGACGCCTCACTGGCTGAGATGCACCAGTTGGCAGACGACACCGTGCGCCGGCTGATGCGCCTGGGGGCCACCCGCGCCTGGGCCGGCGATTCGCACCCCGACGATCAGGCCGACCCCGACCCGATCGCCCGGATGCGTGCGGCCGCCGGGCGCGGCGCGCGGGGAGCGACCCCGGAGGACCGGCGGGGCGTGAACGTGGCGGTGGCGGCCACCTGGGACATTACCGGGCTGTCGGCCGACGCGGTGTTGAGTTTGGTCGATCAACTCCGGTTCGATGTCGCGGCGAACGTCAACCCGTCGGAGCCGACGTCGGAGCGGGAGCCCTTACCGTGGGCCGACCCGGCGGCACAGATCCAGCATATGATCGCAAAAGCGACCCAACCGGAGGACGACCGCTCGCCCAAATTCGTGTACATCGCCCGGCCGACCGATGAGCAACTGACCCGGGCTTCAGCCGAGGCGTACCGGGCCGCCCGGGGCCGCGCCGAGCGCCTGGCCCGGGCGGCCGGGCGGCAACTCGGCGTGGTGTCTTCGCTGAACTACGGGCACGCCGCCTCCGTCCGGCCGGACCGCATGATGACGGATCAGCGGTGCAGTGCCCTACTGGCCGCGGTCGGTTACGTGCTTGAGGAAGACGAGGTCGCGTCGGACGACCCGCGTGCGACCGAACTGGCCGTGACCGTCCACGTCTCCCACTACCTCGCGGAGTGACCGCCCTTGTGTCCGTGCCACGCACTGCCCAACGTCTCCGATTCTGCTCACACCGGGGCGCCAGCCTTTCGGCGTGGGGCAACCGAGTGTTTACTCGCCGGGGCTTCGGAGCAGACTTAGCGTGCGCCGGAAAAGGCGGGCGGCGTCACGCGTTTGCGACACACCAATCGAGGCGAGCGTCAACCCCGCGTTTCGAGCCGCCGGGCGATGACGTAATCGCAGTAGTTGAAGGTGAACGTACCGTCCACGTCGTAGACCTGGAGCAAGAACGTTTTGTTCAGGCAGAAGTTTCGGTTAATCGCGGACCAGTACGGATTGCTGTATTTCCCGAAATCGATCGAGAGGAACGCTTCCGCCGCCTCGATCAGCAATTTGTGGTACACGAGCCGCTTGCTGTCTGGTTCGTTGTGCCACGCCTCGTACTCATCTCGAATCAGCGACCCGTCGGACTCGGCTGAGAAGTAATATTTCCACGCCGCGATGTCGTCGGATCTGTCATCGCGGGTCTGGATGGTGACGGACGACATGCGGTGCCAGGGTACGAACTCGTAGAGCACCCCGCGCAGGTCATGATCGGCCCACTGCTCGGCGGGAATCTTGGCAAGCAGTTGCTCGATCTCGCGCCTGAACTTGGCTCGCACATCCGGCCCCGGGGCGTAAGTGGCGGTCTCAACCACGATCATTCCTCGGTCGGAGCCAAGTTGGTGAAACCGATTCGGTGCGTCGCGCCGTCGTGATGCACCAACACCTTGAGTACCACCAGTATCCCGGTTGAGCGAAGGGCGGATCGATTGGCGCGGCCTATTCTTTGTGCTGCCGGGTCATGTTGCGTTGATATAAGTTTCCGGAGACTTACGATGAATTTGTCGTAAATCGCATCTGGCGCGGAGATGCTCCGTGAGAGCTGTTCCTGGTGGCAGTGTCCCGCTCAACGACATCTAACACGCGCTGGCTGCCTTTGCAGATCGCACAATCTCTTCTGCTCCTCCGTATTTAAGCAGCGCGCATGTCTTTGCATCGTCTCGGGTGCGCCACTCCTTGCACGTGCCCTTCTCGGTGCTGAATGTCTCGCCTGGGCGGAGGCGATCCACTGCCACCCGATCCCGCGCTTCAGCGACGCAGTCCGCGCGGATGCCGACGAACCGGAACGGGAGCGTCCGGCCTGACTCTTGGTCACTTCGTACCGCAGCACTCCTGCTTCGCTTGGCGTGACAACACCTCAGCCGACAAGGCTACAGACCACGGCAATGTGGCCGCTCACCAAAGCGTTGTCGTCACGGCGACTGGCTCTTCGCGTGCCGTGCCATCAGTTAGATAGGCGAGTTGTTTCGCCCGCGGTTGGTCTTTCTCGCGGATCGCGTCCGAGGGCCATCGAGCGGTTTGGGCGGTCCCGGCTCACGCGGGGCAATGCTGGACCGTGGCCGTGCGCAATCGAACGGATTGAGCCAGTGCGGGTTGCGGGAACGTGCCGGGGATGCGGATAACCGATGGGGCGCCGACTGGACATTCGCTGCCGTTGGACTGGTCACGAGCTACCGATTCGCTGGGTGGTCGCTACCACCGAATCCCACGCTCGGAGCGTGCCAGAAGTGCCCGAGACGAGCGGAGGACAGTTTCAGCGCCGTCCGCGCAACGCGATGCAACGTCATACCGAATAGACCCTTGCGGCGGTTCTGGTTCGGATGTGCTGTGCGATTGTCCTGGGCAAAAACTTGATGTCGGTCACCCCAAGAGCTGCCGTTCGGACTTTTGGAAGTGCGACGTGGGAGAAATGCGATGGAACAATACCCGATGCACCGGCGATGCGGTCGCCGGCGCCCACGAGCGAGAGTGGGGATTTCCAAGCCGATCACAGGGCGTGTTGGGGCCAGCCTCTCATTCCGCCAGACGCAGCTTCGCTTGGCTCGGGTCGATGCTGACCAACAGCGGTCGGGCGAAGTGCGGAAAGCTGACCACCGCCTGACCCGGGGCGAGGTTCGGGAGCCGGTCCCAGAGTCCTTCGTCCACGCCGCCGACGGTGCGCTTCAGCAGCGTCACCACCTGCGGGTCTTGCAGCTTGTGGAGGATGAACGAGTTGCACAGCCCCAGCACCTGCTTCGGGAGGTGCGCGGGGAGCTGCGTGACGAAGCACAGCCCGAGCCACCGCTTGCGGCCCCGCTTCGCGATCTTCGCCACCTGCTCGAACAGCACCGGGGTCTTGTTGATCCGCTCCTCGCTCAGGAACTCGTGCGCCTCCTCGATCACGATCAGCACCGGCGTCGGCGCCGACTTCTGCTGCTCGGCCTTTTCGCACGCGAGGTCTTGCGCGTCCTGGATGCCCCGCAGGATGTCCGCGATGACGAGGTTGTTCAGCTCCGAGAACCCGGTGTCCGACAGGTCGATCACGGACAGCGCGCCGGGCTTCAGCAGGTTCGCGTACTTCAGCGGCTGGGTGCCGTCGCGGGTCTCGTCGAAGAACACCTTGAGCCGGTTCAGCCGCGACAGCCGGCCGTGGACCGCGTGCCACGACACCGTGTTGCCCGGCGGGTTCGCCGCGTGGACCCGCTTGTTCAGGTGGTCGACCGCGCCGGACTGCTTCAGCTCGCGGCACCACGGGTCGAAGGTCGGGGCGTCGTCGGCGTCGTCGTCGCCCTTCTTCCCGCGCTTCTTGTCGCCCTTGGGCTCGGCCCGCAGCGCGCACGCGCGGGTGATGTCGATGAGCAGCGGGACGGTGACCCGCGGGTAGCCGCGCTCGAACTCGTCGAGGTCGAGCGCCATCTGCTCCTGCTCGGGGTGCCCCCTTTGCGGGAAGATGTCGAGGTCGCGGAGGAGCGGCTTGGCGATGTCGTACACCTTCAGGAACCGCTCCTGCTGGGCGTCGGAGAGGTCGAGGATCTCCATCACGGCGTAGGGCGAGAGCCGGGCGAACTGGAGCGAGAACGGCTTGCAGTTCGGGAAGTCCGGGTTCGCCGTCCCGCGGCCCACCAGGTGGTAGACCGTCATGTCCTGCTCGGGCACGCCCGCGGGTGCCAGCCCCCGGGCGCGGAGCCCGTCGCACATCGTCTTGTGGTCGGTGGGCTGGTGCAGCGCGGTGTACTCGCCTTCCACGTCGAGCACGACGACCGCCATCCCGGCCGCCCGCGCCCGGGCGATGAGGCCCGCGACGGTGGTGGACTTCCCGCCGCCGGTGGTGCCGAGCACCGCGGTGTGGCGGGGGAACACGGCCTTGGCGTGCGACGGCGCCCCGACCTCGACGGTCTGGTGCCCCACCGCCAGCCCGAGCCGCACGTTCCCGCCGCACTTCAGCACGCGGGCGGCGTCCGCGTCGTCGAGCACGAACACCGGGCTGTTGGGGAGCGGGCGCAGGCGCGGCGGGGCCAGTTCGCCGCCCTTGAGTTCTTCGCCGAGGATGGTCACCTGAACGCGGCCGTGGAACGGCGGCAGGTAGTCGCCGCGGTGGGTGGCGACGGCCTTGAGGATGTCGGAGTCGGCGCGGAGCCCGTCCGGCTCGGCGAACGGGCCGGCGGTGACCACCCCGAGGTAGTTGCGCTCGTCCTTGCGGCTCTTGATCCGCACCAGCGACTGCGACGGCGCGAGCTGAAGGTGGTCGCGCCCGAGCAGCACCGTGACGGTGAGGTCGTCGCTGCCGGGCAGGTCGAACATGGTGACGCCGACCGACCCGGCGTCGTCGGGGTGGGCGAACTTCGGCCCGCCCGCGCGGGCGATCTCGTTCGCGAGTTGCTGTTGCGGCTCGGTCAGCACGCCGTTCGATCCGGGCATTGGAACGCCTCCGAGAAGAAAGAGGTTTCGCCGCAGAGGGTACGAACGGGCGCAGAGAGGGGAAACCGAACGATGAAGATCGTCTGGCCAATTTTCCGCGCGCGGCGCCCTCTCATGCTCTCCGCGGTGAGACCCGTTTTGTTGTTCTCACTCCGGCCGGTTCTGGCGCTCGCTGCCGTACCGCACGCCGACCCCGGCGCGGGCGTAGGCGGCGGTCGCGATGTCTCGCAGGCTGCCCCCGCCGTACACCGACTTGCAGGTTCGGTCGGCCAGATCGATGAGCGCCGGGAACCCACGGTCCCCGAGCAGCGCGCTGTCGGCGATGGCGATGCGGGCCGCGGTGTGGACGTGGTCCCGGTGCGCGTAGAACATTTGCGGCGGGGCCAGCAGGGACGCCCGGTACACGCCCACCAGCACCTGCGGGGCCACCTCGTCGAGGAACCGTGTCGCCCACAGTTCCGGCGACAGCGGCTTGTCGTCCCAGGTGTCGTCGACGGTCACACGCCCGGAGAACTGAAGGTCGCCGACGAACCGCTCGATGCGCTGGTCGAGGGAGCCGACGACGGCGTACTCGCAGGGGCGCAGGGCCTGGCCGATCGAGAGGTACAGACGGTCGCCCGGCTCGCTGGCGACGAACACGAACCGCTTGTGGCCGGCGATCAGCCGGCGGAGCAGGCGGACGGACCGGATCATGATGTCCGGGTTGCCGGCCCCGCTCAGCAGTTGGTACGGGGCCGGGCTGCCGTGCCCCATCTTCCAAGGCGCTGTCGAGTGCTCCACCAGCACCGCCGCCTCGGCGTAGCTCATCACCGCCCGCTTGGCCAGTTCGGACAGCCCGTCGCGCCGGTCCGGCTGGTTCAGGCCGCCGCGCTTGGCGCGCGCTTCGAGCAGCGCGACCGTTTCCGCGACCGGGTCGCTGCGCGCCTCGTTCAGGTCGCGCCGGTACAACCGTTGGCTCCACTGGCCGCGGTTGCCGGCGTAGGACACCAGGCACACGCCGATCTGGTAGATCGTGAGCGCGAGCGAGTCGTGAACGTCCACCGTGCCGTCGCAGCAGTCGGTGCCGCCGTTGAACAGCAGGCCGTTGTGCGTGTCGCGGACCTCGTCGGGGGTGACGGACCAGTGGCCCGCTTCGGGCGGCGCGCCCGCGAACGTGCGCAACTTCTCGACCACGTGCGCACGCACCCGGGCTTCGTGCGCCCGCTCCGCGCGCACCGCGAGAGCGATCATGTCGCCGAGGTGCGTGTACACCCGGGCGAGGTCTTCTCCCGCGTGCCACGTGGCGAGGTTGAGCACGTTATCGAGCGGCTCGCCGAAGCAGCGCTGGAACGCATCGCTGGTGGCGCCGCTGGGGCGCGAAACGGGCAGCTCGACGGCCGAAGTTGAGTCCGACATAGGCGACCTCCGTTAAGCCGTTCCGCGTCGGGAGGCTGACATCGACACGATTTTGATGATTTTTCGGGAGGCGTGTAGTGGTCTTTTGTGAGAAGTGGTTAGCGGAGCAGCGCCGCGGCGTATGTTCGGGCCGGCTCGGGCGGCAGCCCGCAGGTATCGGCGAGCCGTGCGGCGAGCGATCGGTGCGTGTCGGACGCGGAGGGGGCCACGGTCTCAAACGGGGCGAGCAACTCGAACGCCAGCCGGTCGGCGGCCTCTTCCGCCTCGTGCGCGTCGTCGCCGGTCACCCGGCCCCACCGGTCGCGCTCAAGGAAGTGCGTGAGGGGGCCAACGGGGGCACCGCGGAGCGCGCCCGCGAACCGCTCGGCATACGTCGCCTCGCGGGCGCCGTCCAGAACTTCGAGGATGGCGGGGCCGAACCGGCGCACCGCCGCACGGCGCGGTTCGCACCAGTCGCGAAGGAAGTGAGCTAATTCATGCGCGAACGTGAACCGGAGTTGGTCGGGTTCGTCATCGGGATCGATGAGGATGATAGCGCGTGTACGCGCGCCGAAGCACCCGCACAGCGGTCGGTCGTGCGTCGGTTCGGCGCAGGGGACACCTTCGCGCCGGAAGTGCTCCGCGGCGCGCGACAGAGTGAGGCGCGGTACTTCTTGAACGGTCAGATCGGTGAGCCAGCACGCGACATCGCGCAGGTTGCGCGGGAACGGCGGCGGCGGGCCGACTTCGGCCCAGAACCGGGCTGCGAGATTGGACACCCGGACCGGCGGCCGAACGGTCATGACGTTGTGCCCCGGTCGCGCGCCGCCAGAACCGCGCCCGCGGGTTCGGTCGCACCGGGGCGCGCCAGTGCTTCAACCGGGACCGCCTTGGCGGCCTCGGCGAGTGCGACCGTGTTCAGACCGAACTTGGTGGCGATCGCGGTGACATCTTCGCGGTACGCGGCGCTTGAGTCGAGTCGCGGCGCCCGGCACAGGCGCACCTGCGCGAGTACCGGAACGGCGCAACCGAGTCGCGCGGCCAGGGCGGGGTCGTCGAGGCGCTCACGCGCCGCGAACGCCTTCAGCCGAGATCCAAGGAAGAACGGTTCCGTGGACGCTCGCTCCGCGAGCCGGTCGAGTGGGAACGTGGTCATGGCCGACCTCCGACGGCGCGCCGCAGTCGCGCCTTGAGGGTGTCTTTGATCCGTTTGACAACGATCGCGACGTCCGGGCGGTCCGTGTTCAACCCGAGCGCCCGGGCGAACGCGCCGGTGTCGCGGACGCCGTCGCGCAGGAGCCCGAACGTGGTCTGTTCCGCAGGGGAGAGGGTGGCGAGTTCCGCCGCGAGCGCCGGGTGCGCCCAATTCGGCCCGTCACCGGTCCCCGGGAACCTGTTCCCGGCAGCAGGCGGATCCGCGACAAAATCGAGCGAAACTTCGCGCCGCCGGCGCCGGGTTTCGCGCTCACAGGCGGTGGTCAACTTGCGTCGCGCGGCCATCCGCAGGTACGCGCACACCGGAAGTTGTTTCGGGTCATACTGTTCCGGGTGTTGAATCAGTTTCAAGATCAGATCGCCCGCAACGCTCACAAGCAGATCCTCGGGGACGTGGCGGTAGGTGCGGGTCAGGTATGCGCACAACGGATCGTAAAATGCGTCAGCGAAAGTGGATGTGGCAGCCGGATCGGTGCCGGGCAGGGTCGCGTGAAGTCGGCGGCCCTCGTCTTCGCTCGGCCATTTGAGGGGATTGGGCATTTTGGACCTCCTGTTACGCACAAACCCTAAGCGAACGGTTTTCGCGCGCCGATGTACGTTGCCGATTTTCACGGTTCGGAGGCGGTTCACCGACGCGGCTCGTCAGGAGAAAACCCATTTATGAGCCGGCGTCTGCAAGATCAGGGTTTCGATTGTTGGGTGACTGCGTAAAATGTTCCGCGTACCAACGGTATCGACGGCGGTTGGCTGTGACGCTGGCTGCGTAGCACGGACACCGTGTACGTCGACCCCCTGTGCGCAACCCGCGCCCTTCTCGAGCGTATTGGGCGGCGAATGCCGTCCGGGCGCCGAACCCGCCCGATCGGACCGATTCGATGAACTTGACGCCGCGCCTTCCCCTCTCTGTGCTGGTCGTTGAAGACCAGCACGATTGCGCTCAGTCAACGGCCGAACTCCTTACCATGTGCGGCCACGCCGTCCGGGTCGCCACGTGCGGTCCGGACGCGCTCCGTGACGCCGCAGTCGAGATTCCGGACGTGGTCCTGCTCGACATCCAACTGCCCGGCCCGAGTGGGTGGGAGGTGGCGAGCCGGTTGCGCGAGCGTGCCGGCGGTCGGCAACCGCTGGTGGTCGCGGTCACTGGGTGCGGGTCCGAGGAGGACCGGTGGCGCTCGGCCGACGCCGGCATCGACCTGCACCTCGTGAAGCCGGTCGCGCCGGCCGACCTGATTCGGCTGCTCGACTGGGTCGGTGGGCACCTCGCGGCCCGCACGGTGCCCACTACGGCGTGCGGGTGATCGAGCCCCCGTATTGGGTGAGCGGCGTGCTCTGGAGCACCGGTTCCCGCCGACCCGCCACGAGGGCGTGACGTTCCGTACTCAGGGTGTGGTGGTTCGTGAAACTGTTCCGCGTGGGTTGGTCGTACCATCCCTCTCAATACATCGCGTCTGTTCAGTGCCGAGCAGCCGCGATGTCGCGACGTGTTTGGCCTCGGGGAATCGGGTGCGGGGCGGCTTCGGTTTTTTCGGCCCGCGGGTGGCCTTCCGATACCGCCCCAGGTTCGCACCCCGGGCCGGCTCCTTGAGCCATTCGGCCATCGGCCCGACCGACCACGCTCCCAGACCCGCCCATGTTTCGACCGGAACGGCGATCCACGGTCCCGGGCACGCACCCGACACTTCCAACTCCGGGTCGCGGCGTGCCGGCGGATGACGAACGAACCGTTCCGTAGGGCGATCCCGAACAGGAACCCGGTGTGCAGAAGTTCCGGTCCGCGACCCACACGTCGTTCTCGGCCACCGTCGCCAGGATCGGGGCGGGCCGGGACCGCTCCTGGGCGTGCCCGTCCTCGCAACAGACCACGTCGATCGCCAACCCGAGGGCCGGGTCGAGAGCCACCAGGGCCTGGCCCGGCGACCACGTCCCGCAGCGGCTTGAGCCGCCTGTGGGTCTTGCACACGTGGTTCCCGTCGAGCACCTTTACCCGGTAACCGGCCAGCGGGTCCGGGGCCGACCCGCCCATCGCCCGGATGACCGGCCCGAGGCGGTCGGCGGTGTGCCGCACCCGTTCCCGTCCCGCGGCCGTCGGGACACGGGCCAGGCGGGCGCACACGGCCGATACGGACACCGACACGCGTGGCCGTCGGCCGGATACGCGGCGTGGACCGAGGGCTTCACCCGGCACACGACGTTGGCCATCAGCTCGACGCACGTGGGGAACAGCAACTCGCGGTCGTCCCGACCCCGGCGATGCGAACGAACAGGGCGTCGAGGTCGGATTGAGGGCGCACTCGGACGCACCACGGACCGCGACCGCCATCGGGCTTCGCTCCACGAAACGCTCAACGACCGCGCCCAGTAACGCCCCTGCACCTCAATAATGCTCACGCAACATCTATCCCCATAGGCTATTACGGATCACTCACCCGTGTTGAAAGGGATGCGCGAGAGTAGATATCGCTTTGCCGCGATAAAGTGCAGAAGATACGGTAGGGCGATCGCACCCGTCGGGGGGCAGGGCCGGGGTCGTGATCAGGTGGCCGCACCACCAGCACGCTTTCGGTATCGTCTTCGTTCCAAAGCGCCTCGGCGCTTTTGGAACCGGTGATTGATCTACTTGATCAGCGCCCCACCCACGAGCGGGTACTCGGCGGAGCCGGCTAGCGGTACTTGTTCACGGTCCGTTCCAGGTTTGTGTCGTTGTGGCCCCGGGCGTTGCAGTCCGTTCACCCTCCAGGAGCCGCGCAGATGGAGACGACTAAAATGCAATGACACAAGATCAATCAACCGGATCGTGGATCGGATTCACTTCCCACTGAGCCGCTTTCCCGCGGCCTTCGCTTCCTGGGCCAAGAGGCCACCCGCTTCCGCCCACTCACCAAGTAACTTCGCTGCGGCCGGGGTGCCGATCGCCTCGACCACTTCCACCGCCCGGACGACGCGGAGTTCCTCTCCCGCCGGTTTGGCGTGCGCCAGCACCGCGTCGAGCCGCTGCCGCACTTCGGGCCATTCGGACGCCTCTCGCGCCTTCCGGAGTTCGGGCTCCACCAACCGGGCGACCTTCGCCAGCGCGGCCGAGGCCCGCTCCCGCGTCGCGAAGTCGGCCGAACTGAGGTCCGCAACCCACTGATTCACCGTTTTCAGATCCGGCGGGCGGACGGCCTTCATCCGCTCGCGCAGAACGGGAATCGCATCCGAACCGGCAGCGAGCAGCCGGACCGCGCGGAACGCCACCTGCGCGTCTGCGCCGGCCAAATCGTCCCACCCCTTCCCCAGGGCATCCGGGGCGGGAAGCGGCCTGCGATCGGCGGACGTGCCGTACACGTCCCACAGCAACACCGGCGCGTCCGGGCTGGCGGCAGCGAGTACCCGACCATCGGGGCGGAACCGAAGGGCACTCACCCGCCCCTCGTGGCCGATGAACGTGTGCCGCAGCCGCCCCGTGAGCGGTTCCAGCAGGTGGACGTGGCGCCCGGAGGCAACGGCCAGGGTCCGGCCGTCCGGACTGACGATGGCCACTCGCGGTAGCGGCGTGGGCACGTTGAAGGTGGTCACGACCTTTCCCGTACCGGTGCTGTACGCGCGGACCCGGGCGACCGTGTAGTTCTCGCCCGCTTCCACGGCGTACAGCGTTCGGCCGTCCGGTGCGAACGTCAGCGCAACGGCTTCAAAGCCGTCGCTCTCCCCGGCCCACAGTGGCTTCCCGGTGGCCGCGTCGAACAGGCCCATAGTACCCGCTCGACGGGTCGCCGCCCAACCGCCGGCCAGCGCGACGGACCGGCCGTCGGGGTTGACCGCCAGTGCCGTCCCGACCGCCCCGCGCCCGGTGCCGGCCGTGGCCGTCCAGAGCGTCTTCCCGGACTGCCCGTCGAACGCGATCACCCGCCCGGAATGAGCCGCGAACACCCGCCGCCCGGTCTGATCGAACTCGGCGTGAACGAAACCGAGATGAAACCCCTCTTCCGCCCACACGATTTTACCCGTGCCCGTATCGCTCACGTCCGCGAACCGGTGAGACGAATCGGTTCGGAACACACGCCCGCAGTCGGCAGATACGGCCCACCGCGAGGACCAGACCGGCTTGCCGATGGGGAACGGACCGGACCGGCTCGCGACCCGGCCGGTTGCCGCGTCCCACGTGACCAGCGCACCGTCGGCCAGCGCGGTCAACCGGCCCGCGCGGTCGAACCGGAGGTCGGTTATTTCTCTAGGACTTACGCAGTTGCGCTGGCGCAGGATTTGCGCATGGTGTGTTGTTGGTCTATGATCGGGCCATGAACGCACCACGTGCGAGCGCCGAGGACTACATCCAATTCCTGATCGCCACCCCCAAGGTGGCGTCGGCCGCGGAAGCCGCGCGAGCCCAACCGGACCATCCGACGGCGCCCGCGCATGATGCGTTCACCCGACTGCTGCACCGGCTGGAACCGGACCCAGCGGCGTTGTGGGACGAAGCCCGGTCGTCGGTCCGCCCGGGCGGTGCCGTGGTGCTCGACGACTCGGTGCTGGACAAGCCGTTCGCCCGGCACATGGGGCTGGTGCGCCGGTGCTGGTCCGGGCGGCACCGCCGGGTGGTGAGCGGGATCGGGCTGGTGACCCTGCTGTGGACCGACGGGGCCGCCCTGGTACCGTGTGATTACCGGCTCGCCGACCCGGCCCGAGCCGAGACCAAGAACGACCACTTCCGAGCCATGCTGGCGGTCGCCAAGGGACGGGACCTGTCGCCCCGGGTGGTACTGTTCGACACCTGGTACTCGGGCAAGGACAACCGGAAGGCGGTGCGGGCCCTGGGGTGGCACTTCCTGACCCGGGTGCGGAGCAACCGGCGGGTGAACCCGGATCGCACGGGCAATCGGGCCATCGAGGGGTGCCCGATCGGGGCCGCCGGTACGGTGGTGCACCTGGAGGGGTTCGGATTGGTGAAGGCGTTCCGGATCGCCACCGGTGATGGGGGCACGGAGCATTGGATCACCAACGACCTCGACATGGACGAGGCCACTCGTGCGGTTCTGGCCGGGCACGCGTGGGGCATCGAGGAGTATCACCGGGGCCTCAAGCAGCATTGCCACGTGGACCGGTGCCAGGTGCGCATGAGCCGGGCCCAAGCGGTCCACATCGGGCTCGCGATCCGCGCGTTCCTGCGGCTCGAGTGGCACCGGCTCAAGTCCGGCGTCAGTTGGTTCGCGGCCAAGACGGCCATCGTGCGCGAAGCGGTGCGAACCTACCTCGCCGCACCTACATACCTACTTACCCAAAAGTCAACTACGTAAGTCCTATTCTCCTGTCGTGTCCGGGCGCGGTTCGATCGCGCGGCCGCTCGCCACGTCCAGAACGGTCACGACAGAATCCCGGTCCCGGATGGCGTACAGCGTCCGGCCGTCCGCGCTGAGCGCCGCCCGCTGGCTCGTTCCGGGCTGGGGAATGCGGCCAACTTCCTTCGCCGTGGCGGTGTCCCGAACCGTCCACCCGACGTGCCGCCGGAACGTGGCGACCCGCGAGCCGTCGGGGCTGATCGCGATCGAGTCCTCGGCGTACGGCCCGTCCCCGTCGCCGAGCGTTCGCGCGGTTTTCGCCCCGATGTCCCAAACCTTCAGCACCGCCTTTTCCCCGTCCAATCCCCAGAACACAAGCGCCCGTCCGTCCGGAGTCGGAACCGTCAGCCGCGTGTCTTCGGTCAAGGCCCGGATCGTGGTCATCTGCCGGCCGTTCTCCCCGCCGAACCGGAACTCCCCGGTTTGCTTCCCGGTCGCGGCGTCGAACGCCCGGAAGCTCGCGCCGTGATCGACGAGCACCACGGTGCGGCCGTTGGCGGAGAACTGGACCGAGAGGCGCAGGCCGCGGCCCAGCACGGCGATTTCCTTGTTGCTCGCGACATCGAACAGCGTGTAGGAGATCGGTCGGGGTGCGGTCGGTTCGATCACGGCTGCCCCCGCGTCCCAACGAACGATGCGGCTCCCATCCGGGCTGACCGCCACGCCCCCGGCGACCGGCGCCCGCGTCAGTTCCCGTCCCGTTCGCGGGTCGAACGAGACGACCGAGTACCTCTTGTCCTCACGCCCGTTACCGTCAGCTCTGATGCCCCGAACGGCGTCGGCGGCAGCGAACAGCGTCCCGAACGACCGGCCGCCGGTGTCCGCTCCGATTTCGACCCGGAACAAACGTCGGCCGTCGCCCGCGTCCCACGCCGACAGCCAACCGCCGCCGCGGGCGTAGACGGTCCCGCCGTCCGGCGAAACGGCGAGGAGTTCGATCGGTTCGGTGTGCCGGAACCGGACCGACCCGAGCCGGGCGAGAGCCCCGGATGGCAGACCGGGATCGGCAGGTGCGTTCGTGACGACGCGCGGTGCGGGGGCCGTGGGCGGCGCCTCGGGGCGGGCGGGCGCCAGGCCCCCGATTGCAACGGTAGCCGCGACCGTGAGCCCGGCGACCAACCCGACGACAGCGGCCCACCGGCCCGAGCCGAGTTCGGCCCGAACCAGGTCCGAAACCCGACCGGTCACGGGGCCGGTCCCGAGTTCGAGCGGCATCGAGCGGCCCGGGCTCGCAGCCACCGCGAGGGCCGTCAGAACGGCCCCGAGTTCGACGCCCCGGCGGCCGAGACGCAGGCGCAGCCGGTCGCGCCCGGCCGCCAGCCGGCGCCGGACCGTTCGGACGCTCCACCCGCAGACGCGCGCCGCTTCGTCCTGGGTGAGGCCTTCCAGGTAGCACAGCACGAGTGGCACCCGTTCGCCTTCGGGTAATCGAGCGAGTTCGTCGTCGAGCACGCGCAACAGGTCGCTCCACCCGGGATCGCACGGGGCCGGGGCCGAGAGGTCGGCGCGGAGGGTCGCGGCTCGGTGCTGCCGGCGCACGCGCACCGCCCGCAGCGCGACCCGGCGGCTGACCCCGAACAACCACCCGGCGAGTTGGTCCGGACGGGTCAGCCGCTCGGCCTGACGGGTGAGAATCAGGAACACCGCCTGCAAGACATCATCCGCCGCGTGGCGGTCCCGGAGAGCGCGATAGGCCACGGACCGGACCATCGGACCGTGGCGGCTAAGCAACTCGGCGAACGCCGCCTCGTCCCCCTCGCCGGCGTATCTGGCGAGCAGGTCGGCGTCGGGCGCGGCGGCGCACGGTCCCGGGCGGATGAGGCGGGCGAGCGTAATGTGGGTCACGACGCACTCCAGCGAGTGGAACTCGATCCCGTGATACTGCCAGACCGGGCCGCCGAGCGGACAGAAATCCGTCGGTTCAAATTCCAGGTCCGAACGGTGCGCTTCACCGTCCGGCGCGACCCGCTCGTGCGCCGGACGGCACATGAACTGCATCCTCCCGACCGGGAGGGGTCACATGGCGAAAGCATCTCCGAACCGCCGCGCGCCGCGCTCGGACACGAAGCCGAAGCGCCCGGCCGCGCACCGCAGCCCGACGTTCGACTACGCGCTCGACTTCCGCACGGTCAACTTCCGCGACCACCCGGAACTTTATAAAGTGGGGCGCGGCGAGGAGGGCGTGCTGCTGGTCGAGCCGTACAAGGGCGAGATCCTGCCGCACTGTCGGTTCGCCACGCCGGACGTGGCCCAGGAGTCGTCGCGGGCGATCTACGCGCTGTTCCTCGGTTACAAGGGGCGGGGCGATTTTGTCGGCATGGACATGGCGCGCAAGTTCCTCCAGATGGGGTACACCCGCGCGCGGCGGTACGCCAACCACAAGGGCGGCCGGAAGTACGGCGCCGACGGGCGCGTGCGGCCGTACAAGAACGATCCGGTGAAGGCCGAAGCCGCCGCGGTGTTCTACACCGTCTGGAAGCAGGCCGAAGCCGACCCCGAGTACACACGGCTCAAGACCGAGCACAAGCAGAAATACGGCTGAGCGCCGCGGAACAACGGATGGCGGCGCCCGGCGCGCCCGGGTACAACGGAGAGCGTTCCGGTCGTTTCCGGTTTCGGGTTCCGGGGCGGTGCCGCGGGCGACACACGTCGCCCGGAGCTCGACCGAGCCGGTCCCCGACCGGAAACGTGAAGCGACCGACCCGCTCCCCGCTCAACCAACCCGGCTTTTGTTATGCGATACACGCGCGCGGCGCTGGCTCTCGTGCTTGTGGGAGGATGGTTCCCGATGGCGCATTCCGACGAAGGGATGTGGCTCCTCAACGACCCGCCCCGGCAGCTCCTCAAGGAGCGCCACCAGTTCGACCTCACCGACCCGTGGCTGAAGAACGCGATGCTCGCGTCGGTGCGGCTCAACAGCGGCGGGTCCGGCGGGTTCGTGTCGCCGGACGGGCTGTTCGTGACGAACCACCACGTCGCGGCCGACTCGCTTCAGAAGCTGAGCGCGGCCGGCCGGGATCTGCTCCGGGACGGCTTCTACGCGGACGCCCGCGACAAAGAGCTGAAGTGCCCGGACCAGGAGATCAATGTTCTCCAGGACATCGCCGACGTGACGAAGGAGGTGAACGCGGCGGTCAAACCGGAGATGACCGCGGCCGAGGCGTTCGCGGCCCGCCGGGCGGTGATGGGCCGCATCGAGAAGGAGTCGCTCGACAAAACCGGCCTGCGGTCGGACGTGGTCACGCTCTACAACGGCGGGCTCTACCACCTCTACCGCTACAAGAAGTACACCGACGTGCGGCTCGTGTTCGCGCCGGAAAAGCAGATCGCGAGCTTCGGCGGCGACGTGGACAACTTCGAGTACCCGCGGATGAACCTCGACGTGACGTTCTTCCGCGCCTACGAGAACGGCCAGCCCGCGAAGACGCCCCACTTCCTCAAGTGGAGCCAAGTCGGACCGCAAAGCGGCGAGCTGGTGTTCGTCACCGGGCACCCGGGCACGACCCAGCGGCTCGAAACGCTCGCCCGCCTGAAACACCGGCGCGACGAACTGCTCCCGTACACGCTGTACCGGTTGCGCACCCTCGAAGCGGCGCTGAAGCAGTACGGCGAGCAGAGCCCCGAGTGCGCCCGCCAGGCCGCCACCGACCTGCACAGCGTGGCGAACGCCCGGAAGGCGTTCAGCGGGCAGCTCCAGGGGCTGCTCGATCCCAACATCATGGAACAGAAGCAGGCGGCCGAGCGCGACCTGCTCCTCGGGGCCGCCCGCGCCGCCGAACCGAAGGGCCGGTCGGCGTTCGATGACGCCATGAACGCGCTGGCGAAGGTCGAGGCGGTGCAGGCGAAGCTGCGCGGGTTCGAGAAGGCGCACGCGCTGGTCGAAACCGGGCACGCGTTCTTCAGCCCGCTGTTCGGCATCGCCCGGCACTGCGTGCGCATGGGCGACGAGCTGCCGAAGAAGTCGGCGGACCGGCTCCGCGAGTACCGCGACAGCAACCTGGAGTCGCTCAAGTACCAGCTCTTCAGCCCCGCGCCGCTGTACCCCGAGCTGGAGCGCGCGAAGCTCACCGCGTCGCTCACCTTCCTGGCCGAGAACCTGGGCGGGGAGCACGACCTCGTGAAACTCGCGCTCGCGGGCAAGAACCCGGCGGCGCGGGCCGAGGAGCTGACCGCCGGCACGAAGCTGTTCGCCCCGGCCGAGCGCAAGCGCCTGGTCGAAGGCGGCGCCCAGGCAGTCGCGGAGAGCAAAGACCCCCTCATCCAGCTCGCCCGGGCGATCGACGCCGAGGCGCGCAAGCTCCGCGCCCGCTACGAGAACGAGGTGGAGGAGCCCGAGCGGCAGGCGTACGCGGCGCTCGCCGCCGTGCGGTTCATGACCTACGGGAGCACGGTGGCCCCGGACGCCACCTTCACCCTGCGGCTCGCGTTCGGGACCGTGCAGGGGTACGAGGTGGGCGGCGAGAAGCTGAACTTCCACACCACCTTCGGCGAGGCGTTCGAGAAGTCCGCGAAGCTCGGCGGCGCGGAGCCGTTCGACCTGCCGAAGCGCTGGCTTGACGGCAAGGACAAGCTCGACCTGAAGACGCCGTTCAACTTCGTCTCGACGGCGGACACGATCGGCGGGAACTCGGGCAGCCCGGTGCTGAACCGCGCCGGCGAGCTGGTCGGCATCAACTTCGACCGCAACCGGCACGGGCTGGTGCGGAACTTCGTGTACACCGACGTGCAGGCCCGGCACATCGCCGTCCACTCGAAGGCGGTGCTGGAGGCGCTCCGCAAGCTGTACCCGGCCGCCCCGCTCGTCAAAGAACTGGTGAGGCAGTAGCCACGCCGGGCGCAACTCGATCGGGCACCGAATCCGGCTGATCCGTATCCACGCCGTATTCTGTAGCCGGCCTCTGCCGGGCGATTTCGAAGCGCACCCTTACTCGGCTACAAACTCATGCGCGGCGTGGGCCAGTGTTGGGATCGTGCGGCAATGGAGAGCTCCTTCGCCGGTCTGAAATAAGGAACGGGTTCGCGACGAGGGCGACGCCACCCGCGACGACGCGCAGGCGAGCATCTTCGAGTACCCCGAAGCGCTCGACGACCGGGTCCGAAGGCACTCGTCACTGGGGCACGTTGCCCCGGACGAGTACGAACACCCATCAAAACCCACCGCTAAAAGCTGTCCACTTTTCGTGGGGACCTCCAGTATGTGCGTCCGTGTCGCGTGGCGAAGGTCCGCCAAACATCTTTCGGCGCTTACCTCGGCGGGCCAGAGGCCCAATGGGTTCGCAACTACCGAATTCGCGTTGTAGACATCGCGCGCGCGACGGGTTACGCTCTCGGCACCCCTTTTCTCTCCGCCGGAGTGCTTCCATGTCCCGTATCACTCGCCGCCGCGCGCTGCAACTCGGCACCGCGGGCGCCGCCGGTTACCTGCTCACCGCATCCAGTGCGTCAATGCGCCGGGTTTGGGGCGCGGGCGACAAGATCCGCGTCGCCGGGATCGGCGTCGGCGGTAAGGGCTCTGGCGACATCGAGCAGGCCGGGAAGTTCATGGACGTCGTCGCGCTGTGCGACATCGACGACCAGCGGATCGCCACACGCGCCCGCACGTGGCCCGACGCGAAGCAGTTCTTCGACTACCGCGTGCTCTTCGACAAAATGGCGAAGGACATCGACGCCGTGGTGGTGTCCACCGCGGACCACTCGCACGCCCCGGCGTCGATGCGGGCCATGAAGCTGGGCAAGCACGTGTACTGCCAGAAGCCGCTCACGCACACGGTCCACGAGGCCCGCGTGATGCGCGAGCTGGCCGCGAAGGCGAAGGTCTGCACCCAGATGGGCAACCAGGGCTCGGCCCTCAACGGGCTGCGCCGGGCGGTCGAACTGGTCCGGGCCGGCACCATCGGCGCCGTCCGCGAGGCCCACGTGTGGACCAACCGGCCGGCACAGTACTGGAAGCAGTCGCCCGACATCGTCGCGCGGCCGAAGGAGGCGCCCGTCCCGAAGCACGTCCACTGGGACGAGTTCATCGGCCCGGCGCCGATGCGGCCCTATGCCGTGGCGTTCGCGCCGCGGCCCGCGTACCACCCGCACGACTGGCGCGGGTACTGGGACTTCGGCACCGGCGCGCTGGGCGACATGGCGTGCCACACCGCCAACATGACGTTCCGCGCGCTGCAACTCGACGCGCCCGTGGCGGTTGCTGCTGAGGCCGCGGAGATCAATTCCGAAACGTTCCCGGCCTGGGCACACATTCAGTACCTGTTCCCGGCACGCGGGGACGCGCCGGCCTGTACGCTCCACTGGTACGAGGGGAAGAAGGACGGCAAGACCGTGCTGCCGCCGGCCGAACTGCTCGCGAAGCTGCTGAAGAAGGGCGAGAAGCTCGCCGACAGCGGGTCGATCCTCGTCGGCGAGAAGGGAATCCTGTTCTCGCCCAACGACTACGGCGCGCAGTTCCGGATCACGCCCGAGAAGGACTTCACCGGGCTCCAGACCACCAAGCCCGAGAAGCTGCCCGCGGGCGTGGACGGGGACCAGGACGTCCACATGAAGCGCGAGTGGGCGGAGGCGATCAGGGCCGGCAAGCCGGAACTGGCGTCGTCGAACTTCGACTACGCGGGCCGGCTGACGGAGGCGATGCTGCTCGGCAACATCGCGGTGCGGTTCGCCGGCACGAAGCTCGACTGGGACGCGGCGAAGCTCGCCTTCACCAACTCGGCCCCCGCGACGAAGCTCGTGAGCAAGGAGTACCGCAAGGGCTTCGAGCTGCCGCCGGTGTGAGCGGGGGCGCGGCCCGCGGTTCGTTTCACTTCGCGGGCGAACCGCGGGCGTTCCGCGGGTGTCGCTCCGCACACACCCGCGGAGGTTCGTCATGCCCGAGATGCGCAAAGAGTTCCTCACCGAGCGCGACGACCTGTTCGTGATCCACGACTTCTTCTCGCCGGACGAGTGCGATTACTACATCACGATGACCGAGTCCGCGGGTTACGGGGACGCGCCCATCACCACGACGGGCGGCCCGGTCATGCGCAAGGACATCCGCAACAACGACCGCGTCATGATCGACGACGCCGGCATCGCGCGGTCGGTGTGGGAGCGGCTCCGGCCGTTCGTGCCGGACCGGGTGCAGTTCTGGCAGCCGGTGGGGCTGAACGAGCGCTGGCGGTTCTACCGGTACGACCCGGGGCAGCAGTTCGACTGGCACTTCGACGGCGCCTACGAGCGGTCGCCGGCCGAGCGCAGCGCGTTCACGCTCATGATCTACCTGAACGGCGGGGTTTCGGGCGGGGCCACCGAGTTCAACTTGCGCTCGCACGGGGGGACTCGGGGCGACGACCCCATCGTGCGGGTGCAGCCGGAAGCCGGGAAGGTGCTGGTGTTTCCGCACCGCCTCTACCACCGCGGCGCCCCGGTCGCCGACGGCCGCAAGTACGTGATGCGGTCCGACATCATGTGCCGCTGGCTCGGCGGCGACGAGTGACACGTTCCGATTTTTCCCTTCCAATCCGCCCCAGCGGCGTCAACTAAGTAGCAAAGAACCGCTCCCTTTGCCGAACCGCTTTTCCGGCGGGGTATAGTGGACCCCGAAAACTGGACCGCCGGTTAAGCTATACCGGAGGCCCAGGAAAGGGGAACCCATGGCGGGCAAGCGGAAGAGTCACTCGGCGGCGTTCAAGGCCCAGGTCGCGCTGGCGGCCCTCAAGGGCGACAAGACCATCAACGAACTGGCGAGTCAGCACGGCGTCCACCCGACCCTGATTCATGGGTGGAAGAAGCAGTTGCTCACCGGGGCCGAGGCCGTGTTCGCCTCGGGGGCGAAGGGCACCGGCCCCCCGGAAGACAAGACGACCGAGTTGTACGAGCAGATCGGCCGCCTCAAGGTGGAACTCGACTGGGTGAAAAAAAAATCGGCCGCCCTCGGCTGAGGCCAAGCGTGCCCGGATCGAGGCCGAGCACCCGGAGCTGAGCGTCCGGCGCCAGTGCGAGCTGATCGGATTGAACCGCTCGACGGTGTACTACGAGCCGACCCCGGAGAGCGCGGAGAACCTGACGCTGATGCGGTTGATCGACGAGCAGTACACGACGTGCCCGTTCTACGGGAGCCGGCGCCTGGCCGCGTGGCTGGGCACCCAGGGCCACGAGGTGAACCGCAAGCGGGTGCAGCGGCTGTTGCGGATCATGGGGTTGGAGGCCCTGTACCCCAAGCCCAAGCTGTCGGTCGGGTCCGGGCACAAGGTGTACCCGTACCTGTTGCGGGGCGTGGCCATCGACCGGGTCCATCAGGTGTGGAGCACGGACATCACGTACATCCCGATGCCCACCGGGTTCATGTACCTGGCCGCAACGATGGACTGGTTCAGCCGGTACGTGGTGGCCTGGCGACTGTCCAACACGTTGGACGGGTCATTCTGCCAGGACATGCTGGAGGAGGCCTTGGGCCGGGGCAAGCCGGAGGTGTTCAACACGGACCAGGGAGTCCAGTTCACGGCCGCCGCGTGGGTCGGGCGATTGGAGCGGGCCGGGGTCGCGGTGAGCATGGACGGGCGGGGCCGGTGCCTGGACAACGTGTTCGTGGAGCGCCTGTGGCGGAGCGTCAAGTACGAGGACGTGTACCTCAAGGGTTACGAGTCGGTGCCGGCCCTGGAGAGTGGGCTCCGGGCGTACTTCGGGTTCTACAACACCGAGCGGTTACACCAGTCCCTGGACTACCGCACCCCGGCTCAGGTGTATGGCGTCGGAGCCACGAAGGCCCCGACGAAACAGTAGCGAAGGATAGCAACTTTTTGGTCTAGACAATGGGGTCCACTGTAGGGTGCGGTTCTTCTCGCCCCGGCCCGCGTGCGGCCGGTCACCTCTATTCCACGCGCAGGTGTTCGACATGACCGTGAACGCCGACGCGGGGCCCGACGCGCCCGCCGCTCCCTCGGACGGCACGCCCCGCCCCGCACAGGACAAGCACAAGCTGTTCTTGCGACTGTTCCTCCAGAACGAGCGCCGGCTCTACGCCTACGTGCTCACCCTGCTGCCGCACCGCGCCGACGCGGACGACGTGCTCCAGGAGACCAGCCTCACCATGTGGGACAAGTTCGACGCGGACGCGCCCCCCACCGAGTTCATCGCCTGGGCGCGCAAGGTCGCGTACCACAAGGTGCTCGACTTCCACAAGAAATCGACCCGCGCGCAGGCCCGGCTCAGCGCCATCTTCGTGAAGCGGCTCGCCGAGACCGCCGCCGCACAGGCCGACGAGCTGCAACTCGAGGAGCGCCGCGCGGCGCTCACCCGCTGCGTCGAAAAGCTCCCCCAGCCGGACCGCGACCTGCTCGCGCACCGGTTCGCGGACGGGGCCACCACGCAGTCCGCCTCCGAGCAACTGGGCCGCTCGCTGGACGCCGTTTACAAGGCGCTGGCGAAGGTCCGCGAGAACCTGTTCCGGTGCGTCCAGAACTCGCTCGTGCAGGAGGGGCAGGCATGACACCCGCGTCCGAAATTCTCACCGAACTGCAGCCGCTGCTCGACGCGCTCTGCGAAGAGACGATCACCCCCGAGCAAACGCAGCGGCTCGAAGAGCTGGTCCTGATGCACCCGGAAGCCGAGGCGCATTACATCCGCTTCATGAGCTTCCAGGCCGACCTGATCGGGCACTTCGCCGGCCTGCCCGAAC
This sequence comes from Gemmata obscuriglobus, assembly GCF_008065095.1. Lineage (NCBI taxonomy): Bacteria > Pseudomonadati > Planctomycetota > Planctomycetia > Gemmatales > Gemmataceae > Gemmata > Gemmata obscuriglobus. The sequence continues at coordinate 7,939,791 of NZ_CP042911.1, read as the reverse complement.
CGGCGACCGCGCCGGAGCCCGGCACCGCTACCGCCGAACCGAAAGCCGACCCCGCAACGGCCAAGAAGGCGAGCCGGGTGCCGTCGTGGCAAGCGATCGCGTGGGTGGCCGTCATCGGCACGGTGGGCGGGCTGATCGGCTCGCAGGTGTACGGCTACGCCGCCCGGGCGCGCGATGTCGCCCGGGCCGAAGAAAAGATCGCGGAACGCCGCGCCGAACTTGCCCGGGTCCAAGCCGAGCAGGCTGCCACACGCGAGGAGCAGCGGAGGCCGCTCGCCGCCGCCCTCGCGCGGGAGGCCGAACTCGCCCAGGAGTACACCACGGCGCGGAACGACGCCCGCAGAGCCATTGAGGAGAAAGAGTTCGTCGTCCGCCTGTCCGGCCCGACCCACGTCCAGCCCGGCGCGCCCAACAAGTGGACCGTCGAGACCTTGCGCCACGGCGCCGTCGGGCGGCCGAAGCGGCTCGACCTGATCGTCAAGGACGCCCGCGGCGGCGAACTGCTGCGGAAGACGGACGACAAGCCGGTCGGGGCCACGAACCTCGAACTCCCGGTCGCGTTCTGGGAGCGGGTGAAGCCGGGCACCGACCTGTTCCTCGAAGTCGTCGCCCACACGAACGACGACCGCAAGAGTGTGCTCGCCGAGCGGCTGTCGCTGGCGCGCCCGGTGTACGTCACGCACCTGGTCACCGACAAGCCGCTCTACAAGCCGGGCGAGGTGGTGCGGTTCCGGTCGCTCACGCTCGACCGGTCCACCCTGAAGCCGCCGGCCCACGAGCAGCACCTCGCGTTCAAGCTGCGTGACCCGGCGGACACCGTCACCCCGCTCGCAACGGGCAACGGCCGCGTGCTGCGCGACCTGAAGCCCGTTAATGGCCCTGATGACCAACCGCTTCGCGGGCTCGGGGTGGGCGAGCACGCGCTCTCGGCCGACGCACCGGGCGGCGAGTACAAGCTCGACCTGTACGAGGTCGAGAGCGGCACGCAGAAGGAAGTGCTGCTCGAGACGCGCAAGTTCATCGTGAACCGGTACGTGCCCGACGTGTTCGAGAAGAAGCTGGAGTTCGACGGCAAGAGCTACGGCCCCGGCGACGTGGTGCAGGCGCGGATCGAGGTCTCGCGTACCGCCGGCGGCCCGATGAAGGACGCCCGCGCGAACGTGGTCGCCGCGTCCGGCGACAAGCCGTTCCACGAGCAGCCGAACGCGCGGTTCACCACCTCTGAAGGGAAGACCTACCTGGACGTGCGGTTCAAGCTGCCCGCGGAGGTGTTCGAGAAGGTCGCGCCCGGTGCCGTTCCCAACGCCACCCTGAGCGTGAACGTGGTGGACGGCAGCGACGCCGAACCGATCGTGCGGCCGATCCCGCTCGTCACGAAGAACCTGAAGGTCGAGTTCTTCCCCGAGGGCGGGGAGATGGTCGAGAACGTCCCCGGGCGCGTCTACTTCATGGTGCGCACGCCCGGAGCTGCCGGGAAACCGGCGGATCTGAAAGGCACGATCACCGACGGCACGAACACGATCGCCGAAGTGAGCACCCTCACGGACGCCGAAAATCCCGGCGTGAACCGCGGGCACGGCGCGTTCGTACTGACGCCCAAGCCCGGCGTGAAGTACTTCCTGAAGGTTTCGTCGCCGCTCGGCATCACGCCGCCCACCCCGAACGGGTTCCCGCTGCCGGCGGCCAAGCCCGACGGCGTCGCCCTGACCGCGCTCGACGCGGCGACGCCCCGCGGCGGCGCGGTGCGCGTGCGGCTCCACAGCGCCCGCGGCCCGAAGACGCTCCACGTCGGCGCGTACGCCCGCGGCAACCTCGTCGCGCACCAGAAGGTCGAGTTGGAGGCGAACGCGCCGCTCGACGTTTCACTGAAGGGCGACGAATCGGCCGGCGGCGTGACCCGCGTGACGGTGTTCGAGGAACTGAGCGGCGACGCCCCGGGGCGCACGGCGCTGGTTCCGCGGGCGGAGCGACTCGTGTTCCGCGGGTCCGGCGAACACCTCGTTCTGGACGCCAAACCCGACCGCGACCGCTACACCCCCGGCGGGAAGGTGAAGCTCGACCTGTCCGCCCGGAATGAGAAGGGCCAATCAACGCCCGCGGTGCTGCTGGTCGGCGTGGTCAACCGCAGCGTCATCACGATGGCCGACAACAAGCACGACCGGCTCCAGTCGACGCACTTCCTCCTTTCGGGAGAGGTGCGCAACTCGGCAGAACTCGAGCACGCGGACTTCCTGCTCACCGATCACCCGAAAGCGGCGGTCGCGCTCGACCTGCTGCTCGGGACCCAGGGCTGGCGCCGGTTCGCGGAGCAGGACGTGGCCCCGCCGCAGGCCGAGGACCGCGCCGACGTGGACCAGATGCTGGTGGCCCACGGCCAGCGGCTGACGGCGCCGCTGGAACTGTTCAAGCTCGAAGAGCAGCGGATCGCCGCCGAGTTCGCGCCGCGGGTCGAGCAGGTGCGGCTGGCGACCGCGGCGGTCGAAGACGAATTCAACGCTCTGAGTGCGAAGGGGAACGAAGCGGTCACCGCGGCCAACGCCGCCGTCTCCGCGGCGCAGATCAAGAAGTCCGTCGCGACGAGTGAACTCAACGAGTACAGCGAGCGTTTCGATACAGCGCGCGACGCGGCCGTGCCGGTGCTCACGGTCGTGCTCGTCCTGACGCTCGCGTTCCTGGGGTTCAAGGGCCTCGTGGCGGCGACCGGAGCCGGCCGCTCCCGCGCGACACTGGTAACGGCCGGTCTTGTGGTGCTTGGAGTCCTGGTGCTGATTGCCGTGAAGTCCGTGACGAGTGCGAAGAAGTCCGCCCCCACGTTTGAGTTCGTGGGCAGTTCGATTAAGCCGCCGGGTGCGGGTGGCGGCGAGCTGTTCTTCCGGAAGTCACCGCTTGAAGCGGACGCGCGAGCGGCGATGGAAGCCGCGCCGATGGCTCCGGTTCCCCTCACGGGAATTGGTCCGCAGGGACCACGAAAGGGGATCGACCTGGCGGGCGGCACGCCCGCCCCCAAGGGACCGACGCCGGTGGGCGTTCCAAGCTCACCCGCTCCAGCCGGCTTCTTCCCGGCCGGTCGCGGCCTCGTACTCGACCGCAACCAACGGACGCCCCCACAGGTAGGAGTCAAGCCGTCGCCCGAAAAGGAATGGCTCGCCCACGCGCTTGCCCAGCGACCCGTGGGTGGCAAGGTGGCTCTCGGGCCACCGGTACGAGACGGTTTCCCAGAGGCGCCGGTGCTCGACCCGGTGGCACAGTCGACAGCACGGCCGGTCACACCGACGGTCACGCCATCCGTTGTGCGCGAGTACGCCCACGAGCGCGACCCGGCGCTGGGCGAGGTGCGAGCCGACTTCGCCGAAACCGTGTACTGGCACCCCGTGCTGGTGCTGCCGGCGACCGGGACAGCAAGCGTCGAGTTCCAGCTCTCCGACGACATCGCCCGCTATCAGGTGCTGGTCGCCGGGCACACGCTCGACGGCCGCGTCGGCGCGATCACGAAAACCATTGAGGCCCGCAAGCCGTTCAGCCTCGACCCGAAGCTGCCGCTGGAGGTCGCCCACACCGACACCATCGACGTGCCCGTACGCGTCACCAACGACAGCGCCGTGCGCCGCAACGTGGCGTTCGCGACCACCGCAACGGGCTTCAAGACGGACGGTTCGCTGAAAGGCGCGATCAACCTCGACCCGTTCAAATCGGGCCGCCAGTTCCTGAAGCTGAACGCCGACACGCGCGACGGTCCGGCGAGCCTCGTGATCGAGGGCACCAGCATCCCGGCCGCCGATAAGGACGTCATCCGGCGGACCGTCCGCGTGGTGCCGGACGGGTTCCCGGGGGTGGGCGCGTTCAGCGACATGCTCGAGAAGGGCCGCGCGACCAGCAGCGTCACGCTCCCGAAGGATGTGGTGCCCGGGACGCTCAAGGTGCGCCTGGAAATGTACCCCACGTCGATGTCCGATCTGGTGAAGGGGCTCGACGGGCTGCTCCGTGAGCCGCACGGGTGCTTCGAGCAGACCTCCACCACGAACTACCCGAACGCGCTGATCCTGGACTACCTGAACCAGTCGAACCAGGCCAACCCCGAGGCCGCGACGCGGGCGCGGGGGCTGCTCGACCGGGGGTACGGCCGGCTCACGTCGTTCGAGTGCCCGGACACCCCGAACCGCGTTAAGCACGGGTTCGAGTGGTTCGGGAAGGCCGACAGCCAGCACGAGGCGCTCACCGCGTACGGGCTCCTGCAGTTCAAGGACATGGCCCGCGTTCACCCGGTGGACCCGGAACTAATCAAACGCACACAGGCGTTCCTGCTGTCGCGCCGGGACGGGAAGGGCGGGTTCCTGCGGAACGCCCGCGCGCTCGACGGGTTCGGCGGCTCCCCGAAGCCCACCACCGACGCCTACATCGTCTGGGCGCTGGTCGAGAGCGACCCCGAGGACAAGGAGAAGCTCGACCTCCGGACCGAAATCACGGCACTGAAAACCGCGGCCCTCGACGAGAACTCCGCGACCGGCAGGGACGCGTACACGGTGGCGCTGGCGGCCAACGTGGCGCTGCTCCGCGGCGACCGCGAGACCGGCCACAAGCTGCTCGACCGGCTCAAGGAGAAGCACGCGAAGGGCGGGGCGGTGACCGGCGGGATCATGAGCATCACGCGGTCCGGCGGGCGCGACCTCCAGATCGAAACCACCGCGCTTGCGCTTCTGGGCTGGCTCCGGGCGAACGACCCGAGCTACGCGACCGCCGCGAAGGAGTCGATCAAGTGGATCGCGCAGCAGCGCGGGGGCTACGGCGGGTTCGGGTCCACGCAGTCGACCATCATGGCGCTGAAAGCGCTGGCGCTGCACGCCCAGAAGAACAAGCACCCGGCCGAGGCCGGGGAGCTGCGCCTGCTGGTAGACGGCACGGTGGCCGCGACCCGCACGTTCACCCCGAACGACGTGGACGTGATCGGGCTGGACGTGCCGAACCCCGAAACCGTCTTCAAGCTCGGGGGGCGGAACGAGATCGCGATCGCCACGGACGCGAAACAGCCGTACCCGTTCGCCCTGAGCTACACCTACACCACCCTGACGCCCTTGAGCGCGGAGCGGTGCGCGGTGCGCATCGCGACCAAACTCGCGAGTGCGGAAGCGGCCGAGGGCGACACGGTGCCGCTCGCGGTCACGCTGGAGAACCGCCAGAAGCAGGGCCAGGGGATGACCACGGCGGTGATCGGCATCCCGGCCGGGATGAAGGTGCCCACCGACCTGAAGCAGCTCACGGACCTGCGGGAGAAAGGCGCCGTCGCGTACTTCGAGCTGAAGGGCTCGCGCGAGCTGGTGCTGTACTGGCGCGAGCTGGCCCCCGAGCAGAAGGTCGAGTTGAGCATCGACTTGGTGTGCGACGTGCCCGGAACGTACCGCGGGCCGGCGAGCCGCGGGTACCTCTACTACGACGCGGACCACAAGCACTGGGTGGAGCCGCTGTCGATCCGGATCGCGCCGGCCGCCGGGAACGAGTAACCGCGAGTGCGGTAGCGACGCACCCCCGCTTGCTGATGCAGGCGGGGGTAACCTTGGGGGATTTGGTGCCATCAGTGCTGCCGATTCCCACATTCAATTCGGTGCCTTACCGGACGGCGGCGGGCTGGCACTTTTCGCGTCCTCCACGCGTTTCCGGGCGAACTTCAGCCGCACGTCGAACGCCTTCAGCTCGGCGAGGCGGATCTCCAGTTGAGGGCCATCTTGACCTCCAGTTTCGCCCGATCGAACTCCTCGACGGCCAGGGCTCCGCCGCCCAGCGCCTTCTTGAGTCGCACCGCCCCGAGTTCCGCCGCTTTCACTCCGACCTCGGCCGCCTTAATGTGCGCCTTGTTCACGTCCCGTTCGGCCTCCAGCACCTCGGCCTCTTCTTCCACCTGGGCCAGCCGCGCGGCCGGGCGCACCGGCGGCGGTTGCCGCTCTTGAGCCGGCCCCGGCGCCACCGTGGCACTCACCAGCGCGACGAACAGCGTTTGACGCATCGCACGTCCTCCGTTGTGAACTCACCCACGGGCGCCCGACCCATCACACCCCGAGCCGGGCGCTTTCACGCCCGGCGGCCCAGCAATTGCCGTTCCCAACGCCGCGCCGGTGTGCGATGCTGAACGCTCTGAACCGTTGTCCGCCCCGATCCGCTGAGGCCGATCGCTTATGCGCTGGCTCGCACTCGTTTTGCCGCTCGGCTTCGCACCCCTGGTGCTGACCGCACCGCCCGCACCGCCCGCACCGGTCCAGCCCGCCGCGGCCGATCCGGTGCCGAAACCCGCCGCCGACCCGAACCGCTACGGCCCGGCCTACCGGTACACGCAAGACGGCTGGGTGGTGCTGCACATCGAGGGCGAGCCGTACCCCCGCGGGTACCAGCACGGACGGCTGCTCGCGAAGGAGATCGCCGCGTACGTCCGGATGCTCGCGACCGAGTGCAGCCCGAAGGCGCCCGCCGACGGGTGGAAGGCCGTCCGGCTGATCACGAACGCCGCGTTCCTCCGCAAGATCGATTCCGAGCTGCTCGAGGAGATGAAGGGCATCGCGGACGGGGCCACCGACGCGGGCGCCAGCTACGAGGGGCGCGACATCGACCTGCTTGATGTCGCGGTGCTCAACGTGCAGATGGAGCTGGCGAGCCTCGAGTCCGCGCTGCACACCATGCCGACCGGGCTGGAGGGGAAGACGTTCCCCCGCCCCGGGCGGCCTCGCGCGCCGGCCCCGCGCCCCAAAAAGGTGGACCACTGCTCCGCGTTCATCGCGACCGGCCCGGCGACCGCCGACGGGAAGATCGTGTTCGGGCACATCACGATGGCCGGGCTCACCGCCGGGCCGTTCGTCAACTACTGGATCGACGTGGCGCCGCACAAGGGCCGCCGGTTCGTGATGCAGGCGTTCCCGGGCGGGGTGTGGTCGAGCCAGGACTATTACATCAACGACGCCGGCGTGCTGCTGTGCGAGACGACCATCGACCAGACCCCGTTCGACGCCGGCGGGGTGCCGCTCGCGAGCCGCACCCGGAAGGCGATCCAGTACGCCGAGGGCATCGACACGGTGGTGAAGGCGCTGTCCGAGAAGAACAACGGGCTGTATGCGAACGAGTGGCTCGTTGGCGACCTGAAGACCAACGAGATCGCGATGTTCGAGCTGGGCACGAAGGCCCAAAAGCTGTGGCGCAGTTCCAAGGACCAGTGGTTCGGGGGCACGAAGGGGTTCTACTGGGGCTGCAACAACGCGAAAGACCGGGCGGTCCGCCTCGAGGCGCTCCCCGCGGACGACGCCGACCGGCCGACCGGCACGGAGTGGGAGCCTGACGAGCGCGACAAGGAGTGGCTGGCGCTGTACAAGGCGCACGCCGGCAAGATCGACGCCGCGTTCGCCAAGAAGGCGTTCACCAACGAGGTGCTCGCGCAGGACACGGCGCTGGACGCGAAGTACACGACGGCGGCGCTGGCTGCGAAGCTCTCCACCCACGCGCTCTACGGCCCCCCGACCGGGAAGGTGTGGAAGCCCACGCCGGAGCAACTGCGGGACCACCCGGAGATCGTCGCACTCGAACCGCACCCGTGGACCGTGCTGACGGCGGACCCGCCGGCGAGGAAGTGAGGCCGCACGAAATGTGGGTGCTTTCACCCGTTTGGCACTTGCGTCCCGTTTGAGGAGCGAGCTACCTTTTCCTATCGCTCACAACCCCGCACCGTTATGCCTCAGGTGCGGGACAACCAACGTCCGCTGCTAACGCGATGCTTGTAGCGTTCACACTCGCGCACCGAGTCCAGCCCTTGCGTGGCGCGGCCGTTCTCACACTGGTGTGCGTCCTGCTTTCGGGCTGCGGCTCGTCCGAGCCAAAGAAGTATCCCGTCACGGGCACCGTTCAGTACAGGGGCGAGCCGCTCAAGGCCGGGACAATCACGTTCCGCTCGCCCGACCGGGCACACATTGCGGTCGGTACCATCGCCGAGGGCCGCTACAACATTCCCGCGGTTTCGGGCCTCCCCGCCGGTCAGTACCAGGTGACCGTCTGCTCGCCGGACCCGAAGGCCCCGGCGCGCCCGGCTGACGAGGGACCCGGCGATTATTCGAACCCGGCCAAAGAATACCTTCCGGCCAAATACAATACGCGCACCGAACTCTCGGCCGAGATCAAAGCCGGGGCAGGCAACGAGATCAGTTTCGACCTCAAATAACGTGCGGCACCGCACGCCGCGTTCGTTCATTCATTAGAGGTGTGATTCATGAAGCGGCGGGGCTTTACGCTCATCGAGCTGTTGGTGGTGATCGCGATCATTGCGATCCTGATCGGGCTGCTGCTGCCGGCGGTCCAGAAGGTGCGCGAGGCGGCGGCCCGCATGAAGTGCAAGAACAACCTGAAGCAACTCGGGCTGGCGATGCACAACTACCACGACAACGGCGGCAACGGCAAGCTGCCGGCGATGCTCGGGAGCGGGTGCTGCTGGGGCACCTGGGTCGTTACGATCATGCCCTATGTCGAGCTTGAAAACGCGTTCAAGCTGTACCAGAACTGGGGCGGCAACGACAACTTCAACTCGAACTACCCGGCTCCGGGCGTCCCCGGCACGCCTCCCCGGTTCAGCACCGCCCCGAACACGACCAACGTCACCACCCGCCGGTATTCCGTTCTGACGTGTCCGGGAGACAACGACAACACCCCGTACAGCAACATCACGACCAACAACTACGCCGTGTGCGCGGGGAACCGGAGTACGGTCGGGGGCTTGGGGGCCGTGGTCCCCTCTCCCGCTGGGTACACGCCGCAGGCCGGCATGTTCGACGCGCTGGCACCCGCAACGATCCTCTCGGGCGCGGGAGTGACCGCAACGCAGGCACCGAACGTACGGTTCACCCGGCTGATCGACGTGGCGGACGGGCTCACGAACACGGTAATGATCGGCGAAGTGCTCCAGAGCCAGGGGAAGGATTTCCGCGGGCTCACCTGGTACGGCGAGGCGGCCGGGTTCAGCACGTTCCAACCGCCGAACACCGCGACCCCGGACCGGATCTCCTTTGCCACCTACTGTAACAACCAGCCCGCGCAAGGGCTGCCGTGTGCGGCCAGCGACTCGGCCAACCCGATCGTCTACTACAGCCGGAGCCGGCACAGCGGCGGGGCGAACACGTGCCTCGGCGACGCCAGCGTGCGGTTCATCCGCAACAACATCGACCCGGCCACGTGGCTGAACATGGGACCGATCGCGGACGGCGCGGTCATCAACCTCGACTGAGCGAGGTGAAACGCTCGGTGCTTCCGACCGGCCGCCGAGCGTTTCACGACCGCTTCGGTCACTTGTCCTTGCCCTTCTCGTCCTTCACCTCCACCTTGCCCTTGGCGAGCGTCGCCTTGAGCAACTCCACCTCCTTGAGCGCGTCCTCTTTCTTCTCGTGCGGGACGTAGTTGCCGGCGATCGCCTTGCCGCTCGCGTTCAGCACCTTGAACCGCCACCCGTCCTTGGCCTTCCACACCTCGACCGTCCCGACGTCGTCGCTTTTCTTATCGACGGCCTTTTTGTCCTCGGGCTTCTTGTCCTTGTCTTTCTGAAGCGCCGGGGCGAGCCCGCCGCCGGATGCGACCAGTGCGGCGATGGCGGCGGACAGCGCGAGCGCGCGGAACGCGGTGTACATGTGCGTGCCCTGTGGTGAGAGGCGCGCCGCGGGAATCCGCGGCGCGGGGAGGATTATGGCACGCGCTGCCGGGTGCCGCAAGCGCCGCGGCGGACGGAACGCGCGGTCCGGCGGTACAATGTCGCTTTCACCCGACCGGACCGACCATGCAACACCCCGCGATGAGTCCCCCGCTGTTCACCGCCGACCTGCCGGGGGTCGGCGGGCGCATCCGCGCCCGCGACGAAGACTTCGAGGTCGAAGAGGTGCCCTCCTACGAGCCGAGCGGCTCGGGCGACCACCTGTACCTCTGGGTCGAAAAGAAGGGCGTCGCGCCGGAGTTCTTCGCCCAGACTATTGCGCGCAAGCTGGGCACGCACCCCGGGAACGTCGGCACCGCGGGCCTCAAGGACCGCCACGCGGTCACCCGGCAGTGGGTGTCCGTGCCGCGCGAGTGCGAGCCCCGCGTCGGCAAACTCGACGGCGACGGCGTGCGGGTGCTGAAAACAGGGCTGCACGCGAACAAGCTGAAGCCCGGTCACCTGCGCGGCAACAAGTTCACCATTCTGATCCGCGACGCCGATCGCTCCGCGCCCGCGGACGCGATCCTGGACCGCATCCGCACCCAGGGGCTGCCGAACTACTACGGCCCCCAGCGGTTCGGCCGCGACGGCGGCACCGTGGACCTCGGCTTCCAGTGCCTCGCGGGCAAGGCGCCGCGCCGCATCCGTCCGTTTCTCTTCCGGTTCGCGCTCTCGGCGGTTCAGTCGCTGCTGTTCAACGACTACCTCTCGCGCCGGATGAAGGACGGGCTGTTCCGCACCGTACTCGACGGCGACGTGATGACGAAGTGGCCGTTCGGCGGGATGTTCGTCGCGCAGGACGTGCCCGCGGAGCAGGCGCGGTTCGACGCGCGCGAAACGGTGACGGCCGGGCCGATGTTCGGGAAGAAAACGTTCCCGGGGGCCGGTGTGGCGGCGGAACGCGAGGCCGTCGTGCTGAGCGACAACAAGCTCTCGGTGGCGTCGTTCGCCGGGTTCGGCAAACTGGTGATGGGCACCCGGCGCCAGAACATCGTCTACCTCGACGACCTCACCTCCGCGTGGGAGGCGGACGGGTTGCGGCTGTCGTTCACGCTCCCGGCGGGCAGCTACGCGACGGTGCTGCTCGCGGAGGTGATGAAGGCCAACATCGCGGAAGACGGCGACGCATCGGACGGTGCAGACGAGGACGAACAGTAGCGGAGGGGACGATGTGGGTTCAAAAGCTCGCGGCCGGGGTGGCGGCGATAGCGTTTGCACCAGACGGGCGGACACTATACGTTGCGGACCGCGGCCGCGCGGTGACCGCTTGGGACACGATCACACGCACCTGCCGCCCTTTGTTCAAGCTCACGCGCAACGACCACGCGGCGATCGTCCGGTTGTTCATCGCCGGTGCGGGGCGTTACCTCGTCGCCCTGGTCGGCCGCGCGATGCGGGCGTACGACCTTGAAACGGGAGCCGAACGCGCGCGATTGGAGCTGCCGGGCATCCCGCGCGACCGGTTGGACTTGCCTGCCGTGCGCGAAATGGTCCCGCTTCCCGGGACCGAACCTCGGGTCGTCTACGCGGCCGAAGACTGTCGCAGCCTGTTGGTCTGGGTGCCCAACGGCCGAGAGCCCGGCGCTGTGTTTGCCGGGCCGTTTGAGAAAGGCATCTGGAGCTACGACCTCAGCCCGGACGGGCGCACCGTCGCAGTGCTGTATGTCATGGAGGCCGTCGTCTTGTTCGACCCGGTGACAGGAGTTGTGTCGGCGCGGTTCCCGATCCCGCGGGACCAGGCCCTCGGTATGAACCGCGTAAAATTCACCCCGGACGGGCAGTCACTTATGTTGTTCCACTTGGGGCACGTTCAGAGATGGGATGCCGCCCGCGGCGAAACGGTCGGGCCGGCGGTCCGGCTTGGCGGGCGTAACCGGTACGAGACCACCGCGTTTCACCCAACCGCGCGGGTGTTCGCCGCCATAAACGACAGCGGGCACCCGACGCTGTTCGACCTCGACACCGGCGCGGCGCTCCGCGCGCTCGATTTTCAACTGGGTACTCGGGCCACGTGCCTCACCTTCTCGCCCGACGGCCTCACCTGTGCGGTCGGTGGCAGTAACAAGCAGTTCGCGGTGTTCGACGTTGACCTTTGAGGCCGGGCCAGCGCGCCTCCTGCCCCGGCCTTTACACCTCCTCTGGGGCCGAAATTCTTGTGCGGCCGAATCAGATCATTTCCCCAACATTTCGACGGTTCGCGTTCTACAGTTGAGACGGCGCCCTGCTTATACTCGTCCCGGCACGCCCCATGCCACCGGTCACCACCGCCGACAGCGGCACCTCACGACCGTACACGAAGCTGGCAGGCACCGAGCCGTTGCCCGGGTACAAGCTGCTCGCGCCGCTCGGCCGCGGCGGGTTCGGTGAGGTGTGGAAGTGCGAGGCCCCCGGCGGACTTCACAAGGCCGTCAAGTTCGTCACGTCCGAATCCGAAGACGGGCGCGGCGACGAGCGGTTCGAACAGGAACTCGCGGCGTTCGAGCAGATCAAGGCGATTCGGCACCCGTTCCTACTCACCCTCGAGCGCGTCGAGCAGATCAACGGTGAGCTGATCATGGTGATGGAGCTGGCCGACCGCCAGCTCCAGGACCGGTTCTGCGAGTGCCGCACCTGCGGGCTGCCGGGCATCCCGCGCGACGAACTGCTGGCGTACTTCGCCGATGCCGCTGAGGCGCTCGACGTGATCGCCGCCAAGTTCGGCCTCCAGCACCTCGACGTGAAGCCCGCGAACCTATTTCTTGTGTCCGGGCACGTGAAGGTCGGCGACTACGGGCTGGTGGCGCAGCTCGAAGGCCCGGACGCCGGGAACCGCGGGCTCACTCCCCGGTACGTCGCGCCCGAGGTGCTCCACGGCACCCCGAGCAGCGCCTCGGACCAGTACAGCCTCGCTCTGGTGTACCAGGAGCTGCTGACGGGCGAGTTCCCGTACACCGGGCGCACCCCGCAGCAGTTGATGCTCCAGCACGTGTCGGCCCAACCGAACCTGTCGGTGCTGCCGCCGGCCGATCAGGAGCCGGTCGCGCGGGCGCTGGCGAAGAAACCTGAGAACCGGTTCCCCTCGTGCCTGGCGTTCGTGCAGGCGCTCATGAGCGCCGAGAGCGCCACGGCGCTGCCGAACGCGAGCGTCCTCATGCGCCGGGCGCGGGTCGACCGCTCGGTGGCCGAAATGAACCTGGGCGACGCCCCCGGCGACTCGTCGGTGGCCGAGCGGAGCGATCCGACGCACCCGGGGCGCGGCCGTCAGACCCACCTCACGCAGAGCTTCACGCTCCCGGCCAAGCCGTCGCTAACCGTGCCCGGGGCACCGCGAGGTGGGCTGCCGCCGCTGGTGGCGAACACCCAGAAGGGGCTGACCCGTCCCGGCACCGCGAGCCCCACCGTTCACGGGCGCCCGGCGCCGGTTGGCGCCCCGCACCCGGCGGTGCCGGCGCCGCCTCCACCGCCGCTGTTCGCCGACGAGTTCGAGGCCGGGCTGGTGGTCCTGGAGCAGATCACTTCGGTGATTCCGGTCGCGCTGCTGCTCGGCATGGAGCCGACGGGGCAACCGCCCGACCCGCAAACGTTCGCGGCGGCCGTGGTGGGGGCCGCCGCCGGCGGGTACGTTTCTCACGTGCCCGGCGACGTGAACCGGCTTCCGGACGGCGGGTGGGAGTGCCGGTTCCCCACGACGGTCCCCGTGTCGGTGGTGCCGCTCAAGCTGGCGGTGCTGCGCGAGAGCTGGGGCGTGTCGGTCGAGCAGCCTGACCCCGGGCGGCTGGTGCTCAAGCGCACGGTGGGCGGCGGGGGGCTGTTCGGGGGCAAGAAGTTCGGGTTCGAGGTGACGGTGACGCTGCCTCCGGCCGGACGCCCGATCGGGGAGATCGGCACGACGGCCCAGTTGGTCGGCACCCCGGACCCGAAGTTCGCCCGGGACTCCGAGCGCATACTCCCGGAACTCCTCGGGGACATCCGCGGGCAACTGTGCAACGTGCAGGACCGGCGCAAGACGCCGCGGATCGCGTCTGGCGGGGTGCTGACGGTGTACCCGCTGCACGGCGACGGCGGGGTGGACCCGGCGGTCGAGGGCCGGTGCCGCGACGTGTCCTTGGGCGGGCTCGGGTTCGCGACCCCGGTGCCGGTCGCGACGAAGTACGCGTACATCGCGTTCCCGAACGTCGGCCCGGCCGCCGGGCACGCGGTGCTGGTGCGTCTGATCCGGGTGCAGCACACCGGCCGCGAGCACGTCTTCGGCGCGCAGTACCGTACCGACCTATAACGCCGCTCACCAGCCGAACCAGCCGAGGGCGATCAGCGCCTCGCCCAACCCGAACGAGCACAGGTTCGCGAGCACGATCGCGCCCGCGTCCCGGAGGGCGGCGCGGCGGTCGGGCGGGAGCGGGCGCACGAACGCCGCCCAGAAGATCGCGCACTCCGCGGCCGGCGCGAACGTCTCGGCGGTCAATAGGTACAGCCCCCTCTCGTCGGCGCCGAACAGGCCCGGCAGTACCAGCCACACCACCGGGTACGTGCAGGCGGTGAGCCACGCCCCCGCGAACAGCCGCGCCCCCACCGGGTGCCGGCGGGACAGCAACAGCAGCAGCACCACCGTTTCTACTGCGACCGTGATGCAATAGCCGACGAGCATCTGTTGCAAATAGGGCATCGAGCGAACCGATTGCGAAGGATGAAAGGTCTCGCCCCACAGGCACACATGCGCCTATGTGGCGAGCCCGTCCGCTTCTAGATCATGCGCAGCAGGAACGGCACCTCGGCCAGCACGTGCAGCATCGCGACGGTGAAGTACACGCGGCGGGTCGTTTCGTAATCGATGCCGAAGCACACCCACAGCGCCACCACCGCCGACAGCCCGAACAGCAGCACGGCGGCGACGCCCCGCGCCCACGTCGGGCTGCGTCGCGCCGCCGGGATGGCCTTCAGCTCCCACGGGCGGGAGCGCAGGCCGATCAGCGGGATCAGAAGCACCCACACGCCGTAATGCACCATTTCGAGGAACGTGTGCGCGGCGACCAGGAAGTGCGGCGACACGTCCGGCAGCGCCCACGCCCCGGAGTGGTCCGCGAGTGTGTCGGCACGCAGCGCCGTCGGCGCGAACGCCAGGGTCACTTGGTCCGTTCCCGGCAACCCGGGCGCGTCCTTCAGCCACCACCAGAGGGCCACCAGAAACAGCGGCACGCACAGCGCCGCCACGCGGAAGGCCTTGCGCCAGTGGGGGCGCGAGCGGGCCAGTTCGCGGTCCAAGAGCCAGAGGGCCATGAGCGGGTGGAGGTACACCAGCGCGATCGGCAGCGCGAACGGGCTCAGCCACGCCCCGGCACACAGAAAGAACGCCAGCGGCCACACCCACCCGCCGTCGAACCGCGGGTTCGTGCGGGACCGCATCCACACCAGGAACGCCACCCAGAACAGGAAGGCCGAGCACCACACCGCGTACAGTTCGGGACCGGACACCAGGTCCGCGGGCGAAACGAGGAACGGGAGCGCGGCGTACCCGGTGGTCAGCCCGACGATGCCGCACACGCTGACCGCGAAGAAGCCCCAGAGCTTCCCGGCCCGGGCCGGGAGCCGCCCGAGGGCGTAACGGGCCTCGAACCAGTTGTGCGGCCCGGCGAACAGGAACACGGTCGCCAGCGCGAACCCGACCGGCAGCGCGCCGGACAGCGCCGCCGCACCGGCCGCGAGGGCGACGAACCCGCCCGCGAACGCCAGCCCGCTCGTTCGCCGTGCACCTGCGTGGAGAGAGGCAGGGGCCGATACGGACATGGGATCACCCCCGCAGTGCCGCCCGACGCGAGCGAACGAGCCACACACCCGCAAACACCAGCGCGGCCGCGGTGGCGAGTCCCGCCACGACATGCGCCGTCAGCTCGCCCGGTGGCGGTGGCGGTGGGGGCGGGGGCGGCATGATCACATCCGCGCGAACGTGGCTCGCGCTGAGTAGCGCGGATACAAGCGCGGCCGCAAGGAGTCGCTTCATGTTCGCCGCTCTGAGACGTTGGGTGAGTTGATTGTCCGCGCCGCCGCGCCCCGAGTCAACAACCGGGCGCGCGAACCGCGGATCACGCCGCCGTGTCGGTAGCCTGCTCCAGGTGTACGGTTCTATTCGAGGTTTTGGTGTTGAGTGCGGCCCGCCCGAGCCGCGAGCGGTGCTCTGAGCATCAAATGAACCACATTCGTGGCACGAGGGCACGATGTTGCAACCGCTCGCGGAGCGAGCGGGCCACACTCAAGACCAGAAGCCTATTAGACGGAGTGTGACGTGGGCGCAGCGCGCGAGATCCGGGCGGATTACGACCGGGACACGATCGCCATCTATCAAGCGTACCCGCCGGCGATCGCCGACGCGGCGCTGGCCGCGGGGCGGTTCGTGCCGCCGTTCTCGTTCCACCGGATGACGTGGATCAAGCCGTCGTTCCTGTGGCTGATGCACCGCAGCAACTGGGCACAGAAACGCGGTCAGGAGCGGGTGCTGTGCGTGCGGGTGCGGCGGTCCGGTTGGGAAGCCGCCCTGGCGCAAGCAGTTCTCACGTCGTTCGAGCCCACGGTGTTCACCGACCCTGACACGTGGGCGGAGCAGTTCGCTACGGCCCGGGTTCACCTCCAATGGGACCCCGAGCGGTCGCTGCGGGGGGCCGGTTTGCCGTACGATAGCATTCAGGTCGGGTTGAGCCGGCACGTGATCCGCGAGTACGCGGACGACTGGGTGGCACGGATCGAAGACTACACGCCGGTGGTGCGGAAGGTCTACACTCTGCTGCAATCCGGTCGGGCGGACAAGGCCCGGCGGTTCCTTCCCCCGGAGCGCGTGTACCCGGTCGGCGGCGAGCTGGGACGACGGCTGTCGCTTCGCGCGTGAGAGCGCACGGGGCTCACGACAGAAACCTGTCGCTTCAGTTCGGCAGTTCAGCGCAGTTTGGAAATGCGGAAACGTCCGATCGCGTTGCCGTTACTCGTTCACGACTTCAGCCATGCCCGCGTTGAAGCGGTCGCGGTCGGGCCGCGGCGAGAGGTCACGCTGTCCGTTTCGCCGCTGGTTTGGGATGGGGGCGCCGGCCGGTACGCGGCCCCCGTCCCGGTGCGGTTCGGCGAGATCGAGAACGTCTCGGAGGTGTCGGCGTTCTTTGCCGGCGCCCCGCACGCGCGCTCCGAATTGGCGTGGCTACGGTACGCCGATCATCCTCGGTCCAGACCAGGGGGCTTGTTCCTTGAACTGGCGTTCGAGCGGGTGGATGTCCGGATCGTAGTGCGGTGCAGCCGCCTGATGGTAGGCGACCCGGACCCGGCTCGCTGAGCGGTTCTGTGCCGGACGGCTTCCGGACTTGAACCGCGGGGCGCCGTATTTCAGGGCGTTGCGGCGTTCGGAGATTGCCCTCCGGAAGCGGGCACGACAGGACCCGTGCCACCAGATTCGACGGGCCTGGGAGGTCGCGGGTGGCGCGACAAAATGGGCTGTTGGCCGTCCACAAGAACCCCGATTACCTGCCCGTCCGGGCCGTAACTGAACCGAACGGTCCGGCCCTCAATACACTGCTTGGCCGCGCTGTAGAGTTCCACCGGGGTGGTAACGACCTCGCTCAGACCGAGGGTGATGCAGAACTCCATCACACGGTAGATGATCTTTTCCTGTTCCGTCAGCTTGCGGTGAGTTCGGAACTCGTCGAACGGTTGCTCCCCGTCTCCGCTAACAGTCGGCCGACCGAAGGAGTTGTGAACCTGCTCGCGCGTCTCGAACGTGTTCAAGTCGGTGCCGCTGCCGACGATGAAAATCGAGCAGCCGGTTGATAAAAGGGTTGCGGCGATGAGTGTGTAAAGGCCCTTCATGTGCGCCGGCGCCCCCGGTTGTGTTACCAGGGACATAGCTGCCATAGCGGGGCGGTCAAGATGAATCGTAAGGTCGAAACATCGCTGTGCCTTTTGGAAGCGATCAACCCTCACGTGTCCCTGCCACGGCCCGTGCGAGTGACGATCGACCGCTGTGGTTATGAGGCCGGTCGTTACCCGCGCACCCCGTGGCAACGTCACGCCTTGAACCCAGTGTCCTGTTTCGGCGCCAAGAGAGACTTGTGACCGGCACGCCGCGGCGGACGGAATGGCTTTTGTGACAGTCCGGCGCCTCACATCCTCTGCAGCAAATGCCGGCGCCAGGGCAGGGAAATAATATCGCCGAATTCACTTGATCGCTCGCTGTTGTGACGTTAGCATCCGCGGTGTGCAAATATTGTCAGATTTTTAATTGCGTTCTGGCTGATCGATCGCCAGGCCGATTTGCCAGACACGTCACCGGTACGCGCCCTTGCTCGGTCTATCGGGTGACAGATGACCACCGCAGTATCCAGTCGGAAATCGCTACTCACGCACGCAGCCTTGGTGCTGTTGCGGACGACCCGAGCGACATGCGAGAGGGAGAGCCGGTCCGGCGGTTCGTCACCATCCGGCACATGGCCGGCACGCCAATTCGGCTGATCGGCAGCAAAGTATCATGCGCCCCTGTTTCGTGGTGGTGGGCGACTGGCCGAGTGCATTGGTAACCGCTCGACCGATTACGCCGGGACTTGCGCACCAGTGGCGTGCGTCGGCTGTGTGATGGTGCGCGGCCTCTGCTACTGTCCGCTTTACGTGTTCTGACCTGTCGGGTCCCGCCAGGCGCGGCGGGCGTCGCACGTGGTTGGTGGGCTGTATGCGATTTCCGACCCGCACGCGCGAGACGGAGGGGGCCATGTGGCTCGTGGTTCGATGTACGGCGACGGCTCTCGTGCTCACGTCGCCCGGTTGGATTGGGGCCGACGATGCGACGTTGACCCGACTCAAGGTCGAGGGCCGGCCGGCGTGGCGTGCGCTCGAAGAGTCGGCGACCAGCCGCTCGTGGACCGGTCGGGTTACCGACGAGGTGCAGAAGCCGGGCGAGGCGAAGGTGCCCGGGCGCTACCACAACATTGAGGTCGCGGTGCGCCGGCGGCCGGACCGGCTCGCCTTCGAGGCTCACCGGAAGGAGCTGCCGGACAAGCAAAGCGCGGCCCACTCCGCGATCGTCTTCAACCCTACGTACTCCTTTATCGCCACGAAGCCCCAGTTGACGACCAAGAACTGGTCGCTCAGCAACTTGGCGGTCAGCGAGGCCGAGGCCGTCCGTATGCGGGACGGGGTCGAACTGGAGCACGGCTGGCTGATCGCGCCGCACCGGTTCTACGCCGGCGTTCGCATGGACGAGTGGTTCGATCAGCCCTTCGTCAAACTGCTCCACGCGGACACCGTCCGCGAGGACGATCGCGAACTCGTGCGGGCGACGTTCGATTTCACCTTGCCGGCGGACCCCAACCGCACCGCCCTCCAGGGCGAAGCGGTGTACGACCCGGGGCGGGGGTGGGCCATGCTCCGGCGGGTCATCAGCCGTCCCAAAGCGAGTGACGAGGCGAAGATCCAGTACGCGGCGTCCGAGCCCTCCCCGCTCGCCTGGGAGCGGGTGACGGTGACCAGCAAGCTGCCGTCCCGCGAGTTAATTAAAACGTTTACGATTGAATCGATCTCGCAAGACCCGACCCCTGACGAATCGTACACCCTGCCCGCCTACGGGTTGCCCGAGATCGGCGCCCCGCGCGATGACCAAGCCGGCGGCCAAACACCTCCCACCCCACCTCCCAGTTGGCGCTGGGGCTGGATCGGGCTGGCCGCCTTTAGCGTCGTGGGGCTGTGCCTCGCTGCTACCGCCGTTTACCGGAAGCGGCGAACCGCGTAGCCCGATGCGGCCGCCAGGGCGGAGGTCGATGACATGCGTATGGTGAGAGCTTTGGTTTTGTGTGGCGCCGGCGCGCTCGCCGGGTGCGACTCGCACGCGCGGTACAGCCAACCGCCGTCCGTTCGCGATCAGGTGACGGTTAATCGGTCGATAGACTTGGGGCGCGTGTCGGCCGGGGCTGAAGCCGTGGCCCGGTTCGGTGTCACCAACGACGGCACTTCGGACCTTGTACTTCTTGGGGGACAGGGGTGTTGCAAAGTGGAAGGGTGTGCCGAACTGGCGGGCGAGTTCCCCCTGACACTGCCCCCGGGTCAGACGTGTACTCTGGAGGCGGCCTGTACCTTTAAACGCCGCGGCCACTTCGTGGGGAAAATTGTGCTGTATACAAGTTCGGCACAAGACAAGGTCGTTGAACTTTCGGTGCTTGCCGAGGTGGCGGAGTGAGCCGGTTGACCCGCGCGCTGCGTACAACCGCTTGCCACGCCCGCGTTCGTTGCGTCTGCGGTCGGCGCGGTGCTCATCGCAGCCCGGGCCTCAAACTGGTGGTCGAGCCGGCCGACCTGGTTAGTCCCGTGGCGGGGTTGCCAATCGTTCTGGCCTTGGTGATCGATTTCGGGCTCGGGCGCTGGCCGGCTTCCGGTTGGTGCCCACGTCTGGCCGTCTGGCCACCGTGTACACCGGCTGACTCGCTTCGTATCATCGCTCTTCCAGCGCTCGACACCGGCCCGTGGGTAGGGACGCGAGCCGCATGGCCCGCGTCGAGTGGTTCGGGTGGAACCTGCGACAATAGTGTTATCTTTTTGTTATCGCGACAATCAGGTTGTATGATTCGCGATCCGGTTGGGTTTGGTTTTGTGGTACAGACGCTACCAGCCGGACGGTGGATAAGGCGCTCAGAGGGCTACCTCGGCGCTTGACGGTACTTCATCAGGCTTTACAGTCAGTTCCGGCAGAAGAGCCGCTACCTTCTGGCGGCCTGAGCGAAAACGTGGCGTACGGCTTCTTCGGTCGGGCGACTGCTTTTCGCGGCGCGCGCGAACTGCTAGACTGTTTCATGCGTCACCTACGCGTGGCAAAGGCGCGGGGCGCTGTTCGCAGCGCGTCACCACGCCCCCGGCCTACCTGAAAAGAGGATGGTGGCAGTTAAAGCGTTTTTAAAGGACGGATGTGTCAACACGAAGAGCGTGACCGAAGTGATAGGAGCGTAAGGATTTGGAAGGGTGGCAGAGTGGTCGATTGCACCGGTCTTGAAAACCGGCAACGCCGAAAGGCGTTCCAGGGTTCGAATCCCTGCCCTTCCGCTGCAAATCTCAACGAATCGCAGCAAAACTGTACTTTCCGCGAATTTGTAGGCCGGGCGGTGATGGTGGTACGTTCGGAGTAGACGAATGCCGGCCCGTCCGGGAGGATGGCGTTACCACACGACCTCCCAACCCGAACGGACGCGGCGATGCCATCTTCGCACACTCCGGCCCCGCGGTGCCAGTGGTTTTCGATTCTGGCCGGTGCCTTGGATCGGCGCTCGGGCCGGCGGTTGGCGCTGTTGTTCCTGGGGGTGCTGTTGGCCCGCGGGCGACAGGCCCGGAGTTGCTGGATCCGAGCCGCCGGGTTGTCGTCCCAGTACCGCCGCTGCTACCCCACCGCGGCCGCCGTCGGGCGCCGGGCCGAGGCCATCGCCACCCGGTTGTTGGTCGAGGTGCTCCGGCCGTTGGTGACCGGGCCGCGGGTCGTGCTCGCGTTGGATGACACCCCGACGGCGCGGTACGGTTCCCAGGTGCAAGGGGCCGGGGTGCACCACAACCCGACCCCCGGGCCGGCCGGGAGCGGGTTCGTGTACGGGCACGTGTGGGTGGTCCTCGGGTTGCTGGTGGCGCACCCGCTGGGCGGGGTCGTGGCGTTACCCCTGTTGGCCCGGCGGTACATCCGGAAGGCGAACCTGGGGGCGGTTCGGGCGGCGGACCGGCCCCCGTTCGCAACCAAGCTGACCATGGCCGTGGGCTTGGTGCGGTGGGCGCACGGGTGGCTGGCGTTGTGGGGGAAGGCGGTGTGGGTGGTGGCCGACGGGGCGTACGCCCAGGGGCCGGTGCTCAAGCCGCTGCGGAAGCTCGGGGTGACGGTGGTGAGCCGACTGCGCCGGGATGCGGCCCTGTGCTCGGTGCCACCGGCGCGAGTGCCCGGGCGGCCCGGGCGGCCGCGGGTGTACGGGACCGAGCGGGTGTCGCTGGCCAAGCGGGCCGCCCACCCCGGCGGGTGGAGCACCGGCATGTTCACCGTGTACGGGAAGTCGGTCGAGAAGCGGTACAAGACGTTCGTGGCCACGTGGCGCCCGGCCGGTGGGGCGATCCGGGTGGTGTTGGTGGACGAGCCCCACGGATGGGTCGCGTTCTTCGGCACCGACACCACCGCGACCGTGGCCGACATCCTGGAGCGGGTGGCCGACCGGTTCACCCTGGAGACCTGTTTTCGGGATCTCAAACAAGTCGCCGGGGCGGGTCAGCAGCAGGTGCGCGGGGTGCCGTCGAACGTGGGGTGCTTCCACCTGTGCGCGTGGGCCCACACCCTGACCGAGGTGTGGGCCTGGAACCAGAACGCCGAGGCCCTGGTGGGGCACCGATCCGCATCCCCGTGGGACGACCCGAACCGGCGCCCGAGCCACGCGGACAAGCGCCGGGCCTGGCAACACGAGCTGTTGGCCCAGGAGATTCAGGCCGTTGTGGGCGAGCACCACGACCACGCGAAAATCCGCGACCTCGCCCACCGGTGCTTGGATCTGGCCGCGTGAGCGCGGCCGATTCGCGGAAACTACAGAGCAAAAACAAGCTGCTGCCGAATCCGGTCCTGATACACGTACCCGGTGATACGGCCGCTTTCTTGACGAGCCGCGACCGCCAGGGAACGGGACCACGTATCCCGCTCCCTGGCGATCGCGGCTCGTCAAGAAAAGCGACACCGTAGGCGGGTTGAATGGCACTTCCGTGAGTTTCTGTTTGTGTAAATTACTCGCTGCCTTATTGGCTAACAGCTCGGCGCGTCGTTCGGCTCGCGGCTTCGTCATCCACCAGTCGCTTTTGGGGCGTCGCTTGACTTCCCGAGGCTCGCACCGACCCGGGCGACGACCGACGCGCCGACCCCCGATCGCATGCAACAGCACCGCGACCTTCTTCTCCCACCCGGCAACGGTCTCGGTGGATAAGGACTCGCGGAACGCATTCAACAGATCCCGCGCACCGGTCACGCTGATCTGACGCGGGCACCGGTTCCGCGCACGCGCCGCCTGGGCGATCACGTGGCGCACCACGTTGTACGCCAACAGGTGGCACCAGATCTCGCGACGTAGCATCTCCGGCGTCTTCCCGCCTAACACGTCCATTGCCAACGTCTGCTTGATGTCGCGGATCCAAAGCTCGACCCGCCACCGGTGGTGGTACAACTGCGCCAGGTCCTCGCGTGTGTACGCGGTGGCGTCCGTTAGTGTGGTCGCCACGACGATCTCGCGGGTTCGATACCCGGGGCGCTTCACCCGGAACCGGACCTCGCGAATCGTCACGGCTGTCGGCATCGCGTGATACGTCGCCTTGTCCATCCAATCGGGACGCGCGGGTCGGTCCCACGTGACCACGTGATCGTCATCGCCCCGGCGGGGGGCCGGCGCCGAAGTCGTAGTGCCGGGATTGGTGCAACCGGATGGCCACATCGACCCCACGGGCCTGTAACGCCGACACCAACCAGTACGAGCAATACGCCCGGTCGGCGACGAACACGTCGCCCGCTTGGAACCGGTCGAGCAACTCCCGCAGTAGGGCCATCTCACCGGCCTCCTTGCCTTTGGCCGGTCCGATCGCGGCCCCGACCAGGGCCCCGGTCGCGAACCCCAGGAGTACAACCACACGGATCAGCGGGAACCCCAGGCCGCGCTTCTGGTTCGTGTGCTGGGGGTACGCAGCTTGGTTCGCGGGGGTATCGGGGCCCGACAGCGTCGTGCCATCCCCGAGCAGCACCCGCCGTCCTTTCCATTGCCACTCCTTGGGCGCGTGGCGCTCGAGTTCGTCGCCCGACTGAGTGGCCAGTCGGGAGAGCAAGGCGACCGGGAGCTTGGCGCGGGCCTTACAGTAGGCCCCCGTCGCTTCGGAGCACGGATGCAACCCGAGGGTGACGCGCAGAGCCACCGCCGCCGCCGCCGCACAGGACGTGGACGTGCTGAGGCACTGGGTCAGGAAGGTCCAGAGCGTGCGCGCGGGCGTCCAGACGTGATGACCTTCGGTCGCGAAGTCGACGCCCAGGTCCGCGCCGGCGGCCTGGATCTGGTCGACCGTGAGCAACGCACGCGCGGGCAGATCGGGAGCCGGTGCGAAGGTGCGGAGCACCGTTTGGAACGAGGGCGCCGGAGCGTATAAATGAGACATCGAGCCCGACCTCGCCCGTACGACAGCGCGACCCGTCGGAGCGTGGACGACCTCGATGCTGCTCTTACGGTAGCGTTGGAAGACCCGGTAGCCAAGGCGGCACAGCCGTCACAACGCGATTGTTCCGGATGCCTCGGGCGTCCCAGGTCAGCTATTGGACCGAACGCCCAAAAACACCACGGAAGTGCCATTCGACGGTGGCACCGCGTACTGGGCCACCAACGACCTGGGGATGACGGACCTAACCCGGTTGCAATTCGCCGAGTTCTCCCGGGCCATCGAGCACGACCACCGGTGGCTCAAGCAATGCACCGGGGTGGAGCGGTGCCAGTGCCGCTCGGCCCGCGCACAGCGGAACCACATCGGGCTGGCCTTGCGTGTTCCTGCGGTTCGAGGCCCATTGCTTCGCCACCGGGGTCAGTTGGGTCGAAGCCAAGACGGCGATCATTCGTGAGGCCGTCTGAGCCTACCTGGCGCGACCTCGCATTGGCTTCCCAAAACAGCGCACTGCGTAACACCTAGTTCAGTGTAGCGGTATTGATTCCATACCCGCAGTGCCGGATGTACCGTCGGCACTCGTCGGGTGCGAACGCATCCAACACTTTTCCCAAGACGTCCCACAAGCCGTCGATGGTTCGCTTCCCGGCGGCTCGGAGCAGTCCCTTTACTGCGTCCCGGGTAGTTAACGTTCCCTACTTAGCGGCCATTGATAGGCTCGGCAGTCGTGCTTCCCGGATGAATGCCTTCAACAGGTTCGGGGAGGACTTCGCGGTGCCCAACTCGTCGATCACATGATCCCACAACTCGTCCGTGTCGTTAGCCGCCAGGTTGGACAGCCGCCCGTACTTGGTCCACCCCCACACGCCCTCGTCCGGGTTCAGGTCCGGAGCGTACCCCGGGAACTTCTCGGTCACCACCCCCGGGTGCCCCGCCAGCCACGCCCGCACGCACCCGGACTTATCGTGGATCGCCCCGCGGTCCCAGACGACCGTCAACGGTCCCAACCGGCGGTGTAGGTCGGCCAGGAACGCCACCACCTGCTCGGCATGGACGGTGTGGTCGAACACCTCGAAGAACAGGTTCGGGCGAGCCACCACCGGGCTGACGGTAATGGCACGGATCGCCGACAGTCGATCCCGACGGTCCCACCCCGTCAGGACCGGGGTCTTCCCCCGCGGGGCCAGGGTGCGACGGACGGTCGGCGTCAGGAAGAACCCCGACTCGTCCAGGAAAACCAAGTGGGCCGTGCGGCGGAACGCGTCCCGGACGATCCGGGGGAACTCGTCACCGACCCACCTCGCCACCTCCTTGTCGTTTCGCTCCCGGGCCTTCCGGCGGGGCTTCTGGCTGGTCCACCCGAGCCGCCGCTTGAGGATCTCCCGGACGTGTTCCGGGTGGTACCGGATGTGGAACTCGTGCTCGATCAACCGGGCAACCCGTGCCACCGTCCAGAGCTGGTTGTGCCACCCGTGGGCCTTGGCCCCTTGGAGCAGCAACTCGGCCAATCGCTTGAGGTCGTCGTCCGTCAGGCCTGGGGTCGGACCCGGGTGGACCTTGGCCGCCACGCCGCCGGGCGTGCGTGCGGCCCGGACCCAGCGGGACACGGTCTTGACGTGAACCCCCAGGACCGTCGCGACCGTCTGGCGGGCCGGACCGCCCGCAACAGCTTGTACCGCCTGCTGACGGCGGCGTTCCAGTTCGACAGGCGTTCCGATGGGTCTGCTCATACCAGTTACAGTAGTTTCAAGTTGGGCGATTTATGAGTAGCGGGCCGCATGGGTTTACCGGTCAATGGTGGTTACCACGCCTCCACTGTCGGAGCCCCCATGCGACCCAAACGTCAGTCTATCCGAGCCACCCCGGCCCACGCCACCCGGCACCTCCGTCCGGTCCTGACCGACTGGCTCGGCCGTGCGGTCCAACTGCCCAAGCGTCGCCGCACCTGTACACCCGAGGTGGTGTGGCGGGTGGTGCTGTTCGCCGCGGCGTTCGCCCGCTCGGTGGCCGCGGCCTGTGCCGCGATCGCCGACGCCCCGTCCGGGCAGGCCATCTGGGATTGCTTGTACCTCACGCTGCCCAAGCGGCGCCGCACCCTCGAGCGGCGGTTGCGGCCGGCCCTCCACGCCCCGCTCGGCAAGCGGAAGCGGGCGGCTCGGGTCGCGATCGACTACCACCGGATCGGGTACTTCGGGACGCCGAACCGGGACACCACCCGGTCCAAGGGGGCCGGCGGCACCCACACGTTCCACACGTACGCCACCGCGTGCCTCGTCGGGGGACCGGACCGGTACACGCTCGGGTTGACGGCCGTGGGCGAGAAGGAGCCGATGACCGCGGTGCTCACCCGGCTGTTGGATCAGGTGACGGCGGCACGGGTTACGGTCCGGGTCGCGCTGCTGGACAAGGCGTTCTTCTCGATCGCGGTGATGCGGTTGCTCCAGGCGCGGGGTGTGCCGTTCGTGATCCCGGCCGTGGTCCGGGGCCGCAAGCCCCGGCCCGGGGTGAAGGGGGTCGGGTTGCGGGCCGTGCGGCGGCGGGGCGCGGGTCGATATGCGTACACCCACGCGGATCGGGGCACCTCGGTGCGGGTGCACGTGGTGATCGCTCACAAGAGCTACCGGTACCGGCGGACCGGGGGCCGGCGGAGCAAGAAGTTACTGTACGCGGCGTGGCGGGTGAGCGGGAGCCCGGTGGCGATTCGGGACCTGTACCGGACCCGATTCGGGATCGAGAGCAGCTACCGCCAGTTGGGGCAGGTTCGGCCCCGGACCTCGACCACCGATGGGGTCGTGCGACTCCTGTGGGTGGCCGTCGGGCTGATCCTGCGTAACGCCTGGTTGTGGTCCCGCTCAGCCCGCGGCCTCGGGTGGACACTGGCGGCGGTATGCCTGATACTGTTGGCCGATGGGCTGGCACCTACAGATGGCGAAAATAAGTCCATTACTACTGCACGATCGGCCAACAAAACCAAGCCGCCAACTTGAAACTACTGAGTTAGAGAGCATCCGTGACCAAAGGGTGCGTTAACTACCCGGGACGCAGTAGCTTGGAGAACGCCAACTCGATGGGGTTCAGGTCGGGGCTGTACGGTGGCAGGAGCAGCACCCGGGCCCCCCGCGGCCTCGATCGCCTGCCTGGCCGCGACCCGCTTGTGGCAGATCACGTTGTCCATCACTACGACATCGCCGGGCCGTAGTGTCGGCACCAAGATCTGCTTCACATCGGCCACGAACAGGTCCCCGGTCATGGCCCCATCGATCACCATCGGGGCCGCCACGCCATCGGCCCGTAGGGCCGCCACGAACGTCGTCGTTTTCCAGTGCCCGTGCGGGGCCGGGCACACCAGCCGCTCCCCTTTGGGGCTCCGGCCGTAACGCCGGGTCATGTTCGTGCGGGCCCACGTCTCGTCGATGAACACCACCTTGTCCACGTCCGGCGCCGGTTGGGCGGCCTTCCAATCGGCCCGCTTCTGCTTCACGTCCGGGCGCTCCTGCTTGGACGCCCGCTGGACTTTTTTCACCGTCAGGCCGAGCTTGGCGACGGCTCGCCACAGGGTCCCGAGGGAGACCGTGACACCTAACTTGACCTTAAGTTCTTCGAGGGTCCTGTCGGGCGTTGCAGTGATGGCCTCACGGATCCGCTCGGCCTGGGCGTCGAGTTGAGGCCGGCGGTTGTTGCGGCAGGACTGGGGTTCGGTCCGCCCGTCCTGGCGCCGACGCGGCTTGAGGCGACGTACCCAGGACTCGCTGACCTCGTACCTCTGGGCCACGGCCTTGGTCCCCATACCCGCGCCGCAGTCCTCAAACACCCGCTTCCGCAAGTCCATCGACAGCGAGTTCATGGCATCCCCCGGTCGGATGCCCCCCCCTATAATCGATTCCAAACCTCAGCGCTACGCTGAACTTAAGAAGAGACTAATCCCGCCGCGTACCTGCGCCGGGGCGGCGCAGGTACGCCCGAAAGCGAGAGCGCCCGCGGGTTCCTCCCGCGGGCGCTCGTTGGGTTCCCCCTCCCCAATTCGGTCACGCGCTCTTCTTGCCGGGCTTCTTCTCGCTCAGCTTGCGCTCGCCGCGGACGACCTCGGCGGTGATCACGTGCTTGCCCTTGTGCTCCATTTCGGGCAGGTCGTACATCACGTCGAGCATCACGTCTTCCACGATCGCCCGCAGCCCGCGGGCGCCGGTGTCGCGGGCCTTGGCCAGCCGCGCGATCTCCTTGAGCGCGTTGATCTCGAACTCGACCTCCGCGCCCTCCATCTCGAACAGCTTCTGGTACTGCCGCACCAGCGCGTTCTTCGGCTCGGTGAGGATGCGGAGCATCGCCTCCTCGTCGAGCGGGTCGAGCGGGGCCAGCACCGGGAGCCGGCCGACGAACTCGGGGATCATCCCGAACTCGATCAGGTCGTCCGCGGTCACCTGGCTCAGCAACTCGCCGAGGCTCTTCTCGCGCTGCTCCTGGTCCACCGCCCCGAACCCGATGCTCTTGCGGCCCAGCCGCCGCGAGATGATGTCCTCGAGCCCGACGAACGTGCCGCCGCAGATGAACAGGATGTTCGACGTGTCGACCTGGATGTACTGCTGCTCGGGGTGCTTGCGCCCGCCCTGCGGGGGCACGTTGCTCACCGTCCCCTCGAGCATCTTCAGGAGCGCCTGCTGGACGCCCTCGCCCGACACGTCGCGGGTGATCGAGACGTTCTGGCTCGTCTTCGCGATCTTGTCGATCTCGTCGATGTAGATGATGCCGCGCTGGGCCGCCTCGATGTCGAAGTCGGCGGCGTGGAGCAGCTTCAGGAGCAGGTTCTCGACGTCCTCGCCGACGTAGCCGGCCTCGGTGAGGGTGGTGGCGTCGCCGATCGCGAACGGCACGTCGAGGATCTTCGCCAGCGTGCGGGCCAGCAGCGTCTTGCCGCTGCCCGTGGGGCCGACGAACAGGATGTTGCTCTTCTCGATCTCCACCTCGTGCCGGCTGGCCGGGTCGAGCGAGAGGCGCTTGTAGTGGTTGTGGACCGCGACCGACAGCACCTTCTTGGCGCGCTGCTGGCCGATCACGTAGCCGTCGAGCTTCTCCTTGATCGTCCGCGGCGCCGGGGTGTTGGAGGTGGTGGTCTTCGGGCCGCCGCGGCGCTTCTTCTCCTGGTCGATGATCGACTGGCAGAGCTCGATGCACTCGCCGCAGATGTACACGTCGCCGGGGCCTTCGACGAGTGGCCCCACGTCGCGGTGGCTGCGCCGGCAGAACGAGCAGTACGCGTTGCGGTTGCGGCCGGCGGTGCCGGGGGGGCGGCGTCCGCCAGAGTCACCACCGGTAGTGCGGTCCGAAGCCATTGGGCTCCCCGATCTAAAAATGTCGGTTGAGGTAACGTTTGCGTTGTGCGGGCCGCTCGGGCTCCGCGCACCGGGTATTTGCGGGTCGCGACGGCGGGTCGGCCGCGACTTCAGCCTAATCATACCGTCCGGTCAGAGTCGAGGCGCGCAGGAACCGGAGAACAGGCGCAATCGCGTCCACTGGCCGGCGAGCGGCGCCGGTTGCGCCTGCGGCGCCGGTTAAGCGGTTCCGGCCGGCGGGGGCAGTTCGGTCGGCACGGTGGGAGCGTCCGGATCGTGCCGGGGGCCTGCGGCGGGCGGCGCCGGCGGGGCGAGCTTCGCCGGGTCCGGGCGGCCGGTGGGGTCCGGCGCCGGCGGCCGTGCGGGCACCGGCATGTTCTTCACCTTCTCCGCCACCCGGCGGCGCAGCTCCGCGTACTCGCCGTCGGTCAGCTCGCCGTGCTCGTACATGTCCCGGTAGGTGGTCAGCATGTCCGTTCCGTCGACCCCGGCCGGCGCGGCCGCGCGCTTGCGCCACCGGTCGGCGAGCGAGATGGCGATGGCGCCGCCGAGCAGGGCCAGCACGAGCCCGGCGATGCCGTACAGCAGTTCGGGCCGGCTCAGCGGGTCATCGGCCGGGCCTTCGGCCGCGAGAAGTGCAAGCGCCCACATGCGAATCGCCTCGTACCGTCAACAACGGGCAATCTTTGCACAGTTTACCCCGAGCGCCAGAGCCCGACAATCCAAAGATCAGGGAAGGTCGGCGCCCCGGGTGCCGCAACACGAACGACAGGAAGAACCGGACCCGAGGGGCAAAAGCATCACCGCGAAGGCACCACGTGTGCACCGAGAAGACGGGCGCGACGGCACGACAGGCAAGAGGCCAAAAGTATAAAATACGCTTAAAGGAACGCCGGGGCAGAGCCGGCGCTCGAGATCGACACCCGGACCCTGTTGTCTTGGTGCGCCTTCGCGCCCACTTCGTGCCGCGGCGAACGCCGACGCCGTCATCTAAACGGGCGGCATCTAAATGAGTGACCGGAAGCGTTTGATCTTCTCGCGGTACTTCTTGCTCTGGTCCTCGTCCGTCTGCGCGTCGAACAGTTCGGTGAGCCGGGCGATCGCCTTGAACACCTCGTCCTTGTCCTGGTTCACCACCGTTTCCACCCAGAGGAACATCCACATCGCGTCGCGGGGCTTGCCGGCGGCGAGGTACAGCTCGCCCATCATCGCGTACCCCGCCGCGTGGACCGTCGGGTCCTTCGTTTTGTCCATCGCGGCCTTGATCTTGTCCACCCCGTCGAGCGGTTTGCCCTCGCCGCCCGCCTTCGCGGCCAACTCGTAAACGGCCAGGCGCTCCTTGCGCGAGCCGGTCGCCTTCTGCATGTCCGGGTCCGCCGCCGACAGCGACGCGTTCGAGTACGCCTTGGCCCGGATCTGGAAGTCGATCTCCTGGAGGCCGGCCTCCAGCCGCGCGTCCGCGGGCAACTCCTTGGACCGCCGCAGGCTCCCCCAGACCGACGCCGCTTCGTCGTACTTGCCGCGCTCGGTCTGGACCCGGGTCGCGATTCGCGCCGCCGACCACACCTCCCACCCCATTTTGCCCGCCGCGTTGTACGTGCTGATGAAGTCCTTCCAGTCCGCGGCGACCTTGTCCGCGGCCTTCCCCCACGCCTCTTTGCCCGCCGGGTCGGCGGCGTCCATTTCGTCCACCGGGCGCTGGTTCAGGGACACCACCTTGAAGTCCAGATACCGTTTGGTGCGGTCCGGCAGGCCGGACGCTTTCCCGAGTTCCCGGTACGCGGTCACCGCGTCCGCGTACTCCTTGGTGGCCGACTTGTTCCCTTTGACCTTGAGCGCCGCGTCCTCCTTCTCCCGGACCGCCGCCAGCACCTCGGTCTTGATGTTGGGCAGGTCGCCGACGGTGACCTTGACGATATCGTCCGGGGCGATGGGCTCGCTGGCCTTATCGAGCTTGTCGCCGGTGAGCACCTGGAACCCGGCCGGGCCGACCTTCAGGTACCCGCGGTAGCTCTTGGTGGTGCCGTCCTTGCGGTTCCGGATCTCGATCGTGTCCGGGTTGGCGTTCTGGGCGCGGGCGGTGGCCGCCGCCGCAACGACCAGACCGAACAAAGCCAGACTGCGGATGATGTGCCGTTTCATTGGAATGCCTTCGGGAGAGGGGTGCGGTCAACTTACCTTGTGCCGGCGGGTACGGCCAGAAGCCGCGACGCGCCCGTTTGTTGGTCGCGGTAGCCGGTCCGGGCGCTCCCGAATCCAGCAGTTTCAAGTGGGCGGTAAACAGTGGGCGAGAAACACGATCGTTCCGATCCGCATCGGGCCTGAAGCGGACGCAACGCCCACTCTTCACTGACCACTTGGAACTGTCAGAATGGTAGCGGAAAGAAACAGAGGTTCTGGAAAAAGCCAGAGCTTCATTCATTACGCCACCCTGTTCTTGCGGTGAACCGGTTCGTCATAGCTCCCCCGCCCAGAAAAGCCCTTGCATTACAAGGTGATTAAAACGCGCTAATGATTGCGAGGGCTACTCTGTGTCGTTCCGAGCCCACGCCAGCAAAGCGCGGATCGGGCTGAACCACGATTGGCTAACCGAAAGGATGCGCTCCATCTGTTCGAGCGGTACGAGTTGAGCCGGGAGGCCATCGTACGTTCCGTTGAGAGCCCCGGCGTCCGGCGGCAAGTAGTTCGCGCCGGGGTGATCGACGACGGCGAACGGGGCGCCCTCGTGGTCGATCACGGGCATCCAAGAGCTGGCGCCGGGGAGCGGAAACAGCATCCACGGCGGCAGCCAGCAGAGCAAAAGGAGCCCCGTTGCTCCGACCGGAAGCGTCCCGCGCGCCCCGTAAAACGAGACCGTCGAGAACGGGGGCCGTCTCTTCAAACGCTTGAGCACGCGTACCCGCGTTTTCGGACCCGGCGGCGGGTCGACCCCAACGACTCGAACCAGACAGGCGTACGCCGTCCGCTCCAAGTCTTTCAGCAGGCTGCATCGGGACAGTCGGTACGCTTCGACGAATTCGGCATATTGATCACTCCAGAAGAGTTCGTCGAGTTCGTACTCCGAACCGAGTGGGCGATCCAATCCGGAGTCGAGGAGCTGGTTTTGGATTTCAACACAGCGCCGAACAATCGTTCGGCATTCCGGTGCCGGGCTCGTCTCAAAGCGTGCAACGAGTGCCTTCAGTTCTGCCTTTAGCTGGTCCTCATTCATCACATACCTGTACCTTTAGAATCGCGGCACGTTGCGCGACTCACACCCAACCGCCGGTGACCGGGAGCACCTGGCCGGTGATGTACCCGCTCTCCTCGGACGCCAGGAACAGCACGGCGTTGGCGATGTCGTCCGGCTTGCCGAGCCGCCCGACGGGGATCTGCTTCAGGTACTCGGCCATTACCTCGGGCTTGATCTCGCCCAGCATCGGTGTCTGGATCACCCCGGGGGCCACGGCGTTGGCCGTGATCTGGCGCCGGGCCAGTTCCTTCGCGAGCACACGGGTGAGGCCGATCACGCCGGCCTTCGCCGCCGCGTAATTGGTCTGCCCGTGAAACCCGACCAATCCCGCAACGGACGCGACGCTCACGACGCGCCCGCCGTCGCGCATGATTTCGGTCCCGTATTTGCAGCAGTGGAACACGCCATCAAGGTTCGTCTGGATCACCGCATGCCACTCGTCGAGCGTCATCTTCTTCAGCGTGCGGTCCTTGATGATGCCCGCGTTGTTGACGAGCACGTCCAACCCGCCGAACTGCCCTTTCACGTGCGCCATGAGTGCCTCGACCTGCGCGGCGTCGCGCACGTCGGCCGGGAAGGGGTGAACCGCCGGCTTGCTGTCGAGCCCGCGCAGTTCGGCGGCGAGCGCCTCGGCGTCTTTCTGGTTCGCGCCGTCCGGGTCGGCCCAGTAGTGGAGCACGCACGTCGCCCCGGCCCGGGCGAACGCCGACAGCACCCCCGCGCCGATCCCGCGCGAGCTGCCGGTGACCAGAATCACTTTCCCCGGGAAGCTGTAGGTAATCATGGGAGAAACGGGGCGTGCAGAATCGTGAATGCGGTATCGTAAGACAGCAGCACCACCGCCGCGCTCGCCGCACGTGGCGAATTTTATCCCTTACCCCCGAGTTCCGCACCCCGCAATGGTGAGACTGGCCCACTTCAGTGACATCCACCTGACCGCCCAACCGCTGGGGTGGCGCGTGAGGGACACGTTCAACAAGCGGAGCGTCGGATGGGTGAACGTCCGGTTCCTGGGCCGGGGCGCCCGGTTCCGGTATGCCAGCGACGTGGCCGCCGTGCTCCGCCGCGAGTTCGCGACCCGCGGGTTCGATCAGCTCGTCTTCTCCGGGGACGCGAGCACGATGGGCTTCGCCGCGGAGCTGCGCGAGGCGGCGACCCGGATCGGTGTTGGGGACGACTCGCTGCCGCCGGGGCTCGCCGTACCGGGGAACCACGACCTGTACACCGGCCGCGCCATCCGCGACCGGTACTTTGAGGACGCGTTCGCCCCGTGGCAGCACGGCCAGCGCGTCGGCAACGAGGTGTACCCCTTCGCGCGGAAGGTGGGGCACGTGTGGCTGATCGCGCTGAACTCCGCGAAGCCGAACTTCCTGTTCTGGGACGCGACCGGCCGGGTCGGGCACGCGCAATTGGACCGGTTCCGCCGGCTGTGCAAATCGCTCGACGACGGCCCGCGTATTGTGGTCAGCCACTACCCCCTTCTGAAGGAAGGGCACACGGTAGAACCGCGGTGGCACCGGCTGCACGACTGGCACGCCGCCCGCGACGCCGCGGCCGAGTGCGGCGTGAGCCTGTGGCTGCACGGACACCGCCACCACTGGTACGTTCTGCCGGTCGCGCCGAACCTGCCGTTTCCGACCATTTGCACCGGCAGCTCGACGCAGACGAAGCGCTGGGGCTACCACGACTACACTATCGACGGCCGACGCCTGACGGGCGCACGCCGGGTGTACGACTTCGCAACCGGCGAGTTCCTGGACGCGGAACGGTTCGAACTCGAGTTGCCTTAGCCAAGGGTCTCAGGTCGGCGAGGTCTCAAGTCTGCAAGTCGCAGGTCTCAAGTCGAAGACTGTTGCAAAGGATCTTTTCGGCTTTGCGACCTGCGACCTGACGACTTGGGACTTGTGACCTGCAACCCGCAGACGGTTGCTTCCGCGTCTCCGCGCCTTAAAACGCCATCAACCGGTTTGGTCTGTTTAGCTCGTCGCTCTGCGACAGGACGATGTTGCGTCGTCCGGGCTTCTTCCAATGCTTTCGCCGCGGGGAGCGCTGTTCCAGCACCGCTATCGGGTGATCACCCAATTGCAATATCGGTGTCTGAAACAACCTCGCCGGACGTGGTTCACCGATATTGCAATTGGGTGATCACCCGGCGGTGCCGTGAGCGCTCCGCGCCACAGGTTAAGAAGTAGACGGCTGGCCGGTTACTACGAAAGCCCGCGAACGTGGTTCGCGGGCTTTCCGTTTCCCTCACAGGTGGCACGATGGCGAAGCAAATCGACTGGCTGTACGAGCGGCGCGGGTGAATGACGTGCCAGAAAGCCCAGGGGTTCCTTGGGTCCGAATCTGTGCCCGTTACCGAAGCCGTCAACGCCGCCAAGGTCCGCTACGGGGCCGACGAGGCCCTCGCGCTGCTCGACGGCGTTGAAACCCTCGTCGCCGCGAAGGGCAAGAAGGTGGAGACGTTCGACCTGACGACCGACCGCCCCGACGACGCGACTCTGCTCGCGCGTATGATGGGTCCGACCGGAAACCTCCGCGCCCCGACCGCCCGCGTCGGGCGCACGCTCGTGATCGGGTTCAACGAGGAGATGTACGCGCGGGTTCTGGGCGGGTGACCGCGAATCCACTCGCGGGGGGCGGGCTCTAACTCTCGTGCCCGTCTTCCCGCGAGGGTTTTGTGAATTACAATCGTTATCTCCGGCTCTTTTCCCAACTCGATCTCAACGACGACGAGGCCGCGATGAATCTGTTGTCGCTGCTGGTGGCGGTCGGTGTCGCCGCGCCGGCCGAGGGCAAGCCCGAGGCGCACGAGAAGCACGCCGACATCGCGTACCGCACGGACAAGGACGCCGACAAAGAGCGGCACGTCCTCGACGTGTACACGCCGAAGGGCAAGAAGGACTTCCCGACCGTGCTGTTCGTCCACGGCGGCTCGTGGAAGTCCGGCAACAAGAACCTGTACGAGGTGCTCGGGAAGTCGCTCGCGGCCGACGGCATCGGGTGCGTGATCTGCAACTACCGACTCTCGCCCAAGGTCCAGCACCCGGCGCACATTGAGGATGTCGCGAAGGCGTTCGCCTGGACCCGCGACAACATCGGCAAGTACGGCGGGAAGAAGGACCAGTTGTTCCTGTGCGGGCACTCGGCCGGCGGGCACCTCGTCTCGCTCCTGGCGACCGACCCGCAGTACTTGAAGGCCGAGCGGTGCAGCGCGGCGGACATCCGGGGCGTGGCGTCGCTGAGCGGCGTGTACAAGATCCTGCACACGGAGCGGGTGTTCGAGGTGCCGTTCGGCAAGGACGAGAAGGTCTGCACGCTGGCGTCCCCGCTGACGCACGCGACCGGGAAGTGCCCGCCGTTCTTCATCGCCTACGCGGACACCGACTTCCCGCTGCTCGACAAGATGGCCGAGGACATGGGCGCGGCGCTGAAGAAGGCCGACAGCCCGTTCGAACTGATGAAGTGCAAGGACCGCAACCACTACACCATCATCTTCCAGTTCGTAAGTAACGCGGACCCGCTGAACAAGTCGTTCCGCGAGTTCGTTCAGAAGAACAGCAAGTAGCGCCGGAGCGTGGCCGCCACGGACTCACCGCGAACTCATTCGCTTCTCCCGCCGGGCGTGGTTATTCTGCGCGTGTTCGCTCACAAGGAGAGCATCATGCGTGTACTTGCCGTCGCCACCCTGACCGCGGCCCTTTGGCTCATCCTCCCTTCTCACGCCGCCCTTGCACAAGAGAAGGCGGTCCCAAAGTGGGAGTACGCCGAGCTGTCGTTCCGGGGCTCCCCCGCACGCCCGGCCGGGAAAGACAAAGACGGCAACGAGGTTCCTGCGGTCGAGGGCACACTGAACCTTCGTTGGGCCGCGGGAACCGAAGAGTTCGCTGTCAAAGAGTGGAGCGAACTGGCCGAGAAGTTGAAGCTCACGATCAAGAAAGATTCGTCGCCGACGAGCCAGAGGATGCAGGTGCTCAACGGCCTCGGTGCGGCCGGGTGGGAACTGCTGGACCGACAGGTTCCGACACCCGGTGTGGCGGGACGTGCGGGTACGCCGGTTACCAACATGCTGTTCAAACGGCGCGTGCCGTGACGCCAGCGCCACGGCACGCGCCGTCGCTTCACTTCAAGTCCTTCGGTTCAAGTTTCAGCAGCGTGAACGGGTAGATGACGGTCGCATAGAAAGTGCCGTCCTTCGTCTGGATTAGCGCCATGTGCGCGTGAAGCGGCGTGTGTATGCCGTCGGGCAGTTTGTGAAACCCGTGGGTCCAGGGCTTCGGCTTCCCGTCCGGTCCGGGGCCGAAGTCGAACCAGCCCGGGTTCTTAACCCCCAGCACCCCGCGGTCCGTCGGCGTCTTGGTCGCCGGGTCGTAGGTGACCAGGTGGTGCAGGTAGCCGGTGCCGAACTTCGTGTCGTTATCGACGCGATAGAGCGCGTGGACCTTCCCGTCCGCACCAACGATCAGCGACCCGCGCGAATCGAACCCCTTCCCCTCAATCAACCGCCCCAAGTCCGCGACCGGCACCGTTGCCCCCTCGGCCGCGAGGTCGAGCCGGAACAGTCGCGGATCCGACATGCGCACCAGATAGGCCCTCTTGGCGTCAGCGGTCAGCGCCCAGCACGCCGGGCCGAGTTTGTCATCGGCCGAGCCGACCGGCTTGCCGTCCGACGCCAGTTCGAGCACCGCGAGTTTGCTGGTCGCGGGGTCGAAGCGCGCCAGCTTGAAGTCACGCGTAAGAACTACCGCGCGCCCTTTGCTGTCGATCAGCGTCTGGGCGTAAGGGGTGACGCGCAGGTTCGGGTCCGGCTCGCGGTACTTCTTGGTCTTCAGGTCGAGGACCATCCAGTGGTGGTCCTCACACGTCACCACGTATGCAAGGCCGGCAGCTTCGTCGGCGGTCACATCGTTGACGCCCTCGCCCTTGAGGGGCATTCCGAGGTTGTCGGTTTTGCCGGTTTCGGGATCGTAGGCCATGACGTAGCCGCCGGGGTAGTCCGCGGTGTCGTCCTTGCCACGCCGGTAGCCCTGCTTGCTGCCCACGTAGATCTTGCCCGACGGCGCGACGAAGTTCCGCGTGTGGATCTTCGACTGCGCGCCGTAGGTCGGGGTCTTCGGTGTCGGCAACCCGCACACCTGGTTCACGTCAACGACGACGCGCTGCTTGCCGGTTTTCGGGTCGAACTCGACGAGGTATGCGTTGAGCCCGTAAGCTGCGGTGCCCACGTAGACCTTGCCGTTCTTCCCCTCGCACAGCGAGAAGTAGCCCGACTCGTCGGTGTGCGTGCCCGGGAGGATGTGGTACGCCGTGCCCATCGCGTAGCGGAACGGTGCCTTCGGCGCCTCCTTGGGCTGCGCCTGACATGGCGCGGCGAAGAGAACAAGCGCGACGAGCGGTAGAGAGGTTCGCATGGTCACAACCTCGAAGGGGAGAGCGCGGTGCTTGGTGTGAAGGCTGTCCCCGGGACCGCGGCCGTCCCGGCCGCTGCTCTGCCCGCGAAACAGCCTGGCGGTCTGTTGCCGAGCGGCGCCAAACGCAGAGCAGCGGCCGGGACGGCCGCGGTCCCAGGGGCAGACAACGACAGCCTCACCGGTCGATCAGCAGCATGTCCGCGACGTTCAGCGGCATCACGATCTGGATGCCGCCTTTGACCTGCGTGTACTTGATCTCGCCGCGCTCGACGCTGCGGACCCGGCTCACCTTGTCGAGCCCGCGGACCGTGATGGTGAGCGAACTCGCCTCCGCACCGGCCCAGTTGACGAGCGGGATCGCCAGCCGCGCGGGCGCGTCGCCCTTCGCCGGGGTGTCGATGCAGGTGGTTTCGACCAGCCCGTCGGTGGTCACCACCGGTTTGGCGTCGCGGCCGGCGGCCCCGAGGAGGTCGTCGGTGAGCCGCGGCAGCAGGTGCAGGCGCATCCCGGTGGGCAGGAAGTGCGCGAAGCTGTCCGCGGTCGCGCCGCGATCAACCGGCCGCACCGGCAGCGCGCTCTGGAGGTACGCCTGCCCGGGCAGGAACCCGAACAGGATCGAGCGGCCCCGGCCGTGCGCCTTCACCACCACCGCGGGCGAGCCGTCCTTGAACTTCCCGATCGTCGTGCCGTCGGTCACCGTGAGCGGCTGCTTCCACACGAGCACCGGCACGTTGAACACGTGGTTCGGGCTCGGGTTCGGGTCCGGGTCCTGCTTCGACAGCCCCCCGATGTGCCACTGCGCCATGTCAAGCGGCTCGTACTGCGGCAAATCATGCTTCGTCAGCAGCGGCACGTTGTCCTTCAGGAGGTACTTGGACACGAGCTTCGGGTCGGCGTTGATCGTGCTTCCCGTGGCGCCGTAGAACTTCGGCGTCGCCGGGTTCTCCTTTTGGAACTCGTTCCAGTACCCGCCGCCGGCCATCGCCACGACCGTGCCGCCCGTCTCGCACCACTTCTGGAGTACGCCCATGCACTTCGAGTGGACGTACTGCTGGGTGAGGTAGATGACCTTGTAGTCCTTCGCGCGCCCCTCGATCACGTCGTCCTCGGAGAGGAAATCGACCGGCACCTGCGCGTGCCGCAGGGCGTAGTACAGGGCCTTGCGCTCGTTGTTGTGGACCGCCAGCGAGAAGTTGTTCACGCCGGTGATCAGTTCGTCCGTGGCGGAGAGCAGGAGCCCCACCTTCGCGGGCCGCACCTTCCCGTCAACGATGTAGTCCTCGAAGACGCCGGCCTCGTGCGTGCAGGTGTAGATCTCCTTCCACATCTTGAGGTCGTAGCTGTCCACGTAGTTCTCGGTGGCGCCCACCGCGGACGGGGTCGCGCAGAAGTAGTTGATCATCTTCGCGCCGTGGGCGATCGAGGCGTAGAAGCTCTGCCGGAACTCGGTGGGGATCTGCCCGGGCGAGTGCGGCATCACGTACATGTGGATGGGGAGGTCGTCGTACTTGGCGCCGGCCCGCAGCCCGCTCGCGAGGTACCCGACGATCTGGGGGCTGAACTCCGCGATCTGCCACGCGTAGTCCTCCGACCACGGCATCGACATGGCCTTGAGCTTGAAGGGCCGGATGTAGTCGAGTTCGGTGACGAGGTAGTTCGCGTGCGGCGAGTAGTTGGCGCCGGTCCGCACGCCCTTCGACTTGTAGTAGGCGGTGCCCGGCGCGTACTTCGCGGCGCCCTTCTCCTTGGCCGCGATCTGCGAGTAGTAGTAAAGCGGGGCCTTCCGGTCGGTGGTGTACTTCACCGGCCCTTCGACGGCGACGCCCTTCTCCTTCAGCCACGCGGCCAGTTCGTCGTCCGTGAGCGGGACCGCGGGCAGGTGGATCTCGTCCCCGTAGCTCACGACGGCGAGGTCGTCAAACCCGCCCTTGCGCGACGCTTCCTGCTTCTTGATCCACTCGACGGACGGGTCGCCCCAGTGCGCCACCAGCTCGCGCTTCTTGCCTGCGGCGTTCACGGCGGTGTTGTCGCCCAGCGCGAGCGCGAGCTGCTTCGCCTCGGGGAACGCGTCCAGCGCGCCGCCGAAGCCCATGATGTTGTAAATCGGCAGCCGCTTCGGCGCGCTCCCGACCTTCGGGAACTTCGCGACCTGGGCGTTGAGGTAATCGAGCACCTCTTTCTGCGTGCGGATGTCGGGCTTCCAGTACCGCTTTAGCAGCGCGAGCAGGTGGTCCTGGTTGGGGTTCACGCACCCGGGGATGTCGAAGCACGCGGGCGAGAGGTTCTGGGCCGGCCCTTTCACGGTCACGTCTTTGACGACCTTGACGCCCCCTCGCCCGTCCGGAATCCCGAACTCGACGCGCAGGTACACGCCGTCCGCCTTGGCCTTCGAGACGACCTTCGGGAACCACTGCGAGTAGTTGAGCGCGTCGAGCGATTGCCCGATCGGCACCCACCCCGACGTGTCACCGGGGCGGAGGAACTCGCCGTCGGGGATGTCGCCCTTCGGCACGTCCACCACTCGCGCCAGGGATTCGGGCTTCACCTTCGCCGAGCGCGGCCCGGCGTTGACGAACGCCGTTTCGCTGACCGCGCGCCCGCTCTTGAGGACGTGCTGCGTGGGCCAGTCGCGGACGTGGACGTAGTACGGCGAGTGCTGCCCCTGATCGAACGGGGCGACGACAGGCACCACCGGGGCCGGCGCGTCCTTCGGGTTGGTGAAGCGGACGAACACGTCGCCGTCCTGCACTAGCCAGCCGTCGAACTCGAGGTAGCGGGTCTTCTCCTGGGCCTTCATCCCGGCCTTATCGTTCGTGAGACACACTACGTCGATGTTGCGCTTCGCGGCATTCACCCGGGGCTTGTCGCCGTCCTTCTGCTCGGACGCGATGAGGCGCAACTTCGCCTGCCCGGCGTCGAGCTTCACGCTCCCGGGCTGTTGCCACACGATGTTGTCGGTGCCGCCCCACTGGTACCGCTCCATCGGCACGCGCTTGTGGTCGTTGAACGCCCAGACCTTTGGATCGGTCAGGCGGCCGCATGGGAAGCTCGCCAGCACCTTGCCCCCCTGCTCGACCTCGACGGTGAACTCCGCGGCGAACTGGAACGGCTGCTCGTACCGCACCATCACCTCGAAGGCGTCGGCGTAAGGGATCGTGACGGTCTGCTCGGCGACGGCCTTCCGGTCCGGGCCGATCTCCTCGGGCGCGCTGAGGCACGCCATGCGCGAGAGGAACGTGATCGCGAACGTGCCCGCGTAGTAGTTGTCGCGGAACGGCAGCACCTTCCAGCCGGACGACGTGACGGTGAAGTCCTCGGCCTCCGCGAAGAGCCGCACCGGTTTCTTCTCTTGAGCGGCGAGCGGCAGGGGCGCGGCAATGGCGAGCAATGCGACGAGCAAAAGGCGCGTCATGTTGAGTTTCCGCAAGACCGAACAAAACCGGGGCGGGCTGCTGATGGTACTCCGGCGCGCGCGCCGGCGGTAGCGAAAACGGCTCGGCCCGTGGCAGTGCCCCGGGCCGAGCCGTTTCGCGCTTGACCAACGTTACTGGTTAGTAGCCCGTTTCGCCGCTGAACCCGAGTTGCTTACCGCCGAACCCGCCACCGCCGATGTTGAATCCACCGCCGCCGATGCCGCCGATACCGCCGAACCCGCCACCGCCGATGTTGAACCCGCCGATGCCGCCCTGAATGCCAGCGATGCCGCCTTGAATGCCACCGATCCCGCCGATGCCGCCTTGAATGCCACCGATCCCGCCGATGCCGCCTTGAATGCCACCAATCCCGCCGATGCCACCACCGATACCGCCAATCCCGCCACCGAACCCGCCGGCAATCCCGCCGATGCCACCAATCCCACCAATCCCACCTTGAATCCCGCCGATGCCACCACCGATACCGCCAATCCCGCCACCGAACCCGCCGGCACCACCCAGGTAGCTGCCGATGGAGGGGAAGGTGACAATGTTCCCGCCGATCCCGCCACTGATGCCACCGATACCACCAATCCCACCACCGATGCCACCGATACCGCCGCCGATCCCACCGATCCCGCCCCCAATCCCGCCGATGCCACCTTGAATGCCACCGATACCGCCGCCAATCCCACCGATGCCGCCTTGAATGCCACCGATGCCACCACCGATCCCGCCGATGCCGCCACCGATACCTCCGATCCCACCGATACCGCCTTGAATGCCGCCGATCCCGCCTTGAATGCCGCCAATCCCACCAATGCCACCGATCCCGCCCTGGATCTGGCCACCGATACCACCGATGCCGCCTTGGATTTGACCGCCGATCCCACCTTGAATCTGGCCGCCTTGAATCTGGCCCCCTTGAATTTGTCCGCCGTTGCCGATGTTGTTTTGCGTGCCGTTAAAACCGGCAGGACGCCAGGCGCCTCGCGGAACGTAAGAGTAGCTGCCTGCCGGCCGTGCACGGCCGGGTTGTTGTGCCTTCAGCACCCCTGTGAGCGGGAGCAAACTGAGCGCGCCGAGGGCCAGTGCGAACCACGTCAAGCGACGCTGGATGGAATGAAACATGCAACACCCACTAAAAGTGCCGATCGGGGAGGTTCTCAGCTACCGGGCGTGAGGCCACTGAGGGGGCCGGCGCGGGTGCGCACCGCCTCGCTGCGATTATACCCGCGCCTTTCTGCCTCCTTACACGAGTTGGTGCCCGATTGACCACATGTTACATTTCCCCGCCTGCACCTCGTTTTCTCCTGACAAAGACCCGGCGACTCTTATCGAACTTTTCACAAGGCGATCGTTATTCCGGAAATGCGTGAATGTGGTGTGGGTGTCTTCTCTTAAACTGGTTGTGGCCGCGACCATACGGGAGCGACAGGATCGCCCCGCGCGGTCGCGGCCACGTTCAGATGCCTGTTGGCGGACTCTCGTGCGTCAGGCACCGGCCAGTTGCATTGCGGTCACGTAGGTTTCGCGAGCGATCGCCTCCTCATCCCCGTAGGCGCGCAAGTTCTTGTTCGGCTCGCGTTCCCCTTCCGACTTCTCCGCGGGCGGCGGGGGCGAATCCGGAACGCGTTTGCCGACCTCCGACAACAGCATGCCGGCCCAGCGGTAGATGTTGTGGTCGTCGACCTGGGCGCGCATGCGGCGCATGCGGCGCTCCTGCTCGGCGGCGGGCATGGTGAGGGCGGCGTGCAGCCCGTCGGCCAGTTCGTCCACGTCGAACGGGTTGGCCAGCACCGCGTCGGTCAGCTCCCGGGCGGCCCCGGTGAACGTGGACAGCACCAGCACCCCGCGATCGTCGGCGCGGGCGGTGACGAACTCCTTGGCCACCAGGTTCATGCCGTCGTGCAGCGAGCTCACCACGCACCCGGCCGCGTCTCGGTACAGCGCGAAGATGTCCTCCGGCCCGTGGTGCGCGTTGAGGAACACCACCGGCTGCCAGCCCGCCGTCCCGTGCTCCCGGTTGATCCGCGCGGCCAACCCGTTCACCTCGGCGGTCAGATCCCGGTACGCCGGGATGCTGGAGCGGCTCGGGGCGCCCACCTGCACGAAGTGGAACCCGCCCCTGAGTTCCGGGTGCCGGTGCAGCACCCGGTCCACCGCCCGCAGCCGCTCCGGGATCCCCTTGGTGTAGTCCACCCGGTCCACCCCCACGATCAGGGGCCGGTCCCCCAACCCGTGCCGGCGCCGGATGGCCCCGGCCCGAGCCGCCCAGTCGTCCCCCAGGTACTCGTCGGCCAGGGCCGGGTCCACGCTGATCGGGAACGGCTTGACGGTGGTCGCCTGGCCGCCCCGCTGGACCGCGAACCGCTCCCGGTCGATGCGGCACTCCAGGGCCCGGTCCACGCACTCCAGGAAGTGGTTGCAGTCGTGCTGCGTGTGGAACCCCATCAGGTCGTTGCCCAGGAGCCCGTCCAGGATGTCCCGGGCCCACGGGCACACCAGGAACTTCTCCGGGCCGGGCCACGGGATGTGCCAGAACTGGGCCGTCACCAGGTCCGGGCGGGCCGCCTTGAGGAGCCGCGGGAGCAGCGCGAAGTGGTAGTCCTGGATGAACACCAGGGCCGGCCCGCCCTGGGCCTCCTCGAGCACCGCGTCGGCGAACGTCTGGTTCACCCGGCGGTACGCGTCCCAGTGCCCCGGGTCGAACGCGGGGCGGGCGAACACCTGGTGGCACAGGGGCCACAGCATCCCGTTGGCGGCCCCGTAGTAGTACCCGTCCTCCTGCTCCGGGGTGAGCCACACCCGCCGCAGCACGTAGTTCGGGTCGTCCGGCGGCACCCCGACCCGGCCGCTCGGGTCGGTGACCGCCCGGTCCGCGTCCCCGGACCCGTGCGCCACCCACACCCCGCCGCACGCCTGCATCACCGGGTCCAGCGCCGTGGTCAGCCCGCCCGCCGGGCGGATCCACTCCACAGCACCGTCCGTCGCGTACCGGTGGATGTACGGCTCCCGGTTCGCCACCACGATCAGCTTCGCGCCCCCCAGACGTGTGCGGGCAACTTCTTCCAGACGTTCCTTGCTCCAGCCCATAGTGACAAGGACCTCGCGGACTTGGGTTGGGGGCGACGGGTTCGCGGCCGGGCCGCC
This sequence comes from Gemmata obscuriglobus, assembly GCF_008065095.1. Classification (NCBI taxonomy): domain Bacteria; kingdom Pseudomonadati; phylum Planctomycetota; class Planctomycetia; order Gemmatales; family Gemmataceae; genus Gemmata; species Gemmata obscuriglobus. Next base: position 7,895,425 of record NZ_CP042911.1, on the reverse strand, counting down.
GCGTAGGGGCGACGGGCGAGAGCTACGAGCGGCGAGTACCGTCTCGTGCGATCCGTCGCAAATCGACCGTCCAATTGTGCGGAAGCACTACTTTGAGTGGCAATGTAAGTTGCAAACCGGGTGCCGGCACGGTGCCGAAAAGTCGGAAAAACGCGACTCCAGATCGGGTGATCAGTTCTTGTCCACGCCGGTAACTAACTGTCCGAACATCGGACGACCGGTTGTCAAGATGCACCGTTTGGCGAGCTTGATCGGGAGCCCACAGTAGGGGGCGGATTGTCGAAATGTGGTGAAGTTCGCTCGCACCGTGTCAGAGTTACCTGTCGGCAGGAAAAAGCTACCGATCCGGTCGTAATTCAGGGATTTAGCAACCCAAGACACCCTGAGTGGATGCTCGATCCCTTGTAGTACCCTGCGGCGTGTTGGCCTCCGCCGTGTGCTCAGGGAGGGGACGCGAGTTCGTTCTTCGGCCCGATCTCGTTGCTCCCGCTCCCGACATCCGTTACACTCACTCCCAAACCTGCCCCGACTCACTTTCTCCGAGACACCCAGTCATGCTGCGCCACCGATACTGTGCGTGCGTCCTTTGCGCAGTCGCCGCGCTGATCGCCTCATACCTCTTGCTGTTCTCGGACCTGCCGGCGGCCAACGCCCAGAAGCCCGTCAGCTTCATCAACGACGTAGCCCCGATCTTCAAGGAGAACTGCTTCGCGTGCCACGACTCCAAGAAGAAGTCGGGCAAGTACGACATGACCACCTACGAGAAGATCCGCGCGGGCGGCACCGGCGGCGACCCGATCGTGCCGGGCAAGCCCGACCAGAGCGAGTTCCACGCGCTCCTGGTCACCACCGACCAGCGGCGTATGCCGCCGCGCGACAAGGGCGAGGCCGTTCCGAAGGGCAAGGCCGATCTCGTCGAGCGGTGGATCAAGGAGGGCGCGAAGCTCGACGCCGGCATCGACCCGAAGGGCGACCTCGTGAAGGAGTTGCGGGTGCGGTGGCAGCCGCCGGTGCCGCCGAAGGCGTACCCGTTCGCGGTCATCGTCAACGCGCTGGCGTTTACGCCGGACAGCAAGTCGGTGGTGGTGGGCGGGCACCACGAACTCACCGTGTGGGACGCGACTACCGGGAAGCTGACGAAGCGGGTCCGTACCCGGTCCGAACGCGCCTACGGTCTGGCGTTCCTGCCGGACGGCAAGCTGGCGGTCGCGGGCGGGCGCCCGGGGCAGGAGGGCGACGTTCGCATCTACGACCTCGCTGCGAAGGGGAAGGCCGGAGGGGGGGCAGGGGAACCCGCAGGGGGGGGGGCCGCCAGAGGGGAAGACGGGGTCGAGGTGCTCGACGGCGTGAACGACCCGAAGGTGCTGGTGAAGCACCTGTTCGACGTGGAAGATTCGGTGCTGTGTCTGGCGGTCACCCCGGACGGTAAGACGCTGGCGGCCGGCGGCTGCGACCGCGCCGTGCGGGTCTTCGACCTGTCCGAGGGGCTCGATAAGGCGAAGCCGGTTCAGACGGTCGAGAACCACGCGGACTGGGTACTCGGCTGCACCATTTCGGCGGACGGCAAGTACCTGCTGACCGCCGGGCGCGACAAGACCGCGAAGGTGTGGGACCTGAAGGCGAAGGAGTCGGTGGTGACATTCCCCGAGCACCAGAACATCGTGTACGGGGTGGCGGTGAAGGCCGACGGCTCGGCCGGGTACTCGGTAGGGGCGGACAAGCAGCTCCGCACCTGGAAGCCGAACGGCGAGGGCAAGCAGGTGAAGAACGCCGGCGGGCACGGGGACGAGGTGTTCAAGGTCGTGGCGAACCCGAAGCAGCCGCTGCTCGCCACCGCGAGCGCCGACAAGACCGTGCGGCTGTGGAACATGGACACGCTGGCGGCGGGCAAGTCGCTGGCGGGCCTCACGGACTACGTGTACACGGTGGCCTTCAGCCCCGACGGTGAACTGGTCGCGGGCGGCAGCTACGACGGCAGCGTCGCCGTGTGGAACGTGAAGACGGCGGCCGTCGTGAAGGTGTTCAACGCCAGCCCCGGCATTGCGGCGAAGGAGGCCGAGCCGAAGAAGAAGTGACGGTTGCGTGGCCGGCCGGGTCTGGTAGCATGGAGCGGGTCTGTGAAATCAACGAGACCGTGCCCATGATCCGAGCCCAAACCGGGCCTACGTTCGCCCTTTTTCTTGTGTGGCTCACGGGGTGCGACATGCCCGTGCGCGACGCGCGGCCCCGCACCCCGGCGCCGAGTCTTGCCGGCCCGGCGCTGGAACTGGCCCCGCCCCCGCGGGAGCGGGTGTACCTGGAAATCACACCAGCGGCGGCCCACGAACTCCGGACGCACGTCGCGGGTCTGAACATCGATCGGTGGTGGCTGCGGTACACGATCAAAGGCGGCGGGTGTACTGGTTTCCAGAACAAACTCGATATCGAGGCCGCTCCCCCGGGGGACGACGATTTCGAGTTCGTGGTCGACGGGATTCGGTGTGTGGTGCTCGAGTGGCAGCGCCCGTACGCCCGGGGCACCCGAATCGATTTCGGCGCGGTAGACGGGAACCGGGGCTTCATCGTGACGTTCCCGCAGTCCCGGTGCCCGCAAAACGCCGCGGGGAAATCGATCACAGACGAGTTCGAGCAGCGGGCCGCACACGACCGCGCGGCTCAACAGAAGTAGGCATGAACAAGACCGCCGTAACATCGGCGGTTGTGAGCCACGGGCGGCCGGTTCCGAGACCTTCTCTGCGGCGCTCCGCCGCGGGTGCAGTTGCTCGCGATTGCGTTCCCGCGAGCGTTGTTCGTTTCGCCGGTGTGGTACAGTGTCCCGCCGGCTGAATCAACCTGCGTTCCGGTGGGACACTGTACCACACCCAGGGCCTTTCCTTATTTCACCTTGCTTACACGAGGGAACGTGGCTATGTGGGGCGCCTTCTCGCAGCCAGGAAGGTACCCATGTCTCCTTGCACCCTGGTCGATGCCCTGGCGGCGGTTCCCGATCCCCGCAGCAAGCACGGCCTTATCCACCCACTCGCCCCCTTCCTCGGACTCGTCGCCCTCGCCATGCTCATGGGGCGCACCAGCCTCAATGGCATCGCTCGCTTCGGGCGACAGCACGGACCCGCCCTCGCCCATGCCCTCGGCTTCCGACGCGGCAAGACCCCGGCCGTTTCCACGCTCTCCCGCACCCTGCGACGCTTCGACGCCGACCAACTGGAGCACGTCCTCTCGTACTGGATCGCCAGCCGCGTCGACCCGGCCGCCTTCACACACATCTCCATCGACGGCAAGACCCTTCGAGGCTCTCGCAACGGCGCGATCCCCGGTCAGCACCTGCTGGCCGCATACGCCCCCACCGTCGGTGCCGTACTCGCCCAGGTCAAGGTCGATGCGAGCACCAACGAGCACAAGGCCGCCTTGACGCTCCTCGGCATTCTGCCGCTGCGAGGGAAGGTCGTGGTCGGCGACGCCATGTTCTGCCAGCGAGACCTGGCCGAGGAGGTGGTCGGGGCCGGCGGCGACTACGTGCTCACGGTGAAGGACAACCAACCCGGATTGGGGATCGACATCCGAGCCGGGTTCGCCTTCGAGACCGCCGCCCGATCGATCGCGGCGGCCACTTCCCCCTGGGGATCGGCCTCCGCCCGCCCCGAGCCGCATCGCCACGACCGTCGATAAGGGTCACGGCCGCATCGAGAAGCGGACGCTGCAAACGACCTCGATTCTGACGTGCTCGCCGACGTGGGCGGGGGTGAAGCAGGGCTTCCAGTTGACGCGTGAGCGGACGGTCCGAGGCCAAACGACGGTCGAAGTGCATTTCGGCATCACGAGCCTGTCGGCCGAGAAGGCGGATGCGGCCACACTCCTGAACCATGTGCGGACGCACTGGCGCATCGAGAACGAACTGCATTACGTGCGTGACGTGACACTGGGCGAGGACGCGTGTCGTGTGCGCATGGGGCACGCACCACAGGTGCTGGCGGCGCTGCGGAACGCCGTGGTGCACCTGTGGCGTGAGGTCAAGGCGGTGAGTTGCCCGGAGGCGATCGAGCGGCTCCAGATGGACCCGGCAATGGCCAAGGGACTTATCGGAGTTACGTAGAGTGAATCAAGGAAAGGCCCTGGTACCACACCGGCGTGGTGAACGCTCTCGGTCCACGATTGAAGTCGGAACCGGTCGCCTTGGATACAACTCAGAAGAACTTCCTGACGACGCGCACGTGAGCGGCCTGCAACCGGGCGAACACGGCCCGGAATGTGGTCACGGTCCAACCTGCGCCGCGAAAGCTGCGGCGTGATCTAACTGGAAAAATGGCAGGTTACCGGAGATGAACAACTGGAAACTATTGCCGGTGTTCCTATCGTAGATGCGTGCAAGCTGTTCACGCGCCTGTAGCTCAGCTGGTAGAGCAAGCGGCTTTTAACCGCTTGGTCCTCGGTTCGAATCCGAGCGGGCGCACTGTTTGTAATTCCTTTCTGCCGAAGCAGTTAAGCTTACCTCTCGACGTTCGGGAGTGCGGCCGGATCAGTCAGGAAGCGGCGTAGTCTTACGCCGTATCCCTAGTGAGCCATGCCGCCGAAGAAAGAATCCGTCCCCGTCTACGCCCACCACAAGCCTTCCGACCAAGCCGATGTCCGCTTTTCCATGGGCGGGAATCGCCGGACTGTTTACCTCGTAATGCACAATTCCCCGGAATCGATCGCGGAGTACAAACCGCATCGTTGCGGAACTGCGCGCGGGGAGCGTGCCCAACGCCCTGAGCCTGGCTGATGCCGATTCTGTGACCGTCCGCGGTCGGGTGCGTGAGGGGCGCTGAAGCACCTGCGGCGCACGGGCGGCCGTCATGAGTTTGCCACCCGGCGCTCACGACCTCGTGCCTGTTCGGGCTTCCCGCTTCACCAAACTCACGTGCCGACGACTCTCGGTATTGATGGCCATGGACCTGGTGCGCGACGGCCGCAGTAGCTTTGCCAGGGCTTCTATGGGAGTGCCATCGGAATGGCTCGTCAATTGAGGCCGGCATTTACTCTGATTGAGTTGCTCATCGCAATTACCATTCTGGCCATGCTCCTTGCTTTGTTGCTGCCCGCCGTTCAAAAGGTCCGGGAAGCGGCTCAGCGAGTGCGGAACACGAACGCGCTCAAACAAGTGGTGCGAGCCTCCCACAACTTCGCCGGTGCGAATAAAGATGCTTGGCCGAACGTAGCTGGCAATAATGTCGACCCAGACCTTCTTGCCGTAGGCGTCATCCCTCTGACTCGCCAGTCCCGCAATCGTTCATCCGGGAGGGCTGCTGTGCGGGTTCGGGGACGGTAGCGTGAGGTTGTTGGGGCGGGATGTGAGCGAGAGCGCCTTCTGGGGCGCCGTCACGCCGAATCGGGGGAGAAGTCATCCCCGTCGATTAACTGGATATGGTAAGATAATTTTTACATTTCGATCGTGTATATAAATATTTATTTATAATATCATATCGGTATTGCGTTGTTGCGTCGAAGCGAGAGGTTCTCAGGGATAGCTCGGGGTGCCCCCGCCTCGACCCGCTCGGCCGCGTGCCCGAGAGATCGGAACTGGTTACGGCCGTCACGTCACCCGACACTCGCCAACTCCCCGATCAGCTCCGAACGTGAAGAGCTGCGCACGGATCCACACGCCGCAACGTACCCAACACCAATTCGCGCGCAACACGAACCCGTTCACGGCAACGTTTTGCTCCCGCCCTTGGGACGTGTAACGACGGTCGGCTCGCCCCCCGGCCTAACTCAAAAACGCCGCGCGCCCGGTCCGCAGGCCCTTGAGCGGCCGCCGCCGCGGCACGAGTGACACGCGCGGCGACTGTTCGTGTCGGTGCCGCGCTCCGGGGCGCAGAACGCCACATCGCGTAACACCTCACTCTCGGACCACAGGTGAAATTATTTCACTGCCATAATTCGACCGGCAATAAACACCCATGCGAATTTGACCACGTTCGGTTCGTCCCGCATGCTTACGGTATTCCCGACAGTCTGAAACAAAAAATAAACGAATTTGACTTGCTATGCAGCCGTCAATGTCGCCAAAGCTGGTCCACTTGCTCCGCGAGGCCATGAAGGCCGCCCACGGCGGCGAGAAGGCCCGCGCGCACGCGCTGTTCGGGGAAATCACTGAGCGGGACCCCCGGAACGAAGCCGCTTGGCTCTGGTACGCCAGCACCGCGGAAAAGCCGGTCGACGCGCTGATCGGGATCCGGGCCACGCTGAACCTCAACGCCAGCAACCCGACCGCCCTCGCGGCCCTGCCGCAGGCCGTGTTCCGGGCCGGGGTGGAGGCCGCCCGGGCGAACGACCGGGCGGCGGCCGCGCGACTGCTCACCGAGGCGACGGAACTGGACGCCACCAACGAGGCCGCCTGGCTGTGGCGCGCCGGGGTCACCGACGACCCGGGCACCGCGATCACGTTCCTCGAACAGGTGCTCAAGCGCAACCCCGCCAGCGCCCAGGCCAAGGCCGGGCTGGCGAAGCTGCGGGCTCGGCTCGGGCCCGCCCCGGCCCCCCCCTGGCGCTGCCCGCTGTGCGAGCACTCCGCGGCGGCCGACGACACCGTCACCACCACCTGCCCGGGGTGCGGGGCGGTGACCGCCCTCGACCGGCCCGAACTGTTCGACGCCCCGGCCCCCGGGGTCGACCGGGCACTCGTTGAGGCCGCGGCCCGGCGTCTCAAGGCCGCCTGGACCACGGACCCCAGCGCCGACACGGCCCACGCCCTGGGCCTCGCTTACCTGAACCTCGGCTACACCGACTTCGCGGTCCGGGCGCTTCAGGCGGCGGTCCAAAAGGCCGCGCCGCCGGGGCCGCCGTGGCGCGCCGACGCGGTCCGGTTCCTCAGTGCCCAGCGGGAGACCGGCGCCGGCGCGGCCCGCGCCGAGAGCGCCCCGGCCCCGGCCCCCGCCCCCGGCCCCAAAGTGATGGTCGTGGACGACAGCGCCACGGTGCGCATGATGGTGTCCAGCCTCCTCACCGCCGCCGGGTACTCGGTGGTCCTCGCGCACGGCGCCGAGGAGGCGTCCCGGCTGGTCCGCGACTCGGGGCCGCCGCAGCTGTTCATACTCGACATCAACATGCCCGGGATCGACGGGTTCGGCCTGTGCAAGTTCTTGCGAGCCACGGCCGAGACGGCCACCGTGCCGGTCGTGTTCCTGACCGGCAAGACGGGGCTGCTGAACAAGCTCCACGGCCGCTGGGTCGGGGCCGCGGACTACGTGACCAAGCCGTTCGAGGCCGACAAGCTGCTGGAAACCGTGACCCGGCTGGCCCCGATCGCGAAGGCGCCGCCGGGCTGACCCGTGCCGCGCCGGCGGACGGCCGGCGCGGGCGACCCGCCTTTTGTTCTTTCAACCGGAGATGCTTCGATGCCGAACGACACGATCCTCGTGGTAGACGACAGCCCCACCGAACAGCGGGTGGTGGTTTCCGCGCTCCAGGCCAAGGGGTACCGCGTGATCACCGCGGCCGACGGCGACGAGGCCATCGAGAAGGCCGGGCGCGAGCAGCCCCGCCTGATTGTGCTGGACGTGGTGATGCCCAAGAAGAACGGCTACCAGGTGTGCCGACAGCTCAAGTCCGCGCCCGAGACGCAGCACATCAAGGTGCTCATGCTGACCACCAAGAACCAGGACGCGGACAAGTTCTGGGGCATGAAGCAGGGGGCCGACGCGTACCTCACCAAGCCGTTCGCGAGCGACGAGTTGATCACAAATGTGACTCGGTTGTACTGATTTTTAAAATTACTATTCGATAATTATCAAGGGGCCGGGCACCCTTCCGCCGAACCCTCGGGGCCGCACGTGACGCCGAACGATCTCCCGGATTGGCTGACCGCCCCCGGCGCGGACCTCCCGCTGTTCGCGGGCCTGCCGCTGCCGGGCCTGCCGTCCGATCCCACCGATCCCGGTGCCGCGCCGTCGGGCGCGGCGGACCCCGGCCCGCAACCGGTCCCGCCGCCCGCCGCTCCCGCGGGGGCGACCGCGGGCGAGCCGCCGGCGCCGCCCACCGCCCTGACCGAAACGCCGCAGCCGGTGCGGACCCCGCCGCCGCGCGACCCCGCGCCGCGCGACTGGGCGGTCTCCCCGCTCGCGGTGCAACACGCCCCGACGGACCCGCCGGGCGACGCGCTGTACCGGTTCGCCGTCACGGCCCCCGCCGGCCCGGTCGCCCACGAGTGCCGGGTCGAGTTCCCGCTGCCGCGGGGCGTCCCGCGGGTCCAGGCCACGCGCCCGTCGCGCCGCACCGCCGCCGGGCTCGTTTGGGAGCTGGGCGCGCTCCGGCCCGGCGCCGCCGTCACCCTCGCGGTGCGGTTCCCGATCACCCCCGAAACGGCCCCGCTCGTCGCGGCCCCGCGGACCGCGCTGGTCGCGTTCCGCCCGGTCCCGGCGCCTGCCCTCGCCCTGTCCTGCGGCCCGGTCGCGTTCGACCCCGCCGGCCGCCCGGCGCTCCCGCTCACCGTGACCAACACCGGCGCCGCCCCGTGCGGCGAGGTCCGGGTGGGGGCACGCCCCGACGGGCCGGGCGGCCCGTGCGTCGCAGAAGTCGCCCTGCCGCCGCTGGCCGCCGGCGAGTCCCGGGCGGCCGAGCTGCTGCTGACCGCGGCGGGGCACCCGGTCCGGTGGGCGGTGGAGGCGGCCGCCGCGGACGGCCCCGCGGGCCGGGCGGTCATTGAGGTCGCGCCGCCGCCGGTCGAACTGGCGGTCGAACTCGGCGCCCCCGACCGGATCGCGACCGACGACGAGGCGACCTTCGAGGTGCTGGTCACGAACCGCGGGGCCGCGCCCGCCGCCGGCGCGCGCGTGACCCTCTCGGTGCCCGACGAACTGCTGTTCCGCTCGGCCTCGGCCGGCGGCACCCTCTCGATCGCCGGCGACCGGGTCGAGTGGCCGGCCGCGGACCTGCCGCCCGGCGGATCGTGGCGCCAGACCGCCCGGCTGGCCGGGTTCGCGCCCGGGCGGCTGCGGCTCACGGCGGCGGTCACGGCTCCCGGCGCGCCCGCCGCCGCCGCCGAGCGCGCGCTCGCCTGCGAGGTGAACCGGTCGGCGGCCGGGGCGTCCCTGGCCGAGCTGCTCGCCGGGCTGGCCCCCGCCCCGCTCGCCCCGGGCGCCGGCTTCGGCGCCGCCGAGGCCGCGCCGGCCCGCCGCACCGGCCGGGACCGGCACCTGGTCGTCCGGGCCGCCGGCCGCACGCTCGCCCTGCCGATCGAGAGCGTCCGCGAGGTCCGCCAGCGGCTCCCGCTCACCCCGCTCCCGGGGGTGCCCGGGTGGGTCGCCGGGGTCGCGAACGTCCGCGGGGACGTGGTGACCGTGGCGGACCTGGCCGGCCTGCTCGGCCTGCCCGCGGCGGGCACCGCGGCCCGGCTGGTCGTGATGCACGGCGCTGCCGGGGACAGCCCGCTGGGCCTCCTGGTGGACGAGGTCGCCGGCATCCGGGCGCTGGACGCCGCGGCGCCGGCCGCGCCAGCCGACGCGCACCTCGCGCGGTTCCTGACCGGCGTCACGGTCGACCCGGGCGGCCTGGTCCACCGCCTCGCGCCGGCGGAGCTGCTGGCCGCCGCGGAAGCCGACACGACCGCGCCCGCCTGACCGGCGCCCCCGAACCACACGAACTACTTCCGAGCCCGGGCGCCTGGGGCCACCCCCGCCCGCCGCAACCCATTCGAGGTGACGACCGATGGCCAAGATCCGACTGCCCCAACTGGTGAGCTTCCGGCGCCTCAAGGTCTGGCAGAAGTGCGCCCTCATCGCCGTCCCGTTCTTGTTCCCGATCGTGTTCCTCACCTCGGTCGTGGTCCGCAAGAGCAACGACGCGATCGACAACACCAAGCGGGAGCTGCGGGCCCTGGAGATGCTCCGGCCGATCAAACAGTTGAGCCGGCAGCTCACCCAGCACCGGGCGAACACGCGCGAGATTCTCAACGGGGCCGCCGAGCGGACCGCCGAGCGGAACCGGGCGGCGGCCGACGTTGACGCAAGCCTCAACGAACTCGACGCGGCCCTGGCTGCCGATAAGGACGAGTTCAAGTTGGCCGGGCGGGTGGCCGCCGTTCGTGACGAGTGGGGCGCACTGAGGGCCGCCGTTGCCGGCTACCAGGTGGGTGAGGACGCGGTCAGCTTCCAGCGGCACAACGCGCTGATCGCCAAGGTGTTCGAGCTGAGCCGGGACATCGCCGAACTCGCCGGCCTTGCCCTCGATTCTCAGGTGGACGCCTACTACCTGCAGAGCATCCTCACGCAGCAGGCGCTCACGGAGGCGGACGCGATCAGCCAGATCCGCGGCAAGGCCAACGCCGTGCTCCTGCGCGCGCAAGCGAACAACAACGACCTGAAGAACACGCTGACCCTCGACGAGCGAATTTATCTGGCCGTGCTGCTCAGCCAGATCGACGACGCCCGGAGCGACATCCGCCGCCAGATCGACAGCGCGGTCCGGTACAACCCGAGGCTGGCGGCCGCCCTCCGGCCCGCGTTCGACGAGCACACCCGGCAGGTGGACGCGTACGTCGCTCTGGTCCGCGAGGAGCTGCTCGGCGCGGACACCGTGAAGCAGTCGCAGGGCGTGTACTACGACAAGGCGAACGCCGCCGCCGCCGCCGCGTACAAGCTGTTCGACGCCATCGATCCGCTCCTGGTCGAACTGCTGACCGAGCGGGTGTCGCGGGACCGGTACACCAACTGGACCTCGATCGCCGGGATCGCGGTCGGGCTCATGGTCGTGGGCGTCGTGGTGCTCGTCGTGACCCGCAGCATCACCCGGCAGGTCGACGGGCTGAGCGCCACGTTCGCGAAGATCGAGGCGGGCGACTACACGACCCGCGTCGCGGTCGCGTCCGAGGACGAGCTCGGGGCGATGGCCGGCTCGCTCAACAAGATGCTCGACAACACGCTGGTGCTGATCCAGTCGCGGGGCGAGAAGGAGGAGATCCAGCGGTCCATCATGAAGCTGCTGGACGAGGTGAGCGGGGTGGGCACCGGCGACCTGACCAAGGACGTCGAGGTGTCCGCCGACATCACCGGGGCCATCGCCGACTCGTTCAACTACACGGTCGAGGAGCTCCGCAAGATCATCAGCCGGGTGCAGTCGGCCACGCGCCACGTGTCCAGCGCCGCGACCGAGATCCACTCGTCGGCCGAGCACCTGGCCGGCGGGTCCGAGACCCAGGCCGAGCAGATCGTGAACATGTCCGCGGCCATCGACGAGATGGCCACCAGCATCCAGCAGGTGTCCGACAACGCGGCCGTCTCCACCACGGTCGCCCAGCAGGCGCTCCAGAACGCCAAGCAGGGCAACACCGCCGTGCGCAACACCATCGACAGCATGAACCGGATCCGCGAGCAGGCCCAGGAGACGGCCAAGCGGATCAAGCGGCTGGGCGAGACCTCGCAGGAGATCGGCCAGATCGTCCAGCTCATCGACGACATCGCCGACCGGACCAGCATCCTGGCCCTGAACGCGTCGATCCAGGCCGCCGCGGCGGGCGACGCGGGCCGCGGGTTCGCGGTGGTCGCCGAGGAGGTCGAGCGGCTGGCCGTGCGGTCCACCGAGGCGACGAAGAAGATCAGCGTGCTGGTGCGGGCGATCCAGGGCGAAACGAACGAGGCCGTGGCCGCGATGGAGCGGAGCATCCAGGAGGTGGTCGGCGGGTCCAAGGTGGCCAACCAGGCCGGCCAGTCGCTGGGCGAGATCGAGGACGTGGCGGCCAAACTGGCCGACCTGATCCAGTCCATCTCGCTGGCGTCCAAGCAGCAGGCCCGCGGGTCCGAGTCGCTGGCCCGGTCCATGTCCGACGTCAGCCAGATCACCCAGAGCACGGCGGCCGGGACCAAGCAGACGGCGGAGGCGGTGAACGAGCTGGCCCGGCTGGCCGACGACCTGCGCGGCTCGCTCAGCGCGTTCCGGCTCCCCGCGCACATGATGGTGCAGGCCGAGCCGGCCGCCCCGGCGGGCAAGAACGGGACCCGGAAGAAGCAACTCGCGTAACCGCCGCGCCCGGAGGGCGTCATGGTCGAGCTGACCGACGCGGAGTTCGCCCGGTGGCGCGAGTCGGTCGAGGAGCGCTCCGGGATGTCCCTGGGCGGCGCGCGGGCCCGGGTCCTGGGCGAGGTGGCGGCCGCCCGGGCCCGGGCGTGCGGGTTCGCGGCGCCCGCCGAGTACGCGCGCCACCTGGCGGCGTGCCCGGCGGCCCCCGAGTGGGACCGGCTGCTCGACGGGCTGCTGAACGGGGACACCCGGTTCTTCCGCGACCCGGCCGCGTTCGCGGCCCTCACCGGGTTCGCCCTGCCGGCGGCCCGCGAGCGGCGGCGGCGGGAGGGGGGCGCGCGGGTCGCGCTGTGGAGCGCCGGGTGCTCGACCGGCCCGGAGGCGTACTCGCTGGGGATCGCCTGCCTGTCGGACCCCGGGCTGGCCGGGTGGCAGGTGGAGGTGGTGGGCACGGACCGGAGCCCCGCGGCGCTGGAGCGCGCCCGCGCCGGGTGCTACCGGGCGCACGAGCTGGCGGCGGTGCCCCCGGGGGTGCTGCGCCGGTTCTTCGAGGCGGCCCCGGCCGGGTACCGGGTGGGGCCGGACCTCCGGGCGGTCACCCGGTTCGAGCCGTGCGACCTGCTCGGGGGCGGCCCGGCGCGGCCGCCCCAAGACGTGATCTTCTGCCAAAACGTGTTGATCTACTACCGCCCCGAGGCGCGGGGCGAGATCCTGCGGCGCCTCACCGCGGCCCTGGCCCCGGGGGGCTGTTTGGTGCTCGGGCCGGCCGAGGCGCTGGGGCTCGACACCCCGGGGCTGGAGCTGGTCCGCCTGCCGGACGCCTGGCTGTACCGCCGAACCGCGTGAGCACACACAGAGACGGGCGATGTCGCAACTGAACCGCGAGCTGATCCTGGGGTTTGTCGCCGAGGCGGCCGGCTACCTGCCGGCCATCCGGGCCGGCGTGGCGACGCTGCGCGCCGGCCCGGGCGACCCGGAGGTGCTGCACGAGGCGTACCGGTGCGTCCACATCATCAAGGGCGCGTCGTCGATGGTGGGCCTGGCCGAGCTGAGCCACTTCGCCTTCGCGCTGGAGGAGGTGGTCGAGCTGCTGATGCACGAGCCGGACGAGGCCACGCCGGAGCTGCTGGACGGGATCGAGGGCAGCATCGCCCACATCGAAGCGTACCTCGCCGGGGCGCGGGGCGGGGCGGACCGGCAGCCGGAACTGGCCGCGGCCGCGCTGGGCCACGCGCAGCAGTTGCGGTCGCGGACCCGGTCCGGCCCGCCGGCCCCGCCGCCCGCCGCGCCGGCCGCGGACGGCCGCACCGGGGACGAGGGCCGCGGCCCGGACCGCCCGGCCGTCCCCCCGGAGGGCGCGCCGGCCGGACCGGGCGCCGCCCCCCCGTGGGCGGAGGGCGCCCTTGACCCGCCGGACTTTGAGACCGCACCCGGGCCGGCTCCGGACGTGCCGGACTTCGGGGCACCGCCCGCGGGCGCCGATCTGGCCCCGCCGGACTTCGCGGCCTTGGGGCCCGGCGCGGACCTGGCCCCGCCGGACTTCGGTGCGGCGGCCCCGGTCGTCAAGCCGGCCCCCGCCCCCGAGCCGCGCGGCGCCGGCCGCGCCGGCATCACGCCCGAGCTGATGGCGGTGTTCCGGGCCGAGTCCGAGGACCACATCCGGACGCTGGTGACGCTGCTCCCCGAGGCGCGCGAGGACCCGGCCGACGGCGAGCGGTGGCAGGCGATCCGCCGGGCCGCCCACAGCCTCAAGGGCACCGCCGGGCTGGTCGGGCTGCACCAGGTGACCCAGCTCGCGCACCGCATGGAGGACCTGCTCGACCTGTACTACGAAGGCGCGCGGGTCGCCACCGCCGGGGAGGTCGAGCTGCTGATCGCCGGCGCGGACCTGATCGCCGAGTCGGTCGAAGGGGCGGGCGCCCCGAGCGGGTTCGCCGACCTTCACGCCCGGCTGACGGCGGCCCTGGGCGCCGCCGCGCCCCCGCCGGCCGCGCCGGCGCCCGCCGCCGACGCGGAGGCCGCCGAGCCGGAGCCGGAGCCGGAGCCGGCGGTCGCGGCCCAGGAGGCGCGCGAGGCCGCCGAGGCGTACGTCCGGGTCCCGATCCGGCGGCTCGACGAGCTGGCCAAGCTGATCGGCGAGCTGGTGATCACCCGCACGGCCCTCGAGCAGCGGGTGACCGAGTTCGCCCGCCTGCTGGGCGAGGCCCGGCCCGCCACCGCCCGGCTGGGGCGCGTCACCGACCGGCTCAGCATCGGGTACGAGGCCAGCGCGCTGGCCGGCAGCCGCGCGGGCGGGGGCGGCGGGTACGGCGACGGGTACGGCGACGGCGACGGGTTCGACGCGCTGGAGCTCGACCGGTACACCGAGTTCCACCTGCTCACCCGCGAGCTGGCCGAAACCAGCACCGACGTGCAGACCGTGTTCGGCGAATTCGGGCACCTGCTGTCCGAGTTCGACGGCCAGCTCACCCGCCAGGCGCGGCTGACGAGCGAGACCGAGGACAAGCTGATGCGGCTCCGGATGGTGCCCCTGGCCACCGCCGCGGCCAAGCTGCACCGCGCCGTCCGCACCGCCGCCCGCACCGCCAACAAGCCGGCCGAGCTGGTGCTGGAGGGGGAGCGGACGGGGCTGGACAAGACGGTGCTGGAGGCGCTGGCCGACCCGCTGATGCACCTGCTCCGCAACGCGGTGGACCACGGGCTGGAGCCCGCCGAGGTGCGGCTGGCGCTGGGCAAGCCGGCCGCCGGGCGGATCACCCTGCGGGCCGCGCACGAGGGCAACAACGTGGCCCTCACGGTCGCCGACGACGGCCGCGGGATCGACTTCGAGCGGGTGCGCGAGGCGCTGGTGCGGCGCGAGCTGGTCACCGCCGAGGAGGCCGCCGCGCTGACCGAGGAGCAGCTCCCCGAGTACCTGTTCCGGCCCGGGTTCAGCACCCGCGAGGAGGTGTCCGAGCTGTCCGGGCGCGGCGTCGGGCTGGACGTGGTGAAGACCAAGGTGGAGGCGCTGAAGGGGACGGTCGCGGTGGCCTCCGCGTTCGGCCGGGGCACCACGTTCACCATCCGCATCCCGATGACCCTGGCGGTGATCCGGGGGTTGCTGGTCCGGGCGGCCGGCCAGACGTACGCCCTCCCGCTGGAGGCGGTCGAGCACATCATGCGGGCCCGGGACGAGGACGTGGACCGGGTGGGCCGGGCGCCGGTGCTGCGGCTGGGGGCCGCGGTGGTCCCGCTGGTCCCGCTGGCGCGCGCGCTCGGGCTGCGCGGGGCGGACGAGGAGGCGGCGCCCCGGTCCCCGGTGGTCGTGCTGAACGTGGCCGGCCGGCGCGCCGCCCTGGCGGTGGACCAGCTCGTCGGCGGCCGGGAGGTGGTGGTGAAGTCGCTCGGCCAGCAGCTCCGGCGGCTGCCCGGGGTGTCCGGGGCGACGCTGCTCGGGGACGGGAGCGTGGTGCTCATCCTCAGCCCGGCCGACCTGGTCCGCGGGGGCGCGGCCCCGGCCGCCCGCGGGGCCGGCGGGCCGGCCCCGGCCGCGGCCCCCGGCAAGGCGGGCCTCACGGTGCTCGTCGTGGACGACTCCCCCAGCGTCCGCCGGGTGGTGTCGGGCCTGCTGGGCGGGGCCGGGTGGCAGGTGGCGGTCGCCAAGGACGGGCTCGAGGCGCTCGAGCTGCTCCAGCGCGGCGGGGCGCTGCCGGACGTGGTTCTCACGGACGTCGAGATGCCGCGGATGGACGGGTACGAGCTGCTCGCCGCCGTCCGGGCGGACGCGCACCTGGCGCGCCTGCCGGTGGCCGTGCTCACCTCGCGGGCGGCGGACAAGCACCGGCGGAAGGCCCTGGCGCTCGGGGCCTCGGCGTACGTGGTCAAGCCGTACCAGGACCAGAACCTGCTCGACATCCTGCGCCAGGTGTCCCGCTCCGCGGCCGCGCCCGGCGCCCGCCCGTGAGTCACCCATGGCACCGCCCATCCGCGTCCTGATCGTGGACGACTCGCCCACCGTGTGCCGGGCGCTGGCCGCGTACCTCGCGGCCGCCCCGGGGATCGAGGTGGCCGGGCTCGCGCACTCCGGCGAGGCCGCCCTCGCGCGGCTCACCGGCCTGCTCCCGCACGTGGTGACGCTCGACCTGGACATGCCCGGGATGGGCGGGCTGGCGGCCCTGGAGCGGCTCATGGCCACCCGCCCGACCCCGGTGCTTCTCCTCTCCGGGCTGAGCCGCGGGGCGGCGGGGCAGACGGTGGAGGGGCTGGCGCTGGGGGCGGTGGACGTGCTCACCAAGTACGCGCCGGGGCACGACACGGACCCGGCCGAGTTCGCCCGGGCGCTGGTCGCCAAGGTGCGGACCGCGGCGGGGGTCAAAACGGTGCGGTCCCTGCCGCCTCGCCCCGCCGTGGGCGGGGCGCCCGGTGTGCCGGCGGCCCCCCGGTCCCGCCCCGCCCCGGACCGGGCCGCCCTGGACCGGGCCGCCCCGGCGGTGCTGGTCATCGGGGCGTCCACCGGCGGGCCGCCGGCGGTGCGCGAGCTGCTCGCCGGGCTCCCCGCCCCGCCCCCCTTCGGCGTGCTGCTGGTGCAGCACCTGCCGGCCCGGTTCACGCGGTCGCTGGCCGAGCTGCTGGCCCGGCAGACCGGGCTCCCCGTCCGCGAGGCGGGGGACGGCGAGGCGCTCGAGCCCGGCACGGTGCTGGTGGCCCCGGGGGACCGCCACGCGGTGCTGGGCGCCGACGGCCGCGTGCGGTTGAACGGCGGCCCGGCGGTGAGCGGGCACCGGCCGTCCATCGACGTGGCGATGGAGTCCGCGGCCCGGGCGTTCCGGGGCCGCGCCACCGGCGTGCTGCTGACCGGCATGGGCGAGGACGGGGCGCGGGGGCTGGCCGCCATCCGCGCCGGCGGCGGGCGCACGTTCGCCCAGGACGAGGACTCGTCGGCCGTGTACGGGATGCCGCTCCGGGCCGTTCAGCTCGGGGCCGTGGACGAGTGTGACACGCCGGCCGGGATCGCGGCCCGGCTGGCGGGGAGAAGTTAGAATGGTCGCAGTGCAGGCGCGCCACACGGTGAACTGGCTCCGGTGCGCGGTCGGTGACGCGTCCGTCGGGATCGACCTGGCCCAGGTGGTCGGGGTCGAGCGGGGTGAGCAACTGGCCGCCGCCCCGACCGAGACCGAGCCGGGCCGGCTCGTCGTCCGCGGCGCCGGGGTGCCGGTGTTCCCCCTGGCGTGGTGGTTCTCCGGCGGGCCGACCGTCCCCCGGGCGGGCGGCCAGGTGATCCTGGTCGCGACGCCGCGCGGGCGGTTCGGGCTGTTGGTGGACCGGGTCGCGCCGGTGGCCCGCGTGTCGGCCGGGGAGGTGGTCCCGCCCCCGCCCGGCCTGGGCGCCGCCGCGGCGCGGCTGCTGCACGGGGTCGTGCTGTCGGGGCACGGGCCGGTGGGCCTTCTGAACGTGGACGCGCTCGACCCCGCCCACGAGCCGGGGCCGCCCCCCCCGGCACGGCCGGCCCCGCGACCCGAGGTGCGCCGGTCCGGCGGTACGGGCGGGGTCGACCGGCTCCTCACGTTCGCCCGCACGGAGGTGCCCGGCCCGAACGGGCGGGCGGTGGCGCTGGGCCTGCCCGTGGGGGCGGTGGATGAGGTGTGCGATGTGCCCGTCGGCAGCCCGGTCGCCGCCGCGGACGAGCACGTCCGCGAGCTCATCGCGGTGCGCGGCCGGCCGCTGGCCCTGGCGGACGCGGCCCGGTGGGTGGGCCTGCCGGGCGCCGCGGCGACCCGCCGCGTGGTCGTCGTCCGGGCCGGCGAGCACGCGATCGCGGTGTCGGCCGGGAGCGGGGTGCAGGTGGTCCCCGCGGCGCTCCCGAGCGTTCCGCTGCGGCACCGACTGTCGCTCCGCACGGACCGACTGCTCGGGGCGTTCGACACCACCGACCTCACGATTCTCGTGCCGCGGTGGACGGACCTGCTCGACGGGGAGTGAGGCCGACGCGCGCTCGCGCGCAGATCGACGGCTCGCTCATTCTCGCGTCGGTCGCGGGCCGCCGGGTGACGGCGCGCGCGATCCGCGCCAGCTCGGCGCGAGCGGGGCATCGTCTCGGCCACCCGTCGGGGCGGCTTGGCGCACGCCCGCTCGTCGGCACCTCAGCCGCGCCAACGGGCGCGCCCCGGTGCCGTTCGTCTGGGCCACGCCCTTCGTCGTGCCCCGCGCGATCCGCTCCTCGATCCTTACCACGCCCCGCTCGCCCGTTCCTTGTGCACGGTGGCGTAGTTGATCTCCTCGGGGAAGTGTACCTCGGGCACGGACGCGAAGTCACACGCCTTCAGAACAGCTCTTCGTCTTCGGTTTCCTTTTGTGCCCTTTGTGCTTTTTTGCGGCCATTTCTCTTCTGCTCTCGTTCTGCTTGTGTCTTGGTGCCCTTTGTGCTTTTTTGTGGCCAACCCTCTTCACACTCTTAATTCAGTGACGTTTCGGTGAAACTCGCCCGGGCCGCTTCCCGGCGCGTTGACCGCTCTTCCGCGGATGTCCTACAATCACCACCGCCCGGGTCGACGCTGCACGTCTTACTTTCGGCCCGGCGCGTTCGCTCTCGCACTTCGGACACGCTGACAAGGAGAACTCACATGTTGCGTTCGCTCTGTGCCCTCACGGCCTGCGGTCTGCTCGCGGTTCCCGCCCTGGCCGCGGATGAAAAGGTCCGGATCGTGAACGTCGAAACGGGCAAGGTGCTCGCGGTCGTCGACGACTCCGACGAGGCCGGCGCCCGCGCCGCGCTCGCCAAGACCGATCCGGCCAACAAGGCCCAGCAGTGGGAGATCAAGAAGGACGGGAAGTCCTTCTCGCTGGTGAACGTGAAGAGCGGCAAGGCGCTCGACGTGTTCGAGGCGTCGAAGGACGAGGGCGTGCAGATCATCGTCTGGGACGCGAAGGACGAGGACGCCGACAACCAGCGCTGGACGTGGGAGGAGAAGGACGCGGAGCGCCGCATCACGAGCAAATTGAGCGAGCTGGTGCTGGACGTGGACGACGAGGGTCGCATCATTCAGAAGAAAGCCGACGCGAAGGCGAAGAAGCAGTTGTGGAAGATCGAACCGGTGAAGTGACGGCCCGCCCCGACGTGACCGACGCCGGGTGCCGCGACGCGGTGGGGGCGCTGGCGCACGAGGGCGCCCACGCGGTGCTCGACACGGGCCGTTACCTCCTGCGGTTGACCGTCTGGGGGAGCGGCCCGCCGCTCGTGATCCTGCACGGGCTGTCGGACGCGGTGCGCGGGTTCGCGATGGTGATGCACCAACTCGCCCCGCACTTCACCTGCGTGGCTTACGAGCTGCCCAACGGCCTCGACGACGGCGCGCGGCTCGGCGCGTACCGGCACCGCGACCTCACCTCCGACCTTTACGCTCTGCTCGATCACCTGAAGTTGGGGCGCGTGGCGCTGCTCGGGTCGTCGTTCGGCACGACGGTCGCGTTGCGCGCGCTGGCCGAGCGCCCCGAGCGGTTCACGAAGTGTGTGCTGAAGGGCGGGTTCGCGTTTCGCCCGCTGCGGTGGTACGAGCGGTTCGGGGCGCGTCAGGGCCGCTACTGGGACGGGCGGCTGTGCGAACTCCCGTTCCGCGAGTTCGCGATGCGGCGCGCCTGCCCCGCGACCTGGGGCGGGTGTTCGCCGCTGGCACGCGCGCTGTTCCTGGACTGCAACGGCCGGACCCCGATCCGCGCCGCGGCCCGGCGGGCGGTGGCACTCGATTCGCTCGACCTGCGCCCGCTGCTGCCTACAATCGCCGCCCCCGTGCTCCTGATCGGCGGTGACCGGGACCGGATCGTACCGTGGGGCTGCGAGGCGGTTCTTGCACGCGGATTGCGGGACGTGCGCCGGGTGGAGTTTCAAGATTGCGGCCACTACCCACAGTACACGCACCCCGGGGCCACGGCCGCCGCGGTGCGGGCATTTCTGGCCGAATGAAGAGATTCACACCGCCCTCTTGAAAACGGTCCCTAACCCGCAATAATTCCTCAAGAGCAGTTCCCCGCGGGAGTGGCGGAATGGCAGACGCACCAGCTTGAGGGGCTGGCGGGAGCAATCCTGTGCAGGTTCAAGTCCTGTCTCCCGCACTGAATCGCTAAACGGCCCGGGGAAATCCCCGGGCCGTTTGTTTTTGATCGCGTCACTTTCGTTCACTCGTTCCCAACACTGTTGCCCGCGTTGGTTTGCAGCACGCAATGTCGCCTGCGCACCGCTCCGACCCGTCGCTGACATCAGCCGTTTACCCGCTCTCGCTACGGGGCTCGTGTGTGGTTCTGTCTGGAGTGCGGCCTGCGCGTGTGCGCTACCGAACGATCATGGTGGGCACAGCGGATTTGATTCGCGGTTCGGTTGAAGAGAGGCCGGCTACAGAACACGGAGTGGATACAAACCAACCGCGTTCGGTATCAGGTGCGCAGCACCACTCGCGGAGCGAGCAGGCCACACTCAACGGCCAGAACCATACGAACCCCGGAACGAGAGCACGTCGCTGTAACCGGGGGTACAGCGACGCACTGCCAGTACCCGACGGGGCACGGACTGGACATTCGCTACCGCCCGACTGGTAATTTGCTGACGGTTCGCGGTGCAGTCGCTACCCACGAATCCTCGCCTGGAACTCGGCTAAGGTGCCCGATCGGAGCCGGACGCCGGAATCGGACGCGGTCGGTTGATGTGATGTAAGTTTCAACTGTGTAGGGTTTTGCGATCGGTTGTTTTGCGCGTGTGAGTTCGCCGTGCGGGTCGAAACCCGGTGCCGGTTGCTCGGTTGAGCGTGGTACGAGGGGAAAAAGAGGTGGGAAATGCCGATGTGACGACTGCAGTTCGGTAGGTGTGGAGGGATCTTTCCCGCTTCCGCCTGGTATCCGCAACGCACCAACCGCCTCGGGTGGCCTTCAGCGGCGGATAACAAAGTGTGGGTGCCACAAGTTGTCAGTTAGGACTTACGTAGTTGACTTTTGGGTAAGTAGGTATGTAGGTGCGGCGAGGTAGGTTCGCACCGCTTCGCGCACGATGGCCGTCTTGGCCGCGAACCAACTGACGCCGGACTTGAGCCGGTGCCACTCGAGCCGCAGGAACGCGCGGATCGCGAGCCCGATGTGGACCGCTTGGGCCCGGCTCATGCGCACCTGGCACCGGTCCACGTGGCAATGCTGCTTGAGGCCCCGGTGATACTCCTCGATGCCCCACGCGTGCCCGGCCAGAACCGCACGAGTGGCCTCGTCCATGTCGAGGTCGTTGGTGATCCAATGCTCCGTGCCCCCATCACCGGTGGCGATCCGGAACGCCTTCACCAATCCGAACCCCTCCAGGTGCACCACCGTACCGGCGGCCCCGATCGGGCACCCCTCGATGGCCCGATTGCCCGTGCGATCCGGGTTCACCCGCCGGTTGCTCCGCACCCGGGTCAGGAAGTGCCACCCCAGGGCCCGCACCGCCTTCCGGTTGTCCTTGCCCGAGTACCAGGTGTCGAACAGTACCACCCGGGGCGACAGGTCCCGTCCCTTGGCGACCGCCAGCATGGCTCGGAAGTGGTCGTTCTTGGTCTCGGCTCGGGCCGGGTCGGCGAGCCGGTAATCACACGGTACCAGGGCGGCCCCGTCGGTCCACAGCAGGGTCACCAGCCCGATCCCGCTCACCACCCGGCGGTGCCGCCCGGACCAGCACCGGCGCACCAGCCCCATGTGCCGGGCGAACGGCTTGTCCAGCACCGAGTCGTCGAGCACCACGGCACCGCCCGGGCGGACCGACGACCGGGCTTCGTCCCACAACGCCGCTGGGTCCGGTTCCAGCCGGTGCAGCAGTCGGGTGAACGCATCATGCGCGGGCGCCGTCGGATGGTCCGGTTGGGCTCGCGCGGCTTCCGCGGCCGACGCCACCTTGGGGGTGGCGATCAGGAATTGGATGTAGTCCTCGGCGCTCGCACGTGGTGCGTTCATGGCCCGATCATAGACCAACAACACACCATGCGCAAATCCTGCGCCAGCGCAACTGCGTAAGTCCTAGTCAGTGAACCCGAAGTGGCCGAATTTGCGACACGCGGTTGCGGTCGCGAGATGTGCACTGGTGATGGGCCTCGAAATTACGCGGGCCGGCGAATCGAGCCGATGCGAACGGCGGACCTTCTCGTTGAGTTTTTGAACCGGCTTCGCTAGAATCCGATTCAAAGAACCCGCCGGCCGGTACTGCTCTCGAATATTCGCTCGCACACCGCCTGAACGCCTTTCTGACCGGGAGACCTCGATGGTGCTGCGCCCCGTTCTTCTCGCGCTGCTCGGTACCGCGACCGCGGGCAGTCTCGCCGCCGGGTTGCTCCTCGCGCGCGGCGAACAGGCGAGCGCTACCGCCCGCGACGCCCTCCCGGTGCGCGAACCGGTCAACCTTGATGGTTTCGCCGGGGCCGAAGCGTTCGTCCGCGCCGCGCCGCCGGCCCAGCCCGAAGACCCCGCGTTCAAGGACAAAGTTCTCCCGTTCCTCCAGAAGTATTGCGTCGACTGCCACAAGGGCGAGAAGGCCAAGGGCGGTCTGGCGCTCGACGGCTACGTGTCCGAGGCCGCCGCACGCAAGGACCGCAAGAACTGGAGCGCGATCCAGCACACCATCTCCTCCGGCGAGATGCCGCCGAAGGCGTCGAAGAAGCCCCAGCCGACGAAAGACGAGAAAGAGTTCGTCGTCGAGTGGATCGCGTCCTCGCTCACGCGGGTCAACTGCTCGCCGGACGTGCCCAAGGACCCGGGCCGGGTCACCATCCGGCGGCTGAACCGCGCCGAGTACAACAACACGATCCGCGACCTGTGCGGCGTGGACTTCAAGCCGGCCGAGGAGTTCCCGTCCGACGATGTTGGGTACGGGTTCGATAACATCGGCGACGTGCTCTCGTTCCAGCCCATTTTGCTGGAGAAGTACCTCGCGGCGGCCGAGAAGATCCTCGGCACCGCGCTCAACATCCCCGAGCCCCCGAAGAGCGCGAAGCAGACGTACCGCCCGCAGAACATCCTCGCCACCCCGCGCGACGCGAAGTCCAAGGACCCGGGCGTGAAGATCGTCTTCAAGTCGGAGGGGCAGGGGTTCCTGGAGAAGTTCAACTTCTCCGCCGAGGGCGAGTACCTGGTCCGGTTCCGCGGGTGGGGCTCGAACGTCGGCGGCGCCCACCCCAAGGTGACCGTGCGGGTGGGCGGTGAGGACGTGAAGACGTTCACGGTGGACGGCGAACCGGGCAAGGCCAAGACCTACGAAGCGCCGGTAAAGGTCCGGGCCGGCGAGAAGCGCGTCGCGGTCGCCTTCACCAACGGGTTCGAGGACAAGAACGAGAAGAAGGTCCGCGAGTTCGGACTGGAGCTGATCGAGATCGAAGGGCCGTTCAACCCGGTCCCCCCGCCCGATTCGGCGTCCGTGAGGCAGCTCCTGATCGCCCGCCCCGGCGCCGGCGTTGACGCGCGTGCGGCGGCCGAGACGGTGCTGACCAACTTCACACGGCGCGCGTACCGCCGCCCGGTGAAGCCCGACGAGGTGGCGCGGCTGCTGAAGCTGTTCGACCTCGCGACCAAGCAGGGCGAGCCGTTCCACGTCGCGCTCAAGCTCCCGATGAAGGCGGTGCTGGTGTCCCCGCACTTCCTCTACCGCATTGAGGACGACCCCAAGAACGCGAACGACGTCCGCACGCTCAACGACTTCGAGTTCGCCACCCGGTTGAGCTACTTCCTGTGGTCCAGCATGCCCGACGAGGAGCTGTTCCGGCTCGCGGCCAAGGGCGAGCTGCGGAAGCCCGCGACCCTGGAGGCGCAGGTCAAGCGGATGCTGACGGACCCGAAGGCGAAGGCGCTGTCGGAGAACTTCGCGGGGCAGTGGCTCCAGTTGCGGAACCTGAAGACGCTGTCCCCGGACAAGGGCTTCTTCCCGGGCTGGGACGATCAGCTCCGGAACGCGATGGTGGGGGAGGTCGAGGCGTTCTTCGAGTACGTGGTGCGGAACGACCGGCCGGTGCTCGACTTCCTCGACGCGGACTACACGTTCGTGAACGGGCGGCTCGCGGAGCACTACGGCCTCAAGGACGTGAAGGGGGCCGAGTTCCGCAAGGTGACGTTGCCGGACGTCCGCCGCGGCGGCATCATCACGATGGCCAGCACCCTCACCGTGACCTCGAACCCGACCCGCACCAGCCCGGTGAAGCGCGGGAAGTGGATTCTCGAAAACGTGCTCGGCACGCCGCCCCCGCCGGCCGCCCCCGACGTGCCCGAGCTGCCGCCGACCGGTCAACTCAAGGGGACGCTCCGCGAGCAGATGGAGCAGCACCGGGCGAACCCGAGCTGCGCCACCTGCCACGCCAAACTCGACCCGCTCGGGTTCGGGCTGGAAAACTTCGACGGCATCGGCGGCTGGCGCGCCCTGGACAACAAGAAGCCGGTGGACGCGAGCGGCGAACTGCCCGGCGGGCT
This sequence comes from Gemmata obscuriglobus, assembly GCF_008065095.1. Lineage (NCBI taxonomy): Bacteria > Pseudomonadati > Planctomycetota > Planctomycetia > Gemmatales > Gemmataceae > Gemmata > Gemmata obscuriglobus. Next base: position 7,871,005 of record NZ_CP042911.1, on the reverse strand, counting down.
GAAGTTCAACGGCCCGGCCGAACTGCGCAAGGTGTTGCTGGGCAAGGCGGACCAGTTCCGGACGTGCTTTGCGGAGAAATTGCTTACCTTCGGCCTGGGCCGCGGGTTAGAGTATTACGATAAGTGCGCTCTGGACGAGATCACGAAGGCGTCGAAGGAGAGCGGGGACAAGTTCTCCGCCATGGTGCTAGCGGTCGTGAAGTCCGACCCATTCCAGAAACGGAAGGGCAAACGGAGCGAATAACCTGGTGCCGACCGACGAACTGTGTTGTTAACCCGACCTGCCACCGAGATCGACCTGCCGACCGACGATCGAATCACACCCGAAACCGATCACCTCGCCCGCAAGGGCGGGGGCGCCTCACAGCGAGCTGCCAATGCCGAAGTCCATTTCCCGCCGGACCGCACTCAAGGGCCTGGGAACGGCCATTGCGCTGCCGTTCCTCGAATCGTTCGCTTCAGCCGCGCCGGCGTCTTCGGTGGCCGCGGCTGCTCCCAAGCGGCTCGCGTTCGTGTACGTGCCCAACGGCGTGAACATGTCCCAGTGGACGCCGTCCGCGACCGGCGCGCTGTCGGAACTGACCGGCATCCTAGAGCCGCTCAACGCGCATAAAGAGTACGTGAACGTGATCTCGGGCCTGGCGCTCGACAAGGCCCGGGCCAACGGCGACGGCCCCGGGGATCACGCGCGGGCGATGTCCGCGTTCCTCACCGGCCGCCAGCCCCGCAAGACCCACGGCGCGGACATCCGGGCCGGCATGTCGGCCGACCAGCACGTCGCGAGCGTGATCGGCGACCAGACCCGGTTCCCGTCGCTGGAACTGGGCATCGAGCGGGGCCAGCAGGCCGGCAACTGCGACTCCGGTTACTCCTGCGCGTACTCCTCGAACCTGTCGTGGCGCGGCGAATCGACGCCCAACGCCAAGGAGTGCGACCCCAAGGCCGTGTTCGAGCGGCTGTTCAGCGGCAACGACCCAAAGGAGCTTGCTGAGGCGCGGGCCAAGCGCGAGCTGTACAACAAGAGCGTCCTCGACTTCGTGATGGAAGACGCCAAGGGGCTGAACGCGACGCTCGGCTCCGGCGACCAGAAGAAACTCGACGAGTACCTCAGCAGCGTCCGCGAGGTCGAACTCCAGATCCAGAAGGCGCGCGAGGCGAACAAGAAGCCGGTCGCGAAGCCGGACATGGCGGCCCCGACCGGCATCCCGAAGGAGGTCCAGGACCACATGCGGCTGATGGCCGACCTGATGGTGCTGGCCTTCCAGACGGACCTCACCCGGGTGGCCACGCTGCCGTTCGCCAACGACGGGAGCAACCGCCCGTACAAGATGATCGACGTGCCGGAAGGGCACCACGACCTGTCGCACCACGGCCGCGACCCGAAGAAGCTGGAGAAGATCGCGAAGATCAACGCGTTCCACATGCAGCAGTTCGCGTACCTCGTCGGCAAGATGAAGGCCGTGAAGGAGCCGAACGGCAGTTGCCTGCTGGACAACGTGATGCTGGTGTACGGCAGCGGGATCGGCGACGGGGACCGGCACAACCACGACGACCTGCCGATCCTGCTCGCGGGCAAGGGCGGCGGTACGATCACCGGCGGGCGGCACATCGTGTTCCCGAAACGCTCCGATGTCCCGCTAACGAACCTGTACTTGGCGCTGTTCGAGCGGATGGGGGCGCCCGCCAAGGCGTTCGGCGACAGCACCGGCGTTCTGAAGATCTGACGCGCCGAAGCCAGTAGCCGCAGCCGATACTGTGGCGGGCGGGGGAGGGGATTTGTCCCTCACCCGCCTCCGTTCCCAGGACGAGAGGACGACGGCCGAGTCACGAACCCCGACCGCAGCGAACCAGTCGGCCGCTTCCAACCGTTCTAATGTCGCCACGGTGCGGGGGGCATGATCGGCATACCTCCTTCAGGGCGGTTATTTCTTCTTGCAGTAGCTCAGCGCCATCAGGGCGTAGCCCGTGACGAGGTTCTTGTCGCCTTCCATCCAGCGATCGTTCTTGTTCACGAAGCTGCCGTCGACCTCCTGGCGCTTCGTGATGGCGGCGAGCAGGTCGGCGCGCCAGTCGTGCTTTACGCCCTTTGTGTCGGTGAACTCGTCGACCCCCAACGCGTCCATCGTTTTGGCGAAGGTGTGGTAGTAATAGTACAGCCCGCGCTGGCTGTTCTCCTCGGGCATGCCGGGGTTGCTGTCGAGGGTGTAGTTCTTGCCGATCCACTCCAGCGCTTTCTGTACCCGTTTGTCGTCCTTCGACAGCCCGCAGTAGATCATGCTCTTTACGCCCGCGTAGGTCATGCTGCCGTAGCCGCCGGTGTCGCCCTTCGTGTCGTCGCTGCGGCGGTTCTCGCCGCCGTTGGCGCCGGTGTAGATGAAACTCCCGTCGTTGGCCTTCGCGGCCCACGGCGCCTTGTTGAACTCGCTCTCCAGGTTCTGGCACTTGCTTACAAACACCAGCGCCTTCTTAAACGCGGGGTCGTCCTTCGGCACGCCGGCGGTCTTGAGGGCTTCGAGGAAGAACGCGGTGTTGGACAGGTCGGGGCGGGACTTGTCGCCGGCGTACCCGGCGCCGCCGTAGTAGTCGCTGTCGTCCTTCTTCCCGCGGTTCTCGTCCCACTGGTACTCTTTGAGGTACTTGGCCGCGTTGCCGATCACGCCCTTGTACTTGTCGGCCTTATTGGCGGCGCTGAGCGCCTGGATATTGATGCTGGTGGTGTAGTTGATGAGCCCGGCCTTCGAGTCGTTCCCGGCGATGTGCCCGGCCTTCTCGTTCACGAGGCCCTCAATGAACTTGATGCCCTTCGCGACGGGTTCCTCATCCGCCCCGGTGCCGGTGCGGATCAGCCCCGTCACCACGATCCCGGTGACGCCGCGGTTCTGCGGCTCGGCGGACCAACTCCCGTTCTCGTTCTGCGACTTCTTGAGGTACGCGGCGGCCTTCTCGACGGTCGCCTTCAGTGTGTCATCTTTCGGCTGAGCGCGCGAGGACGAAGGGACCAGTGCCGTCGCTGCCGTGAGCACCAAGGCGGGCAAGAGCAAACGCAGTTTGAGCATCAGGAGAACTCCACAGATAGGGAACGTGGTGTCATGCTACGGAGCAAAACAGAGTCCGAAGTGAAAACGCGACGACGCGCGAAGCAGGGGCACCGGCGATGCCGAATCCGGTAGTTTTAAACGTGCTGGCTGTGGCTGATACCTGTCTGTGCGGACGTGACTGTTGTGATCTGTAAGGCTATCTTGCGATTGTCAGCGATGTGCAATGCCGCTCGACATCCGCCGCCCCGAATTGGTTGAAGCGAGAAAAACACGAACCGCCCGGGTACTGGTCGCCTCTCCCCTCGACCAGATACCCGAGCGGTTGTATTAAGCGAGAACCTTCTTTCCTCAACAGTTGGTCGGCCAGCCTCTCCCCTCTGCCCGACTCGCTGTTCAGTTTCAGGTTCGCTACTAAACCTATGGCAGTACGCGTGCCAATGTCGCGAAAGGATGCGTCATGTGCGTGGATTTTTGTCGCAAGTTGATTGTGGATATTGCTTTGTGTCTCGGTTTTTAATGGAATTTTGGCCCCCTTCGAGGTCACCTACCTCTTATGGCTGCTATTGCCACAGGCAGCGAAGATGCTCCACTGCTGCGCCTTGTGACACTTCCGACAAAGTTCGTGGTAATCCACGTGCCGTTCGACCCCTCTGGGCCACTTTCCGTGTCGTTGACGGTCTGTAGCTGCCGACCGTAACATCGGAATAGCGTGTGTGACGCCCGGCGCCGCTTCTCACACGCTCAACGGGAGCACACATGGCCACGGACGTTCGACTCAAGGAAGAGCTGCCCAGCATCACGGACGAACTCGTCGAGACGTACACCGAGTGCAGCCGGCTCAACCACCTCGCGCACGAACCACTGCCGAACCGCGACGCGGTGGCCAACATCGCCGAAGACCTCTTCGAGGTGCTGTACCCCGGTTACGGAAAGCGTCAGAACCTCCACATCGGTAACATCGCGTACTACGTTGGCAGCCTAGTCGACGCGCTGCATGACAAGCTCACCACACAGATCGCACGCGCGCTGCGCCACGAACTGTGCCACGAGAGCCCACACGCGGACTGCGAGAAGATGGCCCAGCCGAAGGCCGTCGAACTGCTCCGCCGGCTGCCCGCGGTGCGCAAAACCCTGGAACAGGACGTGGACGCGGCATACCGCGGCGACCCGGCGGCCCGGAGTCACCACGAGATCATCTTCTGCTATCCCGGGCTCGAGGCCATTACGATTTACCGCGTTGCGCACGAGTTGCATCGACTCGGCGTGCCGTTCATACCGCGGATGATGACGGAGCTTGCCCACGCGAAAACCGGCATCGACATCCACCCGGGCGCGACCATCGGGTCTGGGTTCTTCATCGATCACGGTACCGGCGTCGTCATCGGTGAAACGTGCCACCTCGGCCAGAACGTGAAACTGTACCAGGGCGTGACGCTCGGTGCGCTCAGTTTCACAAAGGACGAAGAAGGCGGACTGCTGCACGGCACCTACAAGCGGCACCCCACGCTCGAAGACAACGTCATCGTGTACGCGAACGCCACAATCCTGGGCGGGCAGACTGTGATCGGCGCGCGCGCGGTGGTCGGATCGAACGTGTGGCTCACGGAGAGCGTCCCGCCGGACACGACTGTGGTGCTGGAGAAGCCTAAGCTGAGGTTGAAGGGCGCGAAGCCGGTGAACGAGCCCCTCACCTATGAGATTTGATGGCAGCGGCGAAGAATCACTCTCGTCCGGTCCCCGATCAATGAGCACCCACGAATGAACCCTTCCGACACCACGCGGCTCGACGATTACCGGTTCCAAATGGGACACGACGCCGGGAACCTAGCGCTGGTGCTCGATTCGCTCACGGACGCGATCACCGCGCTGAACCAGCACTTGGTGTACTACCGGCTCGAACAGGGGCAGAGGCACTCGCCCCCGCCGGACCTCGCGCCACTTCGCGAGGTTCTTGCGGACGCGAAAGGGCTCGTGCAGGAGTCGCTATTGCGTTTGAAAGGCAAAGATTGATTCGCCGTGCCAGGGGCGGCTACATCACGAGTCGGGGCTTGGCGGACCGCGCCGCGTTACACGCGGTACAGATGCCGCGGATCACCAGCGTGTGCCCTTCCGCCCGGAATAGGTGCTCCTGAGCAACCTTCTCCAGAATCGCTTCCAGTTCCGCGCTCTGGAACTCGGTCATCGAGTGGCACGTCTCGCACACGAGGTGATCGTGGGCAGGGTAGCCGTAATCGTGATCGAACACGGTGCGAGCGCCTAACTCGATCCGGCGCAACAGCCCTGCGTCCACCAGCTTCGACAGGGTGCGGTAGACGGTGGCTCGGCTCACCCGCTTGCCCGCGGTCTTCAGATTGTCGATCAGTTGCTCGGCGTCGAAGTGGGAGTGCCGCGCGAACACGTGCGCCAGCAACTCCCGCTGCTGGTCAGTAAACCGCTGCGGCTTGGGGCGGCTGGCGAGGTACTCCCGGAACTTGTCTTCCGGGGTTTGAGAGACCGCGATGGCTGGCAGTGACACGAGGTGCGCTCTCCCTAACTCGAACGGGCGCGAGCAATACTGACACCAATTGTAGTGCGATTCGATCAGAACTTGCGTGAAGACGACGAGAAAGCCGACCCACGCTGGGTCGGCTTTCGGGAGCGGAACCGAGGGCGGGGGTCAGATCCGGCCTTCCGCCCGGCGCAACAGCGCCTCCTCTGCCAGCAGCCACTTTTCTTCTGTGTCGTAGGTGCCGTCGGCAATCTGTTGCCGAACGCGGGCCACCAAATCGTGCCGAATACCGTCCAAGTTCTTCGCCTCCGCGGCCAGCACTATTGGGGCCGGTTCTGCCACGGGCGAACCGCTACGCCGCGTAAACCGGTCTAATGCCGGGGCCGCGGGGGCGGATTGAACGACGGCGACGCGCCAGCGGTGCCAGCCACGTGGTGAAGTCTCACGCATGGGAATAACGTCTCCCTGCCGGCGCGGGTGGACCCGTGCGGCAGTCGGTCGGTGTGCGCAGGCGCCGACGGGGCGGCACCTCACGCACGCGGTTCACCCTCTCCCGGACCGGCGCAACTCGGGTGCCGGAGCCCCCGAACGTCCAGTCCAAACCGGCGGTCGCGGGCCCGAATCCTGGCCCCGCGGTCGTCAGTTTCGGTCCTGCGTAGAGCGGAATCCGCCGCCCACCGGGACACGGTTCACCTGTTCAGTGAGCCGCGTCCCATTCTACGCAGGTGTATCGTCGTTCGCGCGCAACCGCTCGCAGGAAAATGCGCACTGGGTTGCTCGCCTTTGGCCCTCAGGAGTCGTCGCGCGCTCGTTACTCGGGTGGTGCTCAGCGGGGGGCTCACGCGGTCGCCCCGGCCCCCGTTCGCTGTTCACTTTGCCGGAATCAACTCAAGCTCCCGCCGGGGGCCGCGTTCAGGAGGCGGTGATCCGTATCGGTCGCATGGCGGTTGCATCAATGCACGGGTCAACAGGCCCAAAACCGGACACGCGATCCGAAACACCAGGCCCGAACGCTAAACTCCCGCAGCGGTTCGCAGCCGTCCCGCGGCGATGTGCGCCGCGCGGGTCGGAGCCGGGTGCCGATAGCCGCTCAATGTCGCTCGAACCAACTGGGTGGCCGACGCGACATCAATCCGGTGCCCCGGCGACACGAACACCGGTTTCACGCCGGTCGCGGAGCGGACGACAGCACCGACTTCTGCCCCGTCAACGGACAGCGGCGAGGCCTCGCCAGCGGTGCGGCCCGGCTCGGCGTAATCGCCCACCAGCCAGCTCTTCGCGCACCCCACGCACGGCAAGTCTAGCCACAATCCGAGGTGGCAGGCCAGCCCGAACCGGCGCGGGTGCGCGATCCCCTGTCCGTCGAGCATAACTGCATCCGGGGTGTGGCGCAAATTGCCGAACAGTTCCAGCAGGGCCGGCACCTCACGGAACGACAGCAGGCCCGGAACATACGGGAAAGTCACTTCCCGCGACACCGTAAGCTCTTCGACCACCGACAGATCGTTCATCTTCAAGATAACGACCGCCGCGAACAGCCGCGGCTCGGTCAGGTGGTACGCGATGTCGCATCCCGCGATCAAGCTGATCGTACCCGGGGGCGGCGCGGAAACGTCCACGCGCTCGCGGAGCGCGTGCTGGATCGCGACCGCTTCGGCTTCGCTCGCGGGCCAGTCGTGGAGGCGATTGATGAGCATCGTGGTTTACACCGGCTTGAGCTTGGCAATTATTTCGATCGTAACGACGAACTAATGGGTCGGTCGGTTCGTGGCGAAAAGAAACCCCGCGGCGTAGAGTGTGTTAAGAATTGGAACAGATGTAACCGTTTTGCCGGCTCGCCGGGTTGGAACCCGGGCATTTTCCCTCGGTGCGCAGGTTGCGCGGCCGCCGGGCACAGGCCGACGCGACCGGGCGAGCGAACACCGACGAGACGCCGAGCACCGTGATTTCTCCTCATTCTCTCACCGATCCGTGCCCCTCGGCCGGGAGCGGAGTGAATCCGCGACTGCTCAACGACTTCTTTACCCGGGCGGCCCGGTTGTGGCCCGGGAACGTCGCCATTGACGCCCCGCCGTGCCCCGCCCGTTCGGCACGCCGCACGGTCACCTACGCCGAACTCGACCGCCGCTCCGACGCCCTCGCCGCGCGGCTGCGCGAGTTCGTAGCTGGCGAGTGTGTGGTCGCGGTCGCGCTGCCGCGGAACTCAGAACACGTGTACCTCGCGCAGCTCGCCGTGCTCAAGGCCGGGGCGGCGTATGTGTGCCTCGATCCTGCGTTCCCGGACGCCCAACTCGGCATCATCCTCGGTGACGCCCGCCCGGCCGCCGTGCTAACGGACGGCCCGGGACTGGCCCGCGTGCGTCGGCTCACCCCGGCGTGCGCGCTGGACGCGACCGCGGCCGAACACTTCGGCCCCCACACGCCACTCGCGCCGGCCCCCTGGCTCACTACCGAGAGCCTGGCGTACCTGATCTACACGTCCGGCACCACCGGTCGGCCGAAGGGCGTGATGGTCGAGCACCGGGCCATCGCGAACCTGGTGCGCGGCGACCTGGCCACCTTCCCGGCCGCGCCCGGCGACCGGGTCGCCCAAAGCTCCTCGTGCGCCTACGACTCGTCGGTGGAAGAGGTCTGGATGGCGCTGGCGGCCGGGGCCACGCTCGTGGTCATGGACGACGACGCGGCCCGGCTCGGGCCGGACCTCGTTCCGTGGCTGCGGGACGAGGGCGTAACCGTGTTCTGCCCGCCCCCCACGCTCCTCCGGGCAACGGGCTGCGAGCACCCGGGCCGTGATCTGCCGGAGCTGGCTCGCATCCACGTCGGCGGCGAACCGCTGCCGCAGGACATCGCCGACCGGTGGGCGCCCGGGCGCCTGCTGGTGAACGACTACGGCCCCACCGAGTGCGCCGTGGTGGCGCTGCGCGGGGCGGTCGGCGCCGGCGACAACATTCACATCGGGACGCCCGTCCCCGGGATTCGCGCCTGGGTACTGAACGAGCAACTCGAAGAGGTGCCCGACGGCGAAACCGGCGAGCTGTGCCTCGGCGGGGCCGGGCTCGCACGGGGATACCTGAACGACCCCGAGCTGACCGCCCGCAAGTTTCCAGTTCACGCGCGGCTCGGTCGGATCTACCGCACCGGCGACCTTGCCCACCGAACGGCCGATGGCACCTACGTCTGCCACGGCCGCATCGACTCGCAGGTGAAGGTGCGCGGGTACCGGATCGAGCTGGAGGCGATCGAGTCGCGCCTCGCCGCGTGCCCCGGCGTGCGCGCGGCCGCGTGCCGCGTGCAGGGCGAGGGGCCGCAGCAGCAGATCGCGGCGTTCATCGTACCCGCCGACTCCACGAACGTGCCGCCCTTCGACGCACTCAAGGAGGCGCTCCGCGCGCAGCTCCCGGGGTACATGGTTCCGGCCCACTTTGGGCTGCTGTCGGCGCTGCCGGTGTCGGTGAGCGGGAAGCTGAACCGTCGGGCGCTGCCCGAACTCGCGGCCCACGTTCCCGAAGCGCACGAGCGTGTGGTGGAGCCGCGCGACCCGACCGAGCGGCTCATCGCCGACGCCGCCCGGCAGGTGTTGGGACTGACCGAGCGTGTGTCGGTCGATCACGACTTCTTCCACGACCTCGGCGGCGATTCGCTCCGCGCCGCGATGCTGGTTTCCGCCCTCCGCGACGATCCGCTGACCGCCGGGCTGGCGGTGCGCGACCTGTACGAGGCGCGGACGGTCGAAGGGCTGGCCCGGCGCGCCCGGCAGGCCCCGCCTCCGGCGCACGAAGCACCTGCGCCTGCCGCGCCCGCGCCTCGTGCGCACCCGCTGTTCGCCACCGTGGTCCAAACCTTGTGGCTGCTGCTCGGCGTGTTCACGGTCGGGCCGCTGGTGTACCTGCTCGCGTTCCACATCGTCCCCGACGCGACGGAGCGGCTCGGGCTGACGCCGTTTCTGCTCACCGCCCCGCTGCTGTACGCGGCCGGGGTCGCGCTGTACGCGGTCGGTTCGGTGCTCTTCGCGGCGGTCGTGAAGTGGCTGCTGATCGGCCGCTACCGGCCGACCCGCGCGCCGATCTGGGGCAGCTTCTACGTCCGCAACTGGATCGTCCAGCAGACCGCGCGGCTGATCCCGTGGAGCTTCCTCGACGGCACCGTGTTCACCGGCGCCGTGCTGCGGCTGCTCGGCGCGAAGGTCGGCCGCGGGGTTCACATCCACAAGGGCGTGGCGCTCGTTCACGGCGGCTGGGACCTGCTCGAGATCGGCGATAACGTGAGCATCGCCCGCGACGCCACGCTCCGGCTGGTCGACCTCGAAGACGGGCAGATCGTGGTCGGCCCGGTCGCGATCGGGAGCGGCGCGACGCTGGACATTCGGTCGGGTATGGCTCCCGACACGCGCCTCGGCGAAAACGCCTACCTGACGGCACAAGCGTACCTGGTGCCCGGCGCCGCGGTGCCGGCGGGCGAAACGTGGTCGGGCGTTCCGGCGGCTCCGGCCGGGCGCGCGCCCGCCGCGCCGCCGCTCCCGGCCGGGGCGCGGGGGCTGCCGCCGGTCGCCCACGGGTTGCTGCTGTGTGGCGCGAAGCTCGCGCTGGCCGCGTTCACGTTGCTCCCGCTGGCCCTGGCCGCCGTGCTGTACTCGTGGGCCGCCGGGATCGACACCTCCGCCGCGACCGGGTGGTTCCTCCACCCCACCCTCGGACCCGATGAACTGCTCGTCGGCGTCGCTCTGTCGGTGCTGTCCGTCCCGGTGCTGCTGGTGTCGCGCTGCGTCTCGATGCGCGCGATGGGCGCGATCCCGGAGGGCGTGGTGAGCCGGTGGGGCGTCACCTACGCCCGCGTGCTGCTCAAGCGCGACACCCTCGACTGGGCGAACGACTGGCTCAACGGCACGCTCCTGTGGCGCGCGTGGCTCCGCGGCGCGGGCATGAAGATCGGGCGCGACACCGAGGTCAGCACGATCTTCGATACCGTGCCGGAGTTGGTGGAACTCGGGCCGGGCACCTTCTTCGCCGACGGCATCTACCTCGGCGCCCCGCACGTCCACCGCGGGACCGTGACGCTCGCGCGCACGACGCTCGGGTCCGGCGTGTTCCTCGGGAACTACGCGGTCGTACCGGCCGGGCAGCACGTTCCGGACGGCGTGCTGCTCGGCGTGTGTACGGTCGCCGACGATCGCGTCATGACCACAGGCACGTCGTGGTTCGGGGTGCCGCCGTTCGAGCTGCCCCGGCGCGAGATCGTCGAGGCCGACGCCGGGCTGACGCACCGGCCGTCGCGCGTCCGGTACGTGAACCGCGTGTTCTGGGAGCTGCTGCGGTTCGCCCTCCCGGTGGCGCCGCTCCTGCTGGTGGTGACGTGGTTCGCGGCGCTCGAGGCGGCGCAGCCGCACGTGTCGCTGGAAACGCTGATGTTCGTGGTGGTCCCGGCGCTCGATCTGGCGTTCCTGGTCGCGCTGCCGCTGTTCGGGCTGGCGCTCAAATGGGCGCTGCTGGGGCGGGTGCGCCCGGCCACGCGCGGGCTGTGGTCGTGCTGGTGCAGCCGGTGGGACTTCAACTACATCGCCTGGCACTACCTCGCGCTGGCCCCGATGCAGGCGCTCGAGGGCACGATCCTGCTCAACTACTACCTGCGGGCGCTGGGTGCGAAGGTCGGCCGGGGCGTCGTGATCGGGGACGTGTTCGCCTGCGTGGTCGATCCCGACATGCTGGAGATGCGGGACGGGGCGACCGTGAGCTGCCTGTTCCAGGCGCACACGTTCGAGGACCGGGTGCTGAAGATGGACCGCGTGGTGATCGGGGCGGGGGCCTCCGTGGGCGTCGGTGCGGTGCTCTTGTACGGGTGCCATGTCGGTGCGGGCGCCCGGGTCGCGGGGCACAGCGTGGTGATGAAACGTGAGCGACTGCTGCCGAACCGCGCCTACGCCGGGTGCCCGACCGTCGTGGGCTGACGGCACCGGTTCCGTGAAGGCAACCCACCCCCAACCCCTCCCTTTAGGTTAGGGAGGGGTTGGGGGTGGGTTGCCTTCGCCCCGCTCAACTCACGGCCCCCTCCGGGTGCGGCAACTGCGGCTCCTCGCTCAGCTCGAAGCCCAGCAGCGGCTCGTCGGCCAGGCGGGCGGCGATGCGCACCGTGAAGGTGCTCCCGCGGCCCAGCTCGCTGTGGACCGTCACGTCCCCGCCGAGCAGCTTCGCCAGCTCCCGCACGATCGACAGCCCCAGTCCGGTGCCCCCCTGCTCGCGGGTCATCGGGTTCGCGGCCTGCCGGAACTTCTCGAAGATCAGGTCCTGCTCCTCGGGCGCGATGCCGACCCCGGTGTCGGTGACCGTCAGCACCAGGTCGGTCCCGTCGGTCGCCGCCTTGAGCGTCACCCGGCCGCCCTCGGGGGTGAACTTCACCGCGTTGGACAGCAGGTTCGTGATGATCTGGTGCACCTTGCCGGCGTCCTGGCGGGTGGCCGGCGCGTGCGGGTCGGCCGCCACCCGCACGTCGATGTTCTTCTTCTCGGCCTGCGGGCGGATCTGGGCCGCCGCGTGCTCGCACGCGGCGGCCGCGTTGAACGGCTCCGGGTGCAGCCGCATCTTCCCCGCCTCCAGCTTGGCGAGCTCCAGGATGTCGTTGATGAGCGCCGTCAGCCGCTGGCCGCTGGTCATGATGTTGCCCGCGTACCGCTGCTGCTTCTCGGTGAGGTTCTCGGCCGCGATCAGCACCTCCGAGAACCCGATGATGCTGTTCAGCGGGTCGCGCAGCTCGTGGCTCATGGTGGAGAGGAACTCGCTCTTGAGCCGGTTGCTCTCGAACAGCGCCATGTTCACCCGGGCCAGCTCGTCCACCTTGCGGTCCAGGTCGGCGATCAGCTTGCGGTTCCGCTCCTGGATGTTGGTGAGGTTGCGGAGCATCCGGTTGAACGCGTGCGACAGGTCCTCGAACTCGTCGCCGGTCTGGATCTCGCTGCGGATGTTGAGCTCGCCGGCGGCGATCGCCTCGGACACCTCCTTCAGGTGCTTCACCGGCTTCACGATCACGTACCGGATGATGAGGTAACTGCCCGCGATGATGAGCAGGGAGGTGCCGATGGCGAACGAGAACAGCAGCGCCCGGTTCGTGTGGAACCCCTCCTCGATCGACTGCGTGGAGATGCGGATGCGGACCACCCCCATCACCTGCCCGGGCTGCAGGTCCGGGTTGACGGCCTTGACGCCGGCCCGCAGGGGGTCCTTGTGGCACTCCACGCACGAGGGCTGGGCGCGGACCGCGGCATAGTAGTAGAAGGCGTTCTCCTTGGGGGCCTTGCGGGTCTCCTCGTTCTTCAGCGGGTCGGTGGTGAGCTTGGTGAACACCGGCAGGTCGTCGCTGTCGGGCTTGTCGGCGTCGTCCAGGGCCTTCGGCTTGAGCAGCCGGACGTTGTACCCGCGGAGCGTCTGCGGCCAGTGCCAGTCCCCCTCCGCGAGGTGCTGGAACTCGTCCACCGCCTTCAGCACGTCCCCCTTCACGTGCATCCGGGCCACGCTCGGCGCCAGCAACGCGCGGCCGGTGGTTTCGAGCTGCTCGGAGGCCAGGTCCTCGGTCTGCTTGGAGTAGACCCAGAAGCTGCCGGTCATGAGCACCAGAACCCCGGCCCCGAGCAGCCACCGGCACTTCCGCTCCAAACTGGTCTCACCGACCAGCCGCTTGAACGCCTTGTAGGACATGGCAGAGGGGGCAAGAGTTAAGGGTCAGGGGTCAGGAGTTAAGAGTTAGGGCGCGCCGTCAGGAATGTCGGCACATCGGGCACTTCCCCATCGCATTTCCTCGCATACCGCTTCCAGAAGTTTTGCTTTTCGTCGCGACCGCCCGCCGCAGAGTCTTCGGCACCGGGTTCCGTTCGCCTGCTCCAGCCGATTTCACGAAGGGTTCGGATTCGTAAATCGTTTTTCAGCAAGATATTGTGTCGCGTCTCTCGGATGCTTTCGGCTCCGATACCGGTCGCTCTCGGGCACGTCTCCCGGGGCTTGAGGGGCCGGATTCCGTGGTAGCGATGCCCCAGCGGGGCGGTAGTCCGTTGCCCGCGAATGTCCAGTCGGTGACCCATCGCCTGCGACCGGTCGGCGCTGTAACCCCCGTTACACCTTCGTCCGAAGGGGGACGACGTGCAACCGGTCGGAACCTTCGCCGGTCGGCACTGTAACCCCCGTTACACCACGGTCCTGGCGCCAGCGGGTTTATGTATCGGGCTCACTTGCCGCGCGTCGTCCGCTTCTTCTTACCGGTAGCCGGCTTCTGTCCCTCGGGGGCCTGGCACCGGGGGCAGAAGTGCGAGGCGCGGCCGGCGTAGCGGGCGCACACCACCGCCGCCGCGCAGGTCGGGCACGGCTCGCCCGTGCGGCCGTACACCGCGAACTCGTTCTGGAACCCGCCGCGCAACCCGGACCCGCCCACGTAGTCGCGGATCGTGCTCCCGCGCGACTCGATCGCCCGCGTGAGGACGGCTTCGACCGCCTCCCGCAGCGCGTCGCACTCCCCGGCGGTCAGCTTGTTGCCGGGGCGCCCGGGGTGCAGTTTCGCGCGAAAGCACGCCTCGTCCGCGTAGATGTTGCCGACGCCCGCCACAACCGTCTGATCCAGCAAGACCGCTTTAAGGTTGCGGCCCGTGCCGCTCACCGCCGCGCGGAAGTAGTCGGCGTCGATGTTGAACGGCTCCGGCCCGAGTTCCGCGTTCATCTCCGATTCGACCGCCGCCCGGTCCGCGAAGAACTCCGCCGACCCGAACCGGCGCTGGTCGCGGAACCGCAACTCGTGACCGTTGTCGAGCGCGAACACTGCGTGCAGGTGGTCGGGCTCGGGCGCGTCCGCCGGAACAACGGTGAACTGCCCGGTCATGCCCAGGTGAACGCGGAGCAGGGGGGAAGACCTACCCCCCGGCCCCCTCCCTAAAGGGAAGGGGAGCAAAGCCACGTTGGAACCGATTTGCGAATCGAGTTCGCGAGACGTTGCGCCCGAACTCCCCCTCCCTGAAGGGAGGGGGTTGGGGGGTGGGTCTGCCTTCCTCCCCCTCCCTTCAGGGAGGGGGTTGGGGGGTGGGTCTGCCTTGCACTCCAGGTCAACGAGAATCCACTTCCCCCGGCGCCGAACGGCTTCCACCCGGGTTCCCGCGAGTGCGGCGGCCCAGGCGGGGTTCCACGTTCGGCGCAGCTTGAACGCGCTGCGCCGGACGGCGGTAATCACCCGCCCGGTGAGCAGCGGGCGCAGGTCGCGGACGACGGTCTCAACTTCCGGCAGTTCGGGCATGAACGCTCCACCGCGCACAACGGGCAGAGAAATTATGGCGCATCCGCCCCCCGGCGCGAACCCCGGTCGGGCTGCTACAATCAGACTCTGGCCCGTTTCGCTTCCCGTGTCACTCCCCGGTACTCGACATATGGCAGTAGCGACCCCCGCTCCGGTTTCCCAGGTGCCCGACGCCCGCGGCCGGTTCGGCCCGTTCGGCGGCCGGTTCGTGCCCGAAACGCTCATGTTCGCGCTCGAGCAGCTCGACGCCGCGTACCGCGAGGCCAGGTCCGACCCGGCGTTCATCAGCGAGTTCCACACGCTCCTGAACGAGTACGTCGGCCGGCCGTCGCGCCTCTACTTCGCCGAGCGGCTCACGAAGGAGGCCGGCGGCGCGCGCATCTACCTGAAGCGCGAGGACCTGAACCACACCGGCGCGCACAAGATCAACAACGCGATCGGCCAGGCGCTCATCACGAAGCGCATGGGCAAGAAGCGCGTGATCGCCGAGACCGGCGCCGGGATGCACGGCGTCGCCACGGCCACCGCCGCGGCGCTGTTCGGGCTCACGTGCCGCGTCTACATGGGCACCGAGGACATCCGCCGCCAGGAGCTGAACGTGTTCCGGATGCGCGCGATGGGGGCCGAGGTGTACCCCGTCGAGAGCGGCAGCAAAACCCTCAAAGACGCCACCAACGAGGCCATGCGCGAGTGGATGTCGAGCGTGGAGCACACGCACTACATCATCGGCAGCGTGGTGGGGCCGCACCCGTTCCCCGCGATGGTCCGGGACTTCCAGAGCGTGATCGGCACGGAAACCAAGCAGCAGAGCTTCCAGCAGTTCGGGAAGATGCCCGAGGTGGTGGTGGCGTGCGTGGGCGGCGGCTCGAACGCCGCGGGCATGTTCTACCCGTTCGTGGACGAGCCCGGGGTGGAACTGGTCGGCGTCGAGGCCGGGGGCCGCGGTGCGAAGGCCGGCGACCACGCCGCCACGTTGAGCAACGGCAAACCCGGGGTGCTGCACGGCAGCTTCAGCTACGTGCTTCAGGACGACGACGGCCAGACCGCGGACGTTCACAGCGTCAGCGCGGGCCTGGACTACCCCGGCGTCGGCCCCGAGCACAGCTACTGGCACGACGCGAACCGGGTGCAGTATTGCAGCGTGACCGACGAGGACGCGCTGGACGCGTTCCACCTGTGCGGGCGCCTGGAGGGCATCCTGCCGGCCCTGGAAACCGCTCACGCGGTGGTCGAGGCCATGCGCATCGCCGCCAAGCGGCCGAAGGACGAGGTGGTGGTGGTGTGCTTCTCGGGCCGCGGCGACAAGGACTGCGCCGAAGTCGCCCGGCTGATGGCCGCGAAGAAGTGAAGAGGCAGTAGCCGCGAAGACGTGAAGAGGCAGTAGCCACAAAAACGCACAAAGGGCACAAAAGAAAACCGAAGAGAAAAGCAGAAGAGGCAGTAGCCACAAAAACGCACAAAGGGCACAAAAGAAAGCGAAGAGCAAGAGGGTGTTCAATGCACCTGCTGTTTGGTTTCCTTTTGTGCCCTTTGTGCGTTTTTGTGGCTACTGCCTCTTCACGTCTTCGCGGCGCACCACTGACAACCACAAAACCGATGAGTGCCGACGAGCCCGTGTCGCCATGAACTTCCGAAAGCTCGTTCGCAGCCTCACGATCGGTTGCGCCGGCCTGATCGACGTGATCCGGTCTGAGCAGAACATGCGGATTCACTGCGTGGTTGCGGCGGGGGTGACCGCCGCGGGGGGCGTGTTCGCGCTCGCCGCCTGGGAGTGGGTTGCGGTCGTGCTCTGCATCGGTCTGGTGCTCTCCGCCGAGTGCATGAACACCGCGCTCGAACGGCTCGCCGACCGCGTTACGCAAGAGCGTGACCCGCTCATCAAGCAGGCGAAAGATTGTGGCGCGGCGGCGGTGCTGGTGGTCGCGCTCACGGCGGTCGTGGTCGGCGGCGCGGTGTTTGTGCCCAAAATCGGGGCCGCGGTGGGGTGGTGAGTCATGTCCGACGGAAGCCCCATCACCGATGACCACGCGCCCCCGTTTCGCTGGTGGCTGCTCCCCAGTTGGCTGGGGCTCGACGCCCCGTGCGTCGCGCTGACCTGGACCTGGGCCACCGGCCGCGCGTCCGGGGTCGCGCTGCACGCCCGGCCCGCGGCCGCGATGTTCCTGGTGGTGTGGTTCATCTACCTGTCCGACCGGCTCATTGATGTCGCCCGCTGCCGGGACTGGACGCACGCCACCGGCCGGCTGCGGTTCGGGCGGAGCGCCCGGCCGCTGTTCGGCGTCTGTCTCCTCGTGTGTCTGGTGGGCATCGTCGCGCTACTCGGGGCTGGCTTGCCGGCCGAGGTGATTCAGCGCGCGGCGCTCGTCGCGATCGGGGTGGGTCTTCACGGGCTGCTGTTCGTGGTCCCGGTTTTGTTCCGGACGAAGCTTCCCGGTAAAGAGTTCGGCGTCGGGCTGTTCTTCGCGCTGGGCGCCTACGCGTGCCTGGGTGAGGCGGCGCGGACGTGGCCGCTTCTGGTATCGGTGTTCCTGGTGGTGACGTTCGCCTGTCTGGTGATCGCCGCCCGTGACGCCGACAGCGACCGGGTGAACGACCCCGGGGGCGCGTCCCGCTGGTGGCGGACCATGAACCGCGATCTGGTCTGGCTCGGAGTCGCGCTGACGCTGGCCGCGGCCCTGACGGCGGTTGGTGGCCGCGCGTTCGGCCTCTCGCTCGCGGTGTCCTTCGCCGGGCTCACGGCGCTGCACGGCGCCGCCCACCGGCTGAGCGGCGACGCCGTGCGGGCGCTGGCCGACGTGCTGCTCCTGACGCCCGTTCCGATCCTGGGCGCGTTCGCGCTGCTGTGAGCGTGACCGGCACGGGAACGCGCGGAGAAGTGGGGCCAACCGCAGAGGAAGAAGTAATGGCCGCAAAGAAGCACAAAGGGCACAAAAACGAGCCAAGCCAAGTCCAATAGCCTCCGACTCCCGGCCGAAAACCAACTCATCCGAAGCTCCGGGCGATTCATTCGTCCCGTGACCGTGCTCGAAACACGACTCCGGAACCGTCAGGGTACGCTGGCATCGAGACAACTGTAAACGACACGCACGCGCGGAACACGTGCGCGTGCGGGGGCACGAGTCCGCTCGATGAGTTGCAAGTTTCGCACGAACCCGTTACCTTGTTACTGCTCATATTGTGAAGACGGTATTCGTGCGGTAACTATCGCGGTCGTATTGGGCTGCCCCGCACGTGCGGGGGCAGGGGAAACGGTTCCGTGTCGGTGCGCGAGGCTTCGCACACTAAACACTGGTTCGGCGGCAGGAGGACAACCGATGGTTGCGACGTTGCTTCTTCCGGTGGTGCTGTCCATCCCGGCTCTCGGCAAAGCTCCGGAAGCAGCCGACCCGTACCGGGATGCCCTCGTCGAGGCGATCCACCACTTCGCGGAGGACGGCCAGCTGGCCCACCTGCGAGCCGTCCTCGAGAAGCACCCGAAGCTTCTCGACGCCAAGCGGGACCGGCAGCTCGGCAGGCCCACCCACGGCGACGACTACACGCCGCTGCAGACGGCGGCCCGGCACGGCCGGGGCGAGGTCGTCGCCTTCCTGGTCGAGAAGGGGGCGGGCGTGAATGTGGCCGATGGCTACGGGTACACGCCGCTGCACCTGGCCGCCGAGGGCGGGCACCTGGACGTGGTCAGGCGGCTGGTGAAGGCCGGCGCGAAGGCCGATGCCAGGACGACGGCGTTCCCCGAGAGTTTCGCCCCGGGCGGCCCGCCGGACGCGGCCCCGGTGAAGTTCCCCGCCGTCCCGGCCCGCACCGCGCTGCAGATCGCCGAGGACACGAAGCGGACCGAGGTGGTGACGTTCCTGAAGTCGGTCAAGTAAATCGCCGCGGGCCGAAGCCACGCTGAACCCGGCGCTGAACCTGACAACGCCAGGTGGTTTCCGACGCATTGCTCCCTGGGAGGGGGCGGTGCAGGTGAGCTTCATCGTTCGGCCACAGAGGGTGCTTCAATGGGATCGCCGGATCAACGCCGCACCCTTACCGCGAAGCTCGCCGTCAGCGCGGTCGCTGGCACCGCCTTTCTCGTCCACATGGCGTCAGAGCGGACACGGCTTGACACCACCGGGCTCGCCCTGATTGGATTGGCCATTCTCCCTTGGCTCGCTTCTGTCCTAACACGGGCCGAGTTGCCCGGCGGGTTGAAGGTCGAGTTCCAAGCCGTGAAAACCGAGCAGCGCCGGCAGGCTCAGGAGATCGATGCGATCAAGTTCCTATTGGCCTACTTCCTTACCGAGCATGAGTGCCGTCACCTGGAAGGGCTGGCTGCCAACAAGTCGTATCCCGCCCGTCGCAACTCGACGACCTCGTTTTTCGAGGCCGAAATGCGGCGGCTCAAGTCTCTCGGGTTCGTCGTCGGACGGCCGGGATGTGGCATCCGGTCACTGTTCGGAGCAATCGTTGAGGCGGCCGGAAAGGAGGTCAACGTCCGAGACCACTTCGAGATCACGCCGCGGGGCCAGGACTACCTTCGACTGCGCCGCGAGATGCTGACCCCGCTCGGGGGCGGAGCACCGGAGGCTGAACCCGGCGCGGCACCGGACGCCGCAAGCTGATTCGGGACGCACCGCTCATCCGGTGATGGCGGTGCAGGTGAGCTGTAGTTCGGCAAGATGAGGGCTGACCATGAGGTGCGTGTTGTTTGGGGCGGTGTTCTGCGGCGTCAGCTTTCTCCTCAACCCCGCCCTGGCCGATCCCCCGACACCCCCCGCGAGTTCACCCCCACGCGACCAGCCGGCGTGGGTCGCCGAGATCGAGGCGGCAGTCAAAGTCCAGAAGGGCCGTGAGCGGAAGATGTACGAGGAGTACGCCGCGAGGGGCGGGAAGGCGAAGGCCCCGGCCGAGCAGGACGCGGTCGACAAGTGGGCGGCCGACGCGGGCGAGGAGCTGAAGACGACCGACCGCGCCGCGGCCCGCGCCCTCATGCCGCTGCTGCGCGAGCACGCCGCAGACCCGCAGGTGTACATGGGGCTGGCCTTTGCAACGATGCACGGCGGCAGCGACGACCGGGAGGAGGCCGGTGCCCTGATGGGCCGGCACCACCTGTCCAACCCGATCGTGCTGAGCTGGGCCCAATTTGGGCGGGGTGGGGGGTGCGACGACTTCCGCGAGCCGATCATCCGCGGCCTCCTCGCCGAGCGGGCTAGGACCCCGAAGGAGCGGGCCTTGCTGCAGTTCGCGCTGGCCGTGCACCTGAAGGAGAAGGCCGAGGTCGCCCGGATGTCCGACCCGTCGATCGCCCGGCGGTACGGCCGGGACTTCATCTCCAAGGTCCGCAAGCGGGACGCGGCCAAGCTCGAGGTCGAGGCGCTGGGCATCCTCGACCAACTGGTCGCGAAGCAGGTGCCCGGCGAACTGCACCGCGGCGTGTCGATCGTGGAGCGGGCCAAGGAGGAGGCGTACGAGGTTCGCCACCTGGCGGTCGGGAAGAAGGCGCCGGAGGTCGTCGGCGAGGACCTCGACGGCCGGGCGATGAAGCTGAGCGACTACCGCGGCAAGGTGGCGGTGCTGACGTTCTGGCACAGCCGGTGTGGGCCGTGCCACGTGTTCGCGCGGCAGGAACTGAAGCTGGTCGCGCGGTTCGCCGGGCGGCCGTTCGCGGCGGTCGGGGCCAACGTCGACGAGGACCGGGACGCGGCGAAAGCCGTGGTCGAGGGGCTTAAGCTGCCGTGGCGGTCGTTCTGGTGCGGGCCGAAGGGTAACGCCGGCGAGGTCCCGCGGGCGTGGAACGTGAGCGGCTGGCCGACGGTGTACGTAATCGACCATGCCGGGGTGATCCGGGCGAAGGCGGTCCGCGGCCCGGAGCTGGATGGACTGCTCGACGAGCTGGTGAAGAAGGCGGAGGCCGACGCCCCAAGGTGACCGGCGGCGGCGGGTGAGCAACACGTTCGGCAAGTGGAGCAGGCATGCAGCGACGAATCGCACTGCTGTCGGTGGTATTCGCCACGATCGTTTTGCTCAACGGGTGCAGTCGGTCGCCAAGCGGCCCCGGCGTCGGGGCGAACGTGGACCCGCGGGCAAAGGCTGACGAACTGGCCGCGCTCGCGGGGACGTGGGTGTACGAGCGGCAGATTGTTGAGGGTAAGGAGATCCCGGCTGCGGAGATGGGTAGGAGCACCATCGTCATCCGCGAGGACACCATGACGCGGGAAGTGCACCGCGCCGACGGTCAACGGCTGTCCCCGATCAAGTCCACCATCTGGGTCGATCCGACTGCCAGCCCGAAGCAAATGGACGACGACGCGGCGATGCCGTTCGGGAAGAAGCGCCGGCCGGGGATTTACAAATTGGAGGGCGACCGACTCACCGTCTGCTACGACAACACCGGTGCGCAACGCCCGACGTCATTCGATTCGCCCGCCAATTCCTCGCTCGTGCTGACGGTACTCCGGCGACAAGGCAAGTAGCCGGCTGAGTTCAGGCGCCGAACCCGGCGCGGCACCGGACGCCGCAAGCTGATTCGGAACGCATCGCTCATCCGGTGATGGCGGTGCAGGTGAGCTTTCTGTTCGGCCACAGAGGGCAGCACGGTGGAAGTGACCCGCGAAATGGTCGAGGAAGCATTCCGCAATGACCACGCCGCGACGACCGTTCTGTTGGCCCCGCTTTGGCTCCAGTCCCACCCGGATGATCTTGGCATCATTCTCAATTACGCTGAGATGTTGTACAAGATGACGCGGTACGAGGAGGCCATCGGCGTATACGAGAACGCACTCGGCAAGATCGAGGAGGATGGACGTTGGGCGATCTACAACCAGCTCGGACGCATGTACCAGTACTGGGGGCACCCCGCGCGAGCGGAACCGTGGTTCCGGAAGGCGATCGAGATCGAGCCGGATGAACTCGCGAGCTACATGTTCCTCGGTGCGTGCCAAGCTCGTCAGGGGAAGCTGAACGAAGCCGAGGCGACGCACCGGGCCGCGACCCAGTGGGCGGAATCTTGGCTGCGGGACGAAGCGTATCACAACCTCGGTCTTGTCCTTCGCGGACAAGGCCGATTGAGCGAGGCGGCCGAGTGCTTCCGAAAGGCAATCGAGATCGACCCGAAGTACGCAGACGCCATCGAGGCGCTGGTCGATGTTGAAAAGGCGATGGTGTTCGCCCAAGGTGGCGCGGCCGAACCCGGCGCGGCGCCTGACACCGCCATCGGGTCTGGAACGCACCATTCATCCGGTGATGGCGGTGCAGGTGAGCTCATCGTTCGGCACACAGAGGGCTCTCGACCGATGAAGGTACCAGCCGAGGTGCTTGAGCGGTTGCGGAAATACCCGCAGCACTTCCCGTTGCCACTGGAGCCGATGCACGGCTGGCGGTCGTCGCCGGACGAGGGCGGGCACACGCACTGCGAGTCGTGCCGTGCCACCATCTACCGGGGCGACCCGGTGGTCGGCCGCTACCTGAAGTACGTCAGCGTGGTGTTCTGCCCGGACTGCGTACGGGACAATCCGGAGTTGTTCCGCGAGTGGCTGGCATCGCTGCCGGTGCGAGCCGCAGAGTCCGAACCCGGCGCGGCACCTGACACCGCCGGGTGATCAGGGGCGCACCGCTCATCCGGTGATGGCGGTGCCGGCGAGCTTAATGTTCGGTCACAGAAGCCGAGGAGGGGCGATGGACTACGCATCATTGCCGAGCTATCCACCACCCCCGTCGCACGCGCCCGAACCGCAACCGGGCAACGAGCGGCAACTCACCCCGCGCCAGACCCAAGTCCTCATCGACCTGACTTGGCTGGCCGGGATCATGGTCCTGATCCTTTGGACGCGGCATGCGGTCACCAACATCGAGCGGGCGCAGGCGGCCGAGCGCGCGCGGGCTGTTGCCCCACCACCGACGCCCCTCGACTTCGGTCTAGTTGCAGAGCGATTCGGCCAGATTCAGGCGGGAGCAAGCCGGGAAGAGGTCGAGCGATTACTCGGGCCTCCGACGGAGCGACGCGCGTGGGGGCCGGAGGTCGAGGAATTCGAACTGCGGTGGTGGAACGGGGGCAAGAACATCTTCCGTGCGGACCGGGAGTGGAACCGCTGGTCCGACCCGGCCAATCCGAACCGATGGGCGGCGGTCGTGTACTGGAGGTGGCCCGAGAAGGAACAGGCAGTGTATGGTAAGCTCAAGAAGGGGTTCTGAGCAAAGGCGAGCCGAACCCGGCGCCGCACCGGACCACGGCAAAATGTCTACTTTCCCGATCGGATCGCGGCTCCCCGCGGCCAGTGAGCTGATGTTCGGCGGCACCACGCAAGCGGTGAGCCTCGGGCACGAGGCGGATGAGAAGCTTGAATTGGCTTCGAATCTCGGAACGCTCTCGACTCGGGGTGCAGAACACGGAGATGTGTATGAAGCGATGGGGTCCACTCGCCAGCACGTCGGCCCTTGCGTTCCTGGTGACGTTTGTGTCCGCGGCCGCGCCGGTTCCGAAAGAGGACGGCGACACACGGTTGCGTCGGCTCTACGGCACACCCGTCGATCCGGACAAGGACTGTACTTTTGAACTCAAGCGGGACGCGCTCCAGATCACGATCCCGGCGACCCGTCATGTGGTCGAGGACGCGAGCCGGATGAACGCTCCCTACACCTGGAATGAGGTCAAGGGAGACTTTACCGCCACCGTCCGGGTCGCGTTCCCGATCCGCGTGGTCACGCCCCCGGGCGATAGTCAGAGGGCGGAGTCGAGGGCTGGTCTGCTCGCCATGGCCGGGGGTGAGGTGGTGCAGGTGGTGCGGACAGAGTTCACGTTCCCCCGGCCGATCCCCAACCCGCAACAAGAGAACTTTCACTTCAACCATTACACCACCAATCGCAGTTACGGTGCCAGCGCGGTTGACAAGGACGGGCCGGGAGATGCCGGCTACGTGCGGCTCACCCGAGCCGGAAAGGCGGTCGCATCTTTTTGGAGCCGTGACGGCAAGACGTGGCACGAGATCAAGTCGGACCACCGGGTCGGCTGGGAAGAGACGGTTCGCGTCGGGGTGGTAGCCGAGAACTCCTACCAAGCCCAGTTCGAGGTCACTATCGATCAGTTCCGGCTCACGCAACCGGCGAAGTGACTCGCCCACGTCGGCTCGGCACCTCGCCCCGCAAGAGGCCGAACCCGCGTGGCACCGGACCCGGCCACGTGATCGGTTTCCCGCTGCTTGCCGGGTGTCCGTCTGCGCGACTGGTGCCGCGGCCGGACCGGTGACCTTAATGTTCGGGGGCGGAGGGCGCACCGATGGGGCGGCGTGCTGGGGGGATCGTCGCGGGGGCCGTCATCGGCCTGATCGCCGGTGCCTTGGCCCCGGTCGTATTCATCGCCGCCTGTGTATGGGACGGCCGTGCGGAGTGGTCCGCGCTCACCGAGTCGGAATCCGTTCCGTACATCGCGACCTTGGTCGCGCTGGGTGCCGTAAACGGAGCGGTCGGTGCGTGGGACGGGTGGCGGTCAAGCCTGTACCGGGTGTGGCCGGTTGCCTGGGTGCCGGCCCTGCTGTTCCTGTTCCCCGCCGTCCAGTTGGTCCAATATCCTTCGGACTCGAAGACTTGGGGCGCGGCCCTTCTGGTGGTCGGTATCGTGGCCCCGTTCGTTTGGGTGGCCGGCCGGGTCGGGCAGGAAGTCGGCGTTCGGGTGCAGCCCAGGCACGTCGAACCCGGCGCTACACCTGACACCGCCATCTGATCTGGGACGCATCGCTCATCCGATGGTGGCGGTGCAGGTGAGCTCATTGTTCAGCCGCAGAAGTGGAAAGGAGTCCGGGAATGTTCTCTTTCATGGCCGTCGGTCTGGTCTGCCTTCTACCGGGCGATCAGGCGATCCCTCCGGATCGATACCCGACGTCTGCCGGAGGCCACCTGCGGCTGTTCCACCAACCGCAGAACGGCGACCGGGGGGGCTATGGCCAAATTGCTCCGGGAGGACAAGGCATGGGGCCGGCTCGGCCGTCAGACCTACCACAACGGGCTGCCGTTCCGGGTCGGTGATGAGGACTACAAGTGGGACGTCTCATACGACGCGGTCCGGGCTGTGGGCGGCGGCTTGCGGGTGTCGGTGTCGTACTCGGTCACGGACGCCCGTGGCGAGAAGGAATTGCTGCGCGGGTCGGCCGAGGTGCGATGCGACCCCAAGAAGCCGGCCCGGTTCCGGCTCGCCTCCGACTTCCGCGGGGGCGAACTGTACGCGGAGCTGTCCCTCCGCCCGGAGGGGCTTGTGGATCGGCAGCCGAACTTGGTACCGACACTCATCACGGCACTCGGGGCGGACGAGCCGATCCGTTCCGATGCGTTCCAGACGCTCGACTATCTCGGGTCCGACGCCGTCCCGGGTTTGGTCAAGGGGCTAAAGTCGGGGGACGCCTCTGTCCAGCCGTTGGTCGCCCAACTGCTGGGTCGGATCGTGGAGCGGGAGCCGTTCGTCCGTGATGACGTGGTCGGACCGCTCACCCGGGCGGTTCGGAGTCCTGACGCCGGCGTGCGAAAGGAAGCAACGCGAGCGTTGAAGTTGGCCGTCGTGGGGAGTCGCCGGCCCGGTCCGCCCTGACCTGCCGAACCCGGCGCGGCACCTGACGCCGCCGGCTGTATTGTGACGCACCGCTCATCCGGTGATGGCGGTGCAGGTGAGCGGTTTGTTCGGCAACCTTGAGGGCTGCACGGCGTGAAGCGGGTCCAGCGACATCAGGAGTCGTGGCACGTCCCACCCCCTCCGCCGGCGGTCGCGGTGTTCGCATGCCGAGGATGCGGAACCGCGCTGACCGCGCCGCTGCGGCGGTTGGACGACGCGGCGGCCCTTTGCGAGAAGGAATTGGCCCCGCTCGTACCGGAGAAGCATTACTGGCCGGTCGCGGCCGGGCACCTGCCGAGCAACTTCGACGGCCAGCCGGTGGACTTCACGGGCTGTTTCGCGGTCCGACCGGGTGCGCTGGTCGGGGTGGGCAACCACCCGGAGCGGGGGCGTTGGATCGGGTGCTGCGGGCCGAGCGGTGCCCACGGCCCCAATCGCATCTGTGCGTGCGGCCGCGTGGTCGGCACCGAGCGGTCGGACTGCATGTGGCCGGTCGCGGTCTACCTCGACCCACAGGCCGTCCGTGCCGTGGAGCAAGGCGCCGAACCCGGCACGCCACCGGACACCGCCGGCTGATTCGGTGCGCATCGCTCATCCGGTGGTGGGCGGTGCCGGTGATCAGTTTGTTCGACGTGCTGCGTGTGGTAGAGCAAGGAGGAAGGTCATGCGAACGGCGTCGTTGCTCCTGATCGGGTGTTTGTGTCTCGTGGGCGCGGGCGGTGCTTCCCGCGCCGAGGAGCCCAAACGTACCGATCCTGCCGTCCTCAAAGCGCTGCACACGACGTTCGCCGATGGAAAAGACGACGCGATCCTGAAGCTGGTGAAGCAGAACCCGTCACTCGTCCACGACGCGGACGAATCCGACTGCACCGCTCTGCATTACGCGGCCCGGTACGGCCGCGTGGAAACGGCCAAGTGGCTGATCGATCAGAAGGCCGACGTGAACTCCGTCTCCTACAACCGGTACACCCCGATGCACGTCGTCAGTAACGCGGCTGTCGCCAAACTTCTGATCAAGGCCGGGGCGGATCTGAACCGGAAGGACGCTTGGGGGAACACGCCTCTTCAACGGGCGGCCGAGGACGAACACGCGGATGTCGCCGAGGCCGTCCTGGCCTCCGGCGTCGCGCTCGACTTGCGGTCGGCGATCATGCTCAAGAAGCGGGACGCGGTCAAGAAGATGCTCAAGGACGATCCGAAGCTGGCGCGGCGGCCGTCCGAGGGATCGAACCTGTGGGGAAGTATCACCCCGCTGGGGCTGGCCGCCGGCCGGAAGGACAAGGAGATCGTTCAACTCCTTCTGGACGCCGGGGCCGACGTGAACGAGGGGACGTTCATGCCCAACGCCGGCGGGGAGGCCACCGCTTTGACAAACGCGGTCTGGGCCGGGGACAAAGAGATCGTCAAGCTTTTGCTCGCTCGGGGGGCCAAAACGGACGTGACCGGTGGGAAGTTTTACCCGAACATCCTGGACTACGCGCGCAAGCACTCCAGCCAGGAGATCGTGGAATCGCTGGAGAAGGCCGGAGCCAAGGTATCGGGCCAACGGAAGTAGCCACGTCGGGTGACGCCGAACCCGGTGCGGCACCGGGCACCGCCGGCTGACTCGGGACGCACCGCTCATCCGGTGGCGGCGGTGCCGGTGAGGTTGTTGTTCGGTACGCGGGGGAGGCGAGGGTTGCGTGGATGCGATTGCAGTGTACGAAGCGGTCACGTTTGAGGGCCGGCACCGGTTCGTGCTGTTACTTGATGCGATCCGTGTCACCAGCACGATCTTCCTTCGGGGCGAGATCGAGGCCATGCTGCCGCTGGCCGGACTGCAACCGCGAGTGGATTGGTTGCGGCTGAGGAGCAGTACATTTTGGTCGGGACTCATGGGCGCGACGCTAGCGGGGTGCGGCTGGCCGGTGCTTGTGGAAGGGCTCAAGCTCGACCCCCTGGGGCTCGGTGCCGTTCTCGTCGGTGGGGTCGGCCTGGTCTGTGCGTCGGTGGCATTGGCAACCGTCCGCAAAACCGAATTCGCTCAGCTCGTGACCGATGCGGGTGTACCGGCGCTGCTCATTGCTCGGGCACGGCGCGGAGTTGGAGACTTTGATGAGTTCGTCGAGCAGGTGCATCAGCAGATCCGAGTATGTAAGGGGCTCAACTGAGTCGCGCCAGCCGCGGCGTGCCGTAAAGCCGGTGAAGGTGTTGTTCGGCCACAGAAGGGGTCCGGTATGAAACGCTGGTGTGTGGGACTCTTCTGCGCCATCGTCCTGGCGGTGGTCGGCGGGTGCCGCCGGTCGCCGACCGCGCCAACCGATTCAGGGGCGCCCGCCCGAGTCGTCCGCGTCGCGCCGGCCAAGCTGCTGACCGGAGAGCTCGGCCGCCTCTCCCCTCACCTTGACCTGACGGCGACCGGCTGCCTCCGTCTCGACGCCCCCGACGAGGACCTCTTTTTCGGCTTCGAGCCCGAACTCTGGGAGATGGGAAAGCCGCGTACTCTGGGCTCGTCGAAGTCGCGGGTGCGCGGGCCGAGTGAGGTGTCGTTCTCCATTCGGGAGGCACACGACTCCAAAGGGGGCCGAGTGTACCGGCTGGTGACGGCGGTGGCTACGCCGTCCGGTCAGGGGGCCTCGCACTCCTACACGGCTGCCGTCCCGGAAGTGTCGGACATGGGGCAAATGAGCCGCGCGGTGGACCTGGCCGAGCCACGGGAGTTGGCGGAAGGCGAGGTGGTACCGGTGTGGGCGTTCGTGGTCCGCACGGACGGGCGAATGGACGGAGAGCCGCTGGAAGAGGCGGTGAAGAAGGCCCGTTGGGCACTGGTCGTCAAAGCTCGCTGGGAGCGGCCCGAAAACCGGTAGATGCCGGCCCAGGTGCGGCCCTGACACCGCGGGCGGATTCGGGGCGCGCCGCGGTGCAGGTGATGGCGGTGCCGGTCAAGGTTGTTCTTCGGTGGAGGCGCAGTGGACTGGCCACGGGTTTATCGTCCGCGGCGCGACCAGGGGTGGCTGGTCGTGAGTATCGCCGCCGTTGTGCTGATCGTCGGCTTGGGCGCCGGCCTCCGCGGGCACCCGGGCGACGCGGTCGGCGTGTGTTGCTTCCCCCCGTTTGCGGTGGCGGTGGCCCTGCTCGGCGTCGCCCACCTGCGGACACGGGTGGAGGTCGGCCCCGACGGCGTCTCCAGGCGGCCCCGGCTTGTGGGCGGGTTCGTCCTCCGGTGGGCGGCGGTCGAGTGGTGGTCCGTGGTGGACCTCCGCCGGGAGGACGACGCCGACACGTTCAGCGACCGGGCGGTGCGGTTCGCGGTCGGGTGGCGGCGGTTCGAGGTGCGGGAGTCGGAGGTGTACTGGCCGGGGTTCGAGCCGTTCCTGGCGGACGTGCGGGCCTGGGCCGGGGGCCGCGAGCGCCCCGAACCCGGCACGGCACCGGGCACCGCCGGCTGATTCGGCGCCGCGGTGCAGTTGATGGCGGGGTCGGTGAGTGGTAAGTTCGGCGCCAGCAAGGAAGCACGTATGGTTGCAAACTCGGTGATGCGATTCGCTCGCGTGATGCTCTGCGGCGGCGCGCTCGTTTGGACGGCGGGCTGTGCCTTCCAAACTGATCGTGATATGACCGCGCTCGACGCGCTGATGAGGGAGCAGCAACTGAGGAACAACAGCGCCGAGACCACGGTATGGGTTCACAACCGAACCGGGGTGCCGATCCAAGAATTCGGGATGAAGTGTAAGTCGGTGGATCGTCCGGACAAACGCCGCTCGTATGCCACAAACTGGACGCGGAAGGCCACCATCGAAGGGGAACCGCTGGAGGTTTGGAGCGAGAGGTATCCCGAGCCGCTCGTTCTGGAAACACTCAAGGTGCGGTTCGGCGACGGCGGATGGCACGAATACCAACTCGGCCATCGTTGCCAACCGGGTGACAAGATAACATTGGTGGTCGAGACCGAAGAGCGCGTACTGATCAGGGCCAAGGAATAGCGCCGCGCCCGGGGCGGCGCCGGCGGATTGGTGACGCACCGCTCATCCGGTGATGGCGGTGCCGTGAGCTTGATGTCCTGTGGGAGAGGGCGACCCGCGTGAGCGAAGCCGAGCAACAGATCCTCCGTCTGCTGACCGAGATCCGTGACGCGCAGCGGGAGGAGTTGGCCTACCGGCGGCGGGTGTTGGACGAGTCGTTCGACCTCCAGAAGAAGTCCGTCGCCCTCCAGAAGGGGGCCGTCCGGGCGCAGCGGGCGTACATGTGGGTCGTGATCGTCGGTGTCACGCTCGTGGTCGCGCTGATGGCGCTGGTGAAACTGCTGACCGGGCCGTAGGTCGCCGAGACCGACCCCGGCGGTGCCGGTGGGCTGAATCTTCGGCGAGCGGAGGCTACCGGCGTGCGGTCCCTGTTGCGGCAGTTGCGAGAGGCGTTCCCGGACGCACCGCTCCCTCCGCGTCCGATCACTGAGCACCGGTGCCCGGAGTGCGACGCGGCCGACGTGTTGCTCGGGGGGCAGCCGTGGCCGGAGGTGGCCGCCGGTTTTCCCAGGGAATGTCACCACGCGTTCCCGCTGCTCACCCCGGCCGCCCAGCGGTACTACCTGCCGGCGTTCATGCTGTCGGCATTCGGGTCCAATGGCATGCAGGTCGACTCATTGGAGGCGGCGCTGACCGGCGGTGAGTTCGCCCCCCAATCCTTCACCCAAGACCAGCGGTCTGCGATCGGGCGATGGGTGGTCGAGTACTGGGGCAGTTGGATGGGGTGGGAGGAACCGCCCCCACAACTCGCCGCGTGGTGGGCCGAGGCCGGGGGAAGCCGGGCCGAACCCGGCAACGCCGGCTGATTGGTGACGCATCGCTCATGGGTGATGGCAGTGCAGGTGAGGTTGTTGTTCGGCAAGCAGAGGGCGCGATGTTTGTTCCTGTGCCTCCGCCGCCGGAAGCCGCGCGCGCCGGGGAGGGGCGCTCGGCACCCGTGCGGCGCGGGACGCGGGCCGGAGCGGCGGTCGCGGCTTACCGCCGTGCGCGGTGGTGGGCCACCCGCGTGATGGGGCTGTCGTTCCCGTTCGTGCTCGGGGAGGCGTGCGTCGCACCGCTTTCGGGCCGTGGCGGCTGGCTCGTAGGCATCGGAGCCGCGGTGCTGTTCTGTGCATTCTTTTGGGCCTTCTGGATCGGTTGCGCGGTCACCGCCGCGTGGTGCCGGAGGGACTGACCGTGCGGGCCGTCGGGTGCGAGGCGTCGGCCGCGTGTAAGGCCGAGCCGAACCCGGCGTGGCCCCCGGCGCCGCCGCTGATTCGGGGCGCACCGCTCAGCCGATGGTGGCGGGTGAGCGGGTTGTTCGGCGAGCGGAGGGCGTGACGTGATTCGAATCGCGATCCGTGGGTACGCTTGCGTCTGCTCCCCGGGGCCGCACGAGGACCCGTGTCAGGTGGTGACCGACCCCGACATCCTGAGCACGCTCGACGGCCTCGTCGCCGACGACGAGACGTTCACCGACTACCTCGGGCCGGGCGGCCTCCACCCGACGCCGGAGGAGCTGGAACTGGCCGCGGTGCTCGAGCCCGGCGGGGTCATCACCTTCGGGCACCGCGCCGGCGAGCCGTTACTGACCGCCACGACCGAGTACCGGTCGCCGCGGCCGCTCGCGCCGGCCGAGTTGCGGGCGCTGGTCGAGTACACGATGGGGCAGTGGTCGGACGGGATCGGGGACAACCTGTTTCAGAACTCCATCCACCCCGTGTACAGCCTCGAGTGCCTGTGGTCCCGAGAGGTCGTGCTGAGCCGCTGCCCGGGCGCCCACGTCGGGGCCGAGTACCCGACCGTTGAGGTCACCGAGGAGTAGAGGCACGCCGAACCCGGTGCCGCACCGGACCCTCCCTGCACGTGGTCTGTTCCTCCTTGCCCTCACGCGTTCGTGTCGCGGCCGGGCCGGTGAGCGTGTCGTTCGGCGGAGGGAACAAGGTGGGTGAACGCGTCGCGCCAGAACCGGACCACGCCGGCCTCCTGCGCCCGTTCCTGTCGAGCCGGTGGCGGTCCCGATACGACGCCCTCCGGCCCGGCTCGACCCGCCGGGCGGAACTGTTCAACAGGCTGGCCCTTCGGTACGCCGAACTGCTCGACTGGCGGTACGCCGCGCCCCGCGGCGCTCGCGGCGTTGGAAAGGGCGTTGCGAGGGCAGGGGGGCGGCGGACCTGTGCGACTGCCTGTGCGGCCCAGACGAGCTGGTGGGTTCTCAGCGCTTATTGCGCCTTGGCAGCCGAGCGCCGGCGGCCGTTCCAGTTAGTCGAGGTAAAAGAGCGCTGTGGCGAGTAGGCCGAACTGGCCGCGGTGGTATACGGGTCGGCGGCGCGGGCTCCGCGGAGCCGCGTCGTGCCGAGCCCGGCACCGTATGCCGTGATCGCAGAGAAAGACGAAACTACGGCCACAAAAAGGCACAACGGGCACAAAAGGGAACCGGAGACAGATAGTCAATTGAATCAGTCCTCTGCCTTCGGCTCCCTTTTGCGCCCGTTGTGCCTTTTTGTGGCTAATATCCTGGCTATCAGATGATCCCCACGCTGATCCGGCGCCGGGGCGCACAGCACATCGCGGAACAAGAGGCCACGGGGCGCCGGCCGGCGTGCCCGCCCGCTCCCCGCCGCTCGCAGTCGTCCAACTGATCCCCGAATCGGTCGCACGCGCGCACACCGTACTGGCCGTGCGACTCGACGGCCGCACCGTTCACGTCGCCACCGCCTACCCGTCGGACGTCCTGCTCCGGGACAAGCTGTCGTTCCTCCTGAACAAGTACATCGCGTTCGCGCAGTACCCGCGGGACGAGATCCGGGACGCCATCGACCGGCTGTACGGCCGGACGGAAACGGAATCGGTCGAGCCTGCGCACCGAGCCGGCGATCGAGGTGGGCACCGAGATCGACCCGACGCGCAAGCGCCAGGAGGCGGAGCAGGAGGTGCGTGCCGGACCGACGAGCGGCAGCGGGCGCACCTGGGGCGGCTCAAGGAGCTGGGCGTGGACCTGACCGCCCTGCTGACGCAGGGGCGCGCCGACCGGGTGATCGAGCTGCGGGGCGGCCAGGGGGTGAGCCCGCACCTGCACCTCGACGGTACCGACGCGGACGCGTGACGGCGGCGTGATACCGGGGGCGGTCGTTTCCGGTTGGCGGCCCGGGCCAACCGCGGCGATGTGCGCCGCGGCGCCGGGCCAATAAGCGGTGCGGGCACGGAACGTTCGACAACGACCGCCTGCCGTGGCCGGGGCGATCGGGACTCGGGACATGCGCGGCCGCGGGTCGTCAGGCACGCGAGCCAAGCGACGCTGGACGGGCTCGTGACGGGGCCACGGTTACGAACGCGACGGCGAACATGGACGGGCGGAAGGGGTACGGCGGGTTGCCCCAGGCCGATCGGACCCATGAGCCGGCTCGTTGCGCGCCGGCCAACCGCGGGTGGGTCCGGGATGACGACGGGGACGGGGCTCGTGAGACGCGCACCAACACCACGGAAGGCGCCGGGACCGGGCTCCGTAACTTCTTGCGCCTGTTCCGCCGCGTGAGTAAGTGGTTCCTGTCCCAGTATGTCGCCCAGTTCCAATGGAGACATAACCTCAGGGTCGCTACCGCCACGCATTCACGAATGATCCGAGCTAGCCGGTTGAGGACGAGGTACGAACGCAAAAAGGGATGGCGGCGGATGTTTACTGGACTTCGCAGAGGACAAAACAATTATATGCTTGTTTTCCGTCGGCCCATGATCCTTCGACTTCGATCCGGAGACTTCCTCGAAACTCTGGCTTGCTGCATAAATCCAAGCAAATCGAAAGCAAAACCGTTTGCTCTTCTCCTCCCTCTTGCACCTGTTGGGTGACCGCCAAACAGGTGCAACTTACGCTCGGCGGCGCGAGTCGCCCGGACTGGTTCTGTACGACCGGCACTCTCAGCAAGCCTTTTGCGGTTCCGCCAGCCTTAACCACCCCGAGGTGGAGCTCCGCAGGGGGATGCGGTCCCCCGATCGTGGAGGGGCTCGTCAGTCCGACGCCGGTCGTCAGGGCCGCGGCCGAGAGCGAGAATACCGCCGCGGCTGCGAGGAACCGGGGACTCGCGGGCCGGGGCCGGGGTTTCAGTGCGGCCAGTGCGACCAGGGCCAACCCGTCGAACGCGGCCATGGCCGCCGGTGCGATCCGGGCGGCCCCAAAGCAGGCGCACGTCGCCTCCCCGGCGGCCGCCTTCGCCGAGGCGACAACAAAGAAGACGGTGAACATGGCGGCCGCCGCTCCCCGGGCCGTGGCGGGGGCCGCTCCCGCGGCCAGCCAGGTCCCGACGCAGAGTTCGGCCGTCACGGCCCCTGCCCAAACGGCCCGTCCGCCATACGGCCCGAACCCGGCGTGCCCTTGCCAGGCCGACACGAGCTTCAAGACGGCCGCTGTAACCAGGACGGCCCCAAGGACCACCGCGACGCACCGGTAGGCCCGCTCTGTCGTCCCGCCGCGGTCCAACATCGTAGTCATTCCAGTACGACGGTTTCCCCGCCGGCTCGGGTCGAAAGGGCGTTCATAATGGGGCGGCTGTTGTACGTTAGCACTACAGCGCTAAAATCCGTAAGTGCTGTGGTTATTTGGACTAAAACATCCTCTGCCCCACCGTGGAGGGATGCGATGACGGAAGTTCAACTGGAGGCGCTGGGACCGGCGCTGGCGACGTTCCTGGAGGGTTTCCGAGCCCACTTCCGATCGGCCCCGACGTTCGAGCACCTGCGCACGTACTCCCGCGGGTTGCTGTCGGACCTGCCGCGGAAGACGGCCGAACCGGTGGCCCTGGCCGCGGGCACCCCGGTGCGGACCCTCCAGGAGTTCCTCCGGGACCACCGGTGGGACCACGTGGCCCTGGGCGACGACCTGCACAAGCGGATCGCCCGCACGTTGTCCACGCAACCGGGCGATGAGACCGGCACGGTCGGGCTCATCGACGAGACCAGTGCCCTCAAGAAGGGGGACCGGACGCCCGGGGTGGCCCGCCAGTACTTGGGGTGCGTGGGCAAGGTGGACAACGGCATCGTGACCGTGCACCTGGGCGTCGCCCGGGGCTCGTACCGGACCCTCCTGGACGCCGACCTGTACCTGCCGGCCGACTGGTCCGCGGACCGCCCCCGGTGCCAGGCCGCGGGTCTTCCCGACGACGTGGCCCACCGGCCCAAGTGGCGCATGGCCCTGGAACAGGTGGACCGGGCCCGGACCAATGGGGTGCACCTGGACTGGCTCACGTTCGACAGCGAGTACGGTAAGAGTCCCGAGTTCCTGCGGGGCCTGGGCGAACGCCGGCAACCGTTCGTGGGTGACGTGCCGTCCACGTTCTCGTGCCGGGTGGCGGCTCGATCCGGGGCCCAACCGACCCCCGGGGTGAAGGGCCAAGAGGCCCGGGACGTGGTCCGCCAGGCGGGCGCATTCCGGTCCCAGGAGTGGCAGATCCTGCGGCTGTCCCGGGCCACCGCCGAGGACCAGGTGTGGCGCGTCAAGCGGGCCCGGGTGTGGGCCTCGGGGGCGGACGGTTGGTCGGCCGGCACGTACTGGTTGGTGTGGGCGTGTAGCGACCACACGGGCGAGGAGAAGTTCCTGGTGTCCAACGCCCCAGCCGAATGCACGGCCGAGGCGCTGGTGCGGGTCGGGTTCCGCCGGGCGGCCGTGGAGCACGTGTTCCGGATCTGTAAATCGGAGCTCGGGTTCACCCACTTCGAGGGCCGCAACTATGTGGCCCTGCGGCGGCACCTGTGCCTGTGCGTGGCCATGCTCGAGTTCGTGGCCGAACACACCCAACAACTGCGGGGGGGAAAATCCCCAGGTGACCGCGGAGCAGGTGTGCCGGGTCCTGGCCCTACTGAGCCGCGAGTGGCTCGAGCGGGCCCGGGAAACGACGACACGGGTCTGGGTGCTGGAGGTCCTCGCGTACCACCAGCGCCGCAACAAGGCCGCCACCGCGTCCAAACAGCGACGCGTCGTTCAGCCACGCACACGCAAAATACCGAGAATGCCAAAACCAAAACGGCCGGCAAAGTCTACAGTTAGGTCAAAGTATCGCTGTAGTGTTAGGAACCGGACCGACCCGTCCGCGAGCAGGAAGTTCGCCCCCCCCCGGGTGGGTGCTCCAGTAGTGGAACATGGCACACGGGTCCGCGGGCACGGCCGGACCGAAGGCGTGCGGGCCGGTCGGACAGTACCAGGTCCCGCGGTCCTTCACGTTCACCTCGGCGACGCCCAACACGGAGTCCAGGGAGCCGGTCCCCAGTTGCCCGTAGCCCGCGTACCACCACCCGAACCAGAAGTCAAAACTGGGCGGCCGCTCCCCGGCGACGAGGGTGTTCGAGGTGCCGTCGATCACGTCTGTCGGCCGAACTTTCGACCCAAGAAACAGGACGCCGTCGAACTCCCGTAAGTCCCGCCCCGAAACTCCGACGTAGCTGGTCAGCCCCACGAGGAGGTCGTTTCGGGTGACCTGCGCCCGGCCGGCCCGGTCGTCCGACGGGCAGGCGAACACGGCAACCGGCTTCGACATCGGGGGGTGGGGCGGGGACCCGAACGGGGACGGGTCGGCCTCGTACGCTTGCCCGGCCTCCCGCCACAACGGGTCGAGTTCCAGATACGGCAGGAGGCGGGCCAGCCAAGTCAGGTTGGGCATTCGGTCTGGAGATCCGGCCGGAGTCAATCCCTGGGGGAAGGCTCCCCGCGCGCCGGCGTGGTTGTGGAGGGCCAGACCCAGTTGTCGGAGGTTGTTGGTGCATCGCGTCCGGGCTGCTGCTTCCCGGACCTTCATAACCGCCGGGACCAGCAGCCCCAGTAGGACGGCAATGATGGCGATCACCACCAGCAGTTCGATGAGGGTGAAGCCGGCGGAACGAAGGAAGTGCGGTCGTCGTCTCGGTGGCCGGACCATCAGAGGGCTCCTGCGGTGCTACGGTCTTACGGCTGCGCCACGGGGGTCACTCGACGGTTCCAGTCAAGCGCACGGTCGTCACCAAACAGCCTGGGATGTCGGTGTAGATCTCGAAATTGCACGAGTAGGGTCCGGGCTCCCACCGCGTACACAATAGTACCAGTTCCAGGTGCCCCCCCGGGGGCACGACGGCCGGCAGCTCGGTGGCCGTTTTTACGCACCCGTCCGGGGTGCAGGTCTCCAACACCCCGACGACGTGGACCGGCTGACCCGAGGTGTTCCCAATCTGGAGTCGAACTTGCCGCGGCTCGGCGCCGGGCCAGCGGCCAAGTTCGACGGCCGCCGGAACGTCGAGGACGGGGGGCGGGGGGGGCGTCGGACCCGTCGGACCCGTCGCCCCGGCGGTGTCCACCGGGCCGGCGCGTAAGAAGAATGCCCCGGCGAGGACGCCAGCAGCAAGTACGAGCAACGCCAGACACACCTTCGTTCGCACGCTAAACCTCCGTGGGTCGTTCGGTTCGAAGAGCGACGGCCTGGCGGTGAACCGCGACTTGGCCCCAGAACAATGACCGTTCTTGAACGCCTGCCCTCAGCAAGCACTCATTTCCGCCTCAAGAAAAAGAGGCCGACCGCCCCAATCCCCAGGCCGCCTGCCAGGAAATACGCCCATGTCCCGAGTCGCCACCTACCGGAACTCGGGGACGGGGACGGGGACGGGGACGGGGGCGGGGGGCTTGGCTCCGGGAGGCCGTAATGGCCCAGGCGGAACGTCTCCTCACCGGCGGTGTCCGCCGGCCGGACCTCCACGAGATCGTACGTGAGCACATCGAAGAACTTGCCGTCGTCGTTTCGAGCCTCCGACCTGAACGTCGAAACGACCGGGGTGTCATACTCGGCGGGCCGGGTGTACTCAAAAGTGGACACGTACTTCAACCGGGGCTTGCCCGGACCGAGGTCGGGCCGCTGGGTGATCTCCCGGATCACCCAGCGGTTATTTCGGTCGAACACCACGCTACATGTGTCTCGTACCCCCGGCCCAGCAGCCTCGGCCCAGTGCTATGCACATCTTGGATTTGTATAACTGATTGCGGATTGCTGATTTAGGGTTTTCACTGCGACGAAATTGGGGTTAACCGAGTGGTCGTGGGACGCGGGGTGGTGCGGGGTCCGCGACCCGGGACATGGAGGTCACCGTGATTCTGCCACCTCATCAGCGCGTCCCACGCTCCCAACCGCACGCGCCCACGGACTTCGCGCGCCAGGTCCTGGAGGGCCTGCCACTGGCCCACGCGTCGCTCGCACTCTTCGCCTATGGCGTTCCCGACCCGGTCCTCGCGGACCTCTACGAGCGACATCGGGGACGCGGCTATGAGGACGTCGTGACCTTCGCCCAACTGGTCACCTGGATCTTCGATGCGCTCATCGAACACCAGGGCTCGGGGCGGCAGGCCCACCTGCGACGCCACCGGCAACCCGACGACGGGTGCCACGAAGCGTTCTACGGCAAGCTCCGGCGCATCCCCCGGGGCCTGAGCGAAGCGTTCCTGCGGGACGTCACCGACCGGTTCACCGCCCTGTTCCCCGAGGTCGTCGCGCACCGCCTTCCGACCTCCTTCGACCGCCTGGAGGTTCTGATCCTCGACGGCAAGAGTCTCAAGAAGGTGGCCAAGCGACTCGTCGACACGCGGGGCACACCGGGCAAGCTCTTGGGCGGAAAACTGCTCGTGGCGTACCGGCCCCGTGACGGGTTGGTGCTCGACATGGCGGCCGATCTCGATGGCGAAACCAACGAGGCCAAACTGATCCCCGATTTGATGCCCCGAGTGCACGCCCGAGGCGGTCCGGCGAAACTGGTGGTCGGGGATCGGTTGTTCTGTGCGTCGAAGCACTTCGCCGAGTTCACCAAGGACAATGGTCATTTCGTGGTGCGGTACGCGCGGACCCTGTCGTTCGAACCCGACCCGAAGCGCCCCGCGGTCACGACCGCGGACCCATCCCAACGAGCCGTGGTCGAAGAATGGGGGTGGGCCGGGAAGCCCAAGGACAAGCTCCGCCGGTACGTCCGGCGGATCACCGTCGCGCGCCCGGTGGGCGAAGCGATTACAATCCTCACGGACCTGCTCGATTCGGCCCCATACCCGGCGACCGATCTGTTGGACCTGTACCGCATCCGGTGGACCATCGAAGGCACGTTCCAAAAGGTGACGGCGATCTTCGCCCTGGGTCGGTTCATCGGTTCGACACCGGAGGCGACCGTGTTTCAGGCGTCGATGTGTTTCGTCCTCGCGAACGTGGTGCAGGTCCTCCAGGGCTATGTGGTTGCGAAGCGGAAGGTGACCATCGACGACCTCTCGACGGCGCAGTTCTGCACGGACTGGCATCGTCAGTTGGCCGCGCTCAAGGAGTTGGTCGAGGTGTCGATGATCGTGTCCCTGATCCCGACGGATCAGACGGCAGAGAGTGTGGGAACGTTGTTGGATCAGTTATTGGGCACGATGTGGAAGCCGGGCTGGGACAAGACACGCAACAAGGCGCCCCGTGCCCACCCGCACGCCGCGAAACAGAAGGGGGCACACACCTCCGTCCAACGGCGTCGACAAGCCCACAAGCCCAACGAGGATCCCTGAACTCA
Source organism: Gemmata obscuriglobus (assembly GCF_008065095.1). Taxonomy (NCBI): domain Bacteria; kingdom Pseudomonadati; phylum Planctomycetota; class Planctomycetia; order Gemmatales; family Gemmataceae; genus Gemmata; species Gemmata obscuriglobus. Next base: position 7,832,134 of record NZ_CP042911.1, on the reverse strand, counting down.
GTTGTGCACAGCACTGGCCTCGGCCGCCGGGGTCGTCAGAGTGACTTTGGTCAGGCCCTGGGACGGGTCGTCGTCGACAACGGAGACAATGTCGGTGCTGTCGGCGGCGATGGCATCGGGCAACCCGGCGTGCAGGAATACCTGCCAGGGCTCGATAGCGAGCAGGTAGCGGTTCGCCAGCATGCGTTGCATCTCCCCGTCGGCAGTCTTCCCCAACCCTTGAAGCGACCAGGGCTTGCCACCCCCGCCCCGGCCGACGATGAAGGTGTAGTCGGGGTTCACTCCGTAGGCGGCCCGAGCGCCCGCGGCCGGCATCGTCTTCTCGGCCTCCACGACCACCCGGGCACCGGCCCCCCTGCGGTAGGTGATGGACTGGCGGAGGATGACCTTGCCGTTGTGGGTGTTAGCGGCGGCATACACCAGATGGGCGGGTTTGGCGTCCTTAACGTTCCGCCAGCCCTCGGCCCGGTCGATCAAAGTGCCTTTGAGATCGCCGCTCTCGCCCGCGGCCGACCGGTTGGCGTGGCCCGCCCAGATGGAAAAGGCGGATAAAAACGCGAGTAGTCGCAGGGGGGTGGTCATCGGGGAGCATTCACTCGGGATTGTTACGGCAGAACAGACGAGTTTGACCCGAGCCACCGGGCGGTGCGCCCGGTGGCTACCAGAGGTTACTGACAGTCGTACACGCCAAGGACTTGGTAACAGGTGCATGAGCCGATGATGTGACCAGTGCACGATTTGCCGACCTGATAGTTGCCGTTCTGGTCGACCCGGCAAGAGGCTAAGAGGCAAGGGGCCGCGTAGTCCTCAACAGGAACGGGAACAGGATCGTCCGCGCGAACGAACCCACCGGCGGCCAAGATGCCGGCGAAGGTTAACATGGCCACCGACAGGGTGCAGAGGGCCTTGGCCGCGATCCGGTTCAGCGTGTTGCTCATCCTCAGACCTCCTCAACCCCACCGCCTGCGCACGATGTTTGCACACGCCCGGGAAGTGCGCGGCTGGAGCAGGGTTGTTCTCAAATAACCTCTTCCCGGGTGTGTTTCCGAGCGGTCAACCGCGGGAAGTTACGCCGACCAGTTTGACCCGCAGTTGCCGAATGTGTTGCTCGTCGGTGAAAAACGCCAGCTTACTGACGAACGGCCCGGGGGCGGCCGGGAAGACCACCTCCACTGGTATCGTGATTGCCCCCCCTGCCGGGATCTCAACGGGAAAGGGGGCATCAACCATCAAGCAGGTGCAGTCCTTGTAAACGCCGAGTACCCGGGCCGGAGCTGGAGAGTCGTTGACAAGTTGCACGCTGACTTTTGCGACGTGCCCCGCTTTGTGCTCGCCGAGATCGAACTCGGGGGTTGTCACGGACAGGCCGGCCGGAGTGCGCTTGCCAGCCACCTGCAACACGCCAGCGACGCCGGCGTATCCGCCCCCGGCCAACAGACCCGTCAAGAGTGCCCATTTGGCAACAACCGCCCATTTCGCGTGCGAAATCATCAAATTAACTCATGTTAATACAAAAATATAACATATCAAAGTAACAACCTATCTATAAATATACACTGCTGGAATCATCCCCTGCGACTTCGTCATTATTAACGCGATGGCGAATGTTAGTCCCGTTCACCCGTGTCTGTCAACGTTTTTTCGTAATTTCCGGCGCTGCACGCTCCGCCGCAAATAACAAAGAATTTACATATCAAAACACTATTAATGCATTTATTGATTGTTGTATAACTAACCAGCCTGCGCCGCTTCGACGGCCGCTGCATGCGATGAACTGCGCGCCGGCGGACCGAGCAGGCGATCGAGGTGGACACCGAGATCGACCTGACGCGCACGCGCCAGGAGGCCGAGCGGACCCAGAAGGAGGCGGAGCGCGCGTCCCAGCGCGAGCAGCGGCGGCGGGACGCGGAGTCGGAGCAGGAGGTGCGGGCCCGGGCCGACGAGCGGCAGCGGGCGCACCTGGGGCGGCTCAAGGAGCTGGGCGTGGACCTGACCGCCCTGCTGACGCAGGGGCGCGCCGACCGGGTGATCGAGCTGCGGGGCGGCCAGGGGGTGAGCCCGCACCTGCACCTCGACGGCACCGACGGGGACGCGTGACGCCCGGAGCGAAATCCGAGTCGACCGCCCGCCCCGCGTGACGCCGAATCGACCACATCGAATGCACGCGGGCCGAGCCGCGTTGTCGGTTGTGCGCGCGCCCGGGAGCGAACCGGTTCGGCGGGGCGCGTGTCCGTCCGGGTGTCCCGTGTCTCACGACCCGGAGCCTTGATGGACGAAGAAGCCGGCTTCCTCGCCGCGATCGGCCTGGCGCCCGCCGAGGACACCACCCGCCTCGCCTACGCCGACTGGCTCGACGAGCAGTCCGACCCGGGGTGCCGGGCGAAGGCGGAGTTCATCCGCCTCGAAACGCGCCTCGCCACCGAACCGGTCGACGATTACCCCGCCCTGACTGCGCACCTCCGGCAACTGGCCGCGGGGCTGAACCCCGACTGGCTGGCGGTCGTCAGTCGCCCGCCGGTCGAGAACTGCCGGGGGCGTCTGGACCAGGAGTGCCCCGGCGCCTGGTCCCGGCTGGTCCCGAGCGAGCTGAACGCCCGGACGTGCGGCTCCTGTCTGAAAACGGTTCACTACGTCCGCTCCCTCGCGGACGCGCAGCCCCACGTGCGCGCCCGGAGCCCGGTCGTCGTCTCACTCGGGGTGGTGCGCGAGCCCGGCGACATCCCGCCGAGCCGGCTGCTCTGGAACGCGTGCTGGGAGCGGCCGGCGCTGCTCGAGCGCAAGCGCCTGTCGCGGAACGGGAACGGGCCGCGGCCGGACCCGCCGCACCCGGGCGCGGAGGAGGCACGCGAACCGCCCCGGCCGGCCCCGCCCCGTCGGCAGAACCGGCGGCCCCGCCGCATCGAACGCGAGAACTGGGAGGAACTGGAATAGCCGCCGCCGAGGGGCGCCCCCAAAGGGCGTCCGTGTTTCTCGAGCCTGAATGCGGAGACGACCCCATGAACGACGAAGCCGGCTTCCTGCGCGCGCTGCTCGACGCTCCGGCCGACGACACCACGCGCCTGGTGCTCGCGGATTGGCTCGACGAGCGCGGCGATCCCGAGAGCCAGACGAAGGCGCACTTCCTGCGGGCCAGCGTGCGACTCGCTGGAACGAACGAGGGAGCGAATCACCCAACGGAACTGCGCGACCTCGCACACGGGCTGCCGCCGGAGTGGGTCGCGGTCGCGAGCAAGGTTCCGGTCGAGCGCTGCGCCGACCCCGCGGCCAAGCCCTCGGGGCGCCCGAACGCCGAAGCCGAGTTCCAGCGGCTCGGGGTGCGGTTCAACTTCATTTGTGACCAGCGGTGGGATGAACTGCGCCCCACCGGGGACGCCCGCGTGCGGCACTGCGAACGGTGCCAGAAGTCCGTCCGCTACTGCGACACCATGGAGGCGGCCCGGGCACAGGCGAAGTTCGGGAACTGCATCGCCGTCAGCCCGGCGGAGGAGCGCGAAACGGGCGACCTGGACATCGCTTCGAAGATGCTCACCCTCGGCGCGCCGGGGCTGATCTGACGCCGCCGGCGCGCCCACGCCGCCACTCAAACGGAGACCTCTCGATGAGCGACGAAGCTGGCTTTCTCGGCAAACTGCTCGAAGCCCCCGCCGACGACACGACGCGGCTCGTGTACGCCGACTGGCTCACCGAGCGGGGCGACCCGGAGAGCGCCGCCAAGGCCCGGTTCCTGCGGCTCACGGTCCGGTTCCGCCAGAGTGGGCGCACCAACGAACACCAGCAGGCCGAGCTGCAACCGCTGGCCGCGGCGCTGCCGCCGGAGTGGCTCGGGGTGGTGAGCAGCCTGAAGGTCGAAGGGTGCCCGGCAAAAGCGCCGGGACCGGCACGTGCCGGTCTCCGCCGCGGCGGTCTGTTCCGGTTCGTGTGCGATCAGGGCTGGGATGAAATGACCCCGACCGGTGAGCCGACCGTCCGGTATTGCGCGCAATGCGGTGAGACCGTTCACTACTGCGATACAATCACGGAAGCGCGGAAGCACGCCGACGAGGGCCACTGTGTCGCGGTCGATCTGGGGATCGTCCGGCGCAAAGACGACCTCGCCCCGCCCCGGCGCATGATGATGATCGGGCGCCCGAGCCCCGAATCGATACGACGGGAAGAAGAGCGCCACAAGCTCGACCCGGTGTCCGAAGCCCGCGAGGCACGCAAGCGACGAGACGCGGCCGACGCCGCGGGCTGAATCCCCGCAGGAAAACGTCCGGAATCTGCCCCGGGGGCGCTGGCGCCGACGCTCCCGGTTGCTAACCTCAACTGCACACCTCTCCCACACCAACCTCACAGGTCGCCGCGATGCGCGCCGTCCTGCAACGTGTACGCCACGCCCGGGTGACCGTCGGCGACGAACCGACCGGCGAAATATCCCGCGGGTGGCTGGTGCTCCTCGGGGTCGGACCCGGCGATACGCAAAAGTCGGTCGACTGGCTGGCCGATAAAGTCGCCAACCTGCGTGCGTTCGAGGACGCCGCCGGCAAGATGAACCTGTCCGTACAGGACGTGAGCGGCGGCGTGCTGGTCGTCAGCCAGTTCACGCTGTACGGCGACTGCCTGAAGGGGCGCCGGCCGAGCTTCACGGGCGCGGCCCCGCCCGCGGTCGCGGAGCCGCTGTACGAGGCGTTCGCGACGGCACTGAAGATGCTCGGGGTGCCGGTCGCGACCGGGCGGTTCTGCGCCGACATGCTGGTGGAACTGGCGAACGACGGCCCGGTGACCTTTGTGCTCGATGTCCCGGTTTGACGGACACTCTCCATGAACCGCCGCGCGTTCCTCGCCGCCGCTGCCGCATCGAGCGCCGCCCCGCTCCTCGCGGCCCAGCCGAAGGATAAGGTCAAGCTCGTGTCGAGCCTGCCGCGGACCGGTAGCGCGAAGGGCCAGACGGACGGCATCGTGAACGCCATCAAGATGGCGATCGCGGACTTCGAGAAGGTCGTGCCGTTCGCCGTGAGTTACGAGGACCTGGACGACGCCACGCCTCAAACGGGGGCGTGGGACACCGATCAGGAGACGGCCAACGCGGAGAAGGCCGTCGCGGACAAGGACGTGGTGGCGTTCATCGGGCCGTACAACTCCGGCGCCGCCCGGGTCTCGGCCCCGATCCTGAACCGCGCCGGGCTGGTGCAGGTCACGCCGTCGGCGTCGTGGCCCGGGCTGACCAAGAGCGCCCCCGGGGCGGACGCGGACGAGCCGGGGCGCTACCGGCCGGGGAAGGAAATCACCTTCTTCCGCGTGTGCCCGCACGACGCCAGCCAGGGGCCGCTGTCGGCCGACTTCGCCGCAAACGATTTGAAGGCGAAGAGCGTGTACGTGCTGAACGACAAGGAGCTGTACGGGGCGTCCGTGGCGGGCGGGTTCAAGACGCGGTGCGAGGCGCTGAAGGTTAAGGTGGCGGGCGACGAGGGCGTCGGCCCGGGCGCGGACTTCCGGGCGCTGGCCAAGCGGATCGGGGCGGCGAACCCGGACGTTGTGTACTTCGGCGGCACCAGCCAGAGCGGCGGCCCGCGGCTCGCACGCGCCCTCCACGCGGAAAAGGTGAACTGCCCGCTCCTGTTCCCGGACGGGTGCTACGAGCCGGCGTTCGTCGAGGCCGTCGGGGCCGACGTGCTGGACGAAATGAAGGTGTTCGTCACCGTCGGCGGGATCGCGCCGGCGCACCTGAAAGGGGCGGGCGCCGCGTTCGTGAAGCGGTACACGGCGAAGTACGGCAAGGCGCCCGAAGCGGTCGCGGTGTACGGGTACGAGGCGGCGGCGGTGGTGCTGGAGGCGCTCCGGACGGCCGGCAAAAAGGACCGCGCGGCGGTGCGCAAAGCCGTCGCCGCCACGAAGGAATTCGACAAGGGCGTGCTGGGCAAGTGGGGCTTCGACGCCGACGGCGACACGACGCTCCAGCCGCTCACCGTGGCGGTGATCGAGAAGAAGGAGTTCCGGGCCGTAAAGGTGCTCGGGACGAAGTGAGCGGCCGCGCCCGTGAGGCGCGGTGCGAGCGGCCGCGAGGGCGGGCCGCAGGGCCGGGGCGGCCGCGGTCCCGGGGATGGCGCTAGACGCGGGCCGGCCGCGAGCCTACATTCTGGCTTGATACGGACCCCGAAACACCACCACAGGTTCACCGAAATGGAAAACCGCGCAGCCGGGCCGAACATGAACCGCCGCAAGTTCCTCGGCGCAGCCGCCGCGGCGGCCGTGCCCGCCCTGGTCACCGGGTGCGGCGGGGGCGGCTCCACCGACGACGGGAAAGGCGGCGGGGGAGGGGGCGGGGCCGCCCCGGGCACCCCGGGCGTGATCCGCATCGTCTCCAGCCTGCCGCGCACCGGCAGCGCCAAGGGGCAAACGAACACGATCGTCAACGGCATCCAGATGGCGATCGAGGACTACGGCGGGAAGGTCGGCGACTTCAAGATCGAGTACTCCGACTGGGACGACGCCACCGCCGCGTCCGGGTCGTGGGACGGCCCGACCGAGAAGGCCAACGCGCAGAAGGCGGTCGCGGACCCGGACGTGATGGCGTACATCGGGCCGTACAACTCGAACGCGGCCAAGGTCAGCATGCCGGAGCTGAACGAGGCCGGCCTGTTGCAGGTCTCGCCGGCCGTCACCTGGCCGGGGCTGACCAAGAAGATCAAGGGCGTCGCCCCGGACGAGCCGGAGAAGTACCGGCCCGCCAAGAAGAAGAACTTCTGCCGCGTGTGCACCACCGACGACCTGCAAGGGCCGCTGGCGGCCGACTTCGCCGCCGAGGTGCTGAAGGCCAAGCGGGTCTACATCCTCAACGACAAGGAGCTGTACGGCGAGGGGCTCGCCAAGCTGTTCCGCCAGCGGTGCGAGGAGCTGAAGCTGGAGATCGTCGGCGACGAGGGCATCAACACCACGAGCATCGAGTTCGGCGGGCTGATGACCAAGATCAAGGGGCTGAACCCGGACCTCGTGTACTTCGGCGGCACCACCCAGAGCAAGGGCGGGCAGGTCGCGAAGGACATGGTCGGCGCGGGGCTGACGTGCCCGATCCTCGCCCCGGACGGGTGCTACGAGCAGGCGTTCATCGACAGCGCCGGGGCCGCGAACCTGAACGGCCGCGCCTACGTGAGCATCGTGGGCCTCGACCCGTCGCAGCTGACCGGCAAGGGGGCCGAGTTCGTCAAGCGGTACAAGGAGAAGTACAAGACGGCCCCGGAGGCGTTCGCGCTGTACGGCTACGAGTGCGCGAAGGTGGTGCTGGAGGCGATCAAGAAGGTGAACAAGAAGGACCGCGAGGCGATCCTGAAGGAAGTGCTCGCGACCAAGAACTTCACCGCCGGGGCGGTGGGCGGGGCCGAGGGCTGGGGCTTCGACAACAACGGCGACACCACCCTGCGGCAGGTGACGATCAGCGTCGTGGAGAACGGCAAGTTCGTGCCCAAGAAGACCGTCACCAAGTAGCCGGCCCGCGGGGCGCGCCCCCGCGGCCGAACGGACCCACGCGCCGGGGGGCGCACGCCCCCCGCCCGCAGAGACCACGCCCGCCACGAGTTCCGATGCTCGACTCGCTCGCCACTGCCCTCGGCCCCGCGTTCTACCAGTACCTGCTCATCGGGCTGGTGACCGGCCTGCTGTACGCGCTCATCGCGCTCGGCTACACGATGGTGTACGGCATCATCGAGCTGATCAACTTCGCCCACGGCGACCTGTTCATGCTGGGCTCGTTCCTGGCGCTCCAGGTCGCCATCTGGGTCGGGGCCGCGACCGCCACCGGCGAGGCCACCGGCGCCGCCGCGCTGCCCACCATCCTACTGATGCTGGTCGCGGCGCCGGTGTTCTGCGCCGGGCTCAACGTGACCGTAGACCGGGTCGTCTACAAGCCGCTGCGGAACGCGCCGAAGCTGGCCCCGCTGGTGTCCGCCATCGGGGTCAGCTTCATTTTCATGAACATCGGCGTGTTCTGGATGGGCACCTACGACCTGAACTTCCCCAAACTGGTCCCGCAGGACAACCTGACCCCCGGCGCCCGGATCGCGCTCAACTACAAGCACATCATGGTGCTCGCGGTGACCCTCCCGGTGATGGTCGCGCTGACCGTGTTCGTGCGGTACACGTCCCTCGGGAAGGCGATGCGGGCGACCGCCCAGAACCCGACCGCGGCCCAGCTCATGGGCATCAACGTGGACCGCGTGATCGCCGCGACGTTCGCGATCGGCGGCGGGCTCGGCGGGGTCGCGGCGGTGGTGTACGGGCTGTACAACAACACCGTCGGCTACATGATGGGGTTCCAGACCGGGCTGTACGCGTTCACCGCGGCGGTGCTCGGCGGGATCGGCAACATCCCCGGGGCGGTGCTCGGCGGCATCATCATCGGCCTCGTCCGCTCGCTCGGCAGCGCCTACGTCGGCGAGCAGTGGAGCGAGGCGCTCATCTTCGCGATCCTGATCGTGATCCTGATTTTCCGGCCCAACGGTATCCTCGGGGCCCGCACGCGGGAGAAGGTATGAGTCTGGTGCGCGGCGCGCTCGGGTACTGGATGGTCGCGGGGTTCGTGCTGCTGGCGGCGGTGCCGTTCCTGCCGTACCGGGACGCCCCGATCTACGGCACCCAGGCCATCCCGGTGCTGTGCTTCGTGATCCTGGCGCTGGGCCTGAACGTGGTGGTCGGGTACACCGGCCTGCTGCACCTCGGGATCGCGGCGTTCTTCGGCATCGGCGCGTACACCGCCGGCGTGCTCACCACCACCGCGTTCCCCTTCGGCTCCAGTTTCGTGGTGGTCGCGGTCGCGTCCGCGCTGGCCGCGGCGGCGGTGGGCGTGGCCACCACCGCGCCCACGCTGCGCTTGCGCGGCGACTACCTGGCGCTGGTCACCCTCGGGTTCGGGCTCATCACCATTTACGTGATCCGCAACCTGGCCGCGATCACCGACGGGACGCAGGGCCTCACGCCGGTGGCGCCGGACTTCTTCCCGGGCATCGACGACCCGGTGCTGCCGAAGTCGCGGCCCGGGTGGAGCAACAGTTGGCGCAAGTACCCGTACCTGTACTACCTGTGCCTCGGCCTCCTGGCGGCGGTGGTGGTCTTCCTGCGGAACCTGGAGCGGAGCCGCCTGGGCCGCGCGTGGGTCGCGCTGCGCGAGGACGAGCTCGCGGCGTCGTGCATGGGGCTCAACCCGGCCCGGCTGAAGCTCTCGGCGATCGCGCTGGGCGCCGGGCTGGCCGGGCTGGCCGGGGCGCTGTTCGCGGTGTCGCAGAACGGCACCACGGAGCCGAAGGCGTACGGGTTCGAGCGGTCCATGATCGCGCTGTGCTGCGTGATCCTCGGCGGGCTCGGCAACCGGCCCGGGGTGATTCTCGGCGTGGTGCTGCTGGTGGGCTACGACCAGATCCTCACCCCGCTGCTGGACAACTGGCTGCAAGCGCAGAAGCTGAACCCGAACGGCAAAGAGTACCTGAAGGTGAGTGGGTGGCGGCTGTGCATCTTCGGGCTGGCGCTCATCCTGATGATGCGGCTGCGCCCCGAAGGGCTGCTCCCGTCCGCGCGCCAGAAGCGCGAGCTGCACCCCGAAAAGGACGAAGCCGCCGGCGAGGCCGCCGCGCGGGCGGAGGTCGAGGGGCACGAGGCCGGCGGGGCCGCCCGCGCGTGAACCGTTTCGGGGCGCGGCGCCCCTTCGCGCCCCTCACCTGATCTCTGGCCGGCTTCCCGACGCTCGATTATTCCTGCCTCCTGCCCCCTGAGCCTATGGCCCTCTTGAAGGTTACGAAGCTGATGATGCGGTTCGGCGGGATCACCGCCGTCAACGGCGTCGATCTGGACATCGAGCGGGGGCACATTTTCTCCGTGATCGGCCCGAACGGCGCCGGGAAGACGACCGTGTTCAACGCGGTCACCGGCATCTACGAGCCGACCGCCGGGGCGATCGAGTTCGAGGGCCGATCGCTCGTCCGGCCGTTCACCTGGCGGGTCGCCGCCGGTGCCGCGCTCACCGGGCTGGCGGTGGGGCTCGTCCTGACGCTGTTCGCGGTGAACGCGGACACGCTCTGGAAGCGGTCGATCCGGGCGGTGGAGGCCGCCCGGCAGGAGAAGATCGGCCTGCGCGTTGTTGAAGAGACCGAAAAGAACGCCGACGCCGACGCCCGGCTCACCGACGCGGAACTGCAAAAGGTCGAGGAGGCCCGGAAGAAGGCGGCGGTCGCGGCGTTCCCGTTCCCGTGGGGCGACGCGGCCCGGGCGGCGCGGGCGCACGTGGCCGACCGGCCGCTCACGGCGGGGCTGGCCTTCGGGCTCGGCACGCTGATCGGGACCGCCGGCGCGCTCGTCACGTGGCGCCGGTCCCGGCGGTCGGCGGACGTGATCTCGCAGAACGGCATCGCCCGCACGTTCCAGAACATCCGGCTGTTCCACTCGATGACGGTGCTGGAGAACGTCCTCGTCGGCATGACGCGCGCGATCCCCGGCAGCCCGGTGCTGGCCGCGTGCGGGGCCGGCGCGGCGCGGCGCGCGGAGTCCGCGGCCGAGCGGCGGGCGGCCGAGCTGCTCGCGTTCGTCGGGCTGGCGGGCAAGCACAACGAGCTGGCCAAGAACCTCCCCTACGGCGACCAGCGGCGGCTGGAGATCGCCCGCGCCCTGGCCACCGCCCCGCGGCTCTTGCTGCTCGACGAGCCCGCCGCGGGCATGAACCCGAGCGAGACCGTCGACCTCATGGGGCTCATCCGCCGCATCCGCGACACCGGGGTGACGGTGCTCCTGATCGAGCACCACATGAACCTCGTCATGGGCATCTCGGACCGCATCGCGGTGCTCAACTTCGGGGTCAAGATCGCCGAGGGCACGCCCGCCGAGATCGCCCGCGACCCCAAAGTCATCGAAGCGTACCTCGGGTCGGAGGAAGTGTCGTGAGTGCCCCGCTGCTCGAAGTGCGCGACCTCGAAGCCGGGTACGGCCCGATCAACGTGCTGCACCGGCTCTCGCTGACGGTGAACCCCGGCGAGATCGTGACCATGATCGGCGCCAACGGCGCCGGCAAGACCACCACCCTCAACGCCGTCTCCGGCGTCGTGAAGACGCGGGCCGGGAGCGTCACGTTCGACGGGAAGCCGCTCGCCGGGGTGCCGGCGCACAACATCGTGCGGCTGGGGCTCGCGCAGTCCCCCGAGGGCCGCAAGATCTTCGCCCGGCTGACGGTGCGCGAGAACCTCGAGATGGGCGCGTTCACCCGCGCCGACGCCGACGGGGTCCGGGCCGACATCAAGAAGGCCTACTCGATGTTCCCGATCCTGGAGAAGCGCCAGGCCCAGCCGGGCGGGCTGCTCTCCGGCGGCGAGCAGCAGATGCTGGCCATCGCCCGCGCGCTCATGTCCCGGCCCAAGCTGCTGCTGCTGGACGAGCCGTCGCTCGGGCTGGCCCCGCAGATCGTGGTGCAGATCTTCGACGTGATCCGCACCCTGAACCGCGAACAGGGGATGTCGGTGCTGCTGGTGGAGCAGAACGCCCGCATGGCGCTGAAGGTGGCGCACCGCGGGTACGTGCTGGAGACGGGCCGCATCACCTGCACCGACCGCGCCGACGTGCTGCTCCACGACCCCCGCATCCGCGAAGCGTACCTGGGCGAGTAGCCCGCGACGACCCGGCGTACCGGCTGCTGTTGGTCGGGGTGAGTCTGCGGGTCCGCGCGTGGCGGATGACCGGAGGCACCGGCCCACCCGTCACCACCTGCGGGGACCGGATCATCACCTTCACACCCAACACCGCCGCGAACACCAAACCAACGGCGCAGGCCCCAGCGGCCACCGCACTACCGAATACGCCGTAGCCGTGGCACAGACGGGAACCTGTCCGTGCCACGAGCAGCAAACGCCGCCAACCGAATCGCGTATCAGAGCGCCGTGCAATCCGGCCCGCCGCCCCTTATTCTTGCCCCGCTCCTCGCGCGCCGAGGGCTCCGCGGGAACGCGAACCGGCCGCGCCACAGCGACCGGTCAGCGAACGGCTTCTTCCACACCGAGAGTACGAGTGATGACGCACCCGTTCCGATGCGCCGTGGTGGTTCTGCTGGGGGCACTGGCCGGCCCGGCCGGCGGCGCCGAGCCCGGCCCGATTCCCGACCGCGTGCGCGAGGAGTGGAAGCTCGACCGCTTTTACCAGAAGTACGCCGACGCCGGGGTGCTGGTGGTCGGCTCGGCGAAGGTGTCCGACCACGCGCTGGCGGAAGCGGCCTGGATCGTCGACCGGATGCTCGACGGGCGAAAAGACATCCTCGACGCGATGCGTAAGAACCGGGTTCGTGTCGTGGTGATGGCCGCGACCGAGTACACCACCGACGTGCCCGAGCACGCGCGCATGAAGCCGAAGCTGTACTGGGACCGCCGCGCCCGCGGGCTGGGCGCGACCCTCGCCAACCCGGCGGTCAGTTGCGGCGAGGAGAACCTGCTGGGCTACGCCGGCGACCCGTACCCGGGCGAGAACATCTTCGTTCACGAGTTCGCCCACGCGATCCACGGCACCGGCTTGAGCACAACCGACCCGACCTTCGACAAGCGGCTCCGGGCGGCCTACCAGGCCGCGCTCGACCGCGGGCTGTGGAAGAACACGTACGCCGCCACCAACCACAGCGAGTACTGGGCCGAAGGGGTGCAGTGCTGGTTCGACGACAACGCCCCGCCGGACGCGCTGCACAACGAGGTGCGCACCCGCAAGAAGCTCACGGACTACGACCCGGCCCTTGCGGCGCTCTGCAAGGAGGTGTTCGGGGACAAGGACTGGCGGTACCAGCGCCCCGCGAAGCGCAAGCCGGAAGACACCAAGCACCTCGCGGGGTACGATCCCAAACGCGCGCCGCGGTTCGAATGGCGCGACGCCCCGCTCGGCGCCCGGCCCCGGGCCACGCTCCAGACCGAACTGGGCGACTTCGATGTCGAACTCGACGCCAGGGCCGCGCCGGAGGCCGCGGCCCTGTTCCTCAAAATCGCGCTCGAGGGCGGCTACCACAGCGGCGCGTTCGACCGCGCCACGCGAACCGGGCAAGCGCCCCCGACCGGAACAATCGGCGCGAGTCCGAACGCCGCGTGGATCGAGCGCACCGCGAAGGGGCCGAAAGTCGAACTCGCGGCGTCGAAGGAGAAGCCCGCGGACGGCACCATTGCGCTGGTGCGCGGCGGAACCGCCCCCGGGGCGTTCGTGGTGTTCGTCGGCGTGCCGCCGGCCGGCGGAACGGGCGACGTGGTCCCGTTCGGAAAGGTAGTCAAGGGCGCGGACGTGGTCGCGAAGCTGCTCGCGGCCGAGCGCGACGGCAAGCTGAACGTGGGCGTCCGCCGGGTGATCCGCGCCGAATAGTCTGTTCCCGGGCACACGCAGTGCCGCGGCGAGTGGCGGCTTTGAATGCGGTCCGCTCGCGGGGCGAGCGGTTGCAACATCGTGCAGGGGCCGTTGGACGCAGTAATATACCTCATTCACGATAGCGTGAGGGTGTTCGGCCCCCTCTCCCCATCCGGTGCTCAAGCGGCCTTGGCCCGGTGGTCGAGCATCCGATTGACCAACCCGGCCGCGGCCTGAACACGCCGCGGGTGCCGGTTCACATGGGATCGGGAGCGGAACCGGCGGGGCCGCCCGATCGCGTGCGCGACCCCGATGCGGCGGCGGAACACGCGGTCCTCGGGGCGGCCGCTCCTGCCCGCGCGGCGTGCGCCGGGGGGCACGCACCCGACGGGGGCCGGTCCCGAATCCCTGTGTACCCCAGATCCCCGCGTGCCCCGCACCGTCCGGGAGCCGGTTCAGGAGCCCCGACCCGCGTCCGGCATCCGCATGGTGTCCCGGCCCGCCTTGGCTAGCACCGGCACGCACCGGGTGCGGACCCGGCTGGCGGTCGAGTCGGACACCCCGAACAGGAACCCGAGTACCCCGTTGGTCGGGTTACTGGCGCGGCCAGATGACGGTGAGCGGCAGTTGGTCCGCGGTGGACCGATCGACGTGGTCGCCCCCGCCCACCGCCCGCGGCCGGTCCGGGCGGTCCAGCTTCCTGCGGTGCCCCGCCTCCACCACCGGGGCCAGGTCCCGCACCAGCGCGTCGGACGCCGCGACCGTCAGCCCGGTCAGGTGCCCGAGCACGGCCCGGTGCTTCCGCAGGTTGTCCAGACGCACGATGATGGGAACCCTCACCGCGACGAGATCGGCACCGCTCGAATACGAATCCGCGGATATCGTGAATGAGGTCTATTACTTACCCCCGCTCGGCTCCGCTTGTTTTGCCTGATCTACCAGAGCCAATTGCACTCCGAACCCTCAAGCCAGAGCTCTGGTAAGGTTTAGGATGTTCAGTCCACCGAAGAAGGGTTGTGTCGAAACTGCTACGATTTACACGGGTAGAAATGACGGGCGCGGTGATGATCTCGAACACCGAATGCGGAGGGTGTGTCGTCTGTCCCTGGGACCGCGGACGTCCCGTCCGCTGATATGCGTGTGAAGCGTGCGACCCGGCATTCCGCCAAGCGACCGAATCCCCGGAGCAGCGGACGGCACGTCCGCGGTCCCAGGCGCGGGCACCCGTGTGCGTTCACTTCGGCTTCGGTTCGGGAACCGGATCGGACTTCGGTTTCGGTTCCGGCTTGGGCGCGGCCTGCTTCCAGAACTCGGTGAATGTCGGTGCGTCTGGTGGCCCTGCTTTCCGGTCGGACACGAGCAACCCGTACTCGCGTACGTAAAACGTCCCGCGGCCGATGTCCTGAAAGAGTTGAAGCCACGCCCCAATCGGCAGCGTCTCGCCTTCCGAAATGATGGTGGTCGCAAGAGACTCGCCGCCCACTGTGCGCCGGTCCAGGAAGATCCGTTCGACATCCCCACGAATAGGGATATCAAACCCGGCCTGTTTCTGAAATGCTTCCAAGGCTTTATCGAAAGTCACTTTTTCGCCCTTCGGACCAACTTTCACCGGCTTATCAAGGACAGCGCGGAGCCGGTCCGGGATCGGGCCGGTAATCGGAGCCGGGCTCGCGCCACTTCCATACCAGCGGTACGCACCCGCGTTCGGCGCCTGCTGCGTCGGCGGGCTGAAAGACAATTCAATGCGCTGATCAGCTAACGATTCATATAAACGAATTATTTTTGCCTCCCCATTATTGTCCGGCCCGGTAAGCAACTTCCACTCGGCCTCGGCAGCCGCGAGCGTCGCCTTCGCCGTTTCAAACTTGCTCCGCGGGGCAAACAGCTCCGACTCGGGCACGACCTTGGCCTTAAAGCTCAATTCCTGATTGGCTAGATGTTGTTCGGCCACGCGCAGCTCTGCCTTTCCTTGCTCCACTCGCGATTTCAGCGCCAGCACCTTGAGCGTGATCGTCTGTCTCGCCTTCGCCAGTTCGGCCTCGGCGAGCTGAATCTTGGCCTGGGCCATCTTCACGTCGGGGTCGGTGGCCAGCGCCCTCCCGATGGCCGCGTCCGTCGCGTCGACCGGGTTCGGGACCGGCTTGTCGGCCTTCTTCGGCGGGTCGGCCTTCGGCGGTTGCCCGCTGGCCGCGGTGACCGCCAGCGCCAGGGCGAAGGCGCCACTAATCGTTACGAGCCGTCGCATAGATCTTCTCCTTGAAAGTCGCGTTCTTGATCGAAACGAGCAGCCAGGAATCCCCGGACTCCGGTGCCAGTGCCGCGTCTCCGGCGCGATCCAGGAACAATCGGTAGCAGCGGGCCGCGTTCGCGTAGTCCTGTCGCGCGGTCAGGTAGGCATCGCCGGCGCGTCGGTATAGGGCGGCGGCGGCCGAACCGTCGGCCTGTTCGGCGTCCAGTTCGAGCCTCCCCGCCGACAGCACCGGTTGCGCCGGCGCAGGCGACTCAGGCTCGGCCCCGCCGCCCCCCACCGGAACGACCACGGGCACCGGCACGGCGACCGTTTCGACCTCGTGCACGGTCACCACCCGTTCGCGCACGGGCGCCCGCCACTCGCCCACCCCGACGCCGAGCGCGAAAACGGCCGCCGCGCCCGCCAGTTTCGCCCCGCGCCGGAGCCACTTCACCCACACGAGGTGGTTACTCGTGCGCCGGCGGAGCGCGTCGCGCAGCCCCGGCGTTTCGCCCCCGCCCGGCGGCCCGAGGAGTTCATCAAGTGGGTCAGTCATGGGACTTCTCGTACACCTCGCGGAACGCCGCGCGGGCGCGGGCCAGCAGCGATTCCACCGCCTTGGCCGATTCGTTCCGGTGCGCGGCGATGTCCGCGACCGCTTGCTGATCGAGGTACTTGGCCCGGAGCACGGCCTCGTACCGCTCGGGCAGTTCGGCGAGCGCGAGGGCGACGCGCTCGGCCCGTTCGACCGCCCCGCCCTCGTCCGGCGCGGCCCTGTCATCGGCCGGTTGGAGGGCACGAACCCGGGCCGTGCGGCGGTAGCGCGAGCGGACCGCGCTGCGGGCGGCGTTGGACGCAATCCCGCACAGCCAGTCGAAGAAGCTCCCCTTCGCGGGGTCGAAGTCGCGCACCCGGCGCACGGCGGTGAGCCACGTTTCCTGGATCACGTCGTCGGTGAGGTCGGGCAGCCCGCCGCACCGCCACCGCGCGTAGCGCGCGAGGGGGGCGTAGTGCGCGTCGAACCACCCGTGCCACGCGTCCGACCTGCCGGCCAGCACCGCGTCGCGAATCGCCCGCTCGTGCCCAGCGTCGGCCGTGCTCATTGAGGGGATATTGTCCCCGCGCGGCGTGAATCCTTCGCGGGAATTCGGAAATGCTTCTCTCTGCGGAGCGGGCGGGGCGAACAGTACCGCTTTGCAGACGCCCGCGCGCCGCTCACTTCAGCCGTTCGCCGATGTCGATATCGATGTACGTGTGCCCGACATGGCACCCGTAGCAGAAGTGGTACTTGCCGGCCTTCGTCCCGCTGTAATGGTCCCCGGCCAGGGCGTAAAACGAGGCGGACCGGCCCTCGGAGTCGGTTACCCCGGACGACCACCGGAAGACTTTCCCGTCGGCCCCCAGCCCGGCGAGCACGGTCGGGGCGCTGGGGTCCGCGGGAACCCACGTCTTGAAATCCCCCCACTGCACTTCTGTGGTAAAGAGTTTCTCCCAGCGCCCCGGAACGCGCGGGAGGTGAGGGTCATCGAACCGGTCGCGGTGGGAAGCGTAAAAGGCGATCTGTTTGATGCCGGTCGGGGGCACCGATACCGACCGCTTTCCGGTGTCGGTGGTCTGGCCCGGGAACGGGGTGTTGACCTCCAGCAGGATCGCGTTGTTCTGGACGAGACCGAGCGGGCCGCTGTACCGCCGGCCGGGCAGCGAGAGGAACGCCGGCATGTTCGAGGTGTCGGCCGGGGCCAGTTCGGGGAAATGCGTCCGCGTGACCCGCGGGTACGCCGCAACCGGTTCCGCATCGACGTAGCCGGGGTCGTCGAACAGCAGTTCCCCCGCGCCCCCGTCGCCGGACTCCCAGGCGTGCGACACCAGGTACAGTCCGTAGCTCCCCGGGAGCGGGGCGCGGTCCGGGTCGTGCGCGGCGCCGGAAAACAGCACCCCGTCCGGCGGGCAGGGGCTCGGCGTCGCGGCCGAGAGGGGCCGCCCGTCCGGACCGCGGTCCGGGCCGAACTCGAACGCGCCCCCGGACTGGCGGGGCATCCGCTCGCCCGCGGGCAGCGCGCTCGGCGCGTTCCGCAAATACCCCCAATCCGCCTGCGCGATCCGATACCGACCGGCCGTCGGGGAGTCGGTCATGAAAACGACACGGTTGTTGAAGGTGGGGCGCGGCCGCCAGACGGGGTGCGGGATCTTGACGGCGTAGCCGAATTGCGCCGTGTCCGTGTACGTCCGCGCCCCGACCCAAACGTCGGTCGCGGCCGTCGCGAACGCCCGCCCGGGCGAGACGGGCTGGATGTCCCGTTCGTCGGCCGTCACCGCCTCCTGGTTCCGACTCCAGAGGCTGAACAAGATGGCCCCCTCGGACGTCGGGAACGGCCAGCGGTCGTTGTTCCGGTTGGCGGTGATCGGGTGCGGGGCGGCGTCGCCCGGCGGGCGGTGCCAAATCTGGGTCGCTCGCCGGGCGTGCCCGCGGCCGAGGTCCGGGAGCCGGCTGGAGGCGAACAACAGCCCACCGTCCCCGCGGTCGGCGGGGTCGATGTCGTCGTAATCCAACCGCCGCCGCTCGTCCTCGGGGAGCACACCGCCATCGGCGGCGAACCGCATCGGCGGGTTGGAAACGCACCCCGGGTCGTCCGGGCCACCGGTCAACTGTCGGAGGTTGTCGCCGTTCAGTTCGACCTCATAGATCCGCCACCGTCCGGGGTCCGGTGCGGCCCGTCGGCCGGCGAACAGCACGCGCCGCCCGTCCGGACTGACCGTCGGGCTCATCACGTCAATGAGGGTTCCCCCGTCGGGGAGCGGCCGCCCCCACGTCAGTTCGTACACCCGGCCGTTCGGGTCCAGGCGCCGGAGCCGCCCTTCCGCCGACGCCCAGGGGATCGTTCCGGGGTAACGGAAGCCCTCCGCCTCGGGGGCGGCGGCGGCGAAACTGCTCGGGTCGGTCCGGGAGGTGAACACCACCGGGACCGGCGGCTTCGCCCGGACGAAACGGCGCAGGTCCGGTGCTTCAGCGACCCCTCGCGTGGCGAGATAGAAGCCGACCGCGACGAGCCCCGCAACAGCGGCAACGCTGACGCCGACGAGCAGCCGAGTTCGACGGCGGGAGAGACCGGCGACCATGATGCGCCCTTCGCTCGGGTGGCCGGGACCAAGTGGCGGAACGGCCACACCCGGCGGCACCAGAAAAGAAAGGAACCGGGACACAGGTCCCGGTTCAGGTGTCACGAAGTATCCGCTCGCCTCAACGCGGATCAGAAGTTGGGGACCGGCTGCCCGTCGCTCGCGGAGTTGATGAGGTACCAGTCTCGCGGGTCGATCGAGTTGGTAACGAACCGAACGCCGCCGTCGCCCATCGCGCAGTTCACGCCGCCCGTGTGGCGCGACCGGGCGGTCGCCTGGGTGCTGGCGCCGCACGTCTCCCAGCAGCTCATGCCGCCCGGGTTGTCCGTCTTGCACCCCTGCACGTCGTCCGCGTTGCCGATGTTGTAGTTGGGCGCCAGGCAGTCGCCGACGCCGTGCCCGGCGATCACGCTGGAGCCCGGGAAGCCGACGGCCCAGGTGCCCCGCGGGTCGCCCGAGACGACCCCCGAGCGGACCTCGGAGAGCAGGACGGTGTTGGAGCTGCCGTCGCCGATCTGCTCGATCTTCATGCTCTTCCGGCTGCCGGTCACAACGGTGAACGGCCCCTGGCCGCTCAGGTTGTAGTTGTCGGACGAGGAGCTCCCGTTCAGGGTGTAGTAGAACCACTGCGGGCCGCAGTTGGCCGCGTAGTTCCCGCGCGCCCACCCGCCGGTCGGGCCGGTGCTGATCGTCCCGTTCGAGGCCGTCTGGTTGGACCCGTCGGACGGGCACAGGAGGGTCTTGATCGTCGTCCCGCCGATCGCCCGCCAGTTGCTGTCAGTGGTCAAGCCCGAGGTGTGGGAGTTGACGCTCGCGGTCACCGCCTGGGTGAGCAGGTTGCCCTGCTCGAAGTTCGGGAGGATGAACACGATCCAGTTCGGCCCCCACCGCGTGTCGCTCGGCTTGCACGACGCGTTCTGGTCGGCGTACACGGCTGCATTGTTGATCATGGCCGGGGGCAGGCCGCCGGCGGTGTCCGAGTACGAGTGACAGGCGAGCGCGAGCTGCTTGAGGTTGTTCTGGCAGCTCATCCGGGCGGCGGCCTCGCGCACCTTCTGCACGGCGGGCAGCAGCAGGCCGATGAGGATCGCAATGATGGCGATCACCACCAGCAGTTCGATCAGTGTGAAGGCGGACCTTCGGCGAATAAAGTTCGGGCGCATAGAACGGACCTCAGAAGTGTGGAGAGTGAGGAACAGTTACAAGAAACGAACAAAAAGAGCCGATTGAGTATATATAATACCTGTTTGAAACGTTGAAAACAACGTGAAAAATATGCGAACCGCGTTCCGCACCCGCCTGCCGGATGCGTGCGACGCCAGATTTCGCGCAATACAATAAATACGATGCGTGCCGCCTGTGCTGCGCACGCATGTCTCCTGTCGTTGCCTGCCGGTGAAGTCGTTCGCACGGTCAGCTCGCGTCGAGCGGGTACATCGGCCGCTTAATGTGTTTGTACTCGAACCGGGCCGCGTTGATCGCGGTCAGGCCCGGCGTGTCCACCTCGATAATGGTTCCGCCGATCGGGGCGTACGCGGCCTTGTACGCGACGGCCGCCTTCAAGACGATCACCCGCACGTGCTTCGGGTCGATCCCGAGCGAGGTGAGCTGCCCCAGGCTGAACGGCGGGGTGCGGAGCGTGTTCACCACGAGCAGGTTCCCGTCCGCGAGGTCGATGACCGCGGTGTGGCCCTGGTCGTTCTGCCGCTTCCCGCCGTGGCGCGGCTCCACCTCCACCCAGCGTCCCTCGTGCAGCGAGCGCACCGTGCCGCGCACGGTCAGCGGCGGCCCGTGCAGCGCGCCGGTGCTGCCGCCCACCTTCACCTCCACCCGCCCGCCCACACCGGCGTCCTTGGCCTGCGCCACCGCCGACGGCGCGTGAAGCGTCACCACGAAGCCTTTCGCCCGCTGCTTGAGCAGTTCCGCGAGGAGCACGGTCCCGTCGCCGGCCGACCCGCCGCCGATGTTGTCCCCGAGGTCGATCAGCAGCGCCGGCAGGTGCGTACACGCCAGCGCCTGGCGCACCGCCTCTTCGGGGGCCGGGCACGGCACGTTGAGCCGCTCGCGCACCGCCCACATCGCGTTCGCCAGCTCGTCGGCGGCCGCTTTCGCGCGGGTCCGGTCCCCGTCGGCCACCACGATCACGCTGGCGCCCATCTCGGGCACGTCCGCGTAGGGGAACCCGGCCATCAGGCTCACCGAGAGGACGCCGGGCTGCTGCTCCATCGCGCGGGCCATCCGCATCAGCCCGGCCATCGGCTCGCGGGCCGTGTCCTGCCCCAGCAGGTTCAGCAGCATCGGCGGCTTCGCGACGTGGCACACCGGGCGGACCGCCTTGCCCACCGCCCGCGCGACCAGTTCGGCCGCGGCCACCCCGCGCTGCCGCTGGTCCACGTGCGGGTACGTCTGGTAGCCGACGAGCGCGTCGGCCGCTTCGGCCATCTGCGGCGAGACGTTCGCGTGGAAGTCGAGCGTGACCACCAGGGGCACGCTCGGCCCGAGCGCGGCGCGAACCCGGCGCAGCACCTCGGTGTCCGCATCGGGGTGTCTGGGCGTGACCATCGCCCCGTGCAGGGCGAGCAGCACGCCCTGCGCCCGGGCGAGCCGGAACCCGGTCACGAGGGCGTCGGTGAAGTGGTCGAAGAACTCGTCGCTCACCGGGCCGGCCGGGGTGGCCCACGCCATCGCGACCGGCACCGGGGTGAACCCGAACCGCCGCCCCCCTTCGATGAACCCGCCGATCTCGTGGTGCGCCTCCTGCCAGCTCGGGATCACGGCGTCGCCGTACGTGAGGCTGCCGTCGCGGAACCGCGACAGGTCCGTGGGGAGTGGGGCGAACGTGTTCGACTCGTGCATGAACCCGCCGATCGCGATCCGCATCGTGTCTCTCCGCCGTCCCACGGGCCGGGCGCCAATACCGCGCCCGCTGTTCACGAGATTTCATATGGTTTCTGTGAGGGCGGCGTCCCTCACTTCTCCAATTACTGAGGTGCTCCAGTGCCTGTGAACGTGGCGGTGGTCGGCGCAACCGGTGCCGTGGGCGATCTGATCCGGAAGGTGCTCGCGGAGCGCAGCTTCCCGGTCAAATCGATCAAATTCCTGGCGTCCGAGAAAAGCGCGGGCAAAACCGTCGAGTTCGCGGGCAAACCGTACCCGGTCGAGGCGATCCGGGCCGAGGCGTTCGAGGGCGTGCAGATCGTCCTGAGCAGCACCCCGAGTTCGATCAGCAAGGAGTTCTCCCCGATCGCGGCGAAGGCCGGCGCGATCGTGGTGGACAACTCGTCGGCGTGGCGCATGGACCCGGACTGCCCGCTGGTGGTGCCGGAGGTCAACGCGCACGAGCTGCACAACGCGAAGAAGGGGATCGTCGCGAACCCGAACTGCGTCGCCATCCCGCTGTGCGTGGCGCTGAAGCCGCTGCACGACCTCGCGCCGGTGCGGCGCGTGGTGGTGGCGACCTACCAGTCCTCGTCCGGTAAGGGCGCCAAGGGGCTCGCGGACTTCGCGGCGCAGGCGAGCGCCTGGGCCGCGGGCCAGCCGGTGCCCGCGCCGACGGCGCACCGGGCGCAGCTCGCGGGGAACGTGGTCACCCTCGACTGGACGCTCGACCCGAACGGGTTCACGGAAGAAGAAAACAAGGTCATCAACGAGACGCGGAAGATCCTCGGCGACCAGACCATCGGGGTCTGCCCGACGTGCGTCCGCGTGCCGGTGAAGGTGGCCCACAGCGAGGCAGTGACGGTCGAGTTCGCCCGCCCCGTTTCCGTCGCCGACGCCAAGGCGGCGCTGGCGAAGGCCCCGGGCGTGGTGTTCATGGACGAGGTCGTGGACGGGCGGTTCCCGCAGCCCATCCACGCCGAGGGGAGCGACCACACGTTCGTGGGCCGCGTGCGGCAGGACCCGAGCAACCCGAACGCGCTGTGCCTGTGGGTGGTCGCCGACAACCTCCGCAAGGGCGCGGCCAGCAACGCGGTGCAGTGCGCCGAGGAGCTGGTCAAGCGCGGCATTGTGAAGTAGCCGAACAGAAAAAGCAGTGTTCACCGCAGAGGGCACGAGAGGGCGCGGAGAGAAGACCAAGGACTTCGGGTCAAAAGCCCGATCATCAGAAAGTTATAAAGCCACAAACCCAGTTTTAATAATGGCTTGTGACTTTACGACTTGCTGACTGACGACTTTTGACCCGGAAGTCCTTGGTCTTCTCTCCGCGCCCTCTCGTGCCCTCTGCGGTGAAATCTCTTGAATGCGTAACCTCAAACTCATCATCCGCTACGACGGGACCGACTTCTTCGGCTGGCAGACGCAGCCCGGCCGGCGCACGGTTCAAGAGACCGTCGAAAAAGCCATCGCGGAGATCACGCGCGAGCCGCGCGTGCGCCTGAACTGTAGCGGGCGCACGGACTCGGGCGTCCACGCGGTCGGCCAGGTCGCGAACGTGTACACCGCGTCCAAACTCTCGTGCGCGGTGCTGCTGAAGGCGATCAACGCGAAGCTGCCCGAAGACGTCGGCGTGCGCGAGGTGACCGAGGCCCCGCAGAGCTTCTGCGCGAACAAGGACGCGGTGCGGAAGATGTACCGCTACGTCGTGCAGGACGGCCGGCTGCAAGACCCGTTCTTGCGGAAGTACGCGTGGTTCGTCCGCCAGCACCTGAACGCCGAAGCCATGGCGCGGGCGTCCCGGTGCCTGGTGGGGCGCCACGACTTCCGCTGCTTCGAGACGGAGTGGCCGAACCGGCTCACCAGCGTGCGGACCATCACGCACCTGAGCGTGAACCGGTTCGGCGAGTGCATCTGGATCGACGTGGAGGCGAACGGCTTCCTCTACAACATGGTGCGCGCGATCGCCGGGAGTCTGGTGCAGGTCGGCCGCGGGTTCTGGCCCGAAACGCAGATCGCCGACGTGCTCCACGCGATGGACCGCCGACTCGCCGGCCCCACCGCGCCGCCGGAAGGGCTGTTCCTGATGCGCGTGACCTACCCGGAATCCGGCGCCGATCGCCCGGCGCCAGGGGAGACAGACGCGAGCCGTTCGTGATAATAGCCGCATGTCGCACACGTACCCTGCCGAACTCGAAATCCAGCCGCTCGCCCGGTCGGTGAGCGCGACCGTCACGGTCCCGGGCAGCAAGAGCATCACCAACCGCGCGCTGGTGCTCGCGGCGCTGGCGAAGGGGGACGCGCCGTGCGAACTGCGGGGCGTCCTTCGGAGCGAGGACACCGAGGTGATGCTCGGCGCGCTCGCCCAGCTCGGCTACTCGGTTCACGAGGACTGGGCGACGAACACCGTTCGGGTCACGAACCCGACGCCGCGGACGATCCCGGCCGACCGCGCCGACCTGTTCGTCGCCAACTCCGGAACGTCGATGCGGTTCCTCGCCGCGATGGTGAGCCTCGGGGCCGGGCGGTACCGGCTCGACGGCATCCCGCGCATGCGCGAGCGGCCGATCGAGGATCTGCTCTCCGCGCTGCGTGCGCTGGGGGTGAACGCGACCAGCGAAAGCGGTAACGGGTGCCCCCCGGTGGTGATCGAGGCGAACGGGCTGCGCACCGGGCCGGTTCACATCAAGGTCGCGAAGAGCAGCCAGTTCCTCAGCGCGCTGATGATGGCCGTGCCGTTCGCCCGCGCCAGCTCCGAGCACCCGGCCACGATCGTCCACCTGGACGGCACGGTCGTGTCCGAACCGTACATCGAGATGACGGTGCGGATGCTCGAAAGCTGGGCGATCCGTGTCGACCGCGTGGCCCCCAACGCGTACCGCATCGAGCCCCAGCGCGGGCACCGCGAGCGGTACGACATCGAGCCGGACGCCTCAGCCGCTTCCTATTTCTGGGCCGCGGCGGCGGTTCTTGGCGGGAGCGTTACGGTGCGCGGGCTGAACCGGGCGTCGCTGCAAGGGGACGTGCGGTTCGTCGACGTGCTGGGACAAATGGGCTGTCGGATCGAGGAGAACGATGGCGGGATCACCGTTCACGGCGGCCCGCTCCGCGGGGTCGATGTGGACATGAACGACATCAGCGACACGGTGATGACGCTCGGGGCGGTGGCACTGTTCGCCGACGGCCCCACGACCGTCCGCAACGTCGCCCACATCCGCCACAAGGAAACGGACCGCATCGCGGCGCTCGCGATCGAACTGCGCAAGCTCGGGGCCGAAGTCGAGGAGCGCGAAGACGGGCTCACGATCACCCCGCGCCCGCTCAAGGGCTGCGCGATCGACACGTACAACGATCACCGAATGGCGATGAGTCTGGCGCTGGTGGGCCTCAAGGTGCCCGGAGTTGTCATTCGGAACCCGGGCTGTGTCGCGAAGACGTACCCGGGGTTCTGGGAAGACCTGGAAGTGCTGCGCAAGTGAGTCGCAAGTCTCAGGTCCGCAGGTCGTAAAGTCGACTGCTGACTTTACGACCTGCGGACCTGAGACTTACAGACCTGGGACTTGCGACCGGCCGGCCGATCACTGCCCTTCCGGCTTGGGGGTCGGCTTCCACAGCGGGCTGTGGCGCTTGATCTTGTACAGGATCTTCTCGCGGGCCTCGCCGGTCGCGGTCTCCAGCTTCGCCTTCAGCTTCTTCATCTTCTTCTTGCGGCTGTACCGCCGATCCAATTCGATGCGACGCTCGACCATATACTGCCCCTGAAAAGAACGCGCGGCGTGTCTCGCGGCCTGGCGCAGCGAAGCGCTGCTTCACGGCCGCTCCAAATACGGACGCGATGTCTCAAACTTACGCACCACCGCCCCCCGCGACAAGCGAAGCGCACCGGCCGCTCCGTCGCGTGCTGCTGGCCGTCTGGGCCGTGCTGACGCTCGCCGCGCTGGCGTTCGTCGCGACGATCGGCACGAACGCCCCCTATGCCGACGAGTGGGAGTTCGTACCCGCACTGCTGGGCGACGAACCTGCCGGCGAGTGGCTCTGGCGGCAGCACAACGAACACCGGATGCCGCTCCCGCGGCTCGTGGTCCTCATTTACTTCAAGCTCACGCACGACTTCCGCACCGGGATGTTCCTCCAGATTGCGATGCTCTCGGCCCTCGCGCTCGGGCTGATGCGGCTCGCAGGGCAGTTGCGCGGCCGCCCGCACTGGGCCGACGCGTTCTTTCCCGTCTCGCTGCTGCACATCGGGCACTGGGAAAACTTCGTGATGGGCTACCAGGTGTGTTTCGTACTGTTCGCAACCCTCTCAACCCTGCTCGCGGTCGTCGCGTTGCGGATCACCCGCGCGAACGCGTTCCGGCTCGGGGCGCTGGCGGCGCTGCTCCTGATGCTGCTCGCACTGACCAACGGGTCGGGATTGGTGCTCGTGCCGCCCGTGGGCGCGTGGCTCGTGTTCGTCGCCGTCTCGCTGTGGCGAGGTGGTGAGAAGGGGAAGGCGATTCTCCTCCTGGCGCTGACGGCGCTGCCGGTTGTGTACGTCGCGGCGTATTTTCAGGGATACCACCGTCCCGAACACCACCCGCCGCCCAGTACCGACGCGGTGCGGGTCGCCACCGTGACCGGCGAGGTGCTCGCGATGTCGCTCGGGATGGGCCTCGGTGCGGTGTGGCCGCTCGTGGCCGGCGGGGTGATCGCGGTCGGCGTGCTCACGCTCGCACGGGTGCTCCGCGGGTGGAAGGAGCCGGATCAGAGGCTCTCGGGCGCGGGGCTGATCGCGGTCGCGGCCGGGGTGACGGGTGTGGCGCTGGCGATCGGGGTCGGGCGCGCCGGGTTCGAGGGCTGGGAAGACATGGGGCTGTGGTCCCGTTACTCGATGCTCACGTGGCCGCTGCTCGGCGCCGCGTACCTCGTGTGGGCGAAGGCCGGTAAGAAATGGGTGCCGATCACGCTGTGTGTCGCGGCGGCGCTCGCCTTTCCCGGCAACACCGGCACCGGCATGGTGAACGGCGGCCAGGTGCGGGCCGACTACAACGCAATCGCCGCCGACCTCGCGGCCGGCTTGAGTGCCGAGCAGATCACCGACGCGAGCGACCCGCGGCGGGCGTTCCCGCGGAGCCACCACGGCGCGCAGACCGAGCGGGCGCTCAGGGCCATCCCCCTGCTCCGCCGGGACCGGATCGGGATTTTCGCGAGGTAGCGCGATGGACCCAGCGAGCATGTGGTGGTTGGCCGGCGGCCTGGGCGTCGTGGCGCTCGTCGCGCTCGGGGTGCGCTGGCTCTGGCACCTCGGGCGGGCGGTCCACGTCGAGCGGTGCCGCGAGCTGTTCCGGCTCCAGCACGAGCGGTTCGAGGAGCAGTTGTTGAAGGCCGCCGGCGCCTCCGGACTGCCCCGGGGGCTGCGCTGGGTGAAGTGCGCCATCACCGGCGACGCGGTTCTGGTGCGCGACACGGCCACCGGCGCGATCGTCGCGCTGGTGCCGGTGCGGATTGATTTCGCGCCCGTCGAGGGGGGCGACATGGAGGACGTGCCGGCGGCGAAGGAGCCGCGCCCGGCCACCGCCGTGTTCAGCTTCCATCAGGGGAACTGGCACACCGCCGGGCGGGTCGTGTTCAACCACACGCCCGATCAGACCGTGAACGCCTTTCCCGAGTTGCAGCCGTTGCCAGACCACCTGTAGACGATTGGTTTTTGTCTTTGTGGCACAGACATTCCGGTCTGTGCGGCGCGAGAAGATCGCACAGGCCAGAATGTATGTTTCACAATGATCTAAGTTGGTAAGAGCAAAATGGAATTTACGAAGAGAATTTTGACAGGATGAACAGGATCCACCGGATGAAGACAGATCAGCCCAAAATCCTGCCTATCCTGTAGATCCTGTCAAAATCTGCTGGGCTACCCGATCGAGTTTTGGCGCTACACGCCCTCGCCTCGTACCGGCCGCCTCTTCGGCCGTGCTCATGGTGTTGCCCCGTTACGCGCAACCGTCCCATTCGCTGCCGTTCGTCAGCCGGGCACACTTCTTTTGCGACTTCCAATTATTCCGTGGCGCGTCCCCACCACTCCGGGTGGGGATAGAGGTAGCTCATCCCCAAAACGCCAGCGACATCACTTCCGTTTTGCCAGCTCCAGAAGGATGTCGATGCCGCGGGCGAGGGTGTCGTCGGAAGCGGCGTAGGACACGCGGAAGTGCGTGTCGCGTGCGCTGAACACGCCGCCCGGGATCACGAGCAGGTTGTGTTTCACGGCTTCCGTGACGAACTCGGTGCCGGTCCCCCAGGGCGCCTTCGGGTACAGGTAGAACGCCCCGCCCGGCACCGCGAACTCGAACGCGCCTTTGAGTGCCGCGACGAGCTGGTCCCGCTTGCGCCGGTAGTCGGCGACGATGCCGGAAACGTCGTAGTCCATCGCCGCGACGCCGCCCCACTGCACGACGCTCGGCGCGCACACGAACGTACACTGCTGGAGCTTCGCCATCTCCTGAACCAGCCACTTCGGGCCGTGCGCCCAGCCGAGCCGCCACCCCGTAACACCGTACGTTTTGCCGAACCCTTCGATCACGAGGACGTTGGGGTCGAACTCGGCGGGCGAGTGGGCCGGCCCGTCGTAATGGAACGCGCGATAGATCTCGTCGCTGATCAGCAGGATGCCGCGGTCGCGGGCGAACTGCGCGAGCGCCTTCTGGGCGTCGGCGTCGAGCACGGCGCCGGTCGGGTTCGACGGCGTGGACAGCAAGATGACCTTGGTCCGCGGGGTCACCGCCGCCTCGATCTGCGCGAGGTCGAGCCGGAAGTCCGGGTACGTATCGACCGTAACCAGCTTCCCGCCCGCGAGCGCGACCATGTTCGGGTACGCCACGAAGTACGGGTCGGCGGTGATCACCTCGTCGCCGGGGTTCACGACCGCCAGGAGCGCGAGCAGCAGCCCGCCGCTGGTGCCGCTCGTGGCGAGCACGTCGCGGTCCTGCCCCGGGAACCGCTGGTGCAGGTCGGCCCGCAGCCGCGCGAGCAGTTCGGGGATGCCCTGGGTGACGGTGTACCCGTTGTGGTCCGCGTCGATGGCGGCCTTCGCGGCGGCCTTGATGGGGTCGGGCACCGGGAAGTGCGGCTGCCCGATGCTGAGGTTCACCGGGCTCTTGAGCGACTTGCCCAGCTCAAAAATCTTCCGCACACCGGACACCTCGACCGCCCGCGCGCGGTCCGCCAACAGCGACTCGGAAATCACAACGCACCTCGGCGACCAAGAAAGAGGAAGAAGATTGGCCACAAAAAAGCACAAAGGGCACAAAAGAGAACCAAAACGAAAGCCAGAGCAGTGCTTCTGAACTCACTCTTCTGTCTTGGTTTCCTTTTGTGCCCTTTGTGCTTTTTTGCGGCCAATCCTCTTCTTCGTTCTACTCACCCGGGAGCAAATGCCGCGGGTCGGTGTGCGCGTAGCCCTGCCACATGGCGGTCAGCTTGGTCTGCGCCTGCTCGATCGGTATCGCCACGTACCGGTGGTCCCGCTTCACCACGAGCCCGGCCCGCATGAGCTTCGCGAGCGCGTCGATGATCTCGAAGTTCACCTCCGCCGGGAGCCGCTTCTTCAGGTCGCGCTCGATGTAGAAGTCCAGGTCTTCCGTGCCCCAGCCCCGGTCCCCGCCGTACTTCCAGAGGAAGAAGTACGCGAGCAGCGACTCGCGCACCTCCTGCTCCTCGGCCTCGTCGAGCGCGCGGAACAGCACGCTGCCGTTGTTCGCGAGGTTCTGGTAGAACAGGCTCTGCCGCAACTGGTGCAGGTACGTCTGCCGCGACGAGTGGAACGCGTGCCACGTCTTGTACCCGTACCCGGCGAGCAGCGCCAGCGGGGTGTACAGCGCGACCAGCACGTTCACCCCGAACCCGCCCAGCAGCGACATCAGCGGGAACTGGCTCAGCTTCCACAGCAGGTACGCGCCCGAGCTGGCGAGCGACCCGCCGATCTTGAGCCGGTCGAACCGGGGCATCCGGATGCGCCCGCCGGGCAGCAGCATCTCGATGTCGATCTGCGGCATGTCCTTGAACAGCTTCATGTAGACGCCGGCGTGGTCGGTGCCCTCGTCCAGCCGCTTGTGCGGGCGCGTCTTGAACACCACCGCGGCGCGGGCGAACGTGGCCACCTCCACCGGGAACCGGCGCCAGAACCGGACCAGCCCGGGCCGCTGCCGCGTGGTCGTGCCCCGGCCCCGGTAGAACACCTCGACCTTGTCGAACGCCTCCCAGGCCACGTCCATGTCCACGCCCCACGCGCTCGCCCCGCGCATGATGCCCTCCATCTGGTCGCGGGTGAGCCGGATGTAGTTGGCCCGCCGCATCAGGTGAACGAGCGTGTCGAACAGGCGGTCGAGGGCCGCGGCGCGCTCCGCACCCTGCGGCGGGCTGAGCGGCCTGGGGTCCGCGTCGGGGTCGAACGCGGCGTAGGCGTCCTTGAGCCGGCGGATCTCGGCCAGGTACAGCGTGTGGACGTGCTCCGACACCGTGCGCGCGAACCGGGTGAACGCGGCCCGCTGTTCGGCCGAAAGCGGCCGGTCGCCGAGCGGCCCGGCCTCCTCGCACAGGTAGCCGACGAGGTCGGCCACGCGGATCGGGATGTAGTGCTCTTTCATCATCAAAAAAGCAAAAGTGAAAAGGCGAAAGGCAAAACGGGCACAGCAGCGAGTCGGTTCACCGGTCCGATTTTGACTTTTGCCTTCTCACTTTTGCCTTATTCCTCCAGTACGCCCGGGTCGTCGAGCTTGGCGGCGGCCTCGTCGGCGAGCTGGTCGAGCGTGCCCTGCACGTGGCTCATGCGCTCCGGGCGCTTGGTCGCGTTCGGCTGGAGGCACTGGTGGATCAGGTCGGCCAGCCCCTCCGGGACCAACGGGTTCGCGGCCCGCACCGGCTTGAGCTGCTCCTTGAACAGCTTCTTGGTCATCGGCAGCATGCCGTCCCCGGCGAACCACGACGGCGGGAGCTG
Organism: Gemmata obscuriglobus; assembly: GCF_008065095.1. Lineage (NCBI taxonomy): Bacteria > Pseudomonadati > Planctomycetota > Planctomycetia > Gemmatales > Gemmataceae > Gemmata > Gemmata obscuriglobus. Next base: position 7,801,631 of record NZ_CP042911.1, on the reverse strand, counting down.
CAGCGTCGCGAGCCGGTACATCGTCGCGCCGAAGTTGTAAATGTCCGTGCGCTCGTTGACGAGCTTGTGCTCCACCGTTTCGGGCGCGATGTACTCGGGCGTGCCCTGAACCCGGTCCTTGCTCTCGCCCCGCACCCACGCCAGCCCGTAGTCGAGCACCTTCACCCGGGTGCCGCGGTCGTACATGAGGTTGTTCGGCTTCATGTCGGCGTGGCACACGCCCTGTTTGTGCATGTGGGTGAGCCCGTCCGCGATCCGCTCCAGCACGCGCAGCAGTTTCGCCATTTTGAGCAGGGGCAGGCGGTCCATCGTCCGCCCCGGAACGTATTCGATCAGGAGCTTGGCCTTTTTCGGGCCGGAGAACCACCCGCCCTCGGTTTCGAGGGCGTACACCTTCACTAGATTGGGATGATTGAGCATCTGCCCCACGCGGAACTCGTGTTTCGCCTGGTCCAGGTACTTCAGGTCCTCCTTCCCGCCGATGTCGACGAGCTTGAGCGCGTACTCGCGGTCATCGTCCGCCCGGCGGATTTGTAAAATGCTGCTGTGGGCACCGCTGCCGAGCGTGTTGAGTACGGTGAACTTGCCGATCTTGTCGATCACCATTGGGGCACCGAACGGGTGAGCGGGAGGTCCGGTGAATCGTACCTTATTTGATCCAAGTTGGCGAGCCGCGCCGGTGCCCGAGAGTGAGTCACCATGTCGTCTACGGTTACGAGCCTCGATGAGCGAACCAAAGAGTACGGGCGCGAGATCTTCGCCCGGCTGAACCGGCAGGGGCCGGTGCTGTTCACCCGCGCGTGGGTCGAAGACAAGCTCATGGGCCTGGGGATGCACGACCCGGCGCTCAAGGTGCAGCTCTTCCGGTTCGTGGACACGCTCCCGTACCTCAAGGAGCCGAAGGAGGTGGCCCGGCACCTCCGCGAGTACCTCAACGAGGCCAAGGACGAGCTGCCGTGGTGGGTGCGATTGGGCACGAAGCTGATTCCCGATAGGGGGATTCTGGGTCAGGGGTTGGCGTTCGCGTCGCAGAAGGGCGCGGAGCAGATGGCCCGCAAGTTCATCGCCGGGTCCAACGTGCAGGAGGCCGTCGCCGCGGTCCACCAGATGCGCACCCGGCGGCTCGCGTTCACCATCGACCTGCTCGGCGAGGCCACGATCACGGAGGTCGAGGCGGACCACGTCCAGAAGCAGTACCTAGACCTGCTCGCCGGGCTCACCCGCGAGGTGAACGACTGGCCCGAGGAGCCGACGATCGACCGCGACGACCGCGGCCCGATCCCGCGGGTGAACGTGTCGGTGAAGCTCTCGGCGCTGTTCAGCCAGTTCGACCCGATCGACCCCGCGGGCACGTCCCGCGCCGTGTGCCGGCGGCTGCGGCCCATTTTGAGCCTCGCGAAGCAGACGGGCGCGTTCGTCAACTTCGACATGGAGCAGCACAGCTTCAAGGACGTGACGCTCCAGATCTTCCGCGACATCCTGACCGAGCCCGAGTTCCGCGACTGGCCGCACGTCGGCATCGCGATCCAGGCGTACCTGACGGACACCGAGGCGGACCTCCACGCGCTGCTCGCGTGGGCGCGGGACGTTCGCAAGTGCCCGGTCTGGATCCGGCTGGTGAAGGGGGCGTACTGGGACTACGAAACCGTGGTCGCGGCGCAGAACCACTGGCCGGTTCCGGTCTTCACGAAAAAGTGGCAGTCGGACGCGAACTTCGAGAAGCTCACGGAGTTCCTGCTGGCGAACGTGGAGTGGCTGGTGCCCGCGTTCGGGTCGCACAACATCCGCAGCATCTCGCACGCCCTGGCGGTGGCGGAGAAGCTCGGCGTGCCCCCGCGGCGGTACGAGTTCCAGATGCTCTACGGGATGGCCGACCCGATCAAGGAGGCGATCCAGTCGCTCGGCCACCGGGTGCGCATCTACACCCCCTACGGGCAACTGCTCCCCGGGATGGCGTACCTCGTGCGCCGGCTGCTCGAAAACTCCTCGAACGACTCGTTCCTGCGGCAGGGCTTCGCCGAAGGGCTGGCCGAAGAGTTGTTGCTGACGAACCCCGCATCCAATGCGGAACGCGGAACGCGGAACGCGGAACCGAAGGACACCAACGGGACACACGACATGGGCAGCGCCGGGCACGCGGTTGTTGAGGCACACGGTTCGCAGGCCCCGCGTTCCGCATTCAAGAATGAGCCGCTCACGGACTTCTCCGTCGCGGCGAGCCGCACCGCCATGAGCGCGGCGCTCGATCAGGTGCGCAAGGAACTCGGGCGCACGTACCCGATCGTCATCGACAACAAGCCGCAGCCCGTCGGGGCCGTTCTGGCCCGCGAGAACCCGTCGCGCAAGTCCGAGGTGCTCGGCAAGGTCGGGATGGCGACCGTGGACCAGGCGAACCGGGCGGTGGCGTCGTGCCTCGCGGCGTTCGACGGGTGGCGCGACACGCCCCTCGCCGAGCGCACCGGGCTGCTGCGCCGGCTCGCGGAGCAGTTCCGCAAGCGGCGCTTCGAGCTGTCCGCGTGGATCGTGCTCGAGACCGGCAAGCCGTGGCGCGAGTCCGACGCCGATGTCGCCGAGGCGATCGACTTCTGCGAGTATTACGCGGTTGAGATGGAAAAGCTCGGCGCGCCGCAGGCGCGCGACGTGCCCGGCGAAGACAACCGCTACTTCTACGAGCCCCGCGGCGTGGCGGTGGTGATCGCGCCGTGGAACTTCCCGCTCGCGATCCTGGCGGGGATGGCGACGGCGGCGCTGGTGGCGGGCAACACGGTCGTCCTCAAGCCCGCGGAGCAGTCCGGCATCATCGGCGCGAAGCTGATGGAGTGCCTCCAGGCCGCCGGGGCGCCCCCGGGCGTCGTGAACTTCCTCCCCGGCGACGGCGATGTCATCGGCCCGCCGCTCGTTCAGCACCCGGACGTGGCCCTCATCGCCTTCACGGGGTCGCTGAAGGTCGCGCTGCTCATCAACGAGCAGGCGTCGAAGACGCCCGGCGGCCAGAACTTCGTGAAGAAGGTGATCGCGGAGATGGGCGGCAAGAACGCCGTCATCGTGGATTCCGACGCCGACCTCGACGAGGCCGTGAAGGGCGTGGTCGATTCGGCGTTCGGGTACGGCGGGCAGAAGTGCTCGGCCGGGTCGCGGGCGATCGTGCTGGACGGGATCTACGACCAGTTCTTGAACCGGCTCGTCGAGGCGACCAAGAGCCTCGCGGTGAAGGCCGCGGACGATCCGGGCTGCTCGCTGGGGCCGGTCATCGACGCCGAAGCCCGGGACCGCATCCTGAAGTTCATTGAAGCCGGAAAGCGTGAGTCGCGTCTGGCCCACCAGACCGACCTCGGCGCGCTCGCCGAGCAGGGCTACTTCGTCCCGCCGACGATCTTCGCGGACGTGCCCGAAACGGCCGGCGTCGCGCAGGAGGAGATCTTCGGGCCGGTGCTGTCGGTGCTCCGGGCGAGGGACCTGGACGACGCGCTGCGGATCGCGAACGGCACGAAGTACGCGCTGACGGGCGGGTGCTACAGCCGCAGCCCGAGCCACCTGGAGAAGGTGAAGCGCAAGTTCCGGGTCGGGAACCTGTACATCAACCGCAAGTGCACGGGTGCGCTGGTGGACCGCCAGCCGTTCGGCGGGTTCAAACTGAGCGGGATCGGCTCGAAGGCCGGCGGCCCGGACTACCTGTTGCAGTTCGTGCTGCCGCGGACCATCACCGAGAACCAGATGCGCCGCGGGTTCGCCCCGGAGACCGCCGCGGGGGAGTGATTGAAGCGCCGCTCCAAACTTCTCCGTGCGAGTTCGATGCGTGCGCGAGGGACAACGTTGTCCCTCGCACACGCCCCGGGCGCCTGCCTTAGCCAGCATCGAGGCATCCGATGATGCTCCCCCAAGTTATCATCTTCGATTCCGAAGCCGAAGGTAACGAAGGGATAATTTCTTGGCAACCGCGCGTTCAAGAAGCTGAAGGCGTGAAGGGACTTACCCAACTCTTAATCGAGTTCCGTGAGTTCATCCGTGCAGAGCGCAAGGTGCGCGGCCGTTCTTTGACGACCTTGGCTGCGATCAATAACGAAAACCTTGGGCTCTTACTTACCCTAGCATACCGCGCGAGCTTTCGTACGGACGAGGGGAGATCGATACGCGCCCGAGTGGTTGTGAAGGCAGAATCTTGGCTACCACCAAATTCCATTTCTGCTCTTGCGCTACGGATATTGGCCGATCCTTTCATCAGGACGCACCTCGCTGAGGAGGACCAAAAGCACCATAGCTACCGATTCACTGAACCTATACCCCTCACAGACTACAAACCACTCATCAAACTCGCGCCGTTGCTAATCAAACCTGACGGTGCTATCACTGTCACGGAAGAAAACGGGACGCTACAAGTAACAGGTTTGGCTCTTCTGGACCGGGAAGGCCGTGATCGCGGCGTGCTCGATATGCCAAGCCTGTGGAGCCCCTCTTCTGCTCTTTTGATTGAAATTGTTGGCCCCGGCCATCTCCGCGTTTCCGAGGGCAGAGCATCCTTCGCATTGCACGCAGACCAGTTCGTTACGCACACCCCGTTTTTTAGTGTTGAACCTGTAGGACGATGGCTCGCAGAATTTTCTCGCGAATGCGTTAATAAGTTTAAAGAATTGCCGTAAGCGTTCATGGGGGTGCGCCACCCGCTTTTGCCCGTCATTTTAGCCCGTTTGGATACGCGGTTGCCACAAGCGGGCATGTTCCGTAATCGAGCAGACGTCATGACGCCTGTTCCTCAACCGCCGGAACTGCCCGATAACTTACCACCGGCGGTGGTGGCGTATATTCGCGCCTTGGAGGCCACGATCACTGCTCTGGTGGCCGAGGTCGCCGAACTCAAGGCCCGACTCAACCAGAGCTCCACCAACTCGTCGAAGCCGCCCTCGTCCGATCCTCCGCAGGTGAAACTGGCCCCGCCCAAGGCCCCTTCGGGGAAGCGTCGGGGCGGGCAACCGGGGCATCCCAAAGCCGAGCGCACGCTCCTGCCACCCGATGAGATCCGGACCCTCAAGCCGTCCGTGTGCCGGGACTGCTCGCGGTCGCTGGCCGGGGACGATCCGGCTCCGGCCATTCATCAGGTCCACGAGTTGCCCGTTATCAAACCCCACGTGACCGAGTATCGGTGCCACCGGCTCCGGTGCCCCCACTGCGGCACGACCACGGTGCCCGCGGTGCCGTCGGAGGCGCGCACCGGATACGGCCCCCGGGCGCAGGCGGTGGCCGCGCTTCTCACCGGCTCGTGCCGTCTGGGCAAGCGGGGCACGAGCCAACTGTTCGACGATCTGTTCGGCCTGCCCCTGAGCCCGGCCATGGTGTGCAAGCTCCAGCACCGAACCGCCGAGGCGCTGAAGCCGGTGGCCGAACAGGCCCTGGTGTACACCCGCGGGCACCCGGCCAACGTGGACGAGACCGGTTGGAAGCAGGGGCGTCAGCGGGCCTGGCTGTGGGCCGCCGTGACCACGTTCGTGGTGGCGTTCCTGATCCGCCGGACCCGGGGCCGGGCCGCCTTTGATGACCTGCGTGCCGGGTCCACGGCCGTGCATACGACGGACCGGTATCCGGTGTACACGCACCTCGACAAGTACAAGCGTCAACTCTGCTGGGCGCACCTGCGACGCGATTTCCAGGCGATGATCGACCGGGGCGGTTCCGGACAGGCGATCGGCGCGGCTCTGTTGGCGTGTTCGGACGCCCTGTTCGAGAACTGGTATCGGGTGCGGGACGGAACCCTCGCGCGGTCCACATGTCGCTCGACCTACATCCCCGCGTTGCGTCGTCAGGTCGGCACGCACCTGCGGAACGGGGCGGCGTGCGGCTGCGCCAAGACCGCCACGACCTGCGCGGAACTGTTGTCGGTCGAGGCGTCGTTGTGGACGTTCGCGCGTGTCGTCGGCGTGGAACCGACCAACAACGCGGCCGAGCGTGAGGTGCGTCACGCCGTGTGCTGGCGCAAAACCAGCTTCGGGACCGACAGCGAACGCGGGAGCCGGTTCGTGGAACGAATCCTCACGGTGATCGCCTCGTGCCGCCGCCAGAAGCGCAACGTCTTGGCGTTCCTCATCGACGCCGTCACCGCACACCGGACCGGCGCGAAGGCACCGACGCTCGTTCCAGCTGAAGCTCAACAACAGAACGTTGTGAATCCGCTACTCGCCAACTGTTGATACACTGCCGCATCACCCGTGAACGCTTACGAATTGCCATATAGTGTACCTGATTGCAAGTCGATAATCGAAGATTACGATAAGCTAGATGCAATTTTGCAAGAAAACGCACACTTATCAACTCCGAATATACATAAAGACATATTCATCGCATTATCGTTGATCCTACGCGAGGCAATTGCACTCGGGCATGGGGGTGCGTTTGCTATTTTGCCCGACCCCGGGTCCGCGCCACTGAAAATTGCAAGTCCGATTGCTCCTGTCGATCTCGGCGAGGAGTTGCGCGACTTATGGGCTTCACTCAGTGTGCTCTGGTCGTCAGCTCGGGGCCCGAACACAGACCACTTGGATGCGGTAGAACTGAAGCGAGTGACCGCGCACAGATGGCGCCGTCGGCTGTCTTCTGTTGGCCACCTCGCAGCCGCAGATGGGTGTGTAGTGCTCGACCGACGATTAGTGCTTCGTGGCTTTGGCGGCTCTATCGAAAAGAATGCAGAAGGCGTTCTTGGCGACTGCCACGACCTCGCAAGCAAAACCGATGTGCCGGCCGCAATATTGCTGAAATCGTTCGGAGAACGCCACAAATCTGCCTACGCCCTGTGCCGTCGCGTTCCACAAGCTTTGGTGTTCGTGATTTCCCAAGATGGTGACCTTCGGCTGTTCGCAAACGACAACGGTCGGGTATTATTCGCATCCAATTTGAGCTACTAACGCCAAAGTAGTCACGTGCTTTCGATGGGTGATCTCTTTGCCCCCCGCGCGAGCGGGGGCGGGGGTACCAATTGGCACACCCGCCCCCGCTCGCGCACCACACCCTCTTAAACCGCAACTCTCCCCCGGCCCTACTTGCTGAGCCCGGTGAAGTCCACGGTCACGCGCTCGCCGGCGCGGAACGGCACCTTCTGGCTCAGCGTCTCGGGCCGCCCGTCGCGCATGATTTCTGCCTTGAGCAGGTACGCGAACTCGCGGTTCGCGGGCAGCGGCGGGGTGGCGAACTGGCGCACCGCGTCCTTCGACGGGCTCTTCTTGTCGTCAACGTAAAGGGTCGCGCCCGCGGGCAGCTTCACCGTGATGGTCGCGCGGTCGCTCGCCGGACCGGTCGGCGCGGCGGGGGTGTCGCGGACGGGCGGTTCGGCCTTCGTCGGCTCCGTCACCGGCGTGGTCGGCGCGGCGGTCCCGTTCGCAGTCGTGGTGCCCGGAGTCGTACCGGCCGGGCGGGCGGTCAGGTCCGTGAACTCGACGGACACGGTCGCGCCGGCCCGCACCACAACCTTCTCGGTGACACTGACGATTTTGCCGCCGCGCTCGTACTGCGCGGTGAACCGGTACACGAACTCCTGGTCCCGCGGGAGTTCGGGAGAAACGAACCGGCGCTCGGTGCCCACGAGGGTGAGTTCCCGCCCCTCCGCCGAGAGGCGCGCGTCGACGGGAAGGCGCACCACCACCGTGGCGCGAGCCGCTTGACCGTTGGCGACGGTCGCCGAAGGAGCCGTGTGCGCGGCGGGGCTCAAGCCCGTTGCTTCCGCCGGGCGCGGTTCGGCGTACGGAATGTTCGGCTGCGCTGGCGTCGGCGGGAACTGATCGAACGACGGCGGCGCGGGGTAGACCAGCCCGCCCTGGCACGACAGCCCGCCGGTCACGATCGGCGTGTACGAGATCGCCGGGCCGCCGAAGCACGAGTACGCCGACCCGCTGCACGAGTACCCGGAGCACGAGTAACTCGAACCGGAGCAGCCGTAGCTGTGCGACCCGCAGCACCCGTAACTGTGCGATCCGCAGCACCCGGTGCGCGTGTCGCGCTCGAAGAAGCTGCGGACGCGGTCGCCGATTCCCAGCCCGAACACGTGGCCGCCGTTGCACGACGACCCGCAGCACCCGCTGCACGACGCGGGGTACGCCACCGACCCGGAGCACCCGCCGCCGTAGCAACTGTACCGCACCCCACCGGAGCAGCCGTTACACCCGTTACAACTGTTTCCGAAAAACAGGTCGCGGAAGTAGCCGTTGAACCCCGGCGCGTCCGGCGCGGCCGTGAGGGCGGTCATCATCACAACGCTGTACATAGTCGGTCCCTCGCGGCCGCGGTAAGTTGCGGGCTTTACGAAGCCCTTATCGCGAGGATAACTGGCGCAAGAGGGGAGGACAAATCGACTGGCGGTAATCTTTACAACCAGGTCGGTTGCGAAGGTTCAACTCCCGCGCAACACGAACGAAGTGTATAATCCGTGCAATCGGAGGAGTCGAGAACCGGAACACCGCGGGACTGCTATCCTGAGCCCCGGGCCGGTTGCCGGCGCCTGTGCCACAATGACAGTAGCCGGGAACGGGCGCCGAACCGTCTCCTGACGCCGGGTCCCGATTTCCGCCCCTGACTTCCGCCCCTCTCCGAAGGAGAGCGAATGCCGCTTCGCAACCTCGCCTGGCTCGTCGCGGTGCCCGCGATCATCGCGCTGGGCCTGGCGATCAGCTACAGCGCCCCGGCGCCGGACAAGGACTACCGACTCGTTCGGCAGGTCGTGGACGTCATCGCGGAGGTGGACGCGAACTTCTACCGCGAACTCAGCGACGACGAGCGGCAGCAGTTCGTCGAGGACATGATTAACGGCGGGCTGCGGAAACTGGACCCGCACTCCGAGTACCTCAACGCCGAACACCTCAAGCGGTTCGAGACCGACGCGCAGGGGAGCTTCGGGGGCGTGGGCATCGTCCTCACGATCGACCCGGAGACGAAGTTCCTCAAGGTCGATCACCCGATGCCCGGGACGCCGGCCTACGACGCCGGGATCATCGCCGACGACCTGATCGTGAAGGTCGGGGACAAGTCCACGGAGGGGATCACGGTCCCGGACGCGCGCAAGCTCATCACCGGCGAGCCCGACACGAGCGTCACCCTGACCACCCGCCGCGCCGGCCGCAACCCGGCCGAACAGCAGGTCACGCTGAAACGCGCCCAGGTGGCGCAGCACCCGGTTTCAGGTGTCCGGCGTCGGGCCGACGATCCGCAAAAGTGGGAGTGGTTCGCGGACAAACCGGGCGGGATCGGCTACATCCGCGTCAGCGGGTTCAGCGAGCTGACCACGAAAGAGATCAAAGCGGCCGTCGAGGAGATCGAGCGCGACGGCGGGAAGGCGATCGTCCTGGACCTGCGCGAGAACCCGGGCGGGCTGCTAAGCGAGGCCGTTTCGGTGTCCGATCTGTTCCTCACCGAGGGGAAGATCGTCTCGACGCGCGACCGGCGCAGCAAGGAGCGCACGTTCGAGGCGAAAAAGGACGGGACCATGTTCCTGCCGGCGGAACAGAAGCCCATCGCGGTGCTGGTGAACGACGGCAGCGCGAGCGCCAGCGAGATCGTGGCCGCGGCGCTCCAGGACAACAAGCGGGCCGTCGTCATCGGCGAGCGCAGCTTCGGTAAGGGGAGCGTTCAGAAACTGCTGCGGCTGCCCGGCGACCCGCCCAGCGCGGTGAAGCTCACGACGGAAACGTACTGGCGCCCGAGCGGGGCCAACATCGACCGCATTCGCGCCTCGAAGGACGCCCCGGACCAGTGGGGGGTGAGGCCCGACATCGAGGTCCCGACCACGAAGGAGGACAAGCTCCGCGCGGAGGTCGAGCAGTTGAAGCGCCAGTGGGTGGCGGGTAAGCCGGACGTGGTCGGCCCGAAGCCGCCGGCCGCGCCGAACCCCAAGGGCATCGACGGCAAGCCGATCGTGGACGACAGCAAGCCGTACACGGATCAGCCGCTGAACAAGGCGCTCGAGGTGCTGCGGAACAAGCTCCGCGGGGTGGGCACCGCGCCGGCCCCGGCCCGGCGACTTCCGGAACGGGTGCTGGGATAGCGGTGTTCGCCCGATTCACGGTCCGGTTGTTGGTCTCTGTTTTGGTTGTTGTCTTTGTGGCACAGGCATTCCTGTCTGTGCGGCGTTCTCGCGCCGCACAGACAGGAATGCCTGTGCCACAAGAAGCAGACACAGCGCCGGCGTCACCAAGCCGCGGTGAGAACTGACCCGCGCAACCGTTTGTTGAACCACTCGGGGGGCTCACGCCCCCCGCTCGCCTTCAGGCACCATGAACGACTCCGCCGCACTGCCGCTCGCCGTCTTATACGAAGACCACCACCTCGTCGTCGTGAACAAACCCGCGCCGCTGCTCACGCAGGCGCCGCCCGGGGTGCCGAACCTCGAAGAGCGGGTGCGCGCGTACATCAAGGACAAGTACGCCAAGCCCGCGGGCGTCTACCTCGGCGTCCCGCACCGGCTCGACCGGCCCGTCAGCGGGGTCGTGTGCTTCGCGCGCAACACCAAGGCGGCCCAACGGGTCCACTCGCAGTTCGAACACCGGAGTGTGCGTAAGGTGTATTGGGCGCTCGTAGAAGGGGTCGTCGAGCCGGACGCCGGCGTGTGGGACGATTACATCCGCAAGGTCGAGAACGAGGCCCGCGCCGCGCGCGGCCACGAGGGCGAGCCGGGCGCGAAGCTCGCGACGCTCGAGTTCCGCGTGCTGGAGCGGTTCGCCGCGCACACGCGCATCGAGTTGCACCCGCTTACGGGGCGGATGCACCAGCTCCGCGTGCAGTCCGCGTGGCGCGGGCATCCGGTGATCGGGGATTCGCTCTACGGCAGCGTGCGCCCGTTCGGCCCGCCCGCGGAACTGCCGCGCGACCGCGTGATCGCCCTCCACGCCCGCCGGCTCACCTTCGAGCACCCATTCACCAAGCAGGAACTGGTGATCGAAGCCCCCGTCCCCGCGTACTGGCACCCACTTCCGGACGACCCGGTGGCGTGACGGCACGCGGGTCGCTACGATGCTCCTGCGCCCAACCACGCGCCCGCTTCCACCCCTCCGCAGGAACGAACATGCTGAACCGTCGCGAACTGTTCCGCTCCGCCGCCGCTGGTTCCGCCGCGCTCGTGCTCCCCTCCCTCACCCGCGCCGACGACGCGAAGGGGTTCGCGCTGCCCAAGCTGCCCTACGCGTTCGACGCGCTCGAACCGGTCGTCGACGCCAAGACGATGGAGATCCACCACGGCAAGCACCACCAGGCTTACGTGGACAACCTGAACAAGGCACTGGCGGGCAAGCCGGACCTACTGGCCAAGCCCATCGTGGAGCTGGTGCGCGACTGGAAGAAGCTGCCGGCGGACCTCCAGGCGCCGGTGCGCAACAACGGCGGCGGGCACCTGAACCACACGTGGTTCTGGCAGATGATGAAGAAAGACGGCGGCGCGCCGAAGGGCGAGCTGGCCAAGGCGATCGACGCCAGCTTCGGCAGCCTGGACGGGTTCAAGAAGGAGTTCGCGACCGCCGCAACGACGCAGTTCGGCAGCGGTTGGGCGTGGCTGGTGAAGGGCAAGGAGAAGCCGCTGGCGGTGGTGAAGACCCCGAACCAGGACAACCCGGTGACCGACGGGCAGGCCGTGCTGCTCGGGTGCGACGTGTGGGAGCACGCCTACTACCTGAAGTACCAGAACAAGCGCGCCGACTACGTCAACGCGTGGTTCAGCGTGGTGAACTGGGACTTCGTCGCCGAGCTGTTCGCCGCCAAGTGACATCGAATTGGCAATAGCCGTGATGGGGTCAATCGCCGGCTCGGAACACGCCCAGGTGGCACCCGTCGGCTGACGCCGGTGGGTGGCGCCCACAGCCAGCAGGTCCGCGCGAATGTCCGGTGTGCCGAATCCGCCGTCCGGAAAGGGGCGCCCGCGCGGCAGCGGCGGGTTCGGGTGGCGCGCGTTCTTCCACCACTCCGCGACCCCCGTGTTCGTGCTGGGAAAAGGCAAACGGTTGCGGTACGCGAACCCCGCGTGGGAGCGGCTCGCCGGCGTGACGCTGAAAGAAGCGCTCGGGATGGTGTGCTCCCAGCGGCGGCACAGCACGCCACTCGCCGCGGCGCTCGCGCCGACGCCGGAAGCGCTCGCGGGGCGCCACGACCGCGCCCGCCGGCCCGCACCGCCGGGGCGGAACGGGCCGCCGTGGTGGGACGTCACGTTCGCCCCGCTCGCGCCCGGCGCCGAACCGCCCGGGGACGCGGCGGACGCGAAACGCGGGAAAGAGACGTTCGGAATCGTCGGGTTCGTGACGGTGGTCGGTGAGCCGGTGCCGGCCGCGGCCAAGAAGGTGCCCGCGGCCGTCTCGGCGCTGCGCGACCGCCGGGCCGCGCACTTCGGGTTCGACCTGCTGGCCGGCGAAACGCCCGCCGCGGGCCGGCTGGTGTCGCAGGCCCGACTCGCGGCAAGCGTAGCCGCACCGGTGTGGATCGTCGGGGAGCCCGGCAGCGGCAAGGAAACGACGGCCCGCGTGATCCACCACGCGAGCGCGAACCGCGACCGCGCGTTCGTGGGGATCGACTGCGCGGGCCTTCAGCCGTACCTCGTCGAGAGCCTGCTCTTCGGGCACGGCGGGCTGGCCGGGGCGGACCGCGTCGGCACCCTGTATTTGAAGGAGCCGGCGGCGCTCCCGCGCGACCTGCAACAGCGACTCGCGGACCATTTCACCGACACCCCGGCGGCCCGCCTGATTTGTGGCTCCGAAAGAACCGCCGGCGACGGCGTGATGAGCGGCGGGGCGCTCGTCCCGATGTTTCAGACGGCTCTGTCGGCGTTTGAGGTGCGCGTGCCGCCGCTCCGCGAGCGCCTGGGGGACCTCCCGCGCCTGGCGGCGCGCCTGCTGGGACGCCCCCTCGACCCGGCCGCACTCGCGGTGCTGCGGGAGCACTCCTGGCCCGTGAACCTGCGCGAGCTGGCGGGCACCCTCCACGAGGCCGCCCGGAGCGCCGAGAGCGGACCGGTGCTGCGCGAGCACCTGCCGCACGAACTGCGGGTGAAGGTCGGGATCGCGCGCACGCACCCGCCGAAATCGCTCAACCTGGACGAGATCCTCGCGGCGGTCGAAAAGAAGCTCATTCAGCTCGCGCTGAAGAAGGCCAACAACCACCAGACGGAGACGGCGGAACTGCTCGGGGTGTTCCGGGCGAAGTTGTGGCGCCGGCTCGACGCGCTGGGCATCCCGATCCCGCCACAGCCGCCCAAACCGCGGAAGCCCGAGGGCGGGGACTGATACCAAATCCAGTTGAAGAGCAACCGCTCGGCAGAGTGTAGGTTGCACCCGCCTGCTGACGCAGGCGGTTCGACCGCCGCTTGTCGAACCGCCTGCGTCAGCAGGCGGGTGGCGCTCCCAACCACCGTTACTCTTCAACCGGATTTGGTATGAATCGCTCTCGCGTGGACCTGGGGGGAGGTACGGCGTGCGCGCCCCGCAACTGGTGATCGTCGAAACCGACGGGTGGATCGCGCGGATGCTGGCCGAGTTCACCGCCGAGAGCGCGTGGCTCGTGCGCGCCGCGCGGGCCGACGCCGCGGCGGCGCTCGTGCGCGACCGCCGGCCGTCGGTCCTGGTGGTCCAACTCGACCCGGGCGACGACGCCGCGACCGCGGCTGCCCTGGCGCTCGTTTCCGACGTGTCGGCGCGGCTCCCGGACGTACCGGTGGTCGTGGTGAGCGACGTGAAGTTCAACGACGCGGACCGGGTGGCGTGGACGGCGGCGCTGTTCGACCTCGGGGCGCGGTACGCGCTGTTCCCGCCGCTCACCCGCCCGGTTTTTGAGGACGTGGTGAGCGGGCTGATGGCCGCCGCGGGCCGCCGCGCCGGGACTGCCGCCCCGCCCGCGCCGCAACCGGGCGAACCGGCAAGGCTCAAACCGCGCCGCAAGAAGCCGGAGCCGGAGGAAGAGGTGATCGACCTGGCCGACGAGGAGGACGTGAACGAGTGAACCCGCTCGGCGAACTGCCGGTGCTGCTCGACGCGCGCTGCATTGGGTGCGGCGATTGTGTGGCGGTGTGCCCGGTGGGGTGCCTCGCGATGGCCGGCCCGCGGCCGTGGCTGCCCCGCCCCCGGGACTGCGTCTCGTGCTCGCTGTGCGAGCTGGTGTGCCCCGCCGACGCGATCGAACTCCGGCCCGCCGCCGGGTGACGCCGGGGGCTCGGCCGGTCGCGTGGGGCGCCTTCCTTCCCGTCTTCACACGTTCCCGGTTCCCACCGCGCCGCGGATTGGTATACTATTATCTCGACATCGAGAGACTTTGTCCCTCTCCATTTACCGAGCGACCTAACAATGGCCGACCACGGGACCACCAGCGCGACCCCGACCGCCACCCCGATGAGCGGGGCCGACATCCTCGTTCAGGCCCTCATCCGGCACGGGGTCGATACGGTCTTCGCGTACCCGGGCGGCGCCAGCATGCCCATCCACCAGGCCCTCACCCGGGTCCAGGGCAAGCTCCGCACCATCCTGCCGCGGCACGAGCAGGGCGGCGGGTTCATGGCCCACGGGTACTGCCGCACCACCGGCAAGGCCAGCGTGTGCGTGTCCACCAGCGGCCCCGGCGCCACGAACTTCGTGACGTGCATCGCCGACGCGAAGATGGACAGCATCCCGGCCATCTTCATCACCGGGCAGGTGAGCACCAACGTCCTCGGCAACGACGCGTTCCAGGAAACGCCGATGGTCGAGATCTGCCGCGGGATCACCAAGCACCACTACCTGCTCACCCGCACCGAGGACATCACGCGGGTGATGAAGGAGGCGTTCCACATCGCCACCACCGGCCGCCCCGGCCCGGTGCTGATCGACGTGTGCAAGGACGTGCAGACCAAGTCGGTCGTCCCCGACTGGGACGTCGCGATGGACCTGCCCGGCTACCGCCCGGTGCGGAAGGCGCCGCGGGCCGAGCTCGAGCCGGTCATCGCCGCCATCCGCGCCAGCAAGAAGCCGTTCATCTACGCGGGCGGCGGGGTGACCCACAGCGACGCCGCGGCCGAGCTCAAGGAGTTCGCGGAGCTGGTGGGCGCGCCGGTGGGCCTCACGGTCCACGGGCTGGGGAACTTCCCCGCCGACCACTACCTGTGCCTCCAGATGCTCGGGATGCACGGCACCGTGTACTCGAACTACGCGATCAACGACGCCGACCTGCTGCTGGCCTTCGGGGTGCGGTTCGACGACCGCGTGACCGGCAAGCTCGCCGAGTTCGCCAAGCACGGCAAGATCGTCCACGTCGACATCGACAAGTCGGAGATCCACAAGAACAAGTTCGCGCACGTCCCGGTCCACAGCGACCTGAAGCACGCGCTGCACGGGCTGAACGCGCTGCTGAAGGAGGAGAAGAACGCCGACCTCACCGCCGGCGGCCGGTACACCGACTGGTGGCGCCAGGTGGACGCGTGGCGCGACGCCGAGCCGCTCAAGTTCGCCGAGCCGGACAACTTCATCATCCCGCAGTACGCGATCAAGCGGCTCTGGGAGATCCTGCGCGACCGGAACCAGCTCGACGACACGATCATCACCACCGGCGTGGGCCAGCACCAGATGTGGGCCGCGCAGTTCTTCCACTTCAACAAGCCCCGGAAGTGGATCACCAGCGGCGGCCTCGGCACGATGGGGTTCGGGCTCCCCAGCGCGCTGGGCGCGAAGGTGGCGTTCCCGAACAACCTCGTCATCGACATCGACGGCGACGGCAGCTTCCTGATGAACGTGCAGGAGCTCGCCACCGCCTACGCCGAAAAGATCCCGGCGAAGGTGCTGCTGCTCAACAACCAGCACCTGGGCATGGTGATGCAGTGGGAGGACCGGTTCTTCGGCTCGAACCGCGGGCACACGTACCTCGGCGCCGGCGAGGACCACGCCCCGTACCCCGACTTCTGCAAGATCGCCGAGGGCTTCGGCGTGACGGCCAAGAGCGTCATCGACAAGGCCGACCTGGACGCCGCGCTGATCGAGATGATCGAGGCCCCGGGGCCGTTCCTGCTGAACGTCCACGTGCCGCACCAGGAGCACGTGCTGCCGATGATCCCGGCCGGCTCGACCGTCAAGGACATCATCAAGGAATAACGGACCGCCGGTCAGATTAACGATTCGTTAGCCCGGCCGATCGGCCGGGCTTTTTCATTGCGCCGCGGTCGAACCGGGGCATACACTCGACCTCACCGGCGCCGCGCCCGGCCGCGCGGCCGACCGTTTCAATCAGGAGAGCCCGATGCCGATCCGTTTGGTGTGCCCGTCGTGTTCGGCGGCGCTGTCGGTGAAGGACGAGTACGCCGGCCGCGCGGTCAGGTGCCCCAAATGCGGGGGCGTGATCCCGGGCACTGCGTCTGCCGCGGCCCCTTCTGCATCGAAGCCGGCATTACCCTCGCCGCTCCCACCGGTGCCCCAAGAACCGAAGGCGGCGCAGAACCCGTTCGAGGTCGTCAACGAAACGGAGGAGCCGAAGGGCGAGAGGCCAGCCGAGCCCCGGACCGATAGCCGCACGCGGGGCGACGAACGGGGCGAGAGGCCCGCACGCCGGGACCGCGGCGACGACCGGAACGACGAACCGGTCGCAAAAAGGAGCAAGCGCAAGAGCCCCGACGACGACTACGACGACCGCCCGGTGAGGAAGAAGCGCCGACGCGACGACGACTACGACGATGACGGAGAACGGCCCGCTGGCAAAAAGGGTCGGTCCAAACTGCCCCTCATTCTCGCCATCGTATTCGGCTCGTTAATCTTGTGCTGCAGCGGCGTGTCGTTCGGCGTCTATTACGTCCTGCAAAAGGCCGGCGACCGGGTTCAGGAGGTCGCAAACGATCTGAAAAACAAGGCCGATCAGGCCGAAAAAAACGCCAACAGGCCACCGATCAGCATTACGGCCGAGGAACTGGTGCGCGAGTTTAAAGCCGACGCCACCGCCGCCCGCGAGAAGTACACGAACAGGACCCTCATCGTTGAGGGCAAGCTCAGCGACATCACCGAAGGCATCAAGGACGAGGCGATCGTGTCTCTGGACGGGCTCCCACCACCGCCGGGACAGTTCATCGGCATGAGCGTGCGCGTTCAAATGCGAAAGGACGACACGAACAGATTCTTTAGCGCGTCCCGCGGGCAAACGGTCAAGGTGAAGGGCAAATGCGTGGGAAATGTCGCTGATCTGTATGTAAACGTGACCGACGCCACTTTCGAGGGTGCCGGCCTGGACCCGAACCCGACGGTTCCCGCGTCCGCGCTGCTGAACGATTACGCTCGCGCCGCGGGCGCGACCGACGAGAAGTACAACGAGAAGGCGATCACGATCACCGGCGCGTTCGTGGAAAGGGTGGAGAACGAGTCGATACTGATCGTGACCGGCCCCGGCAAAAAGGGCGGCGGCAAGGGTAAGATCCGGGCCGCTCTGTCGTTCCACACCAAGTCGCAGAGCGATCGGTTCAAGCCGGGCTCCCCGGTGACCATCAAGGGCGAGTATGCCGGGTCGCGTGACGGCACGATTCTCATCAACCGCGCCTGGATCGCACCTTAGCCGATCTGATGCCGCAGCAACCCTGGCATGCTTCGCCGGGGACGCCCTCCGTGCAGCACCGGAGGGCTTTTGCCCAACCTTCCGATTCCGGTCACGTTACACCATCACTCCCGTCGCGGACGCGCCGCCGCTCGGCGGCACCCGGGGCGTTTTTCGTTTCGCACATTTCTCGGGATCAATTCGTTCGACCCGTGGGAAAGAATGGCAGAACCGCGGGCGGCCACCGCGGGGCCATGACGGGCCAGAACCGATGCGTTCACTGATCCACCGCGTCCGCTCCCGACTCCAACCGGGAGCGGACGAAGCGAGCGACGAGTGCCTCCTCACCGAGTTTCTCACGAGCCGCGCGGACGACGCGTTCGCGGCGATCGTGCGCCGGCACGGCCCGATGGTGACGGGTGTGTGCCGACGGGCGCTCGGCAACAGTGCCGACGCGGACGACGCGTTCCAGGCGGTGTGGCTGGTGCTGCTCCGCAAGGCGGACGCGGTGCGCCCGCGGAGCCGGCTCGGGAACTTCTTGCACGGGGTCGCGGTGAACGTGGCCCGCCGTAGCCGCGACGCCCGCGCCCGGCGCGGGACGCAGAGCCTCACGGTTGAAGTGCCCGAGCGAGAGGCCGCGAGCGGCGACCTCCGCGAGGCGCTGGACGCGGCGCTCAGCGAACTGCCGGCCGTGTATCGGGCCGCGGTGATCGCGTGCGACCTGGAGGGACACACCCGAACCGAGGCCGCCGGGCGGTTGGGGTGGTCGGAGGGCACGGTCGCGAGCCGGTTGGCCCGCGGACGCGCGATTCTGGCCGACCGGCTCACGCGCCGCGGGCTCGCGCTCCCCGCCGCGGGCCTCGTAACGGCGCTCGGGTCCGACGCCGGTGCGTCGGCTTCCGGGCCGACCGTCGCCGCGCGACTCCGGCACCCCTCACCGGCCGCAGAGCGGCTGGCGGCCGAAGTCGTGCGAGCTACGTTCGCGAACAAGTTACGGGGCGCGGCCGTGCAGCTGTTCGCAATGATCGGGGTCACCAGCGTCGGTGCGGCGGCCGTGTGGGCGTGGAACGAGTACGAGCAACCAACGCCAGAGGTCGCTACTGACAGACCGGCGGAAGCCCGCGCACCGCAAACGCCCGACGCGGGGGCTGTGAGGAAGCCAAGCCGGTTCGTGCTGCGGAACCCGGCCCGCGACATCACCGTTGTGACCGACCGGCCCGAGACCGTTCCCGAGTTCTTCCGCCGCCAGCCGGTGCTGGTGGCGCGGGTCAAGTCGGAGTTGTGGCGGCAAATGCTGGAGGGTAAATCCGACGACGCGTTTCACTTCGTGGACTCGGCGTCTTTCAACGCAGACGGCCCCCGGGTGGCGGCCTACGGCGCGAGCGTCAAACTGGCGCCGGTCGCGACCGACAACCAACCACTGCTCGACGTTCTGTCCGCCTCGTCCGGCGACGAATCGCGGATCTTCGTTCGTGATGCGACTGATAAGAATTTGTGGCACGTCGTCGGAACCACGCAACGAACGTCGGCTGGGTTCTTCGCCTCGAAGGACCGCGTTCAGCCGGACGAGTTCGCGCCCGCAGACCTGATTCAACCCGCTGTGAACAAGTAGGCCCTTACTCCCGAACCCATTACGGAGCCACATTCATGAAGCGAACCGTGTTCGCGCTGGCCCTGGCCGGCTCAGCACTACTGACCACCGTGAGCATTTCAGGCGAGCCGACGAAGGCGGAAACCAAGCTGACGAATAAAGACATCGCGAAGTTGATGAAGGAGACGCACGTCGGAGCGAAATCCCCCCACGCCCTTACGCTCCAGGAGTTGGGCTGCGAGTCGCCGGACTGGGAGCGGGTGGTGAAAGACGCAAAGGCGTTCGTTACGATGGGCGAGTCGTTCAAGAAGACGGACCTCGGGTACACGTCGCCCGACAAGTACATTGCCGGCGCCGCCGCATTGAGCAAGGCCGCCAGCGCGAAGAACAAGAAGGCCGCGACGGACGCGTTCACGAGCCTGACGAAATCGTGCAGCGCGTGCCACTACGGCGACCCGAGCCGTAAGTAAAAGGCCGAAGACGAATGGCCGCAAAGAAGCACAAAACAGGCAGAAAAGGATTGGCCACAAAGAAGCACAAAAAGCACAAAAGGGAACCAAAGCCAAGACAATAGAGTTTGTTTGAACCCACTCTGCTGTCTTGGTCTTCTGCTTCCTTTTGTGCTTTTTGTGCTTCTTTGCGGCCAATCCTCTTTGGTTCCCTTTTGTGCTTCTTTGTGGCCAATCCTCTTCGGCCTTTTACTCCCCCTCGCGGCTCGCGCCGGGCACCCAGAGTACGTCGCCTTTGCCGTTGTCGTTAGCGACGCGACCGAGCACGAACAGCAAATCGCTCAGCCGGTTCAGGTAGATGAGCGCGTGCGGGTTGACCTTTTCGGTGTGCGTGAGCGTGACCACCGTGCGCTCGGCCCGGCGGCACACGGTGCGCGCCAGGTGCAGCCAGACCGCCGCCGGCGTGCCGCCGGGCAGGATGAAACTCCGGAGCGGTTCCAGCGGTTCGTTCAAGCGGTCGATCGCCTTCTCCAACCGCTCGTACTGTGCCGGAACGATTCGCAGGCCCTGGTTGCCCCCTTCGCTCTCCGGTTGCGGCACGCACAGGTCCGCACCCACATCGAACAGGTCGTTTTGGATCGTCCGGATGAGGGCGCGTTCGGGGCACTCCGGGCAGTTCGCGGTGACCAGACCGAGTACCGCGTTGAGTTCGTCCACCTCGCCGTAAGCCACAACACGTGCCGCGTCCTTTGGAACGCGAGAGCCGTCGCCGAGGCCCGTTTCGCCCGCGTCGCCGGACTTCGTGTAGATGCGGTTTAAAAAAACCATGTGCAGGACTCCAGGGTTCCAAGCCAGCTCATCAGGCCATTCACGGTCGATGAGGAGATTATGAGATTCGCGACCATGGGATTTTCAAGCGAATCGCGAGTGACAATGCACTGTCACTCACGATTTGGCAACAACTGGCAATGGCCACCTATCCGCTAGAATGGCGGAAGATATTCAAGCTAAAAGACTTCAGCCAATAGCGACCACCGTGAATGGCCTGAAGCCAGCCCATCTTACGTGTAGGGATTTTTTTTATTGACTTGGATTGGTGTAGCATTTATGATCATCACCATACTTGGGCTTGTTACGCTCAGGTTTACTAGGGGGTTATGTCATGCTGGATCGAGCATCCTTGGCTCGCTTACTGGTCTTTACTCTCGGTTTAGTCGGTGTCTTGTCGCTGGTGATTGTCGCTGAACCTGCCGACGTTGCCGCTGCTGCTGCTGCTCCCGGGCCCAAAATCGATTTCAACAAGAATCCGGCTGGGGTCGGCAACCCAGCCGCAAAGGGGATTCTCGAATACAAGGTGACGTGGACTAACTGCACCAACGCACAGAAGCTCGAGGTCACCATCTACAAAGTCAACGCTCTCGGCGTTCCCCCGACGGTGATTGGGGGGACCGCGATCGACCCAATCCCCGGCGGGGCAAACGGAAATTTGACTATAACATCCGGTGGATTAACCACGGGTGACACAGTGCTTTTTAAAGTTAAAGTGGTTGACAACGGTACGCCTCCGCTAGTGATCGCAGAAGCAACTTCAGCCACAGCAGTTGTGCCCTAAGTTGCGGCACAACCGGCCTCGCCATGCCCGGTTGCTCTGCAATAAAGAGCAACCGGGCACGGCTCGGATTGCCCTGGTACAAACCAGTCTTCACAATCACTCCTTTCTTGTCAGGAACGGAAAATCCGTGATAAAGCAATTCAAATCAGCTTGCCGCACGGGGTTCACGCTTCTGGAGTTGCTCGTCGTGGTTGCGATCGCCGCGATCCTCATCGGACTGCTGCTCCCAGCGGTGCAGAAGGTTCGCACGGCAGCGGCACGGATGAAAATCAGCAATCAACTCCGACAGTTTTCAATTGCCACTGCCAATTACGCCACCGCGCACAACGATAAATTTCCCGCTGCGGATGGGGAGGGTAGCCGCGACAATGCCGCAGCGTTTTATCAGTTGCTTCCATATGTGGAACAGGGTGCCGAAGGTTGGCTCCACCAGCCAGATGGGCCACCCATCTTAAGAAATCCTTATGACCCTACTTGGCAAGGATTCCCGCCCAACTCAATGGGCGGTAATGTCAGCTTCTCGCTCAATGCCCTATTATTCCGCAGCGGATTAACGTGCAATAATCTGACAGACGGGGCGTCGTCAACTATGGCAATTGCGGAAAGGTATGCAACTTGCGGCAAATTCTACGCAGACTGGCAGATGCCAAAGTATAGCTGTTACAGATACGAAGATGGAAAAATGATACTGCTGCAATCATGCAGTAGTGGGCGACGACGGCCTACTTTTGCAGACGCTTTCTTCAACGATGTTACTCCTGTAACCGATCTAGTCACGAACACAACATCACCTTCTGTTGCCAGCCTCACGTTCCAAACCCGTCCACTAAGCATTGCGGATTGCGACAGTCGTATCCCGCAAGCCACGTTCGACGCTGGCATTTTGACAGCATTCGCGGATGGCAGTGTGCGTCTCCTCCGGCCAGCAACTAGCCCCAACGTATACTGGGGAATGGTCACACCACAAGGTGGGGAAATCGTCAGCGATTAGGTTGCGTGGACAGTCGCAATTGACACTCGCCACAAGTCCTGAATCAGTTTAGCGTAGTGTCACAATAGTCAGGATTCAAGTTATCGCAACTGCCTGCCAGCGATAGGCGGTTTGTGATCCGACTGTCTACAAATTCCACTGTTTCGCAGTCGCGTGTTCAAGTTGCTTTATTTTATGCCTAGTGAAACTCTGCCCTTCGCCACTGTGACGCCAATTGCCGCTGCGGTCAACTCGCTCCGCCTTGCGGCTCAGCAACACGTTGACCACTTTGAACTAAGTGATCGCCCGTGCACTACAAGATGCCCACCCAACTTGCTGTCGGCGATATTACCCCTGTTGCAGCGTTTAGGTAGTGCCCTGCGAGTATTGCACGGAGTCAGAATCGCCTGGAAAACCGCAGTCTCACCTGTCAAATCTGACCGGGAAATCGCAAGTGCAATGCTCGCAGGGCACCACCAGCGTTCAGGTGTGCGCCGAAATACGAGCCGGCAGCTTTAAGAAGTATCTCGGCGCATTGCCAGAGAAGGCAATAATTTCAATGGTTGATAGTGAAAAAAACGATCACCACCTGCTAAGCAGGCGGCCGTGGTTGCATTGCGCGTTTTGACGAGCCGCGACTGCCAGGGAGCGGGATACGTCACCCGCTTCCTGGCGGTCGCGGCTCGTTTTCAAACGTTACAACCAGCCTCGGCCGCGTGCTTAGGCTACACGTCTTCGGCTTCCTGGAAAATCTTACATTTGCGATATTTTCCGGCAAATTGACATCACGCCCTTGAAATCTGTCAAAGGCGTCCGGCGGTCCCTCCTCGCACACGACTTTGCCCAGCACCCAAACTGGGCAACTGGCAAACTCACAACTTCTGACTAAACTCTCCGCCCGGCGTGTCCGATACATCCGCTACGGACTGTTGAACCGTCAAGCCACGGGGGGCGAAGTATGTCTTGGATTCGGCGGAAACTCTGGGTTCTGGCGGTCGGCGTCCTTGCGGGCGCGTCCGGTTGCAACCCCTTCACGCTCGGGTTCCTCACCCCGATCCCGGTTCAACCGTGGGTCGCGGAGCGGATGGACCAGAAGTTCAACCACCAGAACGACGGCCGGGTTCCGATCATGCCGCCGGTCCGCGAGGGGTTCCCGCCGCCGATCTGCGAGGACGCGCCGAGCGACCAGGAGGTGCTCCGCGCCATGCCGCGAGTGCCGCGCGGCGTGCCGGGCGTGTTCGAAACGTTCCGCGACGACATTGTGATCGTCACGAACCGGCTCGTGGACAAGATCGACCCGCCCCGCTTCTTCCCGCTGGTCGGCCAGGCACAACTGCACCACTGCCACTGGGAGTGCGTGGTGTACTACACCGAACTGGTGCAGTCCGACTACCCGTTCCCGACTTACCGGAAGAAGCAGCGGGTCCAGGTCATCTACATCGATAAGGACCACCTGCACCTGTACGTCGGGTCAGACCCGGCGACCCAGAAGCAGATCACGCAGGACCTGACCCGGTATTGAGCCGCCACCGGTCGGCACCGGGCCGAACGAACGGGTGCTGACGTTCCGGCAGCACCAGAACGAGGCGGACGAACACTTGGCGTGAGCCGAGCGTTCGTCCGCCTTGCTGCGCTGGATACCTGTCGGAAACGACAGTTCAGCAGATTCGGACCTTTCGTGTGGCCCGCTCGCTTCGCGGGCGGGCGCCTGGGGCATCAAACGAACGACTTCGAGTCACAAGTCGTCTGGTCCGCAAGTCGCAAAGTCACGAACCACTATTATCACTGAATTTGCGACTTTACGACTTTCGACGATCGGACTATTGACCCGAAGCGATAACCCCATCGAAGGCACCCGGCACGATGTTGCAACCGCTCGCGGGCGGATCACACGGAAGGCCGGAACCCCGGAGCCGGTGATTTCGAGTTTGGTGTAGCCAACGCCACCCGTGTGCCAGCGGGTAGACCGGTACGTCTGCCCCCGCACCCGACCTCATCAAGACTACGCAAAATGGACTCCAGTAGTTTCAAGTTCGCGCGGCAGCGGTGATCGGCTGGAAAACCCGAGTACGCCGAGGTCACACTCGCCAGCGTCAGCAGGCGGGTGGCGCACAGCGGTATAACTAACCGGAAACGACTCGACTCGTTCGGGCGCGTGCGGCTACGGAAAGCCCCCCGCCGCACCGCTCAGGTTCAGTCGCAACAGTAAGATGAGCCAGTTTAAAGGGAAGGACGACCGCAACCCCGATGCGCCGCGCAACGCGGGCCAACTGAAGAGCGCAAGAGAGCGGGCCGGAGGGCGACATGCGCCCTCCGGCCCGATCGCGATCCAGACACTCACTTCGCGATGACGCAATCGGTCAGTTTCACGAACTCGTTCACGCGCCCGGCACACAGGCCGCGCACCTTCACTTCGTCCCCGCGCTTGCACGACGCGAGCGCGTCCTTGGTCTTCGCGACGAACTCACAGCTCACGGTTTTGGTCGCGTTACCGGTCGCGAGTTCGAGGGCGTAAAGCCCGCGGGGCTCGTCGCGAACAACGCGGACCACCTTCCCGGACACGGCAAGCACCTTGTCCTTGTACTGCACGTCGGCGGCAACCGGGTTCGTGTCGAACTCGTCTTCAAGATTCGTGGCGGAGACCGCAATGCCAGGGCCGTTGCGGATGATCTCCTTGATCCGGTCCTTCGCAATGTCTTCGAGCAACTTCTTCTCAAACGCCTCGTCTGCGGCCTTCGGATCAACCGGCGGCTTCTGCTCAGCGGGCGCCTTCTGCTCCGGTTGCACCTTGCGCGCCGGCACCGGGACAGGGACCGGAACCGGGCGACCTTCAACCTGCGGAGCCGGGCGATGGGATACGGCGCGCTTCTCACTGAACACTGTGCCGAGCATCGCAAACCAGAGGAGCGAAATGATCAGCGAAGAGCCACTGACCGCGGTCGCCGCGACCGGGTACCCCGTCGCCTGCCCCGACTGACGTGCCACAATGAGTGACAGGACGGCCAGAAACAAGGCCACCAGGGCAGCGGGGATGGCAACCACCCCGAAGCACGGGATCAGGCTCACGATAAGCGCCAGAAGCCCGCCCACGAACGAGACGACGCCGAGCGTACTAACCGGACGATAGGTATCGTAACCGTCTTCACGGCGGCGCATCCGGCGTCGGGCGCGGCGTTCTTCGCGGTCGCGATCGTAATCGTCTCTCATGGAACCGCCTCCGGCGACCTTCAACCCGTTTTTTTATTGTGACCGCGGTGACGGTCAGCACGCAACGGTATTCGGTACTGCCTCACAGATATTTAGCCCCGAACTTCTGGACCGCAGCCCGCGTGCAACTTTGGCCCGATACGAACACACCAAACGCACAGCGGCCGAAACCGCCCAACGGATCACAACTGCAAGCCCAAAAACAATTTCCGTCATACAACGGCGTGAGCCGACCGACACTGCGAAACGAGAACAATTCACCCGCCGCGAAGTGAGCGATCGCTTTCATTATATCTTCTAATGCTCAGTAATTTTTGATATCGCCCGATCCTCTCCCGTCGAGCCGATCCAAGACGCGGAGGCGGAAGTTCTCGAAGTTCAACATTCCTTGGGCCAGCCACACGACGACCCGCAACCCGTGATCTCAACCTTCGGTTCGTCCAGCGGCGAATAAGCACCTCGGGGCCGCCACCTGTTGTTGCCGACGCTCGACTAAGGCATGCCCGCACCCCTCGGGGCCTTCTGTGGTGCCGATCTCACGGCACGAGAGCGATAGGTTCGCGGACATCTCGGTTGAATAATCCGAATAATCGCACCCAATTATCTGGCCAACTGCTCTAAACTCACTGAGCAACGTGAACCGGAGGGAGTTGTGGCTGATGGAAGAAGTGGCCGAGAGCGTGCTCGCCTTTATCCGTTGGACCGACGAGCACCCGCTACCACCGAACGCGCCCACCCGTGTCGTGCTGAATGCACTGCGGACGCATCTCGACGCCAAGGTGCCGGGATGGCGGCAACGGGCTTTCGAGAATGACAGCAGCCAGGAGGCTGTGGAGATCGAAGTGCATTTGAGTGGCGGTCGCATCGTCCGCGGAACGCTCCTCCAGCGGCCGAGTACGGTTCAAGATGGTGCGGCGTGAACGTGCGGCGTTCGTGTGCAGCAACCGGAAGAGCTGCGCGCACCGCAGGCACTACCGGAAGTGTTCACCGTTGTGAGTGAGCATACGAGACGAGTGAAAACCCTTTGAAAATAACAACTTGCGACATTTTTTGCTCGAACGCAGGTGATTGGCGCGAGGTATGCCTTAGTCTATATCATCGAAGCGGTTCGGTCAGCAGGACGGTGGGAGAGGCGTGCTGCTGACCGAACCGTTATCGAACAAAACACACCACCCGGACCTGTGACAGAGGGGAGAGGCTGTCACAAATCCGGGCGGTGATGTTTTCAGGCCGGTGAGAGAGTGGTCGGCCTGACAGTCGGTTCCGCACTCCTTGAGAGGGGGCGCCAACTGATAATGAGAGTGTGTCCGAGTCACATCCGCGTGTCAATCCCCCTGTTCACCAAATTGTCGATGCGGCCCGTCGGGGTCGAGTCACTTGCTTGACCAAAAAGGCCAAGCCGCCCGCACGAGCCTGCCCGTCGCCGCGTGCACCGACGCAGTACAGTGGTGCGCGACAGGCGATAACTATCGACAGAGTGCCAACTTTTACGATCATCCCCAAAACAGGACTAATAACTGATCCGCCAAGCGAAGCCGCTGGGAATGTGTTTCGGCGCGCCCTGTTGGGTGGCAATGGCGCGGTAGAGAACACGGTCCGGAGAGTCGGCCGAGAAGTCGTGAGCGGTGCGGCGCGGCGACACCAACAACGCCCGCTGCTCGCACTAGCGACTGACAGAACTCAATCACCAGTACTGTCTGCGACAGAATGAGCCCTGGGTGGCATCGCATGGCCGCCCAGGGAGCGGGCGCGTGGCGCAAACGTTTCGACGGAATTTACATGATAAAAAATTTCAAATCGATCACTCTTCATCTGGTGAGCCCTGTCAATCCTGTCAAAATCCGTCTTTGTGAACACGAGTCCCGTATGGGCCGAAACGAAGCGGCGCCCGTTCCGCTGCCAGTTCTTTTTTACGCGCCCGGTGACGTACTCACGTGGCCCGACACCCTCCACAAGTTGGCTCCGCTGCCGGCGTGCCATAAGTCGAGTATATGGCCAGCTTCAACATCGAGTTACGGACCGGCGCCAGCTTACACCCGGACGGCGAGCCGAGCGATTTCGTGTCCGAGTACGCGGGCGTCATCACCTGCGTGGACGACGAAACCGGGGCCGTCACAAAAGTTGGTCGCGTGGCCGCGATGCGGGTCCACGCCGCCCTGGCCCACAACGCGGGCGAGTCGCTGTTCGACGTGTGCGACAGCCACAGTGGCGAACTGAATTACCTGCACGCCCTCCTGTACGAACCGGAACGCTACCACTTCCGCGAGGAGGTGATGGCCCGGTTCGATGCCGCCGAACCCGACCTGCTGGTGCTCGACTACGTCGTACTGTCACCGAAGTGGCGGAAGCTGAAGCTCGGGCTCCTGGCCGTCCGCAAATTGGTAGACCTCATCGGGAGCGGGTGCGGGCTGGCGGTCAGCGACATCTCTCCGCTCCGGCACGATGCGGCCGGGTCGCTCCGGGTGCCGCCCCGGTGGCTCACGCCGTACGCGACCGACGAGGAGCGGCGGGCCGCGACCGTGCGACTGCGGCGGTACTACCGGCGCATGGGGTTCTCTCGGCTCGGCCGCACCCCGTACTACGCACTGCCGCTGAATCGGGTCACGCCGACCGCCACAGAACTGCTCGAACCGGAACAGCGG
This sequence comes from Gemmata obscuriglobus, assembly GCF_008065095.1. NCBI lineage: Bacteria > Pseudomonadati > Planctomycetota > Planctomycetia > Gemmatales > Gemmataceae > Gemmata > Gemmata obscuriglobus. The sequence continues at coordinate 7,773,682 of NZ_CP042911.1, read as the reverse complement.
TGAGCAACGTCGCGGGCGCGCGACCGGGCGTCGGCACCGTCACCTTCCTACCCGATGCCAAAGCCCGCTTCCTTCGATACCTGACGAGCCGCAATTCTGAGCGCGGCGGCGTGCCGGTCTGGACGCATCAGCTCAACACCAGCACTGACACGGGGCGGTTGCACGGGGTCTTCCGAGGGGGCGGACCTCTGCACGTGCCGACGATTGACACGCCCCGCGGTGGCCTTGCCCTTGTTGCTCGGCGCAACCGCTGCTAGCGTGCAATGCCGCCCGGCCCCACGCACCTCCCGGGCGGCGCACAGGAGCCTGACATGCCGCGCGCGCCGATCCCGACCTGGTGCTTCGCCCTCGTGGTGGTGCGCAAGGGCGATCAGTTCCTGATCGTGCAGGAGAACAAGCCGGGGCAGCCGTGGTACCTGCCGGCGGGGCGGGTCGAAGAGGGCGAGTCGTTCGCGGCAGCGGCGGTGCGCGAAACGTTCGAAGAAGGCGGCATCCCGATCCGCCTCACCGGGGTCGTCCGCGTCGAGCACACCCCGCTCCCCACCGGGGCGCGGATGCGCGTCGTCTACCTCGCCGAACCCGCCGACGACACCCCGCCCAAGTCCCGCCCCGACGACGAGTCGCTCGGCGCGCGGTGGGTCACACTCGACGAGCTGCGCGGCTACCACATGCGCGGGGACGAAGTTGCGGAGCTGTTCGCCTACGTCGCGGGCGGCGGCACCGTTCACCCGCCGGATCTGATCAAGGGGGAAGGCGAGCCCTACCGGATCAACCGTTAGCGCCCTTCTTCGTGCCTTCGCGCTTGCCTCTTTGGTCACGCCCGGTAGTTTGTAAACACCCTTTACGAATTCCCGCTTCTCCCTCGAACTGGGTGCAACCGTGTCGATCGTCCTTCGCGTTTCGGTGATCGCCGCGCTGGCCGCGGTTCTGGCCTGCGTGCCCGCGTGCGGCAAGAAAGACGGGGCCGGCAAGGCCAAGATCGGTGTCGTCACCAACTGCACCGACGAGTTCTGGGACATCTGCGACGCCGGCGCGCGGAAAGCGGCGGCCGAGTTCAACGTGGACCTCCTGTTCCGCCAGCCGGAACAGGCGTTCGACGCGAAGGCCCAGATGGAGATTGTCGAGTCGTGGGCCAAGCAGGGGCTGGACGGGATCGTGGTGAGCGTGATCAACCCGAAGGGGCAGACCGAGGACCTCACCCGCATCGCCCAGAAGACCCCGCTGGTCACGATGGACAACGACGCCGACAAGACCGGGCGCAAGTGCTACGTCGGGGTCGACAACTACGAGGCCGGTAAGGCCGTCGGCCGGATCGTGAAGAAGACCCTGCCCCAGGGGGGCACCGTCGCGATGTTCATCGGCGACACCAAATCGGCCAACGCCCAGGCCCGCACGCAGGGCGTGCTCGACGAGCTGGCGGGTGAGAAGGACGCGAAGGGGGCCGACGGTACCCACCCCCAGAAGCCCGACCTCGACGTGCGCACGTACGGCAAGTACCACCTCGTGGACCGCGCGCCGAAGGAGGACGGCGGCCCGGACAACGCCCAGAAGACCGCCGGCGCGGTGCTGGCCCGCGTGAAGGGGCTGTCGGACCTGTGCATGGTCGGGCTGTACGCGTACAACCCGCCGGCCATCCTGAACGAGGCGAAGGCCCGGTCGATGACGAAGGAGATCAAGATCGTCGGCTTCGACGAGAAGTGGGACACGCTCCGGGGCATCGAGGCCGGCGAGATCGAGGCCACCGTGGTGCAGGACCCGTTCGCCTACGGTTACGAGTCCGTGAAGGCGCTGGCGACCAAGAACTTTGACGTGAAGCCCATCCCGTACCGGGTCGTGACGAAGGACGGCAAGCCGGACCCGGCGCTCGGCGGCGAGGCGGTCGAGGCGGCGAAGTTCCAGGCGGACCTGCGGGCCAAGATCGGCGCCGCCCAGAAGAAGTGACCCACAGACACACGGCGCGCGACGGTTCGCCCGGCCGGCCCGGGCCGGGCGAACCGTCGCGCGCCCGGCCCTGAGCTCCCTCCCCCATGTCCCACCCTCGGCTCCAGGTCACCAACGCGCGCAAGCAGTTCCCCGGCGTGCTGGCGCTCGGCGGGGTGTCGCTCACCCTCGCGCCGGGCGAGGTGCTGGCCGTCGTGGGCGAGAACGGCGCCGGCAAGTCGACGCTCATGAAGATCGTCGCGGGCGTGTACACCCCGGACGCGGGCGCGGTGCAGCTCGACGGCCGGCCGGTCCAGTTCCGCGGGCCGGCCGACGCGATCGCGGCCGGGGTGAGCCTGATCCACCAGGAGCTGAACCTGGCGGAGAACCTCACGGTCGTCGACAACCTGTTCCTCGGCCGCGAGGTCACCCGGGGCGGCGCGCTCCGGGTGCTCGACCGGGCCGCCATGACGGCCCGCGCCGCGGGGCTGCTCGACCGCGTGGGGCTCCCCGCGAACCGCGCCCAGGCCCGCGTCGAGAGCCTGCCGCCCGGCGAGAAGCAGCTCGTCGAGATCGCCCGCGCGCTCGGCACCGACGTCCGCGTCCTCATCATGGACGAGCCCACGTCGAGCCTCACGCAGAAGGAAACCGAGCAGCTCTACCGGGTCATCGACGCGCTGAAGGCGGCCGGCGTGTCGGTCCTGTACATCTCGCACCGGCTCGCGGAGGTGAGGCGGGTCGCGGACCGGGCCGTTGTGCTGCGCGACGGGCAGAACGCGGGCGAACTCGCGCGGGGCGAGATCACGCACGACAACCTGGTGCGGCTGATGGTGGGCCGCGACCTGAAGCAGTTCTACCCGAAAACGCACCGCACCGGGGCCGGGGGCGCGCCGGTGCTGAGCGTCCGCGGCGTGCGGTACCGGAACGGCCCGGCCACGCCCGCGAGCTTCGAGGTCCGGGCCGGCGAGATCCTGGGCATGGCCGGGCTCGTGGGCGCGGGCCGCACCGAGCTGTCGGAGGCGGTCTTCGGCGTCCGACAGCTCACCGCGGGCGAGCTGCTCCTTAACGGCGAACCGGCGCGCATCGGCTCGCCGCGGGACGCGATCGCGAGCGGCGTGCTGCTGGTGCCCGAGGACCGCCGGCTGCACGGGCTGGTGCTGGCCGAGGGCGTGGGCTTCAACCTGAGCCTCCCGAACCTGGACCGGCTCGGCTCGCCGCTCGGGGTGAACCGCCGCGCCGAGGCCGAGCTACACCGCACCTGGATCGACCGGCTCCGGGTGAAGACGCCCCGCGCGGCCCAGCCGGTCGGGCTCCTGTCCGGCGGGAACCAGCAGAAAGTGGTGTACGGGAAGTGGCTCGCGCGCGGGCCGCGGGTGCTGATCCTCGACGAGCCGACCCGCGGCGTGGACGTTGGCGCGAAGGCCGAGATCTACGCCCTCATCGACGAGCTGGCGGGCCGGGGCGTCGCGGTGTGGATGATCACCAGCGACATGGAAGAGCTGCTCGGCATGTCCGACCGCGTGGTGGTGATGCACGAGGGCCGCGTGGCCGGCGAACTGCTCGGCCCGCGGGTGACCGAAGAAGCGGTGATGCGACTCGCGACCGGGGGGACCGCGTAATGACTCGCCTTCTGGGCGTCCTGGGGTTGGTGGCGGCGCTGTACGTGGCCCTGTTCCTCTCGCACAACCGGGCCGGCGAGGCGAGCAACCTGATCGACGTGGCCAGCTACCAGGGCCAGTACGGGATCATCACGCTCGGCGCGGCGCTGGTCATCATCACCGGCGGCATCGACCTGTCCATCGGGTCGGTGGTGGCGTGCGGGGCGGTCCTGTTCGGGTTCCTGGTGAACCGCGGCGCCCACCCCTACGCCGCGCTGCCCGCCGTGCTGCTGTTCGGCGCCGGCGTCGGGGCGGTGAACGGGCTCCTCGTCACCCGGGTACGGCTGCAGCCGTTCCTCGTGACCCTGTGCGGTATGTTCGTGTTCCGGGGCGTCGCGCGGCTGCTCGAGGGCACCGTGGGGTTGAACCAGACGATCGAGGCGCACCAGGAGTTCGCCGGCGCGTTGCGCACGCTCCGGTTCGTGCTCACCGGCAAGAGCCCCGAGAACGGCGCGCTCCTGTTCCCCGCCCAGTTCGTGCTGCTGCTGGCCCTCGCGGCGGTCGCGGGGTTCTTCCTGCACCGCACCGCGTACGGGCGGTACTGGTACGCGATCGGGCACAGCGAGCTGGCCGCGAAGTACGCCGGCGTGGACGTGAACCGGCACCGGTTGACCGTCTACGTTTCCTGCTCGACGCTCGCGGCCCTGACCGGCGTGCTGCTGTTCCTGCACGCCCCGTCGGTCCAGTCCAACAACGCCGGCCTGGGGTGGGAGCTGTACGCGATCCTCGGGGCGGTGCTCGGCGGGTGCAGCCTGCGGGGCGGCGAGGGCACCGCGGTGGGCGTCGTCCTGGGTGCGATGGTGCTGCCGGTCATCGAGAGCATCGTGAACTTCCAGGGCGCCAAGGGCGACGTGATCCCGGCGATCGTCGGCGTGACGCTGCTGGTCGGCACGGTGGTGGACGAGCTGATCCGCCGCCGGTCGCGGGTCCACCGGTAGCGGCGCCGTGCCCGAAAACCACTTCGACAAAGCCGCGCGGTTCGCGGCCCAGTTGGAGCCGCCCGAGTTCCTCGCGTGGCTCCTCGACCGCCCCGCGACCGCCCTCGGGTTCGCCGGCTGGCTCGACACGCGCGGCATTCCCTTCCCCGGCGAGCCGGACCGGGTGGGCGATACGGTCGCGCGCCTCACCCCGCCCGACGGGAGCGGGCCGCCGTGGGCGCTGGCGATCGAGTTCCAGATCGACCCGGACCCGCTCATGTTCGGCCGCCTCCTCGGCTACCTGTCCCAGCTCTGGACGCGCCTCAAACCGGACCCCGAGCGCGGCAGCCGGTTCAACGTGGGCGCGGCCGTCGTGAACCTCACCGGGGCCGGCTCGGCGTCCCGCGAGATGCGGCTCCCGGGCACGCCGGTCGGAACGCACCTGGCGGTCGCGGAGCGCAACTTGGCGGGCGAAAATGCCGATCATGCGATCGGGAGGATCGAGGCCGGCGCGTCGGGCCGGAGCGTCCTCCCATGGCTGCCATTGATGGCCGGCGGCGGAGAGGGGACAATAATTGAGCGGTGGAAGCGGCTCGCCGAACAGGAGCCCTCGAGCCGGCGCCGGTCGGAGCTGGGCGGCCTGGCCCTGGTGTTCGCCGAAGCCGCCGGTTGTCGCGAGAACTGGGAACTCGGACTGAAGGGGTGGAACGTGCGCGAATCCGCGGTGGTGAACGGGTGGAAGGCCGAAGCTCGTGCCGAAGCTCGTGCCGAAACCCAAGTCGAGGAACGTGCCGCGGCGGTGCTGGCGGTGCTCGAGGCCAAGTTCGGGACCGTTCCGGCCGACCTCGCGGGCGCGGTGCGGGCCACCGCCGACCTCGCCCGGCTCCAGCAGTGGATCGCGCTGGCGGCCCGGGCCGACACCCGCGACGGGTTCCGCGCCGCGGCCGGCGTGTGACCGCGGGCGGTCAGTGACACAGCGGTGTCACTGTAATTGAGGGCCGACCTCAAGCGCCGCCCCGGTTCTTCGCGCGGGCTCGCGCCAACCGCTTGCTTTCCCGCCGCGCCGTCCCTACCATCATGCCCATGTCACTGCGGCCGCGGCGCGGTCGCGGTGCGTTGCGGCCCCATCGGACGGGTGCCCACGGGCTCGGCGCCCGACGACGAACGGGCGGCCCGCACGGACGCGCGGCCTCTCCCCGCACCAGGACGGAGTCGACTCGATGGGGAGGAAGAAGGTGGGCGCCGCCGCGGTCTCACTCACCTCGCCCCGGGCGGCGCGCCTGTACCGGCTCATCACCCTGCTCGGCACCGGCCCCCAGACCCGTGCGGCGCTGCTCCGCCGGCTCAAGCTCGACGTCCGCGGGTTCTACCGCGACCTCGAGGCGCTCCGCACGCTGGGCATCGAGGTGGCCGCCGGCGACGACACCAAGTACGCGATGGCCGGCGCCGTGGACGACGCGCTCGCCAAGCTGCCGTTCCCGGACCCCGGGCTGAACGTCCGCGACGCGCTCCAACTCGCCAACGGCAGCACCGCCGCGCACCGCAAGCTCAAGCAGCGCGTGAACTCGTTCCTCAACGGCCCCCGCGGCGGCGCGGCGAAGCCGCGCTGACCCGCCGCACCGCTCCGCGGTCAGTCGTACCGCCCGCTGCACTCGATCGGCCACACCGCCTCGACCCGCCCGCCCCGCACGGCCGCACACGCGCGGTGCAGGTTCATCGTCGCGCAGCAGTGGGCCGGCAGCACCTCGGCGGCCTCGCCCACCGCCGGAACGGCACCGTCCGCCGCCACGATCGTGTGCTCCTCGTTCAGCCGGAGCACGCGGTCGCCGGGCCGCCCCTTGATCTCGGGCGTGCCGAAGTCGCGCGAGATCGCCTTGCTGCCCGCGTCGAGCACGTACTGCCCGGGGCGGCGGCTCACCACCGCCGCCCGGACCGACAGCGCGCACCCGAATTCCGGGCGCACCTTGTGGTACGCCGCGTCCATGATGACGAACGACCCGGGCTGCACCTCCGTGACGCCCGGCACCGCCGCGGCGAACTCCCACGTCCCCGTCCCGCCCCCGGTCACCAGCGCGACCGGGAGCCCGGCGCGCTCGACCTGCCGCCGGGTGTCGGCCAGCGCCTCCGCGCCCGCCAGCGACTGCGCCTGGCGGCTCTCGTAATCCGGGAGCATCTGGAGGTGCCCGTCGTACCCCTGGAGCCCGTAGAACCGCAGCCCGGGCAGCGCCGCCACCGTCTGGGCCAGTTCGACGGCGGCCGCGCCGGGGGGCACCCCGCACCGCGCCATCCCGATGTCCACCTCTACCAGCGCGCGGATCTGCGTGCCCTCGGCGACCGCCGCCGCGCTCAGGGCGCGGGCGTTGTCGGCGTCGTCCACGCACACGATCAGGTCGGCCCGGCGCGCGAGCCGCGCGGCCCGGCGCAGCTTGTGCAGCCCGACCACCTGGTTCGCCAACAGGATGTCCGTGACACCCGCGTCGGCCAGGGCCTCGGCCTCGTTGAGCTTCGCCGCCGCGAACCCGTCCGGGCCGGCGGCCGCCACGTGCCGCGCGAGGCCGGTACATTTGAGGCTCTTGAAATGGACGCGGACCCGGACGCCCCGGCCCCGGGCCGCAGCGAACATGCGCCGAACGTTGCCGTCCACAACGTCCAGGTCCACAAGCAACTGCGGGGTGTCGAGGTCCGCGACGTCCGAACCGGGGGCCGGTTCGGTCGGGCTGGGGTGCGTCATTCCGCTTCCTTCACTGAGTCGAACCGGTCTGTTGAACGCCGCGCGTTCAGCCCAAAATCAGCCCGGCGCCTCGCACGAGGCGCCCGTCGCGAGTCCGTTACTTCTTCGCGCCTTCCATCCCGTCGAGCCACTTCGACACGACGACGCTGTAATACACCCCGCCGATGCTCGACGTGCCGCCGGGCGTCGTGGCGTATCCGCCGTCCTTGTTGCGGTGCTCCGCGATGAACTCGCGGAGCTTCTTCGCGTCCTTCGGCGGCTCCTTGAGCAGCATCAGCGCCCGCATCACGCGGTAGGTCGTTTCGATGTCGGACACCTTCGCCCCCTGCTTCCCCCACCCGCCGTCGGCGCGCTGACCGTCGGCGAAGATCGACTTCACGTTGTTCGGCGGGAGGTCGCGGCCGAGCCGCAGGAACAGCGCGACCAGCGAGCCGGTATCGCGCGCCCCGCCGTCCTGGGGCGAACTCGCTGTGCCTTCGCCGTACTTCATCCCAACCGCGAACCAGTCGTCCAGCTTGAACGGGCAGTCCTTTACGCCCCACGCTTCGACCGCGGCGGCGGCGATGCGCACCTCCTCGAAGGTCTTGGCGTGCCCCTTGAGGTAGTCCATCGCCTTCGCGAACTTTTCCTTCGGAACGCCCACCTCGACCGCGGCCATCACCCCGATGCTGGTGATGGTGACATCGGGCTTTCCGCCCGGCTCCGCGAACGCCCCGGTCTTCGGGTCGTAGCACGTCAGCACGAACGCCGCGTGCTTGTCCGTGTTGGGAACGTCCGCGCCGAGGTACTTGAGCGCCCGGACCGCGCTGCTGGTCGCGCGCAGGCTGGGCCGCGGCGCGGCCCCCGCGCTTGGGTTCTGCGGGGCCGGCGAAAAGCCCCCGCCCGGAACCTCAAGTGCCAGCACCCACCGGACCGTTTCCTTCTTCTGCTCCGCGGTGATCTGCGCCGCCGCGAGCGACGGCACCAGGAGCACCAGCGCGAATGACAACCGCATGTCACGTTTCCTGTTGGGTACGGGGTGAGGGCGCCAGTACGACCGGCTCGAATCTAACACCTATGAGCGCCACCCGCCTGCTGACGCAGGCGGTTCGACAGCAATTGGTCGAACCGCCTGCGTCAGCAGGCGGGTGCGAGTAAACCAACAACGCTGTGCGGTACGAGCCCAGGACACCGGTCGCTCACTGGCCGGGCCGGAACGCCTTCACCACCGCGTCGTTCGTGGTGAGGTACGGGCCGCCGATGAGATCGACGCAGTACGGGACCGCCGGCATGACCGCGAGGAGGCACTCGCGGATCGCCGACGGCTTGCCGGGCAGGTTCACGATGAGCGACCGGCCCCGGATGCCCGCCGTCTGGCGCGACAGGATGGCGGTGGGCACGCTCTTCAGCGACACCGCGCGCATCAGCTCGCCGAACCCGGGGAGCAGTTTGTCGCACACCGCCTCGGTCGCTTCCGGGGTCACGTCGCGCCGCGCCGGCCCGGTGCCGCCGGTGGTGACCACGAAACAGCACCCCTCGTCGTCGCACATGGCCTTCAGGGTGGCCTCGATGTGCTCCTGCTCGTCGGGAATGACGAGCGCGTGTGGCTCCCATGCGCAGGTGAGCACGTCCTTCAAGAATTCGAGGATCGCGGGGCCGCCCTTGTCGGGGTACTCGCCGCGGCTGGCCCGGTCGGAAACGGTGAGGACGCCGATGCGTATCATCGTCGTGGTTCGGAACGCGGAATTCGGAATGCGGAATGAAAGCCACCCCGCGCCGCTTATACTACCCCGAAATTGTGGCGGCATCACGCGTCTTGATTCCGCATTCCGAATTCCGCGTTCCGAACCACGACCATGCGCACCTGGTCCTTCTCCTCCGCCGGCGCCCTGTTCTTCGGCCGCAACGCGGTTCAGATCCACCTCCGCGACGCCTGCGAGCGGCTGGGCGCGAAACGCGCCTTCATCGTCACCGACGCGGTGCTGGTGCGCGCGGGAATCCTGGCCCAGGTCACCAAACCGCTCGCCGCCCTCGGCGTGGCGTTCGAGAGCTTCGACCGGATCACCCCGGAGCCCGGCGTGGAACTCGTGCGCGAGTGCGTCGCGGCGGCGCGGGCTGCGGCCCCCGATGTCATCATCGGCCTGGGCGGCGGCAGCAACATGGACACCGCCAAGCTGGTGTCCATGATCCTCGCGCACGGCGGCGACCCGCTCGATTACGCCGGCGACTGCCGCGTCCCGGGGCCGGTGACGCCGCTCGTCTGCGTCCCCACCACGGCGGGGACCGGCTCCGAAGTGTCCGCGGCGGCGGTGTTCACCGACACCGCGAACCACATCAAGGTGTCGTGCCTCAGCCCGTTCCTGCGGCCGGCGTTCGCGATCGTGGACCCGCTGCTGACGGTCAGTTGCCCGCCGAAGGTGACGGCCGACTCCGGCATCGACGCCCTCACGCACGCGATCGAGGGGTTCTGCGCGGTCCACAACGACGAGTTCCCGCTGCCGAGCGGCGAGAAGACCGTCTACCAGGGCAAGAACCCGATGGCCGACCTGATGGCGCGCGAGGCGATCACCCTCGTCGGCCGGTTCCTGCGGCGGGCGGTGCGGGACGGCTCCGACCTCGAAGCCCGCGACGGGATGGCGCTGGCGGCGACGCTCGGCGGGCTGGCGTTCTCGAACGCCGGGGTCGCGCTGGTTCACGCGATGGAGTACCCGGTCGGCGGGGCGGTCCACGTCTCGCACGGGGCCGGCAACGGGCTGCTGCTGCCGTATGTGATGCGGTTCAACCTGCACCACCGCGTCGAGCAAACCGCTGTGATCGGTGAATGGCTCGGCGTTCGCGCGGGCGGCCACGGCATGATGGAGTACGCCGAAGCTGCGCTCCGTGAAATCGAGCAACTCCGCGCCGACACCGGCATCCCGACGCGCCTGCGCGACATCGGCGTGAAAGAGGAGATGTTGCCCGGGTTCGCGGCGAAAGCGTTCGCCATCAAACGGTTGATGCGCGTGAACCCGCGGATGCCCCAGAGCGAGGACGAAATCCTCGGCATCTACCGCGCCGCGTTCTAAGAAACGGTGGCCCGTAGTTTCAAGTTGGTGTGGAGTACCCGTGCCGTGGTTCTGAGCGTGGTCCGCTCACTCCGTGAGCGGTCGCTCCGGGTCTCGGATACGCATTGCGCGCAACGCAGGGGCCGGCACGTCCGCGGAGCGAATCGGATGCTCGGAACGACCGCTCACGGAGTGAGCGGACCACACTCCAGGCCAGAACCGCGGTACGGCCCGAACTTGAAACTACTGGTGGCGGAATGGGCGGCTGGTCGTGGCCTCGTCTCGGCCATGCGGGCCTCGTGTATGAAGACAATTTTGACAGGATAAACAGGATTCAAGATTGGTCTGTCTTCATCCTGTTTATCCTGTCGATCCTGTCAAAATTGTCTTCGCTCGTCCATCGCTTCAGTGTCACATTGCCGTTGTTAGTGTCTGTTTTGGCTGTTGTCTTTGTGGCACGGACATTCCTGTGTGTGCGGCGCAAGAAGACCGCACACACAGGAATGTCCGTGCCACAAGCAGCAGGCACGAGCACCCGGATCGCGTACTAAAACCGATCCTTCCATGCCGCCGAAGCTCCGCACGCTACTCGTGGCCCTCGTGGGCGGGGCGGCGGTCGGACGGGTGGTGAACACGAGCTTCGTGGGGCGGCACAACGGGACCGACCGGAACCGGTGCGGCCGCAAGGTGCGGAAGCGCGACGGGTTCTCGAAGGACGGGGCCGTGCATCGCGGGGCCACGGTGTTCAGCGACTTCAGTTACAACTTCTGCTGGCTCGTCCGCACCCTGCGTGTGAAGGGCGAGGGCGGCCGGTGGGAGACGCGCACCCCGGCGACGGCCGCCGGGTGAACGGATCACGTGTGGTCCTTGGCGGTGTGGCTGGCCGACCCCGCAAGGTTCGTGCAGCGCAAGCAGGTCACCGCCGATTCATTTTGGTCTTCACAGGGCGCAGCGTGAAACAAGGAACGGCCCTGTGACTTCACTCTGCCGCCCTGCCGGCCGGCACTTCGCCTTGTGTTCTCTCCGCGCGCCGCTATGAGGCGTGAGACAAACACGGTGCGGAGGGAGTAGACATGCGGGCGCTGATCGCGCTGGTCGTCGCGTGCGCGGCGATCGGGTGTCACCACGACAAGTACGACGTGCGCCGTCCGAAGGTGGAGGAGTACTACGACCCACCGAACGAGCCGCGGTACAACGAGCCCGATAAGGCTACGTACCGGCCACCGCCCGCGCAGAAGAAGGAAGAGAACCTGCGCGACCGCAACAAGGGCGGCCCCGGCGGCGGCCCCGGCGGGTTCTAATACATGTACCCGCAATGGGTATCGCTTTGCTTGACGAGCCGCGACCGCGAGGGAGCGGGGACGTGGCACCGCGAGGGAGCGGTCGCGGCTCGTCAAGCACACACTACCGCCGGGCACGTATGTAAGGACGTTGCCGCCCGTGCCGGTTTGATGGGCGCACGGACGGGGCGGTTGTGGCCCGTGCGCCGGCGGTAGCGGGCCGGTGGCCCGCCTCGCCTTCCCATTTTCACAGAACTCCCACAACACAAACGCTCCGAGACCGATCTCTTACTGATGTCCCCGGGTCGCCGCCGGGGGCGCAGTGGAGTCTCTCGTGTCACGCACCCAGATTGCCCTCGTTGCCTTGGCGGCGTTCTCGCTACCGGCGCTGGCCGGGCCGACCAACCCGTTCTCGCGTAAGCCCCGGCTCGACGAGGCGAAAGCCCACGCGCTGGTTGAAACGCTCAAAAGTGATCGCGACGAGAAGAAGAGAAAAGCCGCGGCCGACGAACTCGGGCGCGCGGACCCGCGGCTCAGTCCCGATGTGGCGCCGGCCCTCGTGCGCGCGCTCCGCAACGACGAATCGGCGTCGGTGCGGGTGGAAGCGGCTGCGTCGCTCCGCGAATTAGGCGAAGTGTACCCGCAAGCGGCGGTCGCACTGAGCGAGGCGGCCGAAGGTGATTCCTCGCCGCTGGTGCGGTTGGCCGCACAGCGGACCCTGTGGGAATACCACCTGAGCGGCTACCGGGCGGCCAAGGGGGGCGACGGGCTGCCGGCGCAAACCGTCGAGCCGCCGATCGCGAGCCCGGCGGGACCGCGCCAGGCGGTCGCTCTGATCCCCGCGCCGCCGGTTCCCGCGGTTCCGGCACGGCTCCCCCCGATCGCCACCACCGCAACGCTCCAATTGCCGGCGGTGGTGTCGCAACCGGTGGGGATGCGGCCGCCCGCGACGCAACCGTTGCCCCCGTCCGGCCCGCGACTGCTCTGGCCGAACGTGTTGCCCGGAGCGCGGGCGGCCGTTCGCTCGATGTTCACCCCCGCCGCGCCGACACCCGCCCCGCCGGCCGCACCAACGGCGGCCCCGCCTTCGGTATCGAACCTGACCAGCGAGCCGCCGGTTGCAAAGAACCCGCCGCGTGTCGCGATAGCCCCTTCTCGGCCCGCACCGGCTCCCGAGCCGCCGCAACAGGTGCCTGTCGCGGTTCCGGATTACGTGCCGACGCTGCCGCCGTTCCGCCCGGACCTGCCCGGAGTGGTGACGCCGCCGTGGGCCACTCCGCTGCCGGTGCCGAAGACCGGCCCGCAACCGAAGTAGCGCGGCTCGGAAGAGCGGCGTGCCATCTGCCGGTATGGACGGGCCGCCCGCTCCGCGCCGCACCGGCGAACCGACGGATTCAAATCTGACGGGGCGTGGGGCGTGGATCAGGTGATCCGCCCCACGCCCCCGCCCATTAAGACACGCTCGGAAACCGTTGGCGAAGGTGTTGCACTGGTGCGCGGTGCTGGCGACTCGGTGTGTTGCGTGCAACTATAGATTGGTTGCGGGGTGGCATCGGTACGGGGCGCCGACTGGACATTCGCTGCCGATGGACTGGTCACGAACGGGCGATTCGCTGGGTCGGAACTACCACCGAATCACACGCTAAAACTCGGTTACAGTCGCTGGGGCGAGCCGAACCTAGTTCCAGATGTGCCCGGATCGCTCGCCGTAACATTCATTCGGCAAGGCACTTGGAGCGGAATCGGTCGAGGCGAACGGTTACACTGCCCCGGCAGAAGATTGGCACCGGTTACGTTATTTGGGGTGGAGTGAGCTTCCGGAACTACCACACGAGCGAAAATGCCCGAAACGCTCGCCACTGAACCAACGACGATTCGGCGAACGGAGAGATCGTTCCCCGCTACAGGCGTTCGGGCGGGTGGGCGTCTTCGGTGCCTTTCTGCTTGTGCGAGCGACCTCGGGCGCGATAATGGCCCGCACCCACCTTCCGGAGGCGCATTCATGTCGCGCACCCTGTCACGTCGCTCGCTGCTCAAAACGTCGGCCGTCGCCGCAACCGCGCTCGCGGCGCCGAACTACATCCGCGCCCGCAACGCCAACGAGAAGCTCAACGTCGCGATCATCGGCGCCGGCGGGCGCGGCGCCGCCAACCTCAACGGCGTGGCGTCCGAGAACATCGTGGCACTCTGCGACGTGAGCACCCCGGCGGTCGAGAAGGCCGCGGAGAAGCACACGTCCGCCCGCAAGTTCACCGACTTCCGCAAGGTGTTCGAGCGCGCGAAAGAGTTCGACGCGGTCGTGGTCAGCACCTGCGAACACACGCACGCGTTCGCCACGCTGCTCGCCCTTCAGCACGGGAAGCACGTGTACTGCGAGAAGCCGCTGACGCACAACATCTGGGAGGCCCGCGTCATCCGTGAGGCGGCGGCGAAGACCAAGCTCGCTACCCAGATGGGGACACAGATCCACGCCGAGGACAACTACCGCCGCGTGGTCGAGCTGGTCCAAACGGGGGCCGTCGGCCCGGTGCGCGAGGTTCACGTGTGGGTCGGCCGCGCGTGGGGGCTGCAATCGGCCGAGGAGGCGAAGGCGAACAAGGACATCCTGTTCGTCACCGAGCGGCCGAAGGACGAGGTGAAGCCCCCCGCGGACCTCGATTGGGAACTGTGGCTCGGGCCGGCGCCGGCCCGTCCGTTCAACCCCGTGTACGTGCCGGGGCCGAAGTGGTACCGGTGGTGGGACTTCGGCAACGGCACGATGTCCGACCTCGGCTCGCACTGGAACGACCTGCCGTTCTGGGCGCTGAAGCTGAAAGCGCCGACCGCGGTCGCGGCGAACGGCCCGAAACCGCACCCCGAACTCGCACCGGCGTCGATGCAGGCCGTGTACGAGTTCCCGGCCCGCGGAGACATGCCCGCGGTCACGATGACGTGGCACCAGGGCAGCTTCAAGCCGCCGCAGTGGACCGAAAAGAAGATCCCGCAGTGGGGCAGCGGGGTGCTGTTCGTCGGCGACAACGGGATGCTGCTGTCGGACTACTCGAAGTACCTGTTGTTGCCCGAAAAGCGGTTCGCCGATTTCGTGCGGCCGAAGCCGTTCATCGAGAAGTCGAAGGGCCATTACGCGGAGTGGATTCACGCGTGCAAGACCGGCGCGCCGACCACCTGCAACTTCGAGTACGCGGGGTGGCTGACGGAATCGAACCACCTGGGCAACGTCGCGTTCCGGGTCGGCAAGCGGTTGGAGTGGGACGCCGAGAAGATGAAGGCGACGAACTGCCCCGACGCGGACCCGTTCATCCGCCGCGAGTACCGCAAGGGCTGGCAGCTCGTGTGACCGCCGGCGCGACGCAGAGATGGAACCCGGCGGGGGACCGGCTTCTAACCCAGTCGCCCGCCACGCGTACACGTGATCCGGCCGCACGCGGCGCGCCGGCACCGTAGTGGGGGCAGTGGCGGCTGGTCGCTACCCCCTTCGCTGGCCGCACGCTGGCACCGGGCTGACGATTCGCGGGTCGGTCGCTACCCGCGAATCGCGCCCAAAAGCCTTGTGGATGGTGGCTGTTGTCTCACTCGCCGCACGCACCGAACCGGGAGCGGGCATGTCACTTCAGCTTCAGGGTGCTGGACGGGAGGCACACCCCGTCCTTGCACGCGTTGATGGACACTCGCACCTCGATCTCGCCGTCGCCCGCCGGGAAGCGGCCCTTGATGGTCGTTGCGCCTTCGTAGATCGCATATGCGCCGACGACCTTGTCCGCAATCTCTTTGCCCTTGGGGTATTCGATCTTCGCGTCCACCTTCTTCCCGCCCACGAACACCGTGACCTCGGTGCGCGATTCGGCGAGCGTGTCCGCCCCGGCCGGGTTCGCGTACAGGTGCCACGGCGCCTCCACCGTCAGGGCCACCGCGAACTCCCGCACGCCGCCCTTCGCCGGCTCCAGCGTGAGCTTGCCCGTCACCACGTCTTCCGACTTCCGCGGCTTCTTCGCTTTCGGCTCTTCCTTGGGCGCGGGCTTGTCCGGCTCGCCCGCCGCGTCCAGCAGTTCGTCCAGCGTGCGCAGCATCAGGGGCATTGAGGTGGGGGCGGTGCGCAGCGCGAACGAGAACGCCTTTACGGTACGGATGCCGCGGTCGCGGTAACCTTCGTCTTTTGTCTTGGTCCCCAGTCGCAAAAGGTTCCGTGCCATCTGTGAGTTACCGGACGGCTGCACGCCGTCGTAGCTGTCCTTCGCGCGGGCGAACAACTTCTCGCCGTCGGCCGCGGTGAAGTAGAACCCGCCGTTCACGGGGTCCGCATAATGTTTCACCGCCAGATCGGTCAGCCCCTTTGCGGCGTCGAGCCACTTCGGTTCGCCCGTCGCGTCGTGCAGGTTCAGCAACCCGTGGATCAGGTAGGCGTAATCGTCGAGGAACGCCGCCCCCTTCGGCGCCGGCTTGCCGCCGGGGGCCGCCGCGTACATGCGGTACAAGCGACCGTCCTTGTCGCGCAGCTTCGTGAGCAAGAAGTCGGCGGCGTCCGCGGCGGCGCGCACGTATGCCGGCTCCTTGAAGACGCCGCCGGCCCTGGCGTAGCCCGCGATCATCTGACCGTTCCAGGCGGTAATGACTTTTGTGTCGAGGAACGGCCGCTCGCGCTTCGCGCGGTGGTCGAACAGCTTCTTTTTGAGCGGTTCCAGTTTCGTCAGCAGCGCGTCCTCGGTGAGTTTCAGTTCTTTCGCGATCTCCGCCAGCGGCTTCGGCAGCCGGAGGATGTGGAACTTGTCCTCGAAGTTGGGCGCGGTCACGCCGTACACGGCCTTCACAATCGCGGTGTCGGCGTCGGTGCCGAGTACCTTCGCGACTTCGTCCGCGGTCCAGACGTAGAACTCGCCTTCTTTGTCGTTGCTGTCGGCGTCGAGTGCGGAATAGAAGCCTTTCTCGGGCGCGGTCATCTCGCGCCGGACGAATTCGAGCGTTTCGGCCACCACCCGCTTGTACTCGGGCCGCGGGGCGAGGGCGTAGGCTTCGCTATACAACTCGACCAGTTGGGCGTTGTCGTAGAGCATCTTCTCGAAGTGCGGGACGGTCCAGGTGCGCTCGGTGCTGTACCGGTGAAACCCGCCGCCGAGGTGGTCGTAAATGCCGCCTTCGAGTATCTTCGCGAGGGTGTTGTGCGTCAGCTTCGCGAGCCGCTCGTTCCCGGGCTTCTTGGTCTGCGTGAGGACGAACCCCCACACCGGCGGGCGCGGGAACTTGGTACCCTTGTAGTCGCGCTTCTTGCTCCCGGTGCCGCCGTGTTCGGGGTCGATGTCGAAGGCGTCCAACCCGTCACTCACCAAGTCGCGTTTGAGCGGGACGAGCGCGATCGCCCTGCTGTTCGCGTCGAGGGCTTCGACGGTCGCTTTGGCCACGCGGTCGGCCTGCTTCTCAAGGTCCGCCCGGTCCTTGTCGAACTCCATGACCTTGTTCAGAACCGTTTTGAACCCGGGAACGGTGTCGTCCCCGATCTTTCGGTCGTCGGGGGGAAAGTAGGTCGCGCCGAAGATCGGTTTGCCGTCCGGGGTGAGGAACATGTTGAGCGGCCAACCGCCCTGCTCGCCGGTGGTGTTGAGGGCGGTCATGTAGATGTCGTCGACGTCCGGGCGCTCCTCGCGGTCCACTTTGATGCACACAAAGTTCGCGTTGAGGATTTTGGCGACATCCGCGCGCGAGAACGACTCGCGCTCCATGACGTGGCACCAGTGGCACGCACTGTACCCGATGCTCAGGAAGATGAGCTTCTTCTCTTTCTTCGCCCGCTCGAACGCCTCCGGCCCCCACGGATACCAGTCCACGGGGTTGTGGGCGTGCTGGAGCAGGTACGGGCTGCTCTCCTTCGCGAGCCGGTTGGGCTTCCCTTTCTCTTTCGGCTTCTCCTGGCCTTTGGGTTGGGCGACCGCGTCCGGGGTGACGGTCGGCAGCGCGCACGCGGTCGACAACAGCAACGCGAGAAGGGTGAGGCGCATGCGCGAACTCCGAGAAGAACAGCCCGACGGGCCAGCAGAGCTTTAAAGCGACCGGCTGATACGGTTCAAGCGGTGGGGAGCGGCCAGCGGTCGCCGGTGTTCGCCCCTTGGGGCACGGGCGTGTTCATGAAGTACGCCCACACGTCGCCGCGGCCGTCGATTTCGATCCGCTCGCGCACGAACGGGCCGGGCACGCCTTCAAAGTCGTCCAGTTCGGCGAGGCAGCAGTCACTGACCGCGAACAGCTCGCCTCGAACCGCGAGCCCCTGGAGTTCGTCGCACACCAACCCGGGGTACGGGCCGAGATCGATCACGCGGTATCGGGGTGCTGTGGTCGCGGGGCCGAGAAACGGCTGGTCCGCGAGTAAGTGGTGGTTGCGCTCGCCGCGCTTGAGGGTGCCGTACACGAAGAGCGTTGCCGCGGCGTCCATATGGGAACCTCGTGTAACAGCGATCCTCGGGGGCGGGGGCGTGCGGGTGACGGCGGGGCAAGGGGCGAGCGCCGCGGTAAGCCCGGCGGTACCTTTCGTATGGCGATCTTACAATCCGGCGCTTTTGTTGTCCCGGGCGCAGGGGTTGCGAAGAATGGTCCGCCCGGAATACATCCGGTACGGAGGCCGATCATGTCCGCGACACGAACGCTTCTCGCTCCGGTCGTCGCGCTGGCCGTTTCCCTCGGCGGTGCCGCGACCGCGAACCCCACAGACAACCCCTGCGCGCCCGCCGCGCCCCACGATACGCCCCTTTCCGGTACGGTCCGGACGCTCCCGGTGCTCTCAGTGTCGCTGGCCGTCGGCAGCACCGGGCGAGAGTCGAAGCGGGCCGTTTACTCGCCCCCGCCCGGGTGGTACGTCCGCAGCCACCGGGTTCAGGTGGCCAGCCGTTACGGCACCGTGACTTACGCGGTGAGCACCGTCCCGGCCGGGTTCGACTGGCGCACCGACGAGCAGTCCGCGTCCGCCGGGAAGTCGAGCACAACCGGGGCCGTCAGCGCTTACAAGATCTCGGGGGGCGGGCAACTCGCCACCGTCCGCGACCTCAACGCCGCCGACCACCAAACGGTTGCGACGAGTCACCACGTTCTGGTGATCGACGTGACCGCGCGAGGGGCGGGCTTCCTTCAGAGTGGCAGCGGGATCGATCTGACGGTGATGGCTGAGATGGTGTACCTGGGGCGGTAATCGAAATGCAAGATTGACAATGGATGGGCACGATTTTCAATCGTGCTTGTGTTGTGTGAAATGGCCGGAAGCTTGTTCGCTCCGGCCGTTGATTTCAAGCGAGCTTAAATAACGCCTGGTGCCAGTGTACTGTTGCTCGGTTGCCCGCGAGTTGGGCCGGACGTTCCCGGGTTGAAAAACACCGGGGTTTGGTTCGACGTGTAGCTCGGCGGCGAGAACGCCCCGGAGTTGAAGAACACCGGGCCGCCCGCTTGGAGCCCCTGAGTGGCACCCGGTGCGATCAACCCCTGTTGGCTCGCAAGACCGGTGCCCGCGAGCCCGGCGCCGGCGAACCCGGCCGTTCCCGCGGTGGGGCGAGCCGCTCCCGTGAACGCACTCGATCCGAGCCATGAGTTGCCGAAGAACCCGAACCCCTGGAACCCGTTCAGACTGTCCAGCGTGGTCAGGCCGTTGGTCAGCGAGAACGCCGAGATCGACGCCGCGGAGTTTTGCCCCACGGACGAGCTTAGCACGTCGAGTATGCCGTCACCGTTGACGTCGGCCAAACCGAGTCGCACGTCGGTCGGGTTACTGAACCCGGTTTGGAACGTGGCCCCCGGGACGAGTGCCGTGCCGCCGAACGAGAACGGGTCCAGAGTGAACGTGCTGAACTGCGACGCCCCGCTGATCGGGGCAACGAACAGTTGCCCGTTGTTCCCGCCGGCGACCGACACGCCGCCCAGGTAGCCCGGGTACGGGAACGACTGCGAAACCGGGTTCACGAGCGTCGCGGGGCCGATCTCGCCGATGCTGAACGCGTTCGAGTACAGCCGGATGTCCGACTGCGTGGTGCCGGCGCCGGACGCGGTCACGAGCATCGGGGAGGTGTTCGGGGCCCGGCTCAGCGTGGTCACCCGGATCTCACCCAGGAACCCGGGGTATGCGAAGAAACTGGTTCGCAGGGCGGGGTTATTGCCCGCGAACGATCCGTTGTTGTTGAAGTCGAACACTTTGACGTGTCCGCTCGCTCCGGCCCCGGCGGACGTGGCCACCTCGGCGAACCCGTCGCCGTTGAAGTCGCCGGCCGCGACGAACACGCCGCCCGCGAACCCCGGCGCCTGGCTGGCGCCGGGGACGTTCGAGTAGGCGTAAAAGTCCGAGATCAGGACGGCCTGGGATGAGAACCGGGCTGCGCGACCGTCGTAGATCCGGATCCGCGAGCCGCTCCCGGCCCCCGGGCCTTCAGCGGTGATGATGTCGGCGACGCCATCGGCGTTCACGTCGCCGCTAGCGGATCGTACTTCGATCGAGAGGTTGTCGAACGGATCGAATACCCCGCCGCCGAACGCGTTAGGTGTAAAAGTCGCCGGCACGCTCCGGTCTTCGAGCGATTCGGCGTTCAGTTTCGAAGGGCGTGGCGTATGGCGAACCGCCGGGCCGTGTGAGGCCCGCGGCCGAGAGGACCAAATCATGGTTGAATCTCACGGGTGTCGAGGGCGAATCGCCCAAGGCAGGGCGGTTAGGGGTTTTGCAAGTGCCGTTCCAAAGATCCGGTCCGCGGACCGCGGGAATCGTTTGCCCGAAGTCCCCTCACGCCGGTACACTGCGCGGCACCCCACCGTCACTTAATCGGTGCCCGCCGATGAACGAATCCGTTAACCGCCGCACCGTCCTCCGTGCCGGTTCCGTGGCCGCTCTTGGCGCCTCGTTGACAGGCCACGCCGGGGCGCAGCAACCCCGGCGGCCGCTGATCGAAGCCTACGCGATGCCCCAGAGCTACGCCGCCGGTGAGGACGTGAAGGTGCGCCTGTCGTGTCAGGGCGATTCGTACTGGTACAAGGTGTTCCGGCTCGGTGCGACGAAGGAAGAGGTCGCGAGCGGCATGGTCGAGAATCCTCGCCCGTACGACATCCCGAAGGACGCGTCCGCGCGCGGGTGCCGCTGGCCGGTGGGGCTCACGATCCACACCACCAATTGGAGCAGCGGCTACTACGCCGTCACGTTCGGTAGCACGAAGGGGCCGAACGTCGATCTCGCGGACGCGTTCTTCGTGCTCCGCCCGCGGCGCCCGGGGCGTGACACGAACATACTCATCCAACTCGCGACCAACACCTATAACGCGTACACGAACTGGGCCGGGTACAGCCTGTACGCGTACCACGGGCGGCACAAGGTTCAGGGGCGCCGCGTCTCCTTCGACCGGCCGCAGTTTTCGCAATTCCCGCGCTGGGAAGAGCCGTTCGTCCGGTGGGCCGAGAAGTCCGGGTACGCGCTCGACTACTGCACAAACCTCGACCTCCAGTTTCACCCCGAGATCCTGAAACACTACAAGCTCGTGCTGAGCGTCGGGCACGACGAGTACTGGTCCGCGCCGATGCGCGACGCCGTGGAGAAGTACATCGAGAACGGCGGGAACGTCGCGTTCTTCAGTGGGAACACCTGCTGTTGGCAGGTGCGCACCGAAGAGGAGGGGCGTGCGCTGGCGTGCTGGAAGCAGTCGTTCGGCGACGACCCCGTGTACAAGAGCAGCGACCACAAAACGCTCACCTCGCTCTGGAGTCATTACCTCGTGAACCGCCCCGAGAACACGCTGACCGGGGTGGGGTTCCTGTGGGGCGGGTACCACCGCAGCCACGAGCAGTTCATGGACGGCAGCGGCGCGTTCACCGCGCACCGACCCGAGCACTGGCTGTTCGCGGGAACGAATCTGAAGCGCGGCGACGCGTTCGGCGCGAAGCTGCCAGGTTACAAGGTGGTGGGGTACGAGTGCGACGGGTGCGAACTCGTCTGGAAGGACGGGGTGCCGTTCCCGACGCACGCCGACGGCACCCCGAAGGGCTTCGAGGTGCTCGCGACCGCCCCGGCCCGCTGGCACCCCGACGATTGCGAGTGGTACGAGCGGTGGCAGAAGGGGCGAACCGGGAACGCGGTGATGGGCACCTACACCCGCGGCGGGACCGTGGTGACCGTGGGCACCACGGACTGGGCGTTCGGCCTGCGCGGGAACGATCCGAACGTCGTTCGCATCACGAAGAACGTTCTGGACAGGCTCGGGAAGTAATTGGCGCGCCAGCGGGTTGTCCGCCTGTTTGTAAGCGCGGACAACCCACTGGCGAACCGACAGACGGCTGGATTCAGGCGTTCTCCGATACCACCAGCTTTACACCCGAAACGTAATCCTTCACCTTCTCGCGGTACTCCACCATGTGCGGGGCGTCCGTGTGCGCGTAGAGCGCTTCGACGCTCTCCCACTTCTCGACCACCGTGACCACGTTGTCGTGCGGGCCGTCCTGCACTTTCATCGTGGTCGGCACGTCGACGGTCGCCTGGTACTCGATGCAGCCGGCTTCCGCGCGGACCAGCGGCGTGACCCAGCGGAACACGTCCAGGAACGGCTTCCGCACGCCGGGCTTCAGGGTGATCGTCGCGATAACGTGAATCATGCGCTCGCTCTCGTTGTGGCCCGGCGAATCACGCGGCGTCGAACAGCGCGGGCTGCGTCCAGGTCGGCTCCGCCGGCTCGGGCACGGCCGCGAGCAGGTCGGGGCCGTCCGCCGTCGTCGCGTTCACCTGATCGCCGACCGCGTACCGCTCCATGCGCTCGACCGGGTACGGTCCGAGTAATGGTAGGAGTTTGGACGGCCGCGATTCGCGCGGATCGAGCCACGCGCCGAAATGCTCCCCGCTCAGGATCGCGGGCATCCGGTCGCGGAACGGCTTCACGAGGTCGTTGGCCGGCACGGTCAGGATCGCGAACGTCTCCACCACCCCGTTCGGCCCTTTCCAGCGGTCCCACACGCCGGCGTACACGAGCGTTCCGCCCCCGGCCTTGCGGAAGTAATAGGGGTGCTTCCGTTTGCGGACCGTTTTCCACTCGAAGAAGCCGTCGGCCGGGACCAGGCACCGGCGCCAGCGGAACGGGTCGTGGAACGCGGGCTTGCCGGGGGCCGTCTCGGCGCGGGCGTTGACGAACCCGGTGTGCTTCGGGTTCGTGTTCCAGAACGGCACGAGGCCCCACCGCAGTTCCGTCACCTCGCACCGGCCGTTGGTCGTGCGGACGACGGGAACGAGGGCCGACGGGCCGACGTTGTACCCGGTCCGTGCCGCCGGGTTCGGCGGGCTCATGTCGTAGGCGAGGCCGAACAGGTCGGCGACTTCCGCTCCGGTTGTAG
The DNA here is from genome assembly GCF_008065095.1 of Gemmata obscuriglobus. Classification (NCBI taxonomy): domain Bacteria; kingdom Pseudomonadati; phylum Planctomycetota; class Planctomycetia; order Gemmatales; family Gemmataceae; genus Gemmata; species Gemmata obscuriglobus. The sequence goes on along the minus strand of NZ_CP042911.1, from coordinate 7,750,834 downwards.
CGGCTGTAATGCGTGCGCACATATCGAGGGGTCTCACGACGTTGTGGTGGAAAGGAGTATACCATCACGCGCAATGACACCCCGATGTCAGTGGCGAGAGTCAGCCCCTCAGTTCCTTCATCGTGATCGGCTTCTTCTGGTACACCGCCTCGCGCACCAGCAGGCACGCGAGCACCGCGTCGCGGCCGTGCTCGACCGTCGCCACCGGCGCCTTGCGGGTCCGCACGCTGTCGGCGAACGCTTCGAGGCCCAGGCGGGTGTTGTTGATCGCGCCCTTCGCGCTGTGCCCCACCTTGTCCGGCAGGTTCAGCTCCTTGCGGTACGCGATCACCCCGGTGTTGAAGTCGATCCCGGCCTTGACGCCGTTGAGCCGCGTGTACTCGTCGTTGAACTCCTTCGTGAACTTCCCGTTCTGGCCCGGCGCGACCCAGGAGTGCAGGATGTTCACGATCACCCCGTTCTCGTACTCGACTACCGCCGAGTAGTAGTCGTGAACGTCGCGGTCCGGCTGGAACGCCTTGAACAGCCCCGCCCGCCCCATGCCCATCGCCCGCACCGGGAGCCCCCTGCACGCCCAGTTGATGACGTCCCAGTTGTGGCACGCCTGCTCCACCATCCAGTCGCCGCTGCGGGCCTTCTTGCCGAACCAGTCGCCCAGCGGCCCCCACGAGTTCGACCACATCACGCGGCCCTCCACCAGCGCCCCGAGTTCGCCCTCGTGGATCAGCTTCATCGGCTCGATGAACCGCGGGTCGGCGCGGCGCTGGAACCCGATCTGGACGACCTGCTTGCTCGCGCCCGTGGCTTTCACCACCCGGTCGCAGTCCTGCGGGGTGAGGCACATCGGCTTCTCGCCGTACAGGTCCTTCTCCGCCCCGATGGCGTCGAGGTAACAGGCCGCGTGCAGGTCGCACGGGAGCGCCGACACCACCGCCTGCACGTCCTTCATTTCGAGCAGCTTCTTCCAGTCCTCGACCAGCGTCGGCGCCTTCTGGCCGGCGCCGGTGACGAGCGCGGAGGCGCGCTTCGCGTGTTCGTCCTTGAGGTCGCACACCGCGACCACCGTGCCGAGTTTCGCGTCCAGGAAGTTGCGGAGCAGGGCCGTCCCGCGGCTGCCCACTCCGATGAAGCCGACGCGCAAGGCGGCGCCGTCGGCCGCGGAGAGGCGGGCGGCTGTGGCGGTGGTGACGGCGGTCGATGCGAGGAAGGTCCGGCGGTTCGGGTTCGACATGGGGCACCTGGGGAAGAGGGTCGAAGCGCACCCAGAGTAACACCCGGTATCGCACAGGTGTTGCGCTTTCCGGTTGCCTTTGGACCGCAGCAAATCGACAATCCAGAGGAGAACCACGGCCGCTCCCACCGGAGGGCCGTGGCCCGTCCCCCCAATCGGAGCTTCTCCCGCGATGAACGTTCGCACGCTGCTGCTGGTGTCCGCCGGCGCGCTGACCGCGCTGGGCGCGGTCGGTGCCCTTCAGAAGGAGTACAAGAGCGGGGTCGTGTGGCCGGAACCGGCGGTCGTCACGCCCGGTAAGAACCCCGGCGACGCCCCGTCCGACGCCACCGTCCTGTTCGACGGCAAAGACCTGTCGAAATGGCAGGGGGGTGAGAAGTGGGAGATCCGGGACGGTTACGCCATTGTGAAGGGCGGCGAAATTACCACGAAGGACGCGTTCGGCGACTACCAGTTGCACGTCGAGTTCGCCACCCCCGAGGAGGTGAAGGGCAGCGGGCAGGGCCGCGGCAACAGCGGCGTGTTCCTCGCGAACCGGTACGAGGTCCAGGTGCTCGACTCGTTCGACAACAAGACGTACTTCGACGGCCAGTGCGCGAGCCTGTACAAGCAGACCCCGCCGATGGTGAACGTGTGCCGCAAGCCGGGCGAGTGGCAGACCTACGACATCGTCTTCACCGCGCCGCGGTTCGATGAACAGGCGAAAGAGGTGAAGGTGCTGAAGCCCGGTTACGTCACGCTGATCCATAACGGCGTGGTGGTGCAGAACCACTTCGAGCTTCAGGGGAACACCTACTACGACCGCCCCGCGAGCTACCAGAAGCACCCGCTGAAGCAGCCGATCCGCTTGCAGAACCACGGCAACCCGGTGAAGTTCCGCAACATCTGGATTCGCGAGATCAAGCCGCTCGAAGGCAAGAAGCCCGAGGGCAAGTGACCGGGCGGCACCGACGCGGTGAGCCCTCGCCGCGTCGGGCGCACGAAGCGTTCGGCACATCCGGCACTTTCGCACCCTATTTCCCGCATTCGGACTTCCGGAAGTTTTCTCGGCGCCGAGTATCGCACACGGCGCCGGATTTTGTTGGTAACGCGGTGCTGGGTGGGCTAAGATTTCTAGCTGTAAGTGATATCTGGATAAGATATTGCAACTTGTGAACCGGTTGGCGCTGGGACCGGCCCCCGGGATTATGGGGCGCGATTCGGTGGTAGCGGTGCCCCAGCGAATGACCCGTCGGATGGCAGCGAATGTCCAGTCCGTGACCAGTCGAGCGCGATCAGTCGCTAATGTCACCCCCGTTACAGCGGCCCGCCCGAACCGGGACGGCACAGCCGAATCTGACGCCGGCACTTGGCAGAAACGGCCCTTCGCACCGGTCAGCGGGACGGGCCGCGTTCTATTCTCGTGTGTGTGCAACACCTGATTCCTCGACGCCACTGTTGAGTTGTTTTCGCGCCTTTCGGGGCGCCGACTCACGAGGTTCGTTATGTCCTCGCCCGCGCCCCCCCCTACTTCCCGATGGCAGCAGGTGCCGTTTGCGGTCGCACTCGTGGGTGTGGGGTTCGTGATCGTGTGGCAGGGGTTCGGGCTGGCCGGTTTCGGCACGGACCTGCACCCCGCGCGAGTCGGGATTGCTCTGGTTCCGCTGTTCCTGTGTGCGATGCTCGTGGCACAACCGGACTTGGGGGGCGCCGTCCGCCTGATCGCGGCGGTGGTAGGCCTGTGCGCCGCCGGGTACGCGTGGTGGGACGTGCGGCCGTCCGGGTTCAAAAGCGCGATGGCGCTGGGGGAAGCCGTTCGCACACGCGACTGGTACAAGCAGCGGTTCGCGATCGCAACGGCGGAAGAGGCTGAAAAGTCGGAAGGGCTGCGCGGCGTTCGGCCGCTCCTCGAGCAGTACCCGTCGCTCTGCAAGGGGATGACCGCGGAGTACGACCGCTGGGGCGACGCGGTGGCCGACGACATCGTCTCGCGCTACAACGCGCTGCCGCGGGACGACTTCAAAGGCGCGGAGGCTCTGATTAATCCGGCGAAAACGCTGGCGGCGGTGCGCCCCGTCGTCGGGAGCCGGCTCGACGCCGCGCGACTGGCGTGGCGGGCCGACGCGGTGCGCGTGCGGGTGAACGAGTTGTCCGCCGCTCGGCCCGGCGACTGGGAGGCGTTCAACCGCTCGGCGTTCGCCCGGCGCACGCTGGCCGAGGCCGTCCCCGACGCACGCGACGTGCTGCTGCGCGCCGAGACCGAATGGGTCAACTCGTCCGTTGAACTGCTCGTCGCGCGTGCCCTCGTACCGAAGGCCGGCGGGGGCACGACGCGCGAGTTCTTGAAGCGGTCCGACTGGGAGGTGCTCGCGCTCAAGTCACTCGACCCCACCACCGGACGGTTCCTGAAGGCGCGCGGGCGGCTGTTCCGGGCGGCCCACGACAGCGCCACGCGAGAGGCGTTCGCCCACTTCGAGGCCGGGCGCTACGATCGCGCGTTCGGGGTGGCCGTCGCGCACGCGGTCGACTGGACCGGGACCGCGGAACTGCTCGGCGAGCCCGAGCGGAAGGCGGTCCTCGAGTTCCGGGCGACCCACGAGTTCTTTGCCGCGCTCGCGGCGAAAGCCGAACCGCGGCTCGAGGTGGCCCCGCCGCCGCGTTCAAGGGCCAGCACCGAACCGCGGCTCGAAGTGGCCCCGCTGCCACGTCGGCCCGGCGGTGCCGAATCGCGGTTCGAGATCGCGCCGCAACCGCGCCCACGTGCTGGCGCCGAACTGCGGTTCGAGGTCGCTCCGCGACCACGGTCAAGTCGCAGCGCCGAGCCGCGGCTTGAGGTGGCCCCGCCGCCACGTCGGCCCGGCGGTGCCGAACTGCGACTCGAGATTGCGCCGCCGCCACGCCGGCCCGGTGCCGGCGCGGAGCTACGCCTTGAGTCCGCTCCGCCGCCCCGGCCGTCTGGTGCCGCCGAACCGCGACTCGAGGTTGCCCCGCTACCACGGTCCAACGTGAGCGCCGCGCCGCGGCCTGAGACCGCGCCGCCGCCGCGCCCCGGTGTCGAACAACCGCGCCGGCCCGATGCGGACGCCGAACCGCGGTACGAAGTCGCCCCGCCGCCGCGGCCTAAGCCGTGAGGAACTGGCTCATGCGCCGGAGATCGCTGCTTCCGCTCGCCGCGCTCGCGAGCGTTCTGCTGATCAACGCGCCGGGGTGGGCGCCCCCAGCACCGCGCCTGTCGGCGCAACCACCCGCACCGCGTCCGCCGGTTACAACCCCGCGTCCGCCCGTCGCGGCGCCGAATTCGGCCGGTGTGGCTGCGCTGGTCGCGGCGGCCCGGCAACGCAACGCGGCCGAAGCCGCGGCGTTGTTGCGCCAACAAGGCGCCACGGCGCTGAGCCGCGTACACCGGGCCACGTTGCTGAACGTCATCACCCACGACACCCTGCACCAGAAGCAGACTGTCCCTCTCGCGGAGTTGCGCCGGTTGCGCGCGGACTGGGTCGCACTCGGTCCCGGCTCGGGCCTTGATCCGATCGTGGCGATGCAACTCGAGGCCGCAGAGGCCGGCGCCGAGCGGTTGTTCCTCGCGGACGGGCTCGAACTGATCGCCGCCGGGCGGTTCGCCGAGGCTTTCGCCAGATTCGAGCCGCTCGAACTGCCCCGCTACCTGCCCGTATCCGCGGTGCGGGCTCTGCCCGAACTGCGGGAGGCGCTCCGGCGCGTCGCCCCGTTCGCTCAATCGCAGGCGGCCCTGCGCGCCGGGGACGCCGACGCGGCGGTTCGAGCGCTGAGCAAACTGCCGAACGAGCACAAGCCGCTCACCGTTGCCAACGCCGACGAGGCGCGGCTCCCGCTGGTGCTCGCGCGGGCGACATTCGGAGATGGGGGGACCGGGGCCGAACTGAGCTTCGTCCGCCGACTGTTGGCGGACGTGGAAAAGCACCACGGGGCCACGCTGGCGCGTCAGCTTCGCACCGAACTGGCCGCGCGGTTGTTTCTCGCCGGCCGCGCGGCCGATGCGACGGCACTTGTGGGCGACGGGGTCGATCCGGCGCACGCCTCGCAGGTGCTGGCCGACCTGCGCGCCGCGACGCTCGGGCGCGACGAGTTGAAGAACCCGCAAATCGCGGCGGTCATTGCGGCCGATCGCACGCAACCCCCGGCGTATTCCGCCATCATCCTGCCACCGGACCGGCTGGCGCAGTGGCGGCCGGCGGTTCCCAACCCCGGGAACAAAATCGTCGATGTGGCTGAAGCCGCCGCACGGGAGAAGGTCACGACCGCCCTCAATGCGGAAGTCACCGCGGGCACCGCGCGGGTGCGTGCCGCGGCCGAGCGCATCCGCGAAGCACTGGCGACCGAGGCCGCGCCCCGGAAGGCGTTTCTGGACAAGATCGAGGTGGCTCGCGGGAAGCCGTTCGTGACGCCCGCGGAGCGCGAACTCGCCCTCGTTGCCGGAACGAGGGGGCACACAGTGGCCGAGGCCGTTGGTGTGCTCGCGGCGGAACCGGACCGACCGGCCGCGGCGGTCCGGTTGCTCGCCGTGGTTCCGGCGTTCGTTCACGCCGGGGAGTTCGCGGCGGCGGTGGAACGGTCCGGCCGCGCGCCGGCGGCGTTCGCGGCTTACCCCGCTGCGGGAGACAAGTTGCCCCCGGCGTGCGACCGCTCCCGGGTTCGCGAGGCGGTTCACGCCGCCCTGCACGCGCAGGCCGGGCATACCGTGTCGGGGCGCGAGCCCCCGCCGTTCGCCCGTTCGGAGTTCGAGGCCGGGTTGCGCGACCGCCTCAAGCTGCCGCCGGGCGAGACCCCGAGCGCAGCCGAGTGCGTGCAGGGGTTGCTCGACGTGTGCCGCGACGGGGCTGCCGAGTACGCGCAGCTACTGGAGGCGTTCGGCGACCTGAACCAGGCGATTCCGGACATCGAGCGCGGGGTGTACGACCGAGCGAACGCCACACGCAAAGAGCTCGAGACGGCGCTGAAGTTGCGCCGGCTGTCGGTGCTGGCCGACAAGAAGCGGTGCGAGATCGGTTTGGCGGTGGGCTGTCAGTTGCTGAGCGCCTACGGTCCGGACGCCGCTCCGGCGCGTGACTGGCTCCGTGCGCAGAGCGAGGGAACCGGGACGCCGTGGGGCGCGAGCGCCGCAGACGCGCTGGAAAAGATTGGCGCGAAGTAAGTGGTGTTCGTCTGGGACCGCGGACGTCCCGTCCGCTGCTCCGAGAATGGTATCGCTCGGCGGAACCTCCGCATCACGAAACGATGCGCGTGCCAGCGGGTTCCGCTGGTAATTTTAAGTTGGTTCGGCGTGGCCGGGCCGGGGCGCGACGGAGTGGTGTTTGCCTGGGACCGCGGACGTCCCGTCCGCTGCTCCGAGAATGGTATCGCTCGGCGGAACCTCCGCATCACGAAACGATGCGCCTGCCAGCGGACGAGACGTCCGCGGTCCCAGGGAAACAACGCCCACATGCGTCAGCGGGCGGGTGACACGCCGTCTCTGCTTTCTCTGTGACTCGCGTTTTAATCTCTGCTTTCTTTGTGTGTGTCTCTGTGGTGAGTCCTTCTTTCGGAGCGCTTGTTTGGCGCGGCCAACTCCGCCGGGGCCTCGTTCATCCGGCCGTTTATCCGGTGATCGCTTGCGCTACATCTCCTCTCCCGAAATCGTCCGGTAAGTGGCCTTCACCGCCCACCCGACCTCGCCCGCGATGCCCGGGTGAGCCGTGACGTATCCAAGGATCAGACCCTCGAAATCTTCCTCCGTCCACTCATGGGTCTTGAGCCGCAGAACGTAAACCTTCGCCGTGACGCGGTGCAGGATCTCGTTCACCCACTTCATCCGATCGACCTTCTCGGTGTCGCTGATCCGTTCGTCGGACCAGATGCCCCGTACCGCAACGGTCAGGTTGTGGGCCAGTACCTCGTAGTAGTGCAGCCGCTGTTCCTCAGTGAGTTCCCCCATCTGCTTTGCGAACTGCATGGCCAAGCCCTTGTTCACCGGTTTCTTTCAGCCCTCACGCGCCGCGGGTGCCGGTGGGGCGCTCGCCGGTGATGAGCCGCGCCGTGCGGTTGCGGGTCACGTAGTTCCAGAACCACTGGAACAGCACCAGCATCCGGTTCTCGAAGCGAGCCAGGTACATGATGTGGATGAACAGCCACGCCAGCCACGCTAACAGGCCGCTGAACCGGAACCCCATGCTCTCCGCGACCGCCTGCCCGCGGCCGATCGTGGCCATCGTGCCCTTGTCGAAGTAGCGGAACGGTCCCTTCGGGGTTTCGCCCTTGAGGCGCCGCACGATCACCCCCGCGACGTATTCGCCCTGTTGCGTCGCCACGGGCGCCACCCCCGGCAGCGGCTTGCCGTTAGCGCCGGGCAGGCTGGCCATGTCGCCGATCACGAAGATGTCGGGGCGGTTGCCCACCGTGCAGTCGGGGTTCACGGGCACGTGCCCCCCGCGCCCCACCGTGACCCCGCCGATCGCGTCCGCCAGCACCTGGCCCAGCGGGGACGCCTTCACCCCCGCGGCCCACACCACCGTTTCCGTGTCGATGCGGACCGGCGCGGCGGCCTTATCGTCCGGCTGCACGAGGACGTAGTGCGGCTCGATCGCGTTGACGTGCGCGTCCAGCATCACCTCGATGCCCATCCCCTGGAGCGCCTTGAGCGCCTTCGCGCTGAGCCTCTCGTGGAACGCGCCCAGCACCTTCGGCTGCCCCTCGATGAGCACGATGCGGGAGGTCGCCGGGTCCACGCTCCGGAAGTCGGCGCGGAGCGTGTGCTTGGCCAGCTCGCTGATCGCGCCGGCCATCTCCACCCCGGTCGGCCCGCCGCCCACCACCACGAACGTCAGTTGCCGGGCGCGCTCCTTGGGGTCGGTGGCGCGCTCGGCCCGCTCGAACGCGGACAGCACCCGGCGCCGGACCTCGGTCGCGTCCTCAATGGTCTTCAGCCCCGGGGCGCGCTCGGCCCAGTCGGTCTTGCCGAAGTAATGGTGCGTCGAGCCGGTCGCGACGATGAGCGTGTCGAACGGGACGCGGGTGCCGTCCTTCAGCAGCACCGCCTTCGCCGGGACGTCGAAGCCGGTCACCTCGCCGAGCAGCACGTGCGTGTTCTTCTGCCGCTTCAGGATCGACCGCAGCGGGGACGCGATGTTGGCCGGCGACAGCGCCCCGGTCGCCACCTGGTACAGCAGCGGCTGGAACAGGTGGAAGTTGCGGCGGTCGATCAGCGTCACCTCGGTCGGCGTCTTGTTCAGCGCCTGGGCCGCGACCAGCCCCCCGAACCCGCCGCCGATGATCACCACCTTGTGCGCCGTCGTGCCGTCCGACATGTGCCGCCTCCGCGCGTGTCAATGAGGTGACATTCTACGAACGTGCGCCGGCCAGTAGGGCAGAAGGCACAGCGCCAGCGCCGCCGGCGCAACCCACCAGTACGCATGAAGTGCGCCCGGGGTCGCGAACGTCATCACCGTGATAACCGCCTGCCCCGCGACGAACACCACCGCCCCCGTGCGGCGCCCGGTGCGGACGAGGCGGGCCAGCGCCCACGCCACCGGCACCAGCAGCACCGGCAGGTCGAAGATCCACCCGCCGTAGGGCGTGGTGAGCACGGACACCGCGACCACGAGCGGCAGCTCGTGCCCCCAATCCCACGCGGCCCCCTGCCGGAGCCGGCGGGCGAGCAGCGCCGCACACGCGACCGCGCACGGCACGAACTGCACCCAGAAGCTCTCGCGCGCGAGCCACACGCGGAGCCAGTACGCCGGCACGGGGAGCGCGTACCCGGACAGCGGAATCGTTTCCGGCCGCGGGTTCCGAGCCGCCGTGACGAACTGTTCCAGAACGTCCGGGTTCGGCACCAGCGCCACCACCAGCGCCGCGGCCACGGCCCCGGTCCCGGCCGCGAGGGCGCGCCGGCCGCGGCGGGAGAGCGCGTCGGCGATGAGGAGCACGCCGAACGCCGCGAGCAGGTGCGGCTTCAGCGCGGTCAGCGCCGCGCACGCGCCGGCGGCCAGTGGCCGGTCGCGCCGCACGAAGTGCAGGAACCCGGCCAGCCCGAGCAGCATGAACCCGGTGTTCTGCCCGTAGGTCACGACCCACCAGGTGCCCACGAACGGCAGCGCCGCGGCGGGCGCGCGCCACGGCCGCCCGGGGGCGTACTCGCGCCACAACAGCGCGCACGCCCCCATCACCGCGCCGAACTGCGCCACGCACCAGAGGAGCGCGGCCCATTTCGCCGGAACCGCGCCCAATGGCATGTACACCGCCAGCGCCGGCGGCGGGTTCCACATCATCAGCGCGCCGTCGCGGTGCGGTTCGACCGACTGCTGCTCGGCCAGCACCTGGCGCGGGTCGTAGGGGTTCCCGCCGCGCAGGTTCACCCGCCCGGCCGCCCAGTATTCGATGAAGTCGCGCGGGGAGAACAGCCCGGGCGTGGAGACGATGCGGTCGGCGACGGCCGCGACCGCCGCACCGCCCACGAGGACCACGAGTAGCGTGCGGAGCTTCGGCGGCATGGAAGGATCGGTTTTAGTACGCGATTCGGGTGCTCGTGCCTGCTGCTTGTGGCACGGGCATTCCTGTGTGTGCGGCCTTCTTGCGCCGCACACACAGGGATGCCCGTGCCACAAAGACAACAGCCAAAACAGACACTAACAACGGCAATGTGGCACTGAAGCGATGGATGGGCGAAGGCAGTTTTGACAGGATCGACAGGATAAACAGGATGAAGACAGACTAATCTTAAATCCCATTTATCCTGCCAACCTGGTCAAGATCGTCTTCATGTACGAAACCCACATGGCCGAAACGAGGCCACGGCCAACCGCCCATTCCGCCACCGTTACTTAGAACGCGGCGCGGTAGTCGTGTCGCATTTCTTGACGAGCCGCGACCGCTACAGTAGGTTCAAGGGTTTGGATGTGCCGCATGGGAGCTCCTAAGGTCAATGCTATCAGGCACTTGAGCGGAAATTTCCTATGCGACGCAGTTACTCTACGATCACCCCGGCGGTGGTCCATGCGTTGTCCCGGCGAACGTTGGCGCGGGCGCTCGGCGGGACCGATTACAAGCCGTCGGTGACGCGCCCCCCGTTGTTGGACCTGGTGCTGTTGATCGCGGGAACCACCCGCACCCGGTTCGCGGTGGTAGCCCGGTACTTCGGGTTCTCCCACCAGACCGCGCGACAGGCGGTGCACGCGAACCTGGGCTCTCGGGATCAGCGGACGGCCCGGCTGGTGGGTCCGCGCCACGACGTGGCACGGCTTGCCCGCCGGGACCGGCCCCGCGGTGGACGTGTGCCATCGACGTGCATTACATCCACTTTTACGGGGACCGCAGCGCCCCGGGATCATCCGCGGACCCAAGAAGACCGGCACTCACTCACTCACTCACTCACTCATGCGTGTGTCAATGGCGATCTGATTAATATGAGTATAAAATGTTGCCGGGTGCGTGTATGAGTGGGTGTCAGTTGGCCGCCGTCATCCGGCTGCGCCGGAACTGCGGCTTCTCGATCTCGTCCAGCAGAGCCGCCGCGTAGTCCTCCGCCGAGATGCTGCTGTTGCCCGCGTCGTCCACCACCAGTTGGTCCCGGCCCGTTCGGTACCGCCCCGTCCGCTGCCCCGGTTGGATCAGCGCCGCCGGTGCGAAGAACGTCCAGTCCACGTTCGCGGTGCGATAAACCTCATAAGCGTCGATGTGGGCCTGCGCGATCGGCTTCAAGAACGCCGGGAACGTCGGCGTGTCGATCACCCGCACCCCCGGCCCGACCTCCAAGCCGCCGGCCCCGCCCACCACGACCAGCCGCGGCGGCGGCTCGGCCGCCCCGACCGCTCGGACGAGCGTCCGCGCCACGTCCGCCACTTGCCCTTCGTGCCCCTGTGGCGGGGCGAACGCGCTCACCACCACCTCCGCCCCCGTAACCAGCGACTGCACACGCGCCGGGTCCGACAAGTCGCCCCGCACAACACTCAGGTTGGGCGCCTGAGCGGTCACCTTCGACGGGTCCCGGGCCACCACCGTCACCGCGTGACCGCGGTTCAGCGCCTCGGTCAGCACCCGCTGCCCGATCATGCCCGTCGCCCCGAACAGTACGATTTTCATCACCGGCCCTCTGTAACAAGATGAGTTACAGTACCGAACAAAAAAGCACCCCTTACGGAGATTCCGCCCCAAGTCGTCCCACGAGGTCCGCGACACTCGTCCCGGCGAGCGAGCCCAGAAGGGCCGTTTCGGCAGCGCGAAGGGTCGGTTCGAGAGCGGACTGAATGCCCCCGCCGACGGGGCAGAGCGGATTCGGGTCGCGCGGGTGAAGGGCGAACAGCGCGTCCGGCTCGACCGCTTCGTACACCGCCCGCAGGGTGATCTCCGCGGCCGGCTTCGCCAGCCGCCCGCCCCCGCCGGTCCCTTCCTGGGTGGCGACCAGACCGGCCCGCGCCAGCACCGCCAGGATGCGGCGGATGACGACCGGGTTCGTGTTCACGCTCCCGGCGATGTACTCCGAGGTGAGCGCCCCGTCGCTCCGGGCGAGGAGCGTGAGCACGTGGGCGGCCACAACGAACCGACTGCTCCGCGTCATCACTTGCCCTCACACAACGGCCCCGGCGACTGAACCGGCGTCATTTGCATTATTCACACGACGGCCGGCGGTGTCGGATTCTTGTTTCGCAGACCTTACTGTCTATTAATCGCAAGAATAAAGCGCAGACAGGAGAGTCTGTGCCACTAGGCCAAAACCAAGGCAGAAGCTGACAACCGGGTCACCCATCATACATGAACCCGCCGTGGGTGATGCTGTCTGACGAGCCGCGACCGCCAGGGAGCGGTGCCACGTACCCCGCTCCCTGGCGGTCGCGGCTCGTCAAGAAATGCGACACGACCACCGGACCGCGAATCAGGCGGCGCGTGTGCGCAAGTACGCCTTTGCCGAGTCCGCCATCGTGACCAGCGCCGCCCCCATCATGATCGCGTCCTTGATCACCAACCGCCCGCGCCCGCTCAGGTACGGGAACCCGTGCTGCGCGTCCCCGAGCGCCGGCACCCAGCTTTCCGGGGTGGTGACGAGGAACGAGAGCGTCACGAACGACATCACGAAGACCAGGAAGCTGCCGACCGCCGCCGCCTGCGGCAGCCAGGGGTGCAAACAGAGCAGCAGCCCGTAAAGGACGATCACCGCGCCCAGGCCGTAGGCGAACGCGTAGGTCCGGTTCGTTTCGTGCCAGGCCCGGTTTTCGGGCACCAGCTTGCCTTCCGGGTTCATGTGCGCCTGGTAGTGCGCGGGGTCGGTGTAGAAGAAGCTCATCGCGGGGCTGTTGGCCACGAACGGCACGATCCCGTCGGCCTCGTACCGGAACACCTTCAGCCCGCCGATCCACAACAGGACCACGATCAGCCCGACCCGGGTCACCGCCACCCCCGCCCGGTCCGCTCGCGCCGCCAGTTCAAACAGTTTCCGCGGGTTCATTGTCGTGTCTCCGAGTGGAGCCTTCGGTGCCCCCGCCCCCGGTCCTTCCGAGAGCGTCGGCCCCCACGACTGAATGATCCGCACCGCCGACCGTTTGGAGAATGGACGCCCGGCCCGAAGACATGGACAGATTGCTCCCGCCCCGGACCGCCGTCTCGAAGTCGCGGAAGTAGCGCGGGGACACGCCGGTCGCCTTCTTGAACAACCGGCTGAAGTACAACTCGTCGCCGAAGCCCACCTCCTGGGCGATCTCCTTCACCGGTCGGAGCGTGTGCAGGAGCTGCCATTTCGCGTGGGTGAGGACGCGGTTCCGGATCAGGTCCGTGAGGGTGGTGTTGAGGTGCTCGCGGACGAGCCGCCCGAGCACCTTCGCCGTCACATGGAGGGCGTCCGCGTATTGAGCCGGTGCGTGCCAGGTGCGATAGTTCTGCTCAATCAGGAGCGCGAGCCGGGACAGAACCGGGTGCCGGTGGGCCGCCGCGGTTCCACAGCCCGCCCCGCCGCCGGTTTTCAGGCGCGTGGAGAAAATCAGGAGCACCTTCAGGTAAGCCAGCGACGCCTCGACGTGCGCCAACCCGCGCTCGGTTTGCTCCCGGCGGATGCGGGAAAACAGGTCCGAAACTTCGGCCGCCGCCCCGTCTTCGAGAGCGACCAGGGGAACACCATACGGGTCGTTAAAGAGGGCGCCGCTGCACCCCACCTCCGCGTGGAACGTTTCAACGCAAAGGAAGTTGGCGTGGAACTCGATCACCTCACCGCCGACGGGCTGGTCGGCACTGAACCGCATGTACTGGTAGGGGACGAAGAACAACAGCGACGCGGGGCCGAACGGGTGATGAGCGTCGCCGGCGGCAACGGTCCCCGAACCCGAATCGATCCGGTAGATCGCGAAACAGTTCGTGCGGGCCGGCTCGTGCGCGCCGCCTTCGATGCGTACCCCCCGCACGCGCAGGGCCTGCCCGCCGGTTCGCGGGTCGTAGAAGTCGGACCCGGAAGGGTGTGAATCGTCCATGCGGCGGTTCCTGCTGCCGAGCTATCCTATCCAGCGCGGGTGCTGGACAGCCACGGCGAATGCGAGTCCCGTCGTTTCGAGTTGGTGTGGCGTACCCATGCAGTAGGCGTTGAGTGTGGTCCGCTCACTCCGTGAGCGGTCGCTCCGGGTATCGGATGCGCGTAACGCACAACGCCGGAGCCGGTAAGCCCGCGAAGCGAATCTAACGCGCGGAGCGACCGCTCACGGAGTGAGCGGACCACACTCAAAGGCCAGAACCGCACTGCGTGAACGTGAAACTGCTAGAATCCGATTTGGTTCAGTTTGCCAGTGAGGTGTCGCCCAATGCCGATGCGCCCAAAGAACCGTTGCGCTAGCTGCGGCTATCGGTGGTATCCCCGTGGCAAGAACGTGTCACGGCGGTGCCCCGAGTGCGCAAGTACGAATGTCGAGGTCGTCAGATTTTTGCCGTCGTTCAACCGAGGCGGTAGCGCCACCAGTCGGGGTTCTGAAGGCGCTATAGCAGTGGTAATCGTCGGTTCGATTGGGGCAGTAATGCTGCTCTCCTGTGTGCTGGGTGGCACGCTCCGCCCGAAGGAGGGTGCACAAAACCGGGAAGAACCAGAGATCACAAAGGCCCCGGCAATCGATCGTAAACGCCCGGCCGAACCGCCCAGAACGGAACCGGTTTTAGATGACTTTCCGGAGGACGGTCCATTACCGCCGCGACCGGCTAGCAAACCGCCCATCGACATCGCCCCGACCCGGAGAGCAGAGCCCGAGCCGGCGAAGTCAGCGGTAGAGGCGCCCCCCCTACTCGCGAAGGAAATTGCTCCGCTCCCAAGGCTGCTCCCACTCAACCGCCCGCCCGAAGGCTTCGTGTCAAAGTGGGACCGACGCGGCAACATCGAAACGCGTGTCGTCGGAGCAGTAGTGATGCGCCCGATCCTCACGAGGGATCGCGAGAGCGACGAACTCGCCCCCGAGCCGATGCTGATAATTTGGGTGGAAACTCGCTGCCTCCCGGGAGGCCGGGCCTCCGTGTCGCGGTGGCAAGGTACGTTCAATGACGCGGTCGAGCTAACGGCCGCAAACAACGACAAGATTGCATCTGCTGTGGTGCCTGACGGATACCGACTCGGTGGCCAACTGAGAGGGCAACCATCGTTGAAGCCCGGCGGGCCGGGGGTGACGGACACGCTAGCGTTTAAGGTGCCGCCGTCCGCAGCCGGTAATCTGTGGCTAAAGCTTCGCGCCAACCACGTTGGGGAGTCTGGATGGTTCTTCCACCTGATTCCCAGCGATGTTTGGGATCAGAAGCGTAGGTGACGGGAAGGAGTACATGCGAGCCGACGAGTTTGCCCCCGATCTTGCGCGTTTGACGGTCTGTAGTGGCCCCCTTTGTGCCGCAATAAGGCCGCACTGCGGCGGCTTTTCCATCAGCCTTTCAGTGGTTTTGATCGGCTCGGCGACAATCACCGTTTTGCTTGAGCTAGCGAACAAGATCCGTGCAGCGTTATCCACGCCGCATTCTGTAGCCGGCCTCACAGAGACGGGCTACAGAAGAACGTCACTCTTCAATCGCATTCGGTATCACTTGGGCGGCATGGCGCCCGGAACGACCGCGCCCGGCATGATGGTCGGGCCGGCCGGAACCCCGTACGCGCCCGGGTGGCCGTATTGCGAGCCGTGGTAGTAGCCCGGTTGGCCGGGGTAGTAGCTCGGCTGGCCGTAGTGGCCCGGCTGACCGGGGTAGTAGCTGGGAGCCCCGCCACACGGGTCACACGCCGGTGCGGCGTAGGTCACCATGGCCGCAGCTTTTTTCTTGCGCTTGCCACAGGCCGACGCGTCGGCGGTGAGAGAGACAACCGACGCCAGGGTCAGGGCGAACAGTGCGAGAGCGCGCATCAAAAGCACCTCAGAGAGTCGAGCGGCCGACGTGGCCGCGCTGCTCCGGCAATGTGCAACCGTCGCGCCTGTTTCACCCGCCATCGCATATTACCCAAACTCCCCACATCAGCCTCTTCTCTCATTACACTGGTCGTAATCCTGCGTACAAAAAGCCATTCGCACCCGTGAGTTCGCGCGAGCTGGCGGTGTGAAACCGGACGCCGGCCAGCGATTGCGACATCGTACCGCTCGCGTGGCCATCTTGCCCACGGTCCGTCTGCGGCGGTAAGAAGCTCTTCGACCGCAGTTCCGGAGGCTCACCGATGCGCGTTCTCGGCTTCTTGGGGGTTCTGTTGCTCACTCCGGGGCAAGTCCGTGCCGACGAAGGCGCGGAAAAGGAGCTGTTACGGTTCCAGGGCGAGTGGCAAATGGTGGCCGTAACGAAAGACGGGGAGACGGTTCCGGCGGACAAACTGAAAAACCGCGCGTGGACGTTCACTGGTGACAAGCTGATCCCACAATACAACAAAGACGACGCGGCAACACTGAAGCTCGCCCCCGCCCAAAAGCCCGCAGCGCTCGACCTGACGGACAGGAACGGCGACAAGATCGAAGGCATTTACAAGTTCGACGGCGCGGACAAGTTGGTGATTTGTTTTCGCGGCGATAACAAGCGGCCGGCGGAGTTCGCGGCGGGGCCGAAATCGGGGGCGATCCTGTTCGTGTTCGAGCGGGTGAAGCCCCCGCGGTGAGTTTCGGGTGGCGTCCCGTTTGCCTTACACGCACCACTGGCGCGACGACTCGAACACACACCGAGCCTCGACCACGTTCAGCGATTCCAGCTACAGTTTCTTCTGTTGGCTCGTGCTCACCAGCACATCAAGTGCGGGGACGCGCCGATACCAAATCCGAACCTCGGCGATGGCCGCCGGGCTCACTGGTGACATCGGATCACTCATCGACCGGTTGGCCTATCTCGCCGTGCAACGACTCAGGGCATCACCGCCCCGTGCGGCCTCACAGGTGCCTCTTGCCACACGAGCCTCAGAAGGGCTCTACCAATCGGCGATGATTTCTCCTCCTGCCGGCGTTACCGCACCCCAAAAGACCGTGGGATCAATGGATGGTCGAATCAGGCGCCCGCTTCCGTCGCCGAGAGCGACGAGAAGACCATCCGTGAAAAACGATTGGAGCACGCGAAAATTACACTCCGTTGGCAAAGGCCGGATCTGGAACGTCACCCCCGGCGTCGTACCGGTACTGGCAGGCGGTGCCCCCCGGGTCAGCGGCAGGACATCGTTGTAACCATCATCGGCGAAGGTGGCGCGGCGGGTGTGAGGAGGGTCGCAAGGAATCCGTCGGTTGGTGCCATACTCGAAGCACGACGGGCCGAGCAGCGACCAAGAGCACGCGGCCGGGCCGCACTTGGCGTAGTGCTGAGAGAAGGCGATGGTTGAGGACGTGCCGTCCGCGAAGGTCGTATCGAGCGACGCTCCGGCGCGAAACACGACGGCGTTGGAGACATAACTGCAGTCCGCGTGACTCGTTTCGGGAACCGGTGTCGCGAAGGTCGGGTCGTAGCGACTTTGGAGGAACCGCGGGTGGTTGTAGCTCTCGCTCGTGCTCGTCGAAATCTCCAGGTAATTTCCGAGCGAATCGAACAGCGACAAACCGAGCGACGGCTCAACGTAATCGACGTTGGGCAGTTTCCCCTGATGGTCCGCGGCGAAGGCGTGTGCCGCGAGGCCGATTTGGCGGATCTTATTCAACTCCTCGGTTCGGGCGCCAGCAGCCCGAACCCGTTGAATCGCGGGAAGGAGTAACCCGACGAGGACGGCGAGGATCGCCACCGCGACGAGGACTTCGATGAGAGAAAACCCGCTCCGACGGCGATCCATTGTCGACCTCCTCTTCGATCCGGCCCGCGCGTCCACAGACGGTTCACTCGTCCGGCAGAACCTCACATGCTGTGAAGGTCCACAGGACGAGCTAAACAGAAATCACGGAACCGTGCAACCGTTGAACGACACGGGAACACTGGTTGCGTCGAGCGGCCCGGCGGTAGCGACGACTTGTGCAATGTTCGGCGCGTTGTCGAACACGGGTCCTTCGGCGATGGAGAGTGCGGCCCCCCCGATGCAATCCCGTCACGGTTCCAGCTTTGCGTTCCTTGTGGCAGAATTGGGTTCTTTGGTCACCGTCGACACTGGCTGAGACGTTTCGAGTACGCTCAACGCTTTTCAGTGGTGCCTTTTGAGACTTATAGCCCCTTTTACCTTGCCCCCGCGCCGCCCGTCGAGGGTGTTCTCTGGGGGTAAATGAGGCCGGCAAGCGCCAGTTCCCAGGTGGTTTTGCCAGAAGAACGGTAACGCCCCCGCAGAAAATCGGGTTTGCACCCGCACCCGAAACCGCGCCTTGCCCACCCTCGCATAACCGCTACAATACTCTATCCTGCGTAGAAATCAGGTTCCGGGGAGGATAAGGTCATGGCACACAAGAAGGGTCAGGGTTCGGTTCGTAACGGTCGCGACTCGCTGTCGAAGCGCCGCGGGCTGAAGGCCTACGGCGGACAGGCCGTGACGGTGGGGAGCATCATCGTGACGCAGTGCGGCACGAAGTTCCACCCGGGCCGTTTCGTGCGGATCGCGAAGGACTGCAGCATCTTCTCGCTGGTGGAAGGCAAAGTGTACTTCGACCAGGGCGGCCGCCGGATCAACGTGCAGCCGAACGACCCGACCTCGACCGCCATCTGCTGAGTTGGCGAACGGATTCACCCGAAGCCGCGCGGCTCACGGCCGCGCGGCTTCTTTATGTAACGCGTCGAGCAACTTCAGGCAGAGATCGTCCGGGGCACCGATCTGCCGCGTGACGATCCGATCTCACCGCTTCGGCAGTTCCTTGAATCCCTTGGGCGCAGCGCTCCGCGCATCGAGCCGCGCCACCGCCGCTCGCGCCGCCTCGGTCAGTTCCGCACCACGCGCTCCGCCCGACCACACCCGTAGTGCCTCCCGGGCCTCCGCCGTGCCCACGCGCTCCAGCACCTCCACGGCCCGCAGCGCACGCAGCCGATCACCCGTGCGAACCGGACCGCCCAGCGGCGCCAGCAGCTTCGTCAGCCGCTGACGCGACTCGGCGTCCGTCGCCTGCGCCAGCGCCGCCCGGAGCCCGTCCGCCGCACCCTCGCCCAGCGCCACCAGTTCCTTCTCCGACTGCTCGCGCGTCACGAAGTCCTCGCTCCCCAGCTTCCCTACCAGACCCGCGACCACCTTCGGGTCCGCCGGCGGCACGGGGCGCACGCCCTTCGCGAGCGCCACCGCGTCCACCGGACGGGATGCCAGGTAGCGCACCGCCCCGAACCCGACCGCCGCGTCCCGGTCCGACAGCCGTGCCCACGCGTCGGCCGCGTCCTTCGGCTGGTGCTTCGGGTCGATCGGCAGCCCCGCCCCGGTCGCGTCCCACGTCACCGCCGATCTGTCCCCGCTCCCGGACACCAGCAGCGCACCGTCCGGAGAGAACGCCAGTTCCAGCACGGCGCCACGGTGACCCGAGAACCGGAGCCGCTCGCCACCCGTCGCCAACTCCTGCATCCGGACGACTCCGTCCGCACCGCCAACCGCCAGCAACCGACCGTCGGGCGAGAACGCGACCGCGTACACGCTGTTCGCGTTGTGTTCTGATGGAGCGGGGCGAAGGTTCGTGTCGAACTCGCCCACCTGTTTTCCGTTCCTCAGATCAAACACCCGGGCGTGCCCGTCCTTACCACCGGCCGCCAGCAGCCGACCGTCGGGCGAAAGGTCCAGTGTGTAAATGAACCCTCCCCCGGCGTCGAACGTGAGCACCTCTTTATCCGCCGCCCGGTCCCACACGCGCACCTTGGTCTTGTCGCTCCACTGGCGGAACACCACCCACTGGCCGTCCGGCGTGAACCGTACCCAGTTCGCGACCTCGCCCGCAGCGACCACCCGGACCGGCTGACCGGTGGCCGTGTCGAACACCCGGATACCGGGCTCGTTCCCGCCGACGATCAGTTCCTTGCCGTCCGGGGAGAAATCGGTCGAGTGCCCGGTGAGCCCCTTCAGGTCGATGGCTCGCAGTTCGGTGAGCGTGGTTGCGGACCACAGCCGTGCCTTCTGGTCACCGCCGGTGGTGGCGATCAGCGCCCCTGCCCGAGAAACGGACAAGCCGCCAAGCCCGCCGTGTTCCCGGAACACCCCGAGTTTGCGCCCGATGCGCGGGTCCCAGAGCAGCGCCGACCCGGCGCTGGTGAGCAACCGGCCGTCCGCGATAAAAAGCACCTCGTGGAGCGAGGACGTGTGCCCGCCGAAGTCGTGGACCGGCTTCCCGGTTGCCACATCAATAACGTTCACGTCGTCGAGCCGGGCGGTCACGATCCGCTTGCCGTCCGGTGCGAACGCGGCGGCCCAGGCCCCGTGCGCGAGGCCGCCGTAGTCCCGCACCTTCTTGCCGGTGGCCACCTCCCACATCCGCAGCGCACCGTCCGGGTTCGACCCCAGCACCAGTTTGCCGTCAGGGGAGAAGTCCCTCACGTCGACACGATCCCGGAACGGCTCGGCCGGGGCCGGCAGTTGCTTCTTGGTAGCCACATCCCAGAGCTGAAACGTGGCCGCTCCGGGCTGCACCACGGCAAGCGTCTGACCGTCTGGCGATAGTAACGCGTGCCCGAGAAGGTTGCCGCCCCCCTCGACGGGCACTTTCAGTGTCGCGGCCCGTTTCTCCATATCCCACACTTCGTAAGTGCTCTGGAAGTGCATCAGCACCGCTCGGCCGTTGGCCGCCGGGGTCAGTCCGAACAGGGGGCCGTCGCCCACCTCGGCGAACACAACCGGCCGGGGCTCCTTCGCGGTGAGGTCGGCGGCGTACACCGTCTTCTTGGCGGCGTTGTTGTCGGAAGTCGTGTGCGTCCACAACATCCATTTGCCGTTCACCGAAAGTTCCGGTTCGCGGTCCGACGTAACGAGAGGGCGGGTGAGGACGTGCGCAAGGGACGCGGGGACGCGGGCGACCTCCTCTCCGGTCACCACATCGAGCACCCGGGTGAGCGGCTTCTCTCGGTCCGGGACGACCGCGACCACCCGGTCGCCGAACGGCGCGACCGCGGCCTCCCACTGGACCGCCGCGCTCATCCCTCCCATCGATCCGGTGAACCGAGCGTTAGCCGGCATGCCCTTCGGAACCTGCTCGCGTCCGGTGGCCAGCTCCCACACCCGGTAGCCGGTGTGCGAACCGTAGGAGACGGCCCACTTACCGTCCCGTGACACCGTTAGCCGGTGAATGTTCGACCCGTGGTGGAACCGCGACGACCCCATCCGGGCCAGCGCCCCAACCGGGAGCGGGTCCCCGGCTGCGTCGCTCTTCGCGACCGGCTCGCCCTTCTCGGATCGCTCGGTCTGGGTCGCTTTCGATGCGGTTGCAGGCGGTTCGGGCGGCGCGCCGGACGCGTGGAACCCAGCCAGCCCGGCGCCGGCAACCGCCGCCGCAACGAGCACGAACGCGGCGGTCCATTTCGCCCACCCGCCCACAACGCTGGTGGCACCGCGCACCGCCGCCAGCGTGGACTCGCGCAGCCCCGCGCTGACAACCGGCGCCGTCCCACCCACCACGACCAGCACCGCCGGCAGTCCCCACCGCCCGAGCCGCCCCCGTAACTGCTCGCGGCCCCGCTCCAGCCGCCCCCGCAGCGCGCCCGGCGAGCACCCGAGGCGACGGGCCGCGTCCGCGTAGCTGAGGCCCTGCACGTAGCACAACAGCAGCGGCAACCGGTACACCTCCGGGAGCCGGGCCAGCTCCGCGTCGATCCGCTCCCGCAACTCCGCCCACAGCGTGTCATCGGCCGGTGAAGGGGCGGGCCGCTCGCGGTTCGCGCTCTCGCGCTTCTGGCGCCGGGCGGCGCTGCGCCGGATCTTTCCCGCGGACCGCACCGCCACCGTGTGCAGCCACCCGGCCACGGACGCGGCACGGGTCCGCCCGGTGGCGTGCCGGGCGAGTCGGATGAACGTGGACTGGAACGCGTCGTCGGCGTCGGCCGGGTTGTGGAGCACGTTGCGGCACGCGCGCAGCACCAGCGGGCCGTTGCGCCGCACCAGCTCGGCGAACGCGGCCTCGTCGCGCGATTCGGCGTACCGGCGCAGCAGCTCCCCGTCGGGCACCGGCGCGGCCGCACCCGGAAGGCGATGGAGCAGAACCAGCGGAGCAGTCATTGCGGACCTCGTGGCGGGTCAACTTCCCGCCAACATAACCCCACCGACCCTCCCTCCGACGCGCGAAAAAGCGCCGGGCGCTGGCGCCGAGCTGGGCGACACGTCGCGGCCCCGAACCTTGTGCGTGAGGTTCCGGCTGCAACGGGCATTGATGGGGCCGGCCGGGTGCCAGTCGCCGTGGCAGTGCTATAAGAAGTCTTCGACGTTTCCTCCTGCCGAACGCCCCGCCCGGGTGGCGCTCGCGCACCGACTGCTGACCAAAGGTCTCGGCATGGACCTGCCCCCGCCGGACGGCCTCACGACCGCCGAAGCCCGCTCCCGGCTCGACGCGCACGGGCCGAACGAGGTCGCACCGGCCGCCCGGTCGGGCGGCCCGCGGCAGCTCGCGGCGACGGTGCTGAACCCGCTGACGCTGATCCTCCTGGTCGCGGGAACCGTTGCGGCCGCGGCCGGGGATTTCGCGACCGCCGCCGTCATCGCCGTCGTGGTCACCGTGAGTGCGGCGATCCAGTTCGTCCAGACCCTGCGGTCCGATCAAGCGGTCCGCCGGCTCCAGGACCGGGTCGCGGTCACGGCCACGGTGAAGCGGGCCGGGGCGTGGGCGGAGCTCCCGCGCCGGGACGTGGTCCCCGGGGACCTCATCCGCCTCGGGGCCGGGGACCTCGTCCCGGCCGACGCCCGGCTGGTCGAGGCCCGCCACCTCAACCTCCAGCAGGCGGCGCTCACGGGCGAGTCGCTCCCAACGGAGAAGGAGGTGGGGGCCACCGGCGCCGACCCGAGCGGCCCGGCCGCGCTGGACCGGACCGACCTCGTGTTCTTCGGCACCTCGGTCGTGAGCGGGACCGGGACGGCGGTGGTGACCGCGACCGGCCGGGGCGGCGCTGATCACTGTAGGGGGCGCCCGAAAGCGTCCTCGCCTGCTGCGAAAGCTGGGAAGACGGACCCGAAATTCGCCCCCCCGACGCGGTCACCCGGGACCGAATCGAGGAGCACGTCCGCGGCCGGGCCACGGACGGGTACCGCATCCTCGCGGTCGCCACGCGGACCGTCGAACCGAAGGGCCGGCTCTCCGCCGCGGACGAAGCCGGCCTAACGCTGGCCGGGTTCCTCTCGTTCGCCGACCCGATCCGGGAAGACGCGGCCGAGACGGTAGCGCGCCGCCCGGGGTGCGGGCCGAAGCGGCTCACGTCGCTGAACCGCAGCGCGGGGCGCGACCGCCGGCCCCACCACCACGCGACGAACAGCGCGAGCGGCGCCAGCCACAGGAGCTCGGGGTTCTCGAACGACAACTCGCCGGCCATGCCTTCAAAATGCACGAACCGCGCGCGAGGCAACTCGCGCCCGCCAACATCGGGCGCCCGCCGCACGGGGCGCGCGATACCAGCTTTCGATTTCGACGCCATTACTGCCGGCGCCCGGCCGCAGGCGTGATGGTAGCAATCCACGCTGGTAAGCGGGGACGTTGTGTGTTGGTGCTGAAAAGTAGGAGAACGCTCGGTGTCAAAATCCTGATTCACGGTCCGGCTGGTTGTGTCTGTTTCTTGTGGCGCAGGAATTCATGCCTGTGCGATCTTTTATTTGTGGTGCATGTATGAATGTCTTTGCTGCAAAGACAAAAAAAAGACGGAAGCCAACAACCGGTTGGTGTGCGATGCTCAGCAGCACGCGGTGCGAAGCAAATCTACGTTTCCTCAGCGGAACGGATGACTCGCTCTTCGTGTTCGTCGACCGCTTCCCAACTAAGGAATGAGGCGACCTTGATGGCAAGCGACTCGTACCAACTCTCGTCGCCATCTCCGCAGATCAGTTCCACTACGTTCGCGGTCGGTTGGGCAAGCGTGTTAACCGCGTAACAGCCAGTTTCGTCAGCCGTCGCCATGACGAGGACGACCCACGGTGAGGTTGGAGCGTTACGGAACTCCTGCGGTCCGGTTTGCACGAGTTCGAGTGACGAGAGTATGTAGCCAACCAGCGGCTCGGTATGTGTGCTGCGGGAGTATGTGGGGTCCGAGCGTATGGTGAGATACCACGGCATTTCAGAGCGCTTCCCGTGCTCGGAGACCTATTAACCTGCGAGAGCCGGCTGGGCTCTTCAATTCACACCGCCGGCTCGCGCCGGCAGTTCGACCGAACCAGTACTGCGCCCCCGCGGTGCCTACTTACGCAAGCTCTTGCACCACTCGGTCAGCAGTTCGACGCCGGCCCGGTCCACGCGGGCCGAGGACAGCGGCGGCATCTGGCCGGTGTTCGGGCCGCGCTGGGCGATCCGGTGCAGCACCACGCTCCGCTCGGGCGCGCCCGGGGCGACGAGCCGCGCGTCCGCCAGCCCGAACGACTGGTGGACCGGCTTCGCGTCGATCAGCCGCATCTTGTCCCACGCGGTCGCGTAGCCGAGGTCCATCTGCGCGTTCCCGCCGCCCGCCTCCACGTGGCAGCTCGAGCAGTTCACGTGCAGGTACGCCTTCGCCCGCTCCGCCAGCGGCTGCGTCTTGTCGTAGGGGTTGGCCAACCGCTTCAGCCCCGCGGGCGGCGCGGGCAGCATCCCCGTCGGCTTCGGCTCGCGCTGGTCCGGCTGCTGCCGCGCGCTGGGGTCCTTGGCCTCGCCGGCCCACCCCACGTCGAGCAGCCCCAGGTGCTCGAGCACGCGGAGCTGGTTGTCGGTGCGACCGTTCGGGTAGGTGTGGTCCTTGTTCATCTGCACCTCGCACAGCCCCAGCACGTAGTTCGCGGCGCGGCTGTGGCACACCATGCACTCGGCCCGGCTCGGGTAGTGCCACGACTGCTTCGCCGCGCCGGCGGCGGTCCGGACCGTGAACTCGCGGTCCAGCCCGGCCGCGTCCACGAGGGTCGCGTCGGTGCCGGCGTCGTTCCAGACGTAGGAGTAGCCGTACCACTCGCCGCCCTGGCGCGTCATGAACCGCGTCTCGATCCACGTGCGGCTCGCCGGGTCGCCTTCGCGGGTTTCGAGCGCGAAGCTCTTCACCAGCACCGCCCCGTCCGGGAAGTCCCAGCCGCCGGCGCGCTTGTACGAGACCTTCCCCGCGGGCACCGCCAGGAACCGCTCCTTGTGCAGCCCGTCGGACCAGAACGGCGCGTTCACCGAGTACGGCACCACGCCCGGGGCCATCGTGTGGTCCTTGACCGAGGCGAAGAGGCCGCTCTCGCTCAGCTTTTTGGGGAACCCGGTGTCGGCCTTCGCGGTGTTCGGGGTGAGCGTGTAGAACCCGCCCTCGCCCGCGGGGGCGTGGTGGCAGATGACCAGTTCGCCGTCGCGGTCGAGCGCGAAGTTCGTGATCTTCAGCGTGGTGATCGCGATCTTCTTGTGCCACTCGATCTTCTCGCCCGTGTGCTTCACGGCCCAGATGTGGCCGGTGCTGTAGTCGCCGTAGACGTAGGCGCCCTTCAGCCCCGGCAACTTGTCCCCGTGGTACACTACCCCGCCCGTCAGCGAGCGCGCCTCGGAGTGGTGGTGCTCCACCGTGGGCTTGGTGATCGGCGTCGGCCCCGCCTTGCGGTTCGGGTAGAACGGGTGCGAGCCCTCCGTCACGCTCCACCCGTAGTTCTCGCCCTTCTTGACCAGATACGCCTGCTCCCACAGGTCCTGGCCGTTCTGCCCCACCCAGAGCTGGTTCAGCTTGGCGTCGTAGGTGACGCGCCACGGGTTGCGGAGGCCGTAGGCCCACGTCTCGGGCGCGAACTCCTTGCGACCGATGTAGGGGTTGTCCTTCGGCACGCCGTACATCTTCCCGTCGGCCGGGTGGTCCACGTCGATGCGCAGCACCTTCGCGAGCAAGAGGTCGGTGCGCTGCCCCGTCAGGTTCGCGTCGGAGTCCGCGGTGCCGTCGCCGCTCGTGACGTACATCATCCCGTCCGGGCCGAAGCACACCGCGGCGCCGTTGTGCCCGTCGGACTCCCACTCGATGACGGTCCGCTCGCTCTTCGGGTCGAGTTCGTAGGGCGCCTTCGCGGTCATCGTGTAGCGCGAGATGATGCTGGATTTCTTCTTCCGCCCCGTGGGGGAGCCGTTCCAGCCGATGTAGACGTACCGGTTCTCGGCGAACTTCGGGTGAAACGCGATGTCGTAGGCGGTGCCCCCGTTGGGCGTGTCGAGTTGCTTCACCGCGTCCTTGTCGGTGGCGCCGGGGCCGAACGGGACGCGCAGCACCTTCGTCGGGCCGTAGGCGTGCGGCTGCGTGATGACGAGCGCTTCCGACGTGCCCGGGATCGGCTCCACGCGGATCGGGTATTCCGGGCGGTATTTGCCGAGGATGCGGGTCGCGACGAACGGCGGGGGCGGGTCCGGGAACCCGACCACCTTCGACGCCACCGGCTCGCGCGCCTCGATCCCGTATGGCTTGGCGGTGGCCGCCGTGGGGCCGACGAAGGTGAGGGTGGCGTAGTCGTCGCTCTGGTGGAAGAACGGCGGGATCTTCTTCTTCGCGATGGGCGCCACGCACGACAGCTCGGGCTCCGCCCAGTCGGCGCTGTAGTCGAACCGGCACAGGTTGAGCTTCCACTTCTCGCCGGCGACCGGGCGCCCGCCGGTGCGCAGGAAGTCCCCCCACGGGATGCGCCCCTCCACGCTCCAGCCTTTATCGGCGTCGTCGCGCGCGTTGAGCGTGCCGCGCAGCTTCACCTTCGCTTCGAGGCCGAACGTCCCGGCCTTGGCGTGCGCGCCGAGCCGGTCCAGGTCGTACTTCGGGTAGAACGCGTCGAACCGTGCCCCGGCGGCGTTGACCTGGAACTCGTAGTACCCAAGTTTCTCCGCATCCGGGCGCAAGAACAGCTCGAACACGTCGTTCTTCCACAAACCGCCGTCGTGCTCGGTGATGTCGGCGAAGAGGTCCGAGTCCTCCATGTCGGCGTGGAAGTAGATGTACTCGCGATCCCAGAGCAGTTTCGCGGCGGTCGCGGTGCGGGACATCCGGGCTTTGTCGCCCAGCCACGGCACGTGGAATGCAGATATCGGTTGTGCGAGCGCCCACGCGGGTTCGTCCGCGAGCCCGTCGAGAACGATCGGAGTGTCCGCCCACCGGCACTCGAACGAATGGGGTGGGGCTTGTTTGTACGGCTCGGGCACCGGGTGCTCGGGTCGCTTGTCGGCCGGCGACCGGGGCGACCCGACCGCAGCGACGGCGAGCAAAAGGGCGAGCGTAGCGAGGGCAAGGGGTGTGCGAAAGCGAAACATGCTGTGTCAGAACCCAGCGTGTAAGTTTTGAGCTTCGCACATAGTAACCGGATGTGGATGCGGAAGGAATGCCCTGGCTCTGGGGAGAGCCGGGGCGAAGCGGTCACGGAACCACCGGTCTTTGACAAGTCGGGAGCAAAAGGCGCAAACACACGAGCGGAGCGCCGCCGTGCCGGCCGCGAGCGATCAGGGGAGTCGCTCGCGGCCGGTGCGGTGTGCCGCTCCGAGGCCCGGGGCCGTCCCCGGGCAGTTCAGATTGTGGTCACGTGGTCAAGACAGCTCTTCACACGCCCACCGTAACGATCACGAAGTGATTCCCGTGCCCTGCCGCCTCTCTGGGGCCGGATACGGGACGAAGCAAACGCCACACGAACCACACATCTGGCGAGCGAAATACAAAAGAAAGCCGCGCCCACACAACGTCGTGTGAGCGCGGCCGGCAAAAAAAAATCGATTCGTTCGACAACCTTTAGCCGACGAAGACGCCGGTGCTGGTGCCCGGGACCGTGTCGATCCAGCGGACGCCGAGCGGGTTCGGCGGCAACAGGTTGGAGTTGGTGAACACGGCGATGCGGCCGTTGTTCGCGCCGGCGGTGGCCGCGATCAGGTCCATCCGGCCGTCGCCGTTAACGTCGGCCGCCGCGGTACGCAGGCCCGTTGCGCCGTCCCAGGCGATGGTGCTGAGCAGTTCCACCGGCCCCTGGCCGTTCGACAGGCCCCGGCCGCTGAACACCCGCAGGTGTGCGGCGCCGGCGCCGGGCGACGCGGCGATGTCGGCGTAGCCGTCGCCGTCGATGTCGCCCACCGTGATGTTCAGCCCGGCGGTCATGGACGGGGCGAACGCGAAGAAGTCGTTGGCGAGCAGCTTGGGTCCGGCGCCGCCCGCGAGCGCCTTGCCGTCGAACGTCCGGACGTGCGGCCCGGCACCGTACCCGGCCCCGGTCACGAGGTCCGCGAACCCGTCGCGGTTCAGGTCGCCGACGCCCACCCGCACGCCGCCGAGGAACCCGACGGAGTACGCGTAGAAGCTGGCGATCTCGTTCACTCCGCGGCCGTTGAACACCTTCACGTGCGGCACGTTGCCGAGGTCGGTGCCGAGCGCGATGTCCGCCGCCCCGTCGCCGTTGATGTCGCCGGCGGCCACCCACAGCCCGCCCTGGTACCCGGCGAACGGGACGAAGTCCGCGATCATGGCCGCGTTGACCCCGCTCCACACCCGCACCCGGCTCTCGATCCCGGCGCCGCTGACCGTAATCAGGTCGATGACGCCGTCGCCGTTGACGTCGCCCCGCGCGACCCGGACCCCGCCGCGGTACCCGTCGCCGAACGGGGTGACGGACATGGAGAGGGTGCCGTCGGACCGGTACACGTACACCCGCGAGGCCGTAGCCCCGCTGTCCGAGGCCACCGCCCAGCCGCTGCCGGCGGCGCTCCCGCCGGTCACGGCGCCCGCGGCGGGCGTGGTGGAACCGGGCTTGGTGGTGACCGGCGGCGTGGCGGACACTGGCGCCGTCGCCGACCCGTAGGGCGCGTTCACGTCGACCGGCGTGTAGTCGGTGCGGACCGGGTTCTTGTTCCCGTCCACGGTGCTCGTCGCCACCAGCCCGGCGAAGGTGGTCTGCCCGTTGTACGTGGCCGCGACCGGGTACAGGAGCTGGTTGCGGATCGGGTCCGTCTGCGAGTAGATGGTCTGGGTCGACCACGCCCCGCCCGCGAGGGTGGCGAGCCGGATCTGGCCCGCGAACTGGTTCGCGTAGCTGACCGGCAGGTGCTCGGCGGCCTCGTCCGAGAACACGATGTTGGCCTGGCCGCTGGCGTCGAAGTAGAGCTGCGGCGCGAACCCGGTGAACCGGGCGCCGTCGCCCGCGACGTAACCCGCGGGGGTGCTCGCCACCACGCTGTGCGTCCACCCGCCCGCGGTGAGCGTGTGGTACATGAGCTGCGAGGTCTGCGGCGAGCCGGTGTTGTACCGGTCCACGTAGTAGCTCGCGACCGCGATCTGGTCCCCGGGGCCGACCGCGACGCTGGCCCCCAGCCCCGCGTCGGCGGTCCCGTCGCCGGGCGCCATCAGGGTCTGCGAGTTCCACGCGCCGCCGCGGTTCGTCGCGTACATCAGCGTGCTGTTGACCGTCGAGAACGCGCCCGCGATGTAGAACTGCGGGGTGTAGGTCACGTGCGCGTAGTTGAGCGAATCGACCGCGAGCGACAGGAACCGCGGCGCCCACCGGCCGCCGGTGAACCACACGTCCTGGCCCAGGTCCGCCGTGTCCGCGACCTTGGCGAACCCCCACGAACCGCTGGCGTTGGTGGAGTACCACAACTGGCCGGCGCCGAAGTTCCCCACGCCGGTCGCGGCGGCCGTGGTTTCGGTGAAGATCAGGTGGATCGAGTTGTTCGCCCCGGCCTCCGCGACCAGGTTGTTCGGCCCCCACGACGACTGCCAGGTCGGGGTGATCGTCTCGACGTGCTGCCACCCGGCGGACGTGCGCGCGTAGTGCTGGATGAGCGTCTGGTACGAGCTCCCGGCCCACACCTTTTCGAGGAACAGCGCGTGCGGGGTCCCGTCGCTGGTGAACACGAGCTGCGCGGTCTGCGACGCCTTCTGCACCGCGTCGGTGCTGTTGTACTCGCCCGCGGTGAACACCCCGGACGCCGCCACGGTCTCCGTGCTCCACGCACCGGCGACGCGCGACTGGTAGACCAGGTTGCCGCCGTTCCACAGCAACTGGCCCAGCTCGCCCGTCGGGCTGTACTGGGTCCAGTTGAATTCACCGGCGGGAATGACGGAACCGGCCGGGTTGAACCGGTCCTCGAGCTGTTCCACCTGAAGCGCGGGCGAGTGCGCGCGTCGGAGCATCAGGTCACCTGATTTGTGCGAGGTTCGGGACGGGGGAATCCGAACGATCGGGCTCATAGCGTCGCCACGAGCTGCGGTCAAGACCGTTTCGTCTGCACGTGAGCCACCGGGCGTTGGAGCAGTTTAGCGCCGGACTACGGGGGCTGAAAAGATCGTCTTGCACTCTGCGGCGCTTTCACTTCGCTGGCCCTCGGGCGCAACCCGGCGGACCGGGCGCGGCTCACACATCCGGCACGGCTCACCGCCTTTTGCCGGCTCTCACTGATCGGCACGTGCGTGCCTACAATGGGGGCATGGAACCCCCGGCGATCCGCACCGAAGGACTGACCCGCACGTACCGCAAGAGCCGGAAGCGGCGCTGGTGGTGGTCGAAACCCGACCCCGCCGCCGCCGCGCCGGCCGACTTCGTGGCGCTCGACGGGGTGTCACTCGAGGTGCGCCCGGGCGAGCTGTTCGGGCTGCTCGGCCCGAACGGAGCGGGCAAAACCACGCTCATCAAGATCCTCACCACCCTGCTCGCGCCGACCGCCGGGACCGCCCGCGTGGACGGCCTCGACGTGGTCGCCGAGGCCGACGCGCTCCGGCCGCGGATCAACATGGTGTCGGGCGGGGAGTCCAGCGGGTACGGCATCCTCAACGTGCGGGAGAACCTGTGGCTGTTCGCACGCATCTACGGCGTCCCCACGAAGGTCGCCGAGGAGCGCATCGACCGGATGCTCGGCATCGTCGGCATGACCGACAAGGCCGGCAGCCGTATTAGCCACTTATCGACCGGTCAGCGACAAAAGATGAACTTTTGTCGCGGGTTCATCACCGACCCCAAGATCCTGTTCCTCGACGAGCCGACGCTGGGGCTGGACGTGACCAGCGCCCGGGCCATCCGCACGTTCGTCCGCGACTGGATGAAGGAGCGGCCGGAGCGGACCCTGCTGCTCACCACGCACTACATGGCCGAGGCCGACGAGCTGTGCGACCGGCTGGCGATCATCGATAAGGGGAAGGTGCTCGCCTGCGACACCCCCGCGAACCTGAAGCGGCAGGTGCAGAAGTACCCGCTCTACGAAATCTCCCTCGCCCCGGGCGCCGGGAGCTGGGCCGCGGCGGGCGCGCTGCCCGGGGTCCACCAGCTTACCACGACCACGACCCCCACCACGGTGGAGCTGAAGGTGTCGCTGCTCGACGAGCCGGTCATCGGGACCGTGGTGCAGGCGCTGGTGACGGGCGGCGCCCGCGTGCTGACGATGAAGAAGGTGGAGCCGACGCTCGAAGACGTGTTCATCGAGCTGGTCGGCCACGGGCTGAACGACGGCGCGGCCCCGCCGGGCGCGCCGTAGCGCCGCGTTTGGGCACCGCCACCGTACACGAGCACACCGCATGGCCTCGCTCAAGCTGTTTCTGCAAGCCGCGCAGGCCCGGACCTACCCCCGGGTGGCGTGGCTGTTCCGCAACAACTCGTGGATGATCCAGGAGACGATACTGCCGGTGCTGGCGGTGTCCGCGTTCGCCTACGCGTACCGCGCGATGCAGGCGCCGCCGGAGTACACCGGCGTCTTGGTCCTCGGCGCCGCCATGACCACCTTCTGGCTCAACGTGCTGTGGGGGCTCGGGGCGCAACTCTACTGGGAGCGCGACTCCGGGAACCTCGAACTGTACGTCATGTCGCCGGCCCCGATGACTGCGATCCTCACCGGCATGGCGCTCGGCGGGATGATTACCACCACCATACGGGCGGCGGCCATCACCACCGCCGGGGTGCTGCTCTTCGACGTGCCGCTCCAGCCGTCGAGCTGGTGGCTGCTGGCCGCGGGGCTGCTGATAACGCTGGCGGCGCTGTACGGGCTCGGGATGATGTTCGCGTCGCTGTTCCTGCTGTGGGGCCGGGAGGCGTGGCACCTCATCAGCCTGTTGCAGGAGCCGATTTACTTGATGAGCGGGACCAACTTCCCGGTGAACGTGCTGCCCCGCGCGGTCGCGCTGGTCGCGAGCCTGATCCCGCTCACGCTGGGCATGGACGCGATGCGCCAGGTGCTGTTCCACACGCCGGGGCTGTTCGACGTGTGGGCGGAGCTGAGCGTGCTGGCGGTCCTGGCGTGCGTGTTCATCTCCGTGGCCCGGATCGGGCTCCGGTACATCGAGCGCAAGGCCCGCGAGGGGGGCAAGCTCACGGTCCGGTGGCAGTGACGCCGACCCCGGTCGTGTCCGATCTCCGGCCCCACGTGCGGCCCTCACGTTTACGAAGAGTGATTTTGACAGGATCGACAGGATTTACCGGATAAAGACCGATCGATTTGAAATCCTGTTTATCCTGTTGATCCTGTCAAAAATCTTCTTGGCTCGTCCATCGAGCGATGGTGTTACTGCCCCCCCCCCCGGGGCGCGCCGTTACTCATACACGAACCGGCTGTTGGTATCCGTTTTGGTTTTGTCTTTGTGGCACAGACATTCCTGTCTGTGCGGCGCGAGAAGGTCGCACAGACAGGAATGTCTGTGCCACAAAAACAGACACAACCAGCCGGACCGTTACCCAGGGCGGGATTCATTCCGCCCCCGTTCTGACCCCAGGTCCGAACGAGCCGCCGCAAAGCTCGCCCGCGGTGACTTCACTTCTTCGCGGGCAGCTCTTCGATGGCGATGTTCTTGTAATACACCTTCGCTTTCGCGCCGCCGTGGATCTGTAACGCGATCACGCCCGAACGTTCGATCTTCGTGTCCTCCTCGGTGTAATCGACGGTGAGCGTGCCGTTCAGCCACAGCTTGATCCGCGGCCCCTCACAGCGGACGACGTACTCGTTCCAGTCGTCGTGCTTCACCAGCTTTTCGATCACGTCCTTGGCGGGCTTGGCGAGGATCTTGTTGCGGCGGCTCTCGTCGTAGAGGGCGCCCCAGTAGTCCTGCCCCACATCCGCCTGGTAGCCGATGACCTCGTGGTGCTTCGGGATGCGTTTCGTGCGGAACTGCACGCCGGCGTTCGCCTTCGCCTTGTCGCCGGTCAGCTTGAACGTCACCTTGAGCTCGAAGTCCTCGTAGGTCTTGGTGGTGCAAAGGAACTCGTTCCGCGGCACGACGGCGTCGAGCGACCCGGCCGTGATGGCCCCGTCCTCGACCTTCCAGGTCTTCTCGGTGTCGCCCTCCCAGCCGGTGAGATCCTTGCCGTTGAAGAGAGGAACGGGCTTCTCGGCCGCAGTGGCCGCGGTCGAGAGTGCAAGAAGCAGCGCGGAGAGGATGAGCCGCATGTGATCTCCTGCTGGCGAATGGTCCGTGAGCGCCAAGACCAGCACTCTACACCAAGTGCCAAAAGAACCGAAACTGGTAGTGCGATCTTGTCTTCCTTGCTCTCCTAGCGTCGAAGGCTTCGGAGCGTCAGTTGGTGTTCAGGAGGAGCATCCTCAACACGCCGGTACTTGCCGCTCTCGCTTGTGCGGTAGTTCAGGATGATGTATTCACCGCTGGCGTCGAGGGCGTAAACCCAATCATGGCTTCGCTTCCAGCTTGCCAGATCATCCGAAAGATGTTCTTGCGTCTCTCGGCTATACAGGTGCAGCTTCCGGGGATTATCCGGCCCTCCTCCAGTTTTGGCAATCGTCCATGTTCCGTCTCCGAAGCTGTCCACGGTGTCTTTTCCATCCGTGTATTTTTGCGGCTCACCACAACCCAACATGACGGAAGCAATCACGGCTACAGTGAGCAAACGTATCGGTCTCATACAGAACTCCTTCAACGGCATTTGCCATATGCAAAAGAAATGTGCCGGACCAAGGGGTGAATTGTCTGATTACCGGAACAGGTTCCTCTGGAGCGCGCGGGTGCACAGCTTCCCTTGCATCCTACAAGCCCGCCAGTTATGGCCCCCTGACGACCGCAGGACTGGAGAGCGAGATGATGCGAAGGTTCGTCGCTGTTCTCCTCATGCTGCCCCTCCTGACGCTGGCGAGCGGTTGCGGCACGTTTTGCAACACCGTCTGGTGGATACCGAGCGAGGGAGGGCAGCGTGTCTACGGCGGGGTGAGGGCCGAAGCGGGTGAGGTGAAGAGATTGGCGGTCAGCCCTTCGCCCCACGAAACCGCTTGGGACCGCTTCCGAGTTGCCAGCCTCCTTGTTCTTGACCTGCCCTTATCTGCTGTTGGGGATACCCTAACGCTTCCCTACGTCCTCTGGTTGGGGCGGTCCGCAAGCATCCGACCTGCACCAGATCAGCCCACCCCGCCTGACAAGTCGCCCGTCCCTGCCAGCAGCAAGTGAGAGGCGAATTCATCAATTACCAGGACAGGTGTTGGGGGTATATTTCCAACTCTCGGCACTACCCGTTTGAGCGTTACGACTTCCCGAGCACCAAATCCAGCGCCCAGCAGCCAAGTACATGCGGGCCGTCGCCGCGGAGGTGGTTCAGCACGTCGTCGCGGCTGCACCCGGCGTCCTGGAGGGCATCGGCCAGGATCGGCAGGCGGTCGAAGGCACGCTCGGCGTAGATGCCGGTGGCGAGGGCGACGACATCGGACGTGAGCCAACCGGGTTCGGCGGTTACGGGGCGGAAGGGGTTGCCGAAGACGCAGCGGATGAGGAGGGCTTGCGAACCGAGTTCCTTCAGCCATGCCTCGTGTCGTCTGAGGGGCTTCTGTTGCATCCGCACCGCATCCGCCAAATGCTTCGCCCCACTCCTTGCCGCAACTAGAGCATCCGGTTGCAACGCCCAGCCGGTGTGGTCATGGGGTAGCCCGAGACGAACCTGCCACGCCGCCTCTCGTTCGGCCGGCCCCGACACCAAACCATCGGCAACCCGTTCCGCGACTTCCAGCGCGGTTCGACTTCTCTTATCAGGCATCAGATGCAGTAAACGACGGCAACATCCGCAGGCAAAGAGCCTCAACTTCCGGTCGCTCACCTGTCCTCGTAGGAACTCCAGCATCGGCTTCGGATCGGTGCACGCCAGCCATTCGGCTTCGGTCATCGGCCGCCCTCGGGTTGCGTCCAGTATGGCGGGCGGAAGGCGGTGGGTGAAGCGCGACCGGCCGCGCCGGGCGGAGGTGAATTGGGCAATTAGCGAAACCGCTCGTGTTCGGCCAGTCCGGCAAGGGCAATGTGGCACTCAATCGCGGTGAATGGGAAGGCAATTTTTGACAGGATCGACAGGATAAACAGGATTTCAACTCGATCGGTCTTTATCCGGTAAATCCTGTCGATCCTGTCAAAAACTGCCTTCATACACGAAACCCACACGGCCGACCGGCACCGTACCGGAGGCGTCACGCGCGGTATTTGGCCGCGGACTCTTCGTTGAGCGTGAGCCCCAGGCCCGGGACGGCGTGCGGGACCATCTTCCCGGCCTCGAAGCCGGGGCCGCCGGTGAACACGTCGCGGAACCACGACACGCAGTCCACGTGCGGCACCGACGCCAGCCCGCACGCCAGGTGAACGCCCACCTCGGTCATCCGCACCGGCGACACCGCGACGTGGTACGCCTCCGCCACCGCCGCCACCTTCAGCAGCGGGGTGATGCCGCCGAGCCGACACACGTCCGGGCGAACGGTCCGCACGGTGCCCGCGCGGATCACCTGGAAGAACGCCTCGCGGGTGTCGAACGTCGAGCCGACCGCGATGGGCACTTCCGCGATCCGGGCGAGCTTCTCGTAGCCGGGCGCGTCGGCGGTCGGGATGGGGTCCTCGAACACGTCGACGCCCACGTCCTCGAAGAAGTGCGTGAGCGCCAGCGCGGTGCTCAGGTCGAACCGGCACTCGGCGGTCACGGCAACCCAGCCGTTTTCGCCCAGGCCGCCCTGGATCTCGCGCACCCGCTCGGCGTCGGCCTGCACGTCGCCGCCGCCGATCTCGATGCGCACGCCCATCGCGCCGTGCTTCAGGTGCGGCTTGAGCGCCTTCAGCGCCTCGGCCGGGTCGCGCCCGACCGTTGCGGCGTCGGACACCACGAACGCCGCCCCCGGCTTCGCGTTGCCCAGCAGTTTCGCCAGCGGAACGTTGGCGGCCTTGGCCTTCGCGTCCCAGAGGGCGGTGTCGATCGCGGAGTACGCCCGCGCCGCGAGCCCGCCGAACCCGGCGGCCCGGAACCGCGCTTCGGCGCGGGCGAAGAGGCGGTCCGTGTCGCGCGGGTCCTCGTTGAGTACGATCGGCGCCAGTTCGGTGTCGATCAGCGACCGCAGCGCCGCGGCACCCGCGCCGAGCAGGTAGGTGAACCCCAGCCCGCTGACGCCGGCGTCGGTTTCGAGGTGAACGAGGACGAGTTCGACCGCGTCGGGCGCGGCCGGCTTCGGGTCGGTGAGCGAGACCCGGGACGGTTTCCCGAACGGAACGCGCAGGCGGTCAGTGGAGAGGCGGGTGATTTTCATGGGGCTCGTTTTACGAGCCGGACGCGCGAGCGTGAGCGCGCCCGCGATTCGCATAACGCGCTCGCCGTCTGTGCGGGCGCTGAGCAACCAGTACGCCGGGTCGTCGCGGGTGGTACAGGCCAGGCACACGCACACGCCCCGTTGCCGATACGAGGTCTCGGCCTCGAACCGGGATCGGCCCACGGCGGCTACCCGGGGCACCGACGGACCGCCGGTCCAGTGCAGCACGTCGGAGCGCGCACCCACTCAGGTGCGTCTGCTTCGCACCGCGTATGGGGTACATTGGAAACGGCGCATGGCGAACTCCGCTCAATGGGTTGGCAGCACAAACCATTGAGCGGAAACTCGTGCGCCGCCCAACCGCCGTGACAACTCCAGATCCATGCCTGTGCCACGAAGACAACAACCAAAGCAGACACGAATAATCGGACCGTGACCGGTGAGGGGGAAAAGCGCGTCCCCGGGAGGGAGCCCGGGGACGCGAGACGACTTACGGAGAGCAGATTGTGGTGGGCGAGCTTACTTCTTGCGCACCAGTTTCATGCAGCCGCAGTGGTCTTCGGCCGGCTTGCCGTTCACCCAGGCGACGCCGGAGAGCTCCACGTGGTCGGCGTCCACGAAGGTGAGCGTCGCTTCGTGCATGTGCATGTCCTTGGCCGGGTCCAGGTTGCTACCGCCGGCGAACTTGAACTTGATCTGGTTGGTCGGCGACTTCGGGTCGGCCTTCATCCGCGGCTGGTTGCCGAGCACGCAGTAGTGCGTCATCACCAGGTCGCCGCCGTCGAGGTGGTACACGGACACCATCTCCTGCGGTTGACCCGGGAACGTGGTTTCCTGCACCGCGCTGCCGCCGGCAGTCACCTTGATGACCGACACCACCTTGTCCGTCGGCTTGCCGTCCTTGTCGGCCTCGACCCAGGTGCCGGCCAGCGCCTTGAGCTTCTCCAGGCCGGGGTGAGTCGTTGCGGCCTTGGCCGGCGCGTCCGCGCCGCGGGCGCCGGTGCCGAGGGCGATTACCAGCAGACCGCAGGTCAACATCCGTTGCAACATACCGAACTCCGCTGAGGGGGAGGGGCGAACCGCGGCCCCGCGCCGGGCGGGACCGTTTTCCTGCATCACTCCAGTGGTCGATCGGGGGCGCCCCGAATCGACACCGGGTGTTTTTTCACATGCTGTTTCGCAGACTCGACAGGTCAACCACCGGGCGCACTTCAACCGTCCCGAAACGCAGGCCCGGGTGCCGGGCGGCGATGGCCGCGGCATCCGACGCGGATTCGGCCAGCACCAGGTAGTATCCGCCGAGCACCTCGCGCGCTTCGGTGAACGGGCCGTCGGTGACGGTGCGCCGGCCGTCGCGCACCCGCACGCACGTCGCCGTGTCCGACGGGTGGAGCGGCGACGCACTCAGGTACGCGCCCGCGGCACTCAGTTCCCGGCACAGCGCCGCCGCTTCACTCATCGCGGCGGTCATGGCTTCGGGACCGGCCGCGCGCCACGCGGCTTCGTCGTCGTGGCTGAGCAGCATGAACGGCGCGCGTCCCGTTCCGGTCGCCGCCGCGGCCGGTTGTGAGGGCGGGAGCCCGTCGAGCGCGAGCAACGGGCGTATTTCGACCGTGCTGCGGGCGATCCCGGGTAACCGGGACGCGACCGCAATCGCCTCATCCAGGTCGGGAAGATCGAGCACGAAGTAGCCGCCGAGTTGCTCGGTGGTTTCCGCGAACGGGCCGTCGGTGACGAGCACGTCGCCGCCGCGGACCCGCACCGTAACGGCCGTCGCGGCCGGTTGCAGCGGCGCGGCATCAAGATATCGTCCTTGGGCGGCGAGTTCGTCACACAGTACGAGTGACGCTTTGACGCAGGCCGTCCGCTCGGCGTCGGTCCAGGCGTCCTCGGCTCCGTACACGAGCAGCATGTACTTCATTCGCGTTCTCGGTGAGCGAAAGCGGCTCGTCCGCGTTCGTCGTTCGGTAGTCGAGTGGGCCGGGGCCGAATCGACAGTGACGCAGAAATTCCGTTCGGCCCGAGCCCCGGGGCTGTGCGAGCGGTCGTCAGAACCGTTCGAGCTGCGCCAGCCGGCTCATCAGGAACCGGCGCTCGGGTTCCTGACGCACGAGCGCCAGGGCGCGCTCGTAGGCGGCCCGCGCGGCGACTCGGTCGCCGAGCCGGCGGAGCAAGTCTGCGCGGGCGGCATGGGCCAGGTGGTATGTGCCGAGTGCGCCCTGTGCGAGGATGGCATCGATCAGCGCGAGCCCGGCCGCCGGGCCGTCACGCATCGCAACCGCAACGGCCCGGTTCAGTTCCACCACCGGCGACGGGTGGGCCGCACGGAGGGCGTCGTAGAGCCGCGTGATGTGGTTCCAGTCGGTCGCTTCGGGCGTCCGCGCGCGGGCGTGCGCCGCAGCGATCGCGGCCTGAAGCGTGTACGGCCCGGCGCGGCCGCTGTTCAGCGCCCGACCGACCAACTCCAACCCCTCGGCGATGAGGGCAGCGTTCCAGAGTGATCGGTCCTGATCGGCCAGAAGAACGACATCCCCCTCCGGCGTCGCCCGCGCAGGGCGGCGCGACTCCTGAAGGAGCATGAGCGCGAGCAGGCCGACGGCCTCGGGATCGGGGAGCAGTTCGGTGACGAGCCGGCCGAGCCGAACCGCCTCGCCGGACAGGTCCGGGCGGGTGAGCGCGGCGCCGGATGTGGCGGCGTACCCTTCGTTGAACACCAGATACACGACCGCCAACATGGCGCCGAGGCGGTCCGCGAGTTGGTCCGCTTCGGGGACCGTGATGGGGATGCCGGCGTCGCGGATCTTGGCCTTGCCGCGCACCAGCCGCTGCGCCATAGTCGCGGGCGCGGTCAGGAACGCGGCGGCGATCTCCTCGGTGGTCAGCCCGCACACCTCGCGCAGCGTGAGCGGCACTTGAACGCTCCGGTCGAGGGCCGGGTGACAGCAGGCGAACACGAGCCGCAACCGGTCGTCTTCGATGTCCTCGCTGGCTCGAACCGCGTTGGCGGCGGCGACTTCTGCCGCTCGCTGGGTCAACTCGGGGTGAAGGGCGGTGAGGTGCCCGCGCCGGCGCAGCGCGTCGATCACCTTGAACCGGCCGGTCGAAACGAGCCACGCCCGCGGGTTATCGGGCATTCCGTCCGCGCCCCACTTCTCGACGGCCGCCGCGAACGCTTCGTGCAGCGCCTCTTCGGCCAGATCGAAGTCCCGGACCAGTCGGACCAGCGAGGCGAACACGCGCCGGCCCTCGGCGCGGTAAATGGCGTCGATCCGCGTGCGGACGTCGGTCGGTGGGGTTGGTTGGTCCATCACGTCAGGGTTCGGCTGTTCGCTCGGGAGGACAGCGGGACGATACTGCGGCGGGGCGGGCCGCGGCAGGTCAGTAGGCCGCTTCTTTTCGGACGGCCCGGTGATTTGCACCGGCCGTCGCGTGTGCGATAATGCTAATACCTCTCGTCACCCCAGGGCTTCGCTCATGTGCTGCTTCTCCAAGTCGGTCGACGTGGTTGCGGACACCAACATCTTCGCCCGTGCTTCGAAAGACGGGCGCCAGTTCTTGGTGTACAGCATGCAGTTCGGGGCCGAGCACGACCTCGCGATGATTCTCCCCATCCCGACGCCCAAGGGGAGCGCCGAGGACGCGGTGAAGTTCATCAGCCTCAAGAAGTACGAAGCGTTTTTCGACGACCTGCGGAAGGGTTTTCCGATTCAGAAGGGGCGTGGGCCGAAAAAGGAGCCGATGCTCGGGGGCCTCGGCGCGGCCCTTCCCGTTGTGGAAGTGGGAGACTTCATCGCCTCGTTCGTTCCGGCGGTCAAGGACTTCGCCCGCCTTGATGAGAAGTTCCGGCTGCCCGAGGGCGTGTGGGTGAAACTGCCGCAGTACAAGGAGTTCGGGTTCGCCGTGTTCAAACTGAAGAAGCCCGAGAAGGACCTCAGTAAGGTTCACCCGATGGCGTTCGAGTTCCCGCGGGCCGACAAAAAGGTCCTGTTCTTCCCGACGGTCCACATCCACGACGGTACGGTGAGCGAGAAGGCCGACTTCGACCACTCGCTGTTCTGCCAAGTGGAGGGGAACGGGCTGATGGCGTGGGACGAGTCGGCGCAACTGGCCGAGTCGTTTGTGAAGGTCAAAGAGGCGCACGGCATCGTGGACGGTAACGCCCACGTGTACCGCAAGGTCATGAAGGGCGAGTTCGAGAACAAAGACATCCTGGTGTGATGCGGGGGACCGCCGTGGTCAGGAGCCGAGTTCCGTTTGCGGTTGCCGGAACGATTCCCGTGGGCGAACGGATCATCTGATTGAAGATCCGGTCGCGCCCGACACCGTTTCCAGAGACGGCGCCGGGCGCGGCGGACGGTCACTTCTTCTTCGATTGCGGAACCGGCGGGGTGGTGCGGTCCGGGTGCGGGCCCGACTTGTACTTCCCGCACACCACGGACGTTAGCCAGAGCAGTTCATCGTCCTCGTCTTGTTTGCCTCGGAGCGCCTCCATGAACAGCGGCGTTCCGAACGGGCCGGCCTTAATGTCTTTGATCGTGATCGCATCGTCCTCGACCCGCACTCGGAACGAGAACGGCAGGTCGGTTGCAACCGCACTGATGGGCGCCAACGCAAACCTTGACTTATCGGCCTCGGGGCCCGTCACGCCGAAGTCCACTCCCGTGATCACCCCGTACACGGTGCTCTCGCGGTTGACGCAGAAGTCTGCGTCCGCAGAGACCGTCAGCGCGTGCCCTTCACTGCTCCCATCGGCTTGAACGTGCAACCGGTCCTCCGTGAACGTGAGCGTGACGTGCCCGAAGGGCTTCAGCTCGCGTGTGTAGCTCCCGAGCGGCCGGCGCACCACCAGTTCCTTGGCCGGGGCGTTCGTCGCTGCGGCGTTCGACGGCTGCTCGTCCGTCTTCGCAGGGACGCCGCGGTCGGCCCGCTCCGTCTTGTCGGCCGCAAGCGGTTTCTTGGTGTCGCCCGCGTTCGCCTCGGCCGTGCCGACCGTCGAGCGGCCGAGCCCCAGACCGAGCAGCACGGCCGCCAGGAGTCCGATCCCGATGGCCGCTTTGAATTTGGTTCCGATCATCGCTCGCACCACTCCGTTCGTGAGAGGTAGAACCCGTTCCGACACCAGTCCGTTGTCCACCGGCTCGCCGGCGGCGAGTGCCGCCGCGGCCGGCGTGATTCGACCCGCGAGCCGTGCCGCGGCGTGCGGCGTGACGCGCCCCGTGAACACCGCGGCGAGCCCGCCCGCGAGGGTGACGCCCCGCTGGCTGAGCCGAGCGCCGAGCCGCTTCCGCGCCCACGCAAGGCGCGTCAGCAGTGTGCCTTTCGGCCACCCGAGCTGTCGGGCCGCTTCGGCGGTCGGTGTACCGGCCGCGTAGCACGTCAGCACCGCGATGCGGTACACCTCGGGCAGCTTGCCGATCTCGTCCAAAACCGCCGCCAGTGCCAGCCCGTCGGTCCCCGGTTCGTTGGCCGGGGTCGAATCGGGATCGACCCCGGCGTTCCGGCCACTGCGGCGCACGTTGTCGGTGCGGAGCCGGTTGGCGGTGCGCCACGCGACCCGGCACAGCCACGCGCCCAGTGCGGCGCGGTCGCGCACGGCCGCGGCCCGCCGGACGAGCACCAGGAACGTGGCCTGGGCCGCGTCGTCGGCGTCGTTCGGGTCGCTCAGCACCGAGCGGCACACCGCGAGCACCGCCGGTCCGTGCCGCGCGACCAGTTCAGCAAACGCGGCCTGATCGCGGGCGTCGAGAAACCGGCCGAGCAGTTCCGCGTCGGTGTTCTCGTTGAGACGCGGGTGCGCGTCCGCGAGCCGACGGACCGCGGCGTGAATGCTGTGCGGTTTCATGCCGCTCCTGGGCGTTCGTGAGGCAAGTGTCTGAGAAGCTGGAAGTGATTTTCCGATTTTGCGGACGGTAAGTAAACCGAAACCGGCCGTCCGGTTTGCGCGGGAGCTTTCGCTACATGTGTGGTTCGCAGATGTGCCACGCCTTTGCGATGTGTTCGGCGGCACCTGCTACCTGTTCCGACGCGGCCTGAAGGGCGGCGGCGAGTTTCCCGCGCCCGCGGGTGCTGTCCGCGAGCGAATCGGCTTCAAGCTTCGCCGCAAGCTCCTCCAGAAAGGTCGCCAGCGCGTCGTAGCGGAGGTCGCCGAGTTCGGTGGCCAGTTCCGCCAGCGTGCCGGGGTAACGCTCGACGTGGTTCGCGTGCGACATAACAGGCGCTCCGTAGGTCAATCAAGCTGTTGAAGGGCGGGGAACACGAGACGTGGGATCGTGCCGTCGAGTACTAGCGGCGACCAGTCTGGAAAGCGCGGCATGTCGAGGAAGAAGCTCACCGGCTGGCCGCTGGCGGCTTCCGCCGGTGCTTCAGAGGCGAACGCTCGACTGAGGAGCCCGTCCAGTCGAGTCAGCGTCTCGTCTTTCTCACCGGGTGCGACCGCGACAACGAACTCGGATCGCACACGGGGCGGAGCCGGAAATTCGCCGAGGACACGTGTCGGCGCGTACCACTGGATCAACCGCACCAGTTCGCGTGCGGAGAGTACCGGCCAGCGAGTAACGTCACGGAAGGCGGGAACCTGTGAGCCGAGCACACGGAGCGATTCGTCGCGGAAGAGCGCGGGGCCGTTGCTTTGAATGCATTCGGGCGGTCCGTACTCGAACACCGCCCCTTGCGCGCTGGTGCGGGAGGAGCTATCAAGTTCGTTTGCCATCTCGCGGAAGCACGGAACGAGTACGAGGGCGTCACCGAACCGGCGGGGAGACACCCAGCCGCCCGACACGCAACCGACCTGACCGCACTGGCCACACACTTGGACTTGCACAGGGTCGGCGGGTATGACGAGGTCGAGGGCGTTGATCAGGTGGTGCCCGTCAGCGTACAGAGCGGTTGAGGCGTGTGAGCCGAGCCCGGCCGACCGGAAATCCAGCTCGACCGGGCGAAACTCGAGCTGTCGGACCTCCCACATCACTCAC
Organism: Gemmata obscuriglobus; assembly: GCF_008065095.1. Classification (NCBI taxonomy): domain Bacteria; kingdom Pseudomonadati; phylum Planctomycetota; class Planctomycetia; order Gemmatales; family Gemmataceae; genus Gemmata; species Gemmata obscuriglobus. The sequence goes on along the minus strand of NZ_CP042911.1, from coordinate 7,707,719 downwards.
GCCCCCTCGTTCTGCTCCAACTCGTCGAGCAGGTGCCCGAGCTTTTCTTTCTTCGTTTGCAAGTACCCGCGGTTGTGCTCGCCGGGCGGGAGCTGGATCGGCACGCGCTCCACGATCCGCAGCCCGTAGCCCTCCAGGCCGATCACCTTCCGCGGGTTGTTCGTCAACAGGCGGATGTCACGGACGCCCAGGTCGTGCAGGATCTGGGCGCCGATGCCGAAGTGCCGCAGGTCCGGGGCGAACCCGAGCCGCGTGTTCGCCTCCACGGTGTCCAGGCCCTCTTCCTGCTGGAGTTTGTAGGCCTTCAACTTGTTCAGCAGCCCGATCCCGCGGCCCTCCTGCCGCATGTACACGATCACCCCGCGCCCGGCCGCGGCGAGCTGCCGCATCGCGTACTGCAACTGCGGCCCGCAGTCACACTTGGTCGAGTGCAGCGCGTCGCCGGTCAGGCACTCGCTGTGCATCCGCACCAGCACGGGCTCCGTTTGCACGGAGATCTGGGGGGGCGCGCCGGGCTCCGCCTCGGTCTGCACCCCGATCCCGCCGAGCGTCAGGGCCAGGTGCGGCTCCTGGTCCACCATCGACGTGTACGCGAACAGGTCGAACACGCCGAACTCGGTGGGCAGCTTCAGCGCGATCGCCCGGCTGATGAGGCGCTCCTTGCGGCGGCGGTACTCGATCAGGTCGGCGATGGTACACATCTTGAGTTCGTGCTTGACGCAGAACTCGCGCAGGTCCGGGAGCCGGGCCATGCTCCCGTCCTCGTTCAGGATCTCGCAGATCACCGCCACCTCGCGCATGCCCGCGAGCCGGCACAGGTCCACGCTCCCCTCCGTGTGCCCGGCGCGGACCAGCACGCCGCCGGGCTTGGCGATAAGGCCGTCCACGTGCCCCTTGTCGCGCACGAGGTCCTGCGGCCCCGAGTTGGGGTCGGCGCACACCTGGACGGTGCGGCACCGGTCGAACGCGGAGATGCCGGTGGTGATGCCGTAGCGGGCGTCGAAGTTGTGCGTGAAGGGGGTGGCGGTGGGGTCGAGGTTCACCCCGGGAAGGAGTTCGAGCCCGACCCGCTCGGCCTGTGGGCGCGAGAAGGACACGCACAGCCGGCCGCAGGCGTGGCGGATCATGAAGTTGATGGCGGCGGGCGTCATCGCCTCGGCCGCCATCACCACGTCGCCCTCGTTCTCGCGGTGCTCGTCGTCCACGAGCACCACCATCCGGCCGGCGCGCAGCTCGTCGAGTGCGACATCAATGGTGCAGAAGCCTTCGGCCGAGCGCGGCATGGGAGCGGTCTCCGTGTGGGGAACTACCGCATATTGTACCCGGCCGGCCCGGTCGTCTGTCGCCGAATCAGTGACCGGGGCCGCCGGGACCACCGGACCGAGCGTCACCGGCGGCCGGGCCGAGCGTCACCGGCACGAGGTCCGACTCGACCCGCACCACCCGCCACCGGACCGACGCCCACCGCTCCAGGTCGGGCGGCGGGTTGAGGCTCGGCTGCTCGCCCGCGACCGCCGCCGCTTTGCGCTGCTTCAACTCCTCAAGGAGCGCCGGGTCCTTGGTGGCCACCACCAGCCGGCCGCGAGCGGTCTCCACCTTGTTGACGTTCGGCAGCGGCAGCTCGACCGGGAGGTAGACCTCGACGGCGGTGTCGGTCACCTTCAGCGTTGGGTCCTTGTCGGCGACGTTCCCACCGGGGTCCTTGAGCCGGCGCCCCGCCTCGAACAGGCCGAGCGCGTTCCAACCGCTGATGAACCGGTCCAGCTTGGTCGATTTCTCGCCCCCGGGGGCGGTGAAGAACCCGTCCGGGAGGCCGCCCGGGTTCGCGTTCGGGTACGCGGCGGCGGTCGGGATCGCGAACGCGATCTGGAGGAACGCGTCACGCGCCACCGTGAGCCACTTCGTGTCCCCGCCCTCTTCGACGAACGCCCGGTACAGGTACTGGCGCCCGGCCGGTCCGGCGCCGACGTGGTCCACGAACGCCTTCGCGAACGCCCCGCCGTTGGCCTCCAGCATCAACAGCATCCAGCCGTAGGTGGTGCGCTCGGCCTTGTCCTGTCGGATGAACCCGCCGCCCTGCGGCCGCACGATCATCCACTGCCGGCCCACGTCGGCGCCGGTCACCCCCTCCACGCCCTTGAGCCCGACCACCACCGGGAACTTCCCCTCCGGGCACGTGACCTCCCCGTTGGAGGTGCAGTCGATGGTGCCGGGCTTGTACGACCACTCGGCCACCTCGCCGGAGGTGAACCGGAACTGGTCGCCGTTGCGCTGGGCGAGCTTCACCAGGTCGGTGCCCTTGAACGCGAGCAGCTCTTCGCCGTACCGGCCGCGCAGGGCGATCTTGTCGTTCTTCGGGACGCCCTGTCGGGCGCCGGGCGGGATGGTCAGGTAGAACGCGTCCTCGGGGTCGCCCTTCTGCACCAGCCCGATCCACCGCTCGACCTCGGTCTTGGCCTCGCGGCGCACTGCGAAGCTGATCGCGAACAGGTAGGCGAAGTACGCCAGCCCGAGCACCAGCGACAGCCACCACGCCGCGTTGGCCAGCGCCTCGCCGGTCCGGGTGCCTTCCGAGTTGCGGATCAGGCGCCGGGCCGCGAAGCTGAGCACCACCCCGATCACCGGGAGCACCAGCAGCTCCTCGATCAGCAGCGGCTTCTTGTTGACGAACGCGCTGATCCCGAGCACCAGGAGGAGCACCGCGAACAGCCCCGCGACCGTGGCCGCAGCAACCGCGCTCCAGGCAATGGGAACGTAGGGTGTGGTGTCCGCGGTGGACGGGAGCGCCGGCGGCTGGGTCGGTTCGGCCATGACTGTGTGTGGACTCTGGACAGAATGGCGGTTGGAGCCGTTGTAGCGTCCAGAGGTACTACGGTACAGCCACCCCGCCGGTTCGATCGGCTGATGGCAGCAGCGGGGAATCAGGAATCAGGGTGGCACGAGAATTGTGCGGGCCGGCTCCTGATTCTTCATACCGACGGATTGGGGGTTCTGGTCTTCAGTGTGGCCCGCTCGCTCCGCGAGCGGTGCTTCGGGCATCAAATTAGCGACATTCGATGCACTCTGCACACGGTTGCAACCGCTCGCGGAGCGAGCGGACCACGGAACACCAGAACCGGCCTCACTTCCGATCACGGCGCGGTGCGCTGGACGTACCCGATGACGACCGCCTTCACGGCTTCGGGCAGGGCGTTGAACTCCTTTTCGTCGAGCTTGCCGTCGTCGTTGGTGTCGAACCGCTTGAAGCGCTCCTTGAACTGGTCGGGGATCACGATCCCGTCCTTCGGAAACTTGAAGTCGGCCGCGGCGCCGGGGCGCAGGTTGAGTAACCCGCCCGCCGGGGCGCCCGGGGCGACCACGAACTCGACGTACCCCAGGTGCATCTCGTCGGCGGTCTGCGGCCCCCACCGCACGGGCCTGGTGGCGTCCGGGTTGGCGGGGTTCTTGTCGCTGTTGTCGTACCACGCCGTGTACGTCAGCACGCTCCCTTTGGGCACCGGCACCGGCTCGGCGAACCGGTACTGCAACTGCCAGTTGAAGTCGTAGTGCGGCACGTCGAGCAGGGTGGTCGTCTTGCCGCCGGCCCTCAGCTCGTACCGGGCCGCCTTGCCGCGCAGGTGGGCGTGCGGGAACAGCGCCAGGACGTGGGCGTCGAACGGCACGTACGGGATGCTAGCGTTCACGCGGTGGTTCTCGGCCCCGGCCGGGATCGTGAACGCCGGGTTCGCGATGCCCGTCACCCGCACCTCGTACCGCGGGGCCGTGTTCGCGAACACCAGCCCGATGCGGGTGCGGTCGGTGGTGGCCGTGCCGTTCGGGGTGTAGTGCAGCTGGAACACCAGGTTCGCGCCCTTCGGGAGCTTCTTCGCGTACCCCTCCGGGTACACCAGCGCGGTGCTGCCGGGCACATAGGCCGCGAAGAACCCCTGCGCCTCGCCGCCGATCCGCTGGCCCTTCGGCAGCGCGAACACGAGGACGTGGTGGACGACCTCGCGCGCCCCCGGCTGCACCTCCAGGGCCTGCACCCACTTGTCCTCGTCGAACTCCGTTGGAACGCTCACCACCTGGTACGGCATCGTCCCTTCGGCCTTGATCGCGACCGGCTTGGGCAGTTGGAACACCGCGTCCGGTTTGCCGAGCCCCCACCCGCTCTCGTCCTTCCGCGGGAGCGGGGCGTCGGCCGGGTCTCCCTTCTTCAGGTCGCCCGCGAGCCACGCGAGCAGGTCGCGCTTGTCGCCCTCGGTCAGCGTGCGGTCGTTGGCGAACGGCGAGTGCTCGCCCTTTTTTGGCGGGGCCGCGAACCACGGCGGCATCGTCCCCTTGTCCACCACCTTGCGGATCATCCCCTTGTTCGCGACGACCGCGTCGTAGGTGTCGAGCACGAACGGGCCGACGCCGCCCTTGCGGTGGCACTCGGCGCAGTTCGCCTGCACGATGCGCTCGACCCGGGCGTGGTACGTGAGCGCCACCGCGGGCGCCTTGGCGCGGTCGGGGGCCAGCTCGCACCCCGGCGCGGTGGTGGCCTGAACGACGGGCCGCTTGTCGGCGAGGAGGTCGTTCAGCGCGGTGGCGAGGTAGTTCGCGCGGGGCGCGTCGAGGGCGTACCCGAGCCCGTACTGGTCGCTGACCGCGCCGCGGTACTGGACCGTTCGCGCCGCGTCGAGAACGAACACTTCGGTGGTGCTGGTCGCGCCGAGCGCGGCGGTCAGCGTCCCGTCGGTGTCGTGGGCGTAGCGCCCGGCGAAGGTCGTGGCGTCCGGCTTGTCGCCCCTCGTCGGGTTCACGAACAGGAAGCTCACGCCCTTCGGTGCGAACTCCTTTTCGAGCCGCTGAAGGACCGGCGTGTACTTCTTGCACAGGGGGCAAGTGGTGTTGGTGAACGCCACCACGAGCAGCTTGCTTTGCTTGAAGTCCGACAGCTTGCCCGCCTTGCCCGCGAGGTCGGTGAAGGGCACGTCCGGGATCAACCGGCTCACCCCGGCTTCGCCCGGGAGGCGGAGCTTCGGCGCCTCTTTCGGGTCGGCGTCCGCACCCTTTTGGGCACGCGGCGCGGGCAGGGCGTCATCGGCCGCGACCGTGCAGGCGGTGGCGAGCGTGAGGACCAAGGCGGTCAGTCGCATGGGTCGAGTTCCGTGTGACGCAAGGGCGCGGGCCGTGTGCCCGGCGACCGGTTCAGATCAACAACCCGCCCCTCGGTACGGAGTTACCCGGAATCTGAACTTCGGGTTTCGGACTTCACGTCGGCTCCGTACCCGACTCGTTCGCACGTCGGGCATTTCCCATCCAACGTCAGGTGTGCCGGTTGCTTTGGACACAAATATCACGATAGCAATGCTTTGTGTCGAATCACATTGAGCGTTTCCGGGCTGACGCCGTTGTCTCGGAGGCACGTTTTAACGCCTTAAACGTGCGACTCGTGTGGTAGCGACGCACCAGCGAACAGCCAGCCGGAAGGTAGCAGATGTCCAGTCGGCGTCCACCCGCGCGGCGCTGTAAGCCCCGTTACAGTCGTGTGAGTTCGGACCGCGAAAGGAGTCATACCGAATCCGGTCGTTTCAAGTTCGCGCGGCTTTGTACATGAACGCGCAATGTCTGTGCCACAGAAACAGGCACAACCGCCGGACCGTGAATCAGGATTTTGACGCGGAGTTCCCTTTTCCAATAGCAACACACAACGTCCCCGCTTACCAGCACAGTTGCCGCCGTCAAGCCTGCGGCCCTGCAGTATGTGGCGTCGAAATCGAAAGCTTGGTATCGCGCTCCGCGTGCGGCGCACGCCCGATGTTGGCGGGCGCGCCTTGCTTCGCGCGCGGGGTTCGTGCATCTTGAGGGGATGGCCGGCGAGTTGTCGTTCGAGAACCCCGACTTCCTGTGGCTGGCGCCGCTCGCGCTGTTCGTCGCGTGGTGGTGGGGCCGGCGGTCGCGCCCCGCGCTGCGGTTCAGCGACGTGAGCCGGTTCGGCGCGCGCCCCGGGCGGCGCGCCACCGCCGCGCGCCGGGGCGGCCCCGCGCTGCGCGGGCTGGCGTGCCTGCTGCTGGTCGTCGCGTGCGCCGGGCCGCGCCGGCCGGACCTGGTCACGCAGTTGCCCGCGAAAGGGATCGCGCTGGTGGTGGCGCTGGACGTGAGCGGCAGCATGGGGGCCGAGGACGTGGTCTGGACCCCCGGCGCCCCGTCGGTCTCGCGGCTTGAAGCGGCCCGGCGCGCCCTCAAACTGTTCCTCGCCGGCGGCGCGGCTCCGGACGGCACCGCGTTCGACCCGCGCCCCGGCGACGCGGTCGGGCTGGTCGCGTTCGCCGCGGTGCCCGAAACGGTGTGCCCCGCCACGCTCAACCACTCGGTGCTGTTCAAGGTGGCGGACGCGCTCCAGCCGAAGGGCGGCGCGGACGCCGGGACCAACATCGGCGACTCGCTCGCCGAAGCGGTCATCCGCCTCGACGCCGCCGACCAGAAGTCGCGGGTGCTGATCCTCCTGAGCGACGGCGAGCACAACATCCTCAAGGAGGACGTGCGCGACGCGCAGCGCCCGGGCATCGACCGCACGCTGAAGCCCCGGGAGGCGGCGCAGCTCGCCGCGAACCTCGGGGTCCGGGTGTACACCATCGACGCCGGCGGCGACCCGCCCCTCGGCGCCCCGCCCGACGCCGTCGCGCAGCGGTTCGCCGGCCGCAAGGCGCTCAAGGACGTGGCCGAGATGACCGGCGGCAAGTCGTTCCAGGCGACCAGCGGGGCCGAACTGCTGTCCGCGTACCGCGAGATCAGCCTGCTGGAGAAGACCGACGACCGGGCGCCGATCTACCGCCGGTACTTCGACTACTACGCGTGGTGCGCCGGGGCCGCGCTCGTCTTACTGCTGTCGGCGCACGCGCTCGACCGAACCGCCTGGCGCACCATGACGTGAGCGGCGGTTGAAACGCTCGCCACGAAGGCGCACGGGTCCTTCGTTCCCACTGTTTGTGGTCCCAAGCGGTTACCGCTTTATGCTCCTCTTCACGGCGTCTTCCGGCCTGGGCGGGCTGCTGACCGACGGGCGCGAGTTCCTCGCGGCCGTGCGGCTGGGGCGCCCCGCCGCGCTGTGGCTGCTGGCGCTGCTCCCGCTGCTCGCCCTGCTGAACCGCTACGCCGCCCGGCGGCGGCGGGCGGCCCTCGCGGGCGTCGGGCGCCCGGCGGCGCTCACCGGTCAGCTCACGCACCCGCGGCCGCGGCGGCGCTGGGCCGGGCTGACCTACCCGCTCGCGTGGCTGCTCCTGGTGGTCGGCCTCGCGGGGCCGCGGTGGGGCGAGAGCGACGAGCCCGGCGTCGCGGTCGGGCGCGACACGGTGATCGTGATCGACCTGAGCCGCTCGATGCTCGCCGAGGACATGGCCGACCCCGGGGCCAAGTCGCGCTGGGAGGCCGCGCGGTCCGGCGCGCTCGACCTGCTCGCCGCGATGGAGCGGCGCGGGGGGCACCGGGTCGGGGTCGTGCTGTTCGCGGCGCGGCCGAAGCTGGTGTGCCCGCTCACCACCGATTACAAGCACGCGCGGGCGGTTCTGCGGGCCGTGAACGGCAGGTTCCCGCCGCCCGAGTGCCGGCCCGGCCCCGAGGCCGACGCCACCTCCGGAACACGGTTCGGCGCGGCGCTGGTCGCGGCCGTCGCGGCGCACGACCCGCGGTTCGTCGGGGCGCAGGACATCGTCCTCATCTCCGACGGCGACGACCCCGAAGAGTCCGACCGCGAGTGGGTGCGCGGGGCGAACGCGGCCCGCACGGCCAACGTCCCGGTCCACACGGTCGGCGTGGGGAACCCGGGCCAGCCCACCGTGCCCGACCTCGGGCCGGACGCGGTCGAGCCGTTCAGCACCAAGCTCGAAGAGGGCGAGGACAAGCCGCTGAAGCTGATCGCGGGGGAGACGCAGGGGGAGTACGTGGCGGCCCGCACCGGCCCGCCGCGGCTCGGTGAGTTCTTCCTGAACTGCATCGAGGGGCACAAGCTGCGAACGGTGGTCGGCGACGACCAGGTGCCGCAGCCGAAGGAGCGGTACCCGTGGCTCCTGGCCCCGGCGCTGGCCCTGTTTTTTGTCGGCTGGCTCCGCGGGCGCTGACGCGGCGAAATGTGATGGCGGCGGATACAATGTCGAACGTGGCCCGCAACGAACGGGGAACGGCAATGCGTCTCACCCGTAGCCTCTTTTGTCTGTTGTCGGTCGTCGTTTGCCTGCTCGCCGCGGCGGCCCCGCCGCACGAGGACGCGCCCGACGACCTGATCCGACAAGCGAACGCGCTGTTCCGCGAGGGCGATAAGGCCGGCGCCGACCAGTTCTACGCCCGGGCGGAGGAGCGCACCGGCGACCCGGGGCTGGTCGCGTTCAACCGCGGGGTGGTGCTGTTCGACCGGCAGAAGTACCGCGACGCCGAACAGCTCTACGCGTGCGTCCTGGACGACGCCGCGTGCCCGCCGGACCGCGCCGCGCGGGCGTGGTACAACCGCGGCACCTGCCTGCTGCACCGGGGCGGCTCGTGGGAGGTGTTCCGGGCCGCGGTCGCGTGCTTCGAGCACACGCTCGACAGCCCCGCGACCGACGAGCGGCTCCGCGCCGACGCCCGCCACAACATCGAACTGGCGAAGCTGTTGTGCGCGAAGGAGCGGGCGAAAGAGGAGAACAAGAAGAAGTCGCCCAACACGGACGTGCCGCCGGAAGAGACGCACCAGCCGCGCCAGCGCCCGGACCAGCAGCCGGGCGGCGGCGACCCCGACCCCAACGGCGGCGAGCAGCCGACCGACTCGGGCGTGTCGAAAGGCCCCGGGGGGGCTCAGGCGCAGCAGCAACAGGGCACGACCATCAAGCCGACCGAAACCGACCAGACCACCGCCGGCAACAACGCGGCGCTCGAGGTGCTCAAGGACGACGCACAGGTGCAGCAGTTGAGCGAGAGGGACGCGCGGGCGACCCTCGCCGAGATCGAGAAGCGCAACCGCCGGGAGCAGCAGTCGCTGCTCCGCACCCTGTACGGCCCCGAGCGCACCGCCGTTCGGGACTGGTGAAGGCCGCGACGGGCGACGAGCGACGGGGGCACATGCTTTTTCTTGACCGTAACACGTTACGCGGCGCCCTGCTGCTGGCCGCGCTCGGACCGCTGCTCGCCGCTCACCGGCCGTTATGGGCTGGACAGCCGGCCTTTTTCGAGCCGAAAGAGCACTACTACAAGGCGAAGGGGAGCAGCATCAGCGTGCGGTGGGTGGTCGAGCCGCGGGAGGTGCTGGTGGGCCGCGACCTGACCGCCACGCTCGTCGTCACGGGCGCGACGAACCCCACCGAAATCGTGAAGCCCGACCTGCGGAAGCTCCCCGGGTTCGACGTGTTCAAGGTGACGGACGTGCCCGACCCGACCCGCTCCCCGACCGACAAGGAAGTCCGGTTCGTGTACAAGCTGGCCCCGCGCGGCACCGACGTGAAAGAGGTCCCGCCGCTCAAGTTCAGTTACTTCAACCCGGGCGCGCCGCCGGGCAAGCAGCAGTTCCCGTCCACCCGCACCGACCGCGACGAGGACACACCCGCCATAACGGTTCGTGAGGCGCCGAAGGTGGAGCGCCGGGTGGTGCCGCTCGAGGCGCCGGAGCGCCTGTTCCAGCTCGAAACCGGTGCGGACCCGCTCGGCCGCGGGCCGTTCGTGCCCGGCGTGTGGGCGTGGGGCGCGGCTGTTCTGGCGGGGCCGCTCGCGGCCGTCGGGTGGTTCCTCGTGTGGCGCCGGTTCAACCCGACCGCGGCGCGGCTCGCGCGGGCGCGGCGGTCCCGGGCCGCGCGCCGGGCCGTCGAGCAGATCCGAAAGGCGAACCGCGCCCCCGACCCGCCCGCGGCGATCGCGGGCGCGGTGCTGGGCTACCTGCGGGCGCGGTTCCTGCTACCGGAGAGCACGGTCACGCCGTCCGAAACTGTGTCCGCCCTGCGGCAACTCGACGTGCCCGCGGACGTGGCCGAACGGGTCGCCGAGGTGCTCCGCGCGTGCGACCGCGCGCGGTTCGCGCCGACCGGTGCGGAAACGGCCCTCGCGACCGAGGCCGAAGCGCTGCTCACGCGGCTGGAGGCGCTCGCGTGAAGCGGCTAGCCCCTGTCGCACTCTTGGCCGTTCTCCTGACGGTCGCCGCCGCGGGCGCGACCGCGCCCGAGGACACGCTCGCGGCGGCGGAGCGGGCGTTCGCGGAGGGCGTGGAGTCGCGGGCCGACGCCGAGACCGCCCGCCCCGCGTTCGCCCGGGCCGCGGCGGCCTACGACGACCTCTGGGCGCGGGGGCACCGCAACCCGGAACTGGCGCTGAACCGGAGCCGCGCGCACCGGCTCGCCGGGAGCCTGCCCCGGGCCGTCGCCGCCCTTCACGACGGGCTCGCGGTCGCCCGGTTCAGCCGGCCGCTCCAGGTGGAACTCGAAGACGCCCGCGCGGGCGTACTGTACCCGCTCGAAGGCGAGCTGGCGGCGCAGGGGAAGCCCGTGCCGGTCCGCACCGTGAGCACGCGGCTGTCGGCCCTCGACACGTGGCTGTTGAGCGGGCTGATGTGGCTGGTGGCGTGCGGCAGCGCGGCGCGGTTCGTCGCCACCCGTCGCGCGGCGTGGCTCGCGTGGGCGACGGTCGGGCTGTGCGGCCTGGGCGCGCTAGCGGCGCTGTGGGTGCAGGACGCGCGGGCACGCGGAGGGGCCGAGTCGCTCCCGCTCTTGGTGGTGGCGGAAGACGTTCACTTGCGAAAGGGGAACGCGGCCGAGTACCCGCCCCGCATCGAGCCGGCGCTGCCGCGGGGGGCGGAGGTGCGCGAGCTGTCGCGCCGCGGCGGGTGGGTGCAGGTGCAACTGCCCGGGGGCACGGCCGGCTGGCTCCCGGAACCCGCGGTCCTGCCGTGCGGGCGGTGAGGAGAGCATTTCAACTGACGGTTCAGATCACGTCGCGTCGGCGGCCCCCTTCCGGGGAGAGCCGGCGCGCCACCTCAACGCGGCCCGCTCGGGCCGACGCACGCCTGCGCGGTCGTGAGCCATCCCCCTGCTTTTGATGGCACACTCTCAGTGGCGAGGGCCGCGCCCGGAACCGCTCGGGCGCGAGAGCCCGAGTTCGGCGTGCTATGTTCCAGACGCTGGCCCCCAATTGCCCCCCCCGCCTGGAGCAACGGATGTTCAGAATGTTGGCTCTCGCCTCGGCCGTTTCGGTCCTTTTCGCGTGGGCGCCGGCCCGCGCGGACGACGCCGAGGACAAAGCGGCCGCGTTCGCCGAGAAGCTCGGCTGCAGTGTGACGCGCGACACGACCAAACCGGGTCGACCGGTCACAGCAGTGGGCATGGTCGGCAACAAGATGACGGACGCAGGCATGAAAGAGCTGGCAGCGCTCAGGAACCTGACCTCGCTCAAGCTGATCGGCCCGGTGGTAACGGACGCGGGGCTGAAAGCTCTGGCCCCGCTCAAAAAGCTCACCACCCTCCAACTGACCGCTGCCAAAGTGACGGACGCGGGCGTGAAGGAGCTGGCCTCGCTCGCGAGCCTCACCACACTCGACTTGGCGAGCACGAACGTAACGGACGCGGGTGTGAAGGAGTTGGCCCCGCTCACCCGCCTCACCGCACTCGATCTGAGCGGCACGAAAGTGACGGACGCCGGGCTCAAGGAGCTGGCGCCGCTCAAGAACCTTGTCACGCTCTCTCTGGGCAGCACGGCGGTAACGGGTGCGAGCTTGAAGGAGCTGGCCCCGCTCACGAACCTCAAGACGCTCCACCTGTACGACACGAAGATGACGGACGCCGGGCTGAAGGAGCTGGCCCCACTCACGAGCCTCACAACGCTCACGCTGGCCGCCACGAAGGTGACAGATGCGGGCCTGAAGGGGCTGACCCCGCTCAAGAACCTCAGCGACCTCAACCTGGGCGGAACGAAGGTGACGAGCGCGGGCCTCAAGGAACTGGCTGCGCTCAAGAACCTGACCGTGCTCGACCTGGACGTAACGGCCGTCACGGACGCGGGCCTCAAGGAGCTGACCCCGCTCACGAACCTCAAGGTGCTTCGGCTGGTCGGCGCGAAGGTGACGACCAAGGGCGTGAAGGAATTTAAGGACGCCGTCCTGAAGTGCATCGTCTTCAAGTGACGACGCGGGCACGGGCGCCGAAACCGTCGCAACCGGGGGGCGGGCGCGGCGCCACGCCGAGCGGCTCCATCGCCCGTGCGGGTCCAGTAGACAGGGCGGTACGAACGCCCCGCGTATCGCCCGCCAGAACGATCGCTCCGCGTTCGCTACTTCGCTACTTCGCTTCTTCGCTGAGGTGCTCGGCGAGTGCGGCCCGGAGCCGCGCTTCGAGCGCCGGCGGCAGCGGGCCGCACTTCGGCAGCGCCCGCACCACCCGCACCGTGCGCGAGTACGTGGACACGTACACCTCGCACTTCGGGCACCCCTTCACGTGGACGGTCACCGTCTCGTGGCGCTCGTGCGCCACCACCAGGACGCCGTCGGCGCCCACGTAGTCGGCCAGCAGCGCCTTCAACTCGTCACACGTCATCACGCGTTCTCCTCGAAGTGCGGAGCGAGCAGGTCGCGCATCCGCATTCGCGCGCGGTGCAGGCGGCTCTTCACGGCGGCCACGCTCAGGTCCAGCATGCTCGCGATGTCCGCGTTGGGCAGCCCCTCAACGTCGGCCAGCAGGTACACGTCGCGGAACGGCTCCGGCAGTTCGGCGATCGCCCGCTCGATGACCGCCGCCTGCTCGGCCGCGAGCACCGGTTCGTCGGGCGCGACGTTCCACCGCTTCACCTCGCCCTCCGGCGCGGCGGCCTCGAGCACGTCGTCGGCCACTTCGCTGCCCTCGTGCTTCTGCCGGTTCGCCCGCCGGGCGCGGTGGGCCAGGGCGGCGTTGACCGTCACCCGGTGCAGCCACGTGGCGATCTGCGACTCGCCCCGGAACGTGTCCAGTTTGCGCACCACCTGGAGCAGCACGTCCTGGGTCACGTCCTCGGCGTCGGCGTCGTTGCCGAGCATCCGGCGCGCGATGTTGTAGATCCGCGGCGCGTACTCGCGAAAAACGAGTTCGGGGGTCAGCTTCTCGGGCAGCGGTGCAACCATTCGGCGGCTCGGGGGCGAGGGTCCGGTCCCGTTCACTTTAACACAGCGAACGGGGTGTGTCCGTAGCAACCCGTGTGCCCGCGCGCCGCTCAGGCGCTCTGCGCCGCGGGCCGGGCGGCCGGCATTGCGCCGCGGGAGGCGTGCCGCTTTATCAGGGCCGCGGCACTCGCGACCGCCCACCAGCCCAGCGCGGCGGCCGCGCTACCGGCCATGGCGCCGGCGGCCCCGCACGCCTCCAGGTGTGCCGCCCCGGCCGCGGCGCAGAGCCCCACCGCGCCCACCGCCCCGCCGGCCGCGCCGACGATCCCGGCGGGCGTCAGCCCCCGCTCGAACAGCGGTTCCGCACCGCCCGCCCCCCGCTCGTTCATGGCACCCCCTCCACCAACCCGAGCGCCCGACACAGACGGATCGAGATGGCACCAAAGTGACATCTCTAGTTCTACACCCCTTTCTTCACGAAATCTACACGATGCGCAACATCACCCGAAATTCTGACAGCGCGCGGCGCGTTGGCCGACCGCTACGATAAGGGAACGCCGACGCACACCGCACCCGAGGGACTGATGCCATTCCGCGCCGCGCTCTTCGACTTCGACGGCACACTCGCCGACAGCTTCGCCGCGATCACGTCCAGCACCAACCACGTCCGGCGGAGCTACGGGCTGCCGCCGATGACCGAGGCGGAGGTGCGCGGGTACGTCGGGTTCGGCCTTGATAAACTCATGTCGGACCTCGTTCCGGGCGCCCCGGTGGGCGAGGCGGTGGCCCGGTACCGCGAGCACCACGCGGGCGTGATGGTCTCCGAAACCCGGCTCCTGCCGAACGTCGGGGACACGGTCCGGGCGCTCGCCGGGCGCGGGCTGAAACTCGCCGTGTGCAGCAACAAGCGGGTCGAGTTCACGCGCGAACTGGTTCGCGCGCTCGGCCTCGACGAGTATTTCGCCTACGTGCTCGGCCCGGACGACGTCGGGGACCGGGCGAAGCCCGACCCGGCCATGCTGTTAGAGGGGCTGAAGCGGCTCGAGGTTTCACCCGCGGAAGCGGTGTACGTCGGGGACATGGTTGTGGACGTGCGCACGGCCCGGGCCGCCGGGGTCGAAGTGTGGCTCGTTCCGACCGGGACGACGGACCCCGGGGAGGAACCGGACCGCCGGCTCACCTCGTTCGAAGAACTGCTCGCACTGCTCGCCGGGTGAAGCTCGCCGGTCCGTAAAAACGGCGCAGGGGCCGCGGGGGCTGACATCAGCTCCCGCGGCCCCTGCGCCGTTTTGCGCCGTTACGCCCAGTCGTTACCAGCGCCACGGGGACCCGTAGCCGCGGTAGCCGTAGCTCCCGTAGTACGGACGGCCGTAGTAGGAGTTGTACCCGTAGTTCGGGTAGACGGAGCCGCTGCCGAAACTGAAGCCCCCGCGCGGCCCGCCGACGCTCAGCCCGAACCCGCTGCTCGGGTAGCTGTAGCCGCGGTAATAGCTCGGGTACGCGTACCCGCCGCGGTATCCGCTGTAGTGGTTGTGGTGATGGCCGCCGTAATAGGCCGGGGGCCGGGCGTCGGCGGCGCCCGCGGACACCGCCAGCGCACCGGCGGCAACGAACGACAGTATGGCGAACTTCATTGCAGGTCTCCTCGGTGTGGTTTGAGGAGCCGGTCGCGGAGTTGGGCGGCAGCGCGTCGGGCGTCGGCTCCGGTTGTCGAACGCTCTCGGCCGCCGGACTTGCGCCCGGCGGCCGAGAAGAGATACCGATTCGACCGAATTTGCTTACGCGATGCCGAAGTGGTGCTGGAGCTTCTTGATCGCCTTGTACTTCTCGTCGCTGACCCGCTCGACGGTCGTCGCCAGCTCCGTGGCGATCTCCGGAACCGGCCAGCCGTCGGCGGTCAGCTCCAGGATGCGGCGCTGCCGCGGGCTGAGCTGCTCGGCCGCCTTGGCGACGGCGTCGCGGTCGTCGCGGGTGGTGTTGGTGACGGGCCGCCGGTCCGGCAGCTCGTGCGACAGCGCCGCGAACTTGCGGGCGCGCTGGGTGCGCTTCTTCACCGCGTCGATGGCGCGGAGGAACTCCCGGCGCTCGCTCGTCTCGCTGTCCACCAGCACGGCGCCCCACTTGTCCGCTTCGACCCGCTCCAAGAGGCGGACGAAAACGGCCTGGGTGCAGTCCTGCCAGCGGTCGGCGGGCAGGCGGGCGTTCCGCCAGCACGTCTGGCAGTACTTGCTGATGTCGGTGACGGCTTTCGCGCTCGGCTCCGCGCCGCGGGCCACGGAGGCGCCCGCCCGCGCGGGCGAGGTGGCCAGCGCGGTGCCGAGCACCATCGCCACCATCACGCCGCGCGACGGCTTCGAGGGCAGGTAACGGGTCATGCGGTCACGTCCCTAAGACCAAGTTGCGAACTTCGTCCATTATACTGACGCGGCGGGACGCCTTTCTCGCCCGAACCGTACAAAAAACGGGAAGTCAATTAAAGCCCGTTTCGGTAGGGTGGGACAAAGCTTCGCGGTCTCACCGGCCCTCCGCGGTTGGCCCCCGGTCGTGCGCCCGTGTGGTGACCGCAGTGCCCGCGCGGGCGCACGACCGGGGGCCAACCGCATTCCGCCACGCCGAACGGCGCAAAGCCTTGCCCCGCCATCTGATGCGAGCCCATCTATGCGTCGACTGCTGCCCCTGTTGGTTTTCATTCCGGCCGTTTCGCTCGCGCAGGACGCGAAACCGCCCGAGGTGCCGAAGGGCACCTCATTCAGCTTCGCGTTCGCGAAGAGCACGGTTTTCCCCGGCACCACCCGCAACGTAACCGTGTGGGTGCCGGCCCAGTACGACGGCAAAACGCCCGCGTGCGTGTACGTGAACCAGGACGGGCTGCCGGGGTACGTCGGCCCGACGTTCGAGAAGCTCATCGCGGCGAAGGAGATGCCGGTCACGATCGCGATCGGCGTGACCCCGGGCGAGGTCAGGGCGGGCGACCCGAAGGCGGCGCTCACCCGGTACAACCGGAGCTACGAGTACGACGGCCTGGGCGACGCCTACGCCCGGATGCTGCTCGACGAACTGCTCCCGGAGGTGGAAAAGCGGACCACGAAGGACGGGAAGCCGATCGTGCTCTCCAAGCGGGGCACCGACCGGGCGATCGGCGGCGCGTCGAGCGGCGCGATCTGCGCGTTCACGGCGGCGTGGGAGCGCCCGGACGAGTTCTCGCGGGTGTTCAGCACCATTGGCACCTACGTCGGGCTGCGCGGCGGCGATATCTACCCGACGCTGGTCCGCAAGTTCGAGCCGAAGCCGCTGCGGGTGTACCTCCAGGACGGCACCAAGGACCTGAACATCTACGGCGGCGACTGGTGGATGGCGAACCAGACGATGGAGCGGGCGCTGGTGTTCGCGGGCTACGAAGCGAAGCACTCGTGGAACGACGGCGGGCACAACGGCGGGCTGGCCGCGGGCGTGTTCCCCGAGGCGATGCAGTTCCTGTGGAAGGACTGGCCCGAACGGCCGAAGGCCGGCAAGGGCTCGCAGCCGCTGCAAGAGCTTCTGATCCCCGGCGAGGGCTGGAGGCTGGTGGGCGAGGGGTACAAGTTCACCGAGGGGCCGGCGACGAGCCCGACGGGAGAGGTGTTCTTTAACGACGTCGGCTCGTCGAAGACGTACAAGGTCGTGGACGGCAAGCCGGTGGAGTGGCTCGCGGACAGCAAGCGCGGCGACGGCCAGCGGTTCGGCCCGGACGGCCGGCTCTACGCGAACGCCGCGGGCGAGTCCAAGCTCCTGGCGTGGGACGGCGCGGGCAAGCCGAGCGTTTTCGCCGAGGGCTTCAAGGGCAACGACCTCGTGGTGCTGCACAACGGGGCGGTCTACGACACCGACCCGTTCGAGACGCCCAACAACAGCAAGGTGTACTACGTCTCGCCGAAGGGCGAAAAGAAGGTCGTCGATACGGGCCTGAAGTTCGCGAACGGGATCACCGTGTCGCCGGACCAGACGCTCCTGTACGTCGCGGACAGCCGCACGCGCTGGGTGTACAGCTACGTGATCCAGCCGGACGGCACGCTGGCGAACAAGCAGAAGTATTACCACCTCTACGTCCGCGACGCCGACGACGATTCGGGCGCGGACGGGCTGCGGTGCGACCGCGACGGGCGGTTGTGGGTCGCGACGCGGGCCGGGTTGCAGGTGTGCGATCAGGCGGGCCGGGTCAACTGCATCATCCCGACGCCGAACGGGAAGCTGTCGAACCTGACGTTCGGCGGCGCGAACATGGACGTGGTGTACGCGACCTGCGGGGACAAGGTGTACAGCCGCAAGGTGAAGGTGAAGGGCGCGAACGCGTTCGAGCCGCCGTTCAAGCCGGCGCCGCCGCGGCTGTAACCTCGATGCGAGCGGACGATGAACGCCCTCCGCTCGCCTTCCCGAGGGCGAGCCGAACGCGAACGGTTCGGCGCCTCTCGGAAAGAAACGCACCACATCTCCAACAGCCATTCCGAAACCGCGCCGGGTATCAGACGGGTGTGCCGGTCACGGCACCGCGGCCGGTGCCGTGCGCGCCCCCAATCTTCCCACTGTAAACGTCACGCTTGCCGTCGGTATGTTGAGGAGCGTCCGTTCGCATCGACGTTGAGAGTGCGCCGAGCGAATTCTTGACTCGGCTCAATTGCAACTCAATGGGAATCGGTGTACTCCGCCGCTGGAGAACCCTGGGAGAATTTTGACCCCAGATATGACCCGGCGGCCATTAAGTTGATGTCGCCGCGCGGAAGGATGATTCAGCTTTGACAGGAACCGGTATACCTCTCTCGCCATTACGATCACGCCCAAAATGATACGGATGATGTGGGCGCCGCCCCCGGAGTCCAACGTCTCCCCGTTTCAGCCTTCCGGGTTTCACCCGGCGTTTTTTTCGTTGTTTTGAGGTTTATCTACGTGATGCCTACAGTGCTTGTCGCTACTCGCCGGCGGGTGGGTTTTACCCTCATTGAGTTGCTGGTGGTGATCGCGATCATTGCGATCCTGATTGGGCTTTTGCTGCCCGCCGTTCAGAAGGTCCGCGAGGCGGCCTCGCGGATGAAGTGCCAGAACAACCTCAAGCAGATCGGGCTCGCGGCACACAACTACGAGAGCACGTTCGGCCGGCTGCCCCCGGGGGCCGTCGCCCCTGGCCCCGATAACGATGTGGGGATCAGCGCGCTCGCGAGCATTTTGTCGTACCTGGAGCAAGCGAACAGCTACGCGCTCATCACCAACGACGTGCTCACCGGTAAGACCCGTTGGTGGGCGGATTCCACGAACAACGTGGCCGCTCAACAAAAGGTGAAGGTGTACTACTGCCCCTCGGACTCGCTCGACTCTTACAACGGCGCGGTGATCATCCGCATCGGGTACGTCAACAACTCCGACGGCACCGTGGGCACCAACGGCGCGCTGTTCGGCGCCCCGAACACCTGCGGGATGACGAACTACATCGCCAGCGGCGGGCACTCGGGCAAAACGGGCAACGCGACTTATGACCCGTACTGCGGCCCGTACTACCAAGGCTCGACGACCAAGCTGACCGACATCTCGGACGGCACCTCCAACACGATCGGCTTCGGTGAAACCCTCGGCGGGAACGGGGGCATCAGCGGCGCCCGCGACTACAGCTACTCGTACATGAGCCCCGGATTCCTCGGCACCAAGCAGGACCTCATCCGGCCGTCGTGGACCACGTTCGGGAGCAAGCACACCGGGAACGTGCAGTTCGTCTTCTGCGACGGCTCCGTTCGCGGGATCAGGTCGATGGCGTCGGCGACGGACCCCGGCGTCGGCTCGGACCGCTGGTGGACGTTCCAGCGGTTGGGCGGCATGGCCGACGGCGGCGTCGTGAACTCGTCGCTGGTGGAGTGAGGTCATAACCACCCCGGCGGGCGCTTCATTAAGAAAGCGCCCGCCGGGGCGTTTTCGTGCGGCGTGTCTCGTGGCCGAACCGGCCCTCACATGACGCCCATTATCGCAACAGCTTCGCCCGCCCCGCCGCCTGACGATCGAGACTGTCGATCCCATCAGATCATGTGATCGGCTGCAGTCAGTCGCGGCTACACCGTGGAATCATGAGACGCAAAATGTCAATTCGCGTGCGCCATCTGTTAGGGGCCGCAACGATCGCTCTGATCGCACTAAGCGGGTGCGGCAAAGAGTCGCCGGCCACCCCCGCGACGCCTCAAGCCGCACCGACTCCCGCACCGGCCAAAGGCGGATCAACCGGTCCCGGCGGCAAACAGATTATGATCTTAAAGGAATAGCGATTGGTCGATCGCGTGAGGTGATGAACTGAGCAAATCGAAGACAGCTAACCCCTCCGCGCAATTATGTGTAGGGGGGAGACTTAACGCTCAATCCGTAATCATTCACAGGGATAGCCGGTTGTAGTGACCTGGGAGCGCATCGCGGGCAACTCGAAGGCCGGTGTGCCGGGAGTTGCGGCGGTTGGGCGGAGCCGAGTAACCGGGCGTCGCGCCACGCCGTGCGCTGGTGCAAGACCCGTTGTGGCACCCACTCGGAACGCGGTTCCCGGTTAGTAAGCGTGCGCTCACCGCCATCGCCTCGTGCCAACAGCAGACAGCAACGTCCTCACCTTACGGCGCCATTCAAGCGGCCCGCAACGGCACGCCCATGCACCCACTTCTCCCGGCGCCGATCGCCAATCCGTGCACGGATACGAGCAATCGCATTAACCGCGTAACAGCCAGTTAGGTCAGCCGTCGCCATGACGAGGGCAACCCGCGGTGCCTTCGGAGACCGTCGCCGATGTGTGGCGGCTCCGATGTGTTACGGCCGCGGAAGCTCTTCCGTGGCACCGAGTTGGTGCGGCGCGAGGCGACTAAACGGTTCGGCCGGAACGTTACGCAGGACACCAAACAAGAGAATTGCGGTGAGGGCAAACCACATCGTGACACGCTGGATGCGGCGGGCACCGAACTGAAGAACGGGTAGCAGCGGGAATATTAGAAACACGATTGCGTTGTAAGCAATCGCTTGCCCGATGTGACCGTTAAGCAGGGCGTGAGCGGCCCGCGTCGTGCCGCACCCGGGGCAGTGCAAACCGGTGGCGGAATGAAGGGTACACTTGGGGTACCACGCGTTGCCAGTGGGGGGCACCGTGGAGAGCACGTAGCCGACGGCACCGAGAAGGATCAGAACCAGAACCCCGAGCGCCAGACGGACCGATCGGGTCAAACGGACCCCGGAGGCCGTAAGCCCCCGGGGTCCCGCGCCAACAGTTATGCCCGAAGCGGTTCGCTCGGACGAAGGCTCACTTGAGGGCATTGTTCGTCACGCCACTGACATACAGGATGACGTTGAGGATGATCCCAGCCACGCCCGCCACGAGCACGATAATCGAGTTCCGCTTGGAGTCCGGGTTCTTGCAGGTCACCAGACCGATGATGCCCAAGATCACGCCCAAGGGCCAGCAGCAGCAAAAGCTGAAGAGCGCGAACAGAACGACGGAGACCGTCCCGTTCATCAATCCGTCGATGCCCGTCAACTTCTTGGGGCGGTTCGGCCGGTAGTCGTCGTCATCGTCCTCATCGTCGTCGCGCGAGCGGCCGCGCCCCCGTGGCGGTTCGTCGTCGTCGTCGCGCGAGCGGCCACGCCCCCGTGGCGGCTCACGCTCGTCGTCCTCGTCGTCGTAACGGTCGCGGGCCATTCGACCTTCTCCGATTCAAGATTTGGAAATAGCGAAGTGCTAGGGGTCTAGCTGTGCACAGGTTAGCCAACTCCGGGCGGGGTAGCAAATCCGTTTCCGGCGGATCGTCCGAGATTCCGCGCCCCGGTGCCGTTCGCACCAACCACTTGAACTTTCCGGCAGAGTCCGTGTCTTTCTCCGTACTGCACCCCCCGGCGCCGCGCCGCCGACCGGGTGCGCCATCACACGCGAGAACCGCATGCTTTCTTCCAGCGAAATTCGTCAGCAGTTCGTCGACTTCTTCTGCAAGAAGCACGGGCACACGAACATCGCGTCGTCGCCGGTGGTGCCGCTCAACGACCCGACGCTGCTGTTCGCCAACGCGGGCATGAACCAGTTCAAGCCGTACTTCCTCGGCACCGAGAAGCCGCCGGTGGTGCGGGTCGCGAACACCCAGAAGTGCATCCGCGCGGGCGGCAAGCACAACGACCTCGACGACGTGGGCCGGGACACGTACCACCACACGTTCTTCGAGATGCTCGGGAACTGGAGCTTCGGGGACTACTTCAAGAAGGACGCGATCGCGTGGGCGTGGGAGCTGCTCACCGAGGTGTGGAAGCTCGACCCGACGCGCCTGCACGTCACCGTCTTCGAAGGCGACCCGGCGAACGGCATCCCGCGCGACGACGAGGCGGCGGGGTTCTGGAAGGCGGTCGGCGTGCCCGAGGAGCGCATCCACCTCGGCAACAAGAAGGACAACTTCTGGGAGATGGGGAACACCGGGCCGTGCGGGCCGTGTACCGAGATCCACATTGACCGCACGCCCGACAAGAGCGGCGGCCCGCTGGTGAACGGCGGCACGGACAAGGTCATCGAGATCTGGAACCTGGTGTTCATCCAGTTCAACCGGAACGAGGACCAGAGCCTCACGCCGCTGCCCGCCCAGCACGTCGACACGGGCATGGGGTTCGAGCGCATCTGCTCGGTGGTGCAGGGGAAGAGCAGCAACTACGACACGGACGTGTTCACCCCGCTGTTCGAGGCGATCCAGAAGGTCACGCTGTGCGACCGGCCCTACGGCGGCGACCTGAACGACCTGAAGGACACGGCGTACCGGGTGATCGCGGACCACATCCGCACGCTCACGTTCGCGCTCACCGACGGCGCGACCATCGGGAACGTGGGGCGCGACTACGTGCTCAAGCGCATCCTGCGGCGCGCGGAGCGGTACGGGTACCAGGTGCTCGGCACGAACGAGCCGTTCCTCTACCGGCTCGTTGACACGGTGGTGGAGCACTTCGGCGCGGCGTTCCCGGAGCTGAAGAAGAACCCGCACAAGGTCAAGGACCAGATCCGCGACGAAGAGGCGGCGTTCCTGCGCACCCTGCGGCGCGGGATCACGCTGTTCAACCGCATCGCCGCGCAGATGAAGGACGAGGGGCGCACGCAGGTGAGCGGCAAGGAGGCGTTCAAGCTCCACGACACCTACGGCGTCATCATCGACATCACGCTCCAGATGGCCCAGGAGCAGGGCCTGACGGTCGATGTGCCGGGCTTTGAAGAGGAGATGAAAATCGCCCAGGACGGCGCGAGGGCCGGCGGGAAGAAGTTCGCCGTCACGGCCGTGAAGGGCGACCTGCCCCCGACCGACGACGCCCCCAAGTACGACGCCGCGGTCGTCGACGCGACCGTGCTCGGCTGGGTCGTTGACAACGAGGTGGTCCGGACCGGCGCGCTGAAGGCCGGCGATTCGGCGGCGCTGCTGCTGGACCGCACGAACTTCTACGCCGAGCAGGGCGGGCAGGTGGGCGACACCGGCACCATCGACCGGCCCGGCACCGCCGGCGCCGAGTTCGAGGTGGAAGACACGCAGCGGCTCGGCGAAACGGTGCTGCACGTCGGCGCGCTGCTCGCGGGCGAGTTGAAGGTCGGCGACCGGGTCACCCTTCAGCAAACCACGACGCGCCGCATTGACGTGATGCGGAACCACACCGCCACGCACCTGCTGAACCTCGCGCTGCGCGAGGTGCTGGGGCACCACGTCGAGCAGAAGGGCTCGCTCGTGGACGAGGAGAAGACCCGGTTCGACTTCTCGCACGACAAGCCGGTGACGGCCGAGGAGCTGCGCGAGATCGAGCGCCGGGTGAACCGGCAGGTCGTGCTGGATCAGGTGGTCACGGCGCAAACGATGCCGCTGGCGCAGGCCAAAGGGCTGCCGGGCGTGCGCGCGGTGTTCGGCGAGAAGTACCCGGACCCTGTGCGCGTCGTCATGATCGGCGCCGAGGCGCCCGAGAAGGTGACCCAGGACATGTCGGTGGAGTTCTGCGGCGGGACGCATTTGCCGCGCACCGGCACCATCGGGTACTTCAAGATCGTCTCCCAGGAAGGCGTGGCGAAGGGCATCCGGCGCATCACCGCCGTCACCGGGAAGCCGGCTTACGAGGACGTGCAGACGCGCAGCGCGATCGTGGACGAACTCGCGGGCACGTTCCAGTGCCGCCCGGACGAACTGCCCACGCGCGTCGGGGCGCTCCAGGAGCAACTGAAGGCGGCCCAGGCGCAGCTCAAGAAAGCAGTCGCCGCGGCCCTCACGGGGGTGGTCGACGAGTTGATCGCGTCGGCGCCGGACGTGGGCGGGTCGAAGGTGGTCGTGGCGAAGCTGCCCGACGGTGCGAGCAACGAAACGGTCCGCACGCAGATCGACCGCGTGAAGCAGAAGTGCGGATCGGCGTTCGTGGTGTTCGGGTGGTCGGAAGGCCCGGAGAGCGCGTTCCTGATCGCCGCGCTCACGCCGGACCTCGTGAAGAAGGGGCTGAAGGCCGGGGACGTGGTGAAGCAGGTCGCCCCGGTGATCGGCGGCGGCGGCGGCGGGAAGCCGGAGCAGGCGCAGGCCGGCGGGAAGGAGCCCGCGAAGCTGCCCGAAGCGCTCCAAAAGGCCGATCGCCTCGGGCGCGACCTGCTCGCGAAGTGATGCCGCTTCGCCCGCCCGAATTCTGGTATCTGATTGAGCTTAACGCGCTCGGCACAGACGCATCCCGTCTGTGCCGAACTCTCAACACCAGGCCGGTGGCTCTCACTTCTTGCTCTCGGGGATCTCGACGTACACCTCGACGGCTTCCCAACTCCCGCGCCCCGGTGTCACCATTCCGGCCTTCGCGCCGCCCGGGTGCAGGGACAGAACGGCGCCCTCCGTCGTCTCCTTCGGAACGATCCCGAACGCCAGCCCGCTCGGCTTGTTCAGGCGCATCTTCAGCGGCTGACCGTCGGCCCGCTTCGCGGTGAGCCGGTACTGACCGACCGGGATGTTGTTGATGGCGAAACCCGTGCTGAACACGGCCTTCCGGACCACGAACGTCTTCCCGACGCTGCCGTCCAGCAGGCGCCCTTCGGGGGTCAGGGTGACCTCGATTTCCGTTCCCGTTGTGAGGTTGTTCGGCAGCCCCAGCGCCTCGCCGGGTTCGTTGAGGTGGTGCCCGATGTATAGCGAGCCGCCGTAGAAGTTGCTCCGCAGCCGCGGGTTCTCGCTCAGCCCGTCTTTGTCCGCCGCGCCGTAAGTCCAGAGCACGAAGTTCTCGACCGACCCGTCGGCCGAGGCGAACGAGGTGAGTTTCCCGTCAGCCGGATGAAGAGACAACGCGGCCCGGCCGTCGGCGTAGTCCACCGTGTACCCCGCGGCGTAGAAGTGGGCGGCCCCGAGCGGCACCTGGACCTCGTAGTAGCCCTTCTCGTCCGACTCCGCGTGAGCGCCCGAATACCGGCCGCCGACGACGGTCGACCGGACGCCGATGTAAGCCCCCTGGAGCGGCTTCCCAGCGGCGTCCTTGACGTACCCGCGGAGGTGCCCGGGCTTCTTGTCCAGTGCCGGGAACGTCGGGACCGGCGGCGCCTCTTTCGGGATCAGGTTGACGTAGTTCGGCTCCTTGCCGACCGCCACTTTGACAACCGGCGGCGGGCCGGACGGTTTGGGAGCAGCGACTTCCGGCGCCCCTGTCGTTTCGGGCGCGCGGTCCGGCTTGGCGACCGGTGGGGCCTCCGTCGGCGCGTTCGTTGATGAACTCGCGGCCGGCGCTGTCGCCGCTCCCCCTTGCGGACCGCACCCGCAACACGCGATCCCAATCAGACCCGCCAGCACCACCGGGCTCCCGTTCCGCAAGACCATATCCGTCCTCCGCCACTTCCGTTCTGCCGCTCGTCTCTGCGGGACCGGCTACGGAAGGGAACAACACAGGGCTCCTACCTGTTCGTCGGAGAGCGGTAGAACTCTTACCCCAGCGGCCGTTTTTCGGTGCCGAGAAGCCCGGGAATCATGATTCTGTACTCCCGCAATTTCGTCAGCGATCTGCAGCCCTGACCGACTCAACTCAAACGCTCTTTCAGTTCTGGTGAATCACTCCCTCCCTCGATCAGACGCCGGAGGTAGTCCATCGCCGGGGGCACCTGATCGCCATCCCAGTCGCCGTACTCCCCCTGCCCACCGGCGCCCCACACGATGATGTATTCCAGGTCGGGATCGATTTGAACCCCAGCCCCTCCTCGGTGCAGGTCGAATACGGCGTACACATGCTCAGGTTGCAAGGACCACCGCAGAAAGCGGACGCCGGCCGCAACCGCCGCGAACTCGCTGAATGCGGCGCGGAAGAACCTTTGCCCGAACGCCGGGGTCCGAGTGAGAGCGTCGTTCTGTGGCTCGACGACCCAGGTGCCCGCCACGCACCTACTGCGGGGATCGTGTTCGGGAATGTCCAACGGGCTTCTCGCTTTCACAACCGCGCAATGGACCGGAACCGGGCCGCCCGGGTGATGACAGATTTTCGGCCCTAACGCCACGCATGTTATTGTATTAGACCAATCGAAAATCAGTCTGCCGGGCGATCGCGGCGATCCCAGAAGTGAGTTCGCAGGCGCCAAACGCATCGCACCCGGGCCTTGAAGATCAAGACCCGGGTGCGAAGGTACTCGGTTACGGCCACGGCCGGCTCAGCGGATGAGGCTCAGCGGCAGGTCACGGCCGCGGAGCCGGCTCGGCTGGCCGGTCAGGAACTCGTCCACGTGCCGGGCGGCCTCGCGGCCCTCGGCGATCGCCCACACCACCAGCGACTGCCCGCGGCGGCAGTCGCCCGCCGTGAACACCCCGCGGACCGATGTCGCGTACTTCGCGTCGCTGCGGATCGCGCCGCCCTCCGTCATCGCCAGCCCCAGCCGCTCCGGCAGGCTCCGCTCTGGCCCCGCGAAGCCGATCGCCAGCAGTACGAGGTCGCACGGGAACACCAGCTCCGAGCCGTGCAGCTCCTCGAACTGGCGCTCGCCGTCTTTGTCGAAGTAGTGGTGGACGCGGACCGCGTGCAGCTCCGTGACGCGCCCCTGGTCGTCGCCGGCGAACCGCTGGGTCTTGATCTGCCAGTCGCGCTTGCCGCCCTCCTCGTGCGCGGGGGTGATGCGCAGGATCTTGGGCCACAGCGGCCACGGCGTGTCCGGGTTCACGTTCTCCGGCGGGCACGGGTTGTAGTCCAGTTGCAGCACCGACTTGGCGCCCTGCCGGTGGCAGGTGCCCAGGCAGTCCGCCGCGGTGTCGCCGCCGCCGATGATGATGATGTTCTTGCCGGCGGCGCTGATGCTGTCGGCCGGGAGCTGGTCGCCCAGCCCGCGGCGGTTCTGGGCCGTCAGGAACGTCATCGCCTGCACGACGCCCTGGAGGTTGCGGCCCGGGATGTCGAGTTCGCGCGGCCGCGTGGCGCCCACGGTCAGCACCAGCGCGTCGTGCTTCGCCCGCAGCTCCTGCGGGTCCACGTTCTTGCCGATGTCGGCGTTCGTGACGAACTCGACGCCCTCCTCGCGCATCTGGTGGATGCGCCGGGCGACGTAGTCCTTCGACATCTTGAAGTCGGGGATGCCGTAGATCAGCAGCCCGCCCAGCCGGTCGTCGCGCTCGTACACCGTGACCGCGTGCCCGGCCCGGCGCAACTGCTGCGCGGCCGCCAGGCCCGCCGGCCCGCTCCCGACGACGCCCACGGACTTGCCCGTCGAGTGGCCCGGCGGCTCGGGGACGATCCAGCCCTGCTCCCAGCCGTGGTCGACGATCGCCTGCTCGATCGTCTTGATCGTGACGGCCGCGCCGTTGAGCGCCAGCACGCACGACGCCTCGCACGGGGCCGGGCACGTCTTGCCGGTGAACTCCGGGAAGTTGTTCGTGTCGTGCAGCGCGGTCAGCGCCTCCTGCCACCGGTTCCGGTGGACCAGGTCGTTCCAGTCCGGGATGCGGTTGCCCAGCGGGCACCCGGTGTGACAGAACGGGATGCCGCAGTCCATGCACCGCGTCGCCTGCGCGCGCGTGCTCGCGACCGGCATCGGCTGGTACAGCTCGTCGTAGTCGCGGACGCGCAGGTGGATCGGCCGGGGGGTCGGCTTCTGCAACTCGACGTTCAAGAACCCACGCGGGTCTGCCATTGTGCTCACGATCGGCGCTCGACGCCGCCGCTCCTCCGTTGAGGCGCCGGGGTTTTCGCCCCGGGCTATTTCCCGCGACCCCGTCGGGGTCGAAAACCTGTTCCCCCGACCCCAACGGGGTCGCGGACAATAGCCCGGGGCGAACGCCCCGGGCACGGGGTTGTTGAAGTCGCTCGCGCCGACCGTCAGCCGTTGACCAGCTCCCACTGGCGCTGCACGGCTTTGTTCTGCTCGAGCACGCGGCGGTAGTCCTTCGGGTACACCTTCACGAACTTGGGCAGCGCCGAACCGAAGTCGTTCACGATCTCATTGCCGACCGCGGAGCCGGTGTACAGCACGTGCCGGTTGATGAGGTTGCTGAGCGTCCCGACGTCCTTGTACTCCTCGACCGGCAGCAGGTCGACCATTTCGAGGTTGCAGTTGTCGCGGAACGTCCCGTGCGGGTCGTACACGTAGGCGAACCCGCCGCTCATGCCGGCCGCGAAGTTGCGCCCGGTCGGGCCGAGCACCACCACCACGCCGCCGGTCATGTACTCGCACCCGTGGTCGCCGATGCCCTCGACCACGGCCTTCGCGCCGCTGTTGCGGACCGCGAACCGCTCGCCCGCCCGGCCCCGGAAGTACGCCTCGCCGCCGGTCGCGCCGTACAGGGCCACGTTCCCGATCACCACGTTCTCTTCGGGCACGTACCCGGCCTCGGGCTGCGGCGCCACGATCAGCTTGCCGCCCGACAGCCCCTTGCCCACGTAGTCGTTGGCCTCGCCGCGCAGGCGGAGCGTGATGCCCCGGGTGAGGAACGCGCCGAAGCTCTGGCCGGCGGTGCCGGTGAACCGCAGGTCGATGGTGTCCTCGCGGAGCCCCGCCTCGCCGTACCGGGCGGTCACGAAGTAGCTGAGCAGCGTGCCCGTGGTGCGGTTCCGGTTCGTGATCGGCATCGCGAGCTGGAGCCGCCGCGGGTGCTCGACCGCCTCCTTCGCGGCCCGCACCACCTCCCAGTCGAGCTGCTCGGCGAGGATGT
Source organism: Gemmata obscuriglobus (assembly GCF_008065095.1). NCBI lineage: Bacteria > Pseudomonadati > Planctomycetota > Planctomycetia > Gemmatales > Gemmataceae > Gemmata > Gemmata obscuriglobus. The sequence continues at coordinate 7,679,555 of NZ_CP042911.1, read as the reverse complement.
CGGGCTGGCGCTCGACGTTGCGCACCACCGACCCGAACGGCACGTTGGGCCGGGCCAGGAGGGCGGACAGGTCGAGGTGCTTCGCCTTCCAGTGCCACGACAGGTCGATCGGGGCGAGCAGGTCCGGCCGCCCGACGATCTCGTCGAGCGTGCGGAACCCCATCTCGCTCAGCAGCTCGCGCACCTCTTCGGCCACGAAGAACAGGTAGTTGACCACGTGCTCCGGGGTGCCGGTGAACTGCGCCCGCAGCACCGGGTCCTGGGTCGCGATCCCGACCGGGCACGTGTTCAGGTGGCACTTCCGCATCATCACGCAGCCCATCGCGATGAGCGGCGCGGTCGCGAACCCGTACTCCTCGGCCCCCAGGCACGCGGCGATCACCACGTCGCGGCCGGTCTTCATCTGGCCGTCCGTCTGGAGCCGCACCCGCCCGCGGAGCCCGTTGCGGACGAGCACCTGCTGCGCCTCCGCCAGCCCCAGCTCCCACGGCACGCCCGCGTGCCGGATGCTCGACAGCGGGCTCGCGCCCGTGCCGCCGGAGTCGCCGCTCACGAGGATGCGGTCGGCGTACCCCTTCGCCACGCCCGCCGCCACCGTGCCCACCCCCGCGGCCGCGACCAGCTTCACCGAGATCTCGGCGTGCGGGTTCGCGTTCTTCAGGTCGAAGATGAGCTGGGCCAGGTCCTCGATGCTGTAGATGTCGTGGTGCGGCGGGGGGCTGATGAGGCCCACGCCCGGGGTGCTGTACCGGGTCTTGGCGATCGCGCTGTCGACCTTGTGGCCCGGGAGCTGGCCGCCCTCGCCGGGCTTGGCCCCCTGCGCCATCTTGATCTGGATCTCGACCGCGTTGGCGAGGTAGTTGGCGGTCACGCCGAACCGCCCGCTGGCGACCTGCTTCACCGCGCTGCCGCGGCGGTCGCCGTTGGTGTCCGGCTTGAAGCGGGCGGGGTCCTCGCCGCCCTCGCCGGTGTTCGAGCGGCCGCCGACGCGGTTGAGCGCGATCGCCAGCGTCTCGTGCGCCTCTTTGCTGATGCTCCCGAAGCTCATCGCCCCGGTGAAGAACCGCTTCACGATCTCCTTGGCCGGCTCCACCAGCTCCAGCGGGATCGGCTTGTGCGTCTTCTTGACGCCGAGCAGCCCGCGGAGCGTGCACAGCCGCCGGCTCTCGTCGTTGGCCGCCTGCGCGAACTCCCGGTACGCCTCGCGGCTCTCCTTGCGGACCGCGTGCTGGAGCGTCTGCACCGTCTCGGGGTTCCACATGCGGTGCTCGCCGCGGCGGCGCCACATGATCTCCCCGCCCACGTCCAGTTCGGGGGGGGAGACCTCGTGCCCCTTCCCCGCCTCGGCCGGCTGGGCGTCCGGGAACCCGACCGCGTGCCGCGTCAGCGACTCGCGGGCGATCTCGTTGAGGCCGATGCCGGCGATCCGGCTCGGGGTGTCGGCGAAGTGCCGCTCGATCAGGTCGCGGTTCAGCCCGATCGCCTCGAAGATCTGCGCGCCGCGGTAGCTCAGCAGCGTGCTGATGCCCATCTTGCTGAACACCTTCAGCAGGCCGGCGTTGATGGCCTTGGCGTAGTTCTTGAACGCCTTCGTGAGCTCGAGCGGCCCGCCGTGCGCGTCGACCAGCATCCCCTCGGCCGCCAGGTCGCGGTACGTTTCGAGCGCCAGGTACGGGTTCACCGCGGCGGCGCCGTACCCGATCAGGAGCGCGAGGTGGTGCACCTCGCGGGCCTCGCCCGTCTCGGCCACGAGCCCGCACTTCACGCGGAGGCCGGCGCGGATCAGGTGGTGGTTCACCGCGGCCGTCGCGAGCAGCGACGGGACCGGCACCTTGTGCGCGTCCACCCCGCGGTCGGAGAGGATCAGGATCGTGGCGCCCGCCCGCACCGCGGCCTCGGCCTCGGCGCAGAGCGCGTCGACGGCGCGGGCCAGCCCGGGCTCGCCCGCGGCCCGGTCGAACAGGGTCGTGAGGGTGCGGACCGTCAGCCCCGGCCGGTCGAGGGCGCGGACCTTCGCCAGCTCCTCGTCGTTGAGGGTCGGCCCCTTCAGCCGCAGCAGCCGCGCGTGCTCGGGCGTCTCGGCGAGGATGTTCTGCTCGCACCCGATCAGCGACTCGGTGTTCATCACCACCTTTTCGCGGATCGGGTCGATCGGCGGGTTGGTGACCTGGGCGAAGTGCTGCTTGAAGTAGTTGAACAGGAGCTGCGCGCGGTCGCTGAGCACCGCGAGCGGCGTGTCGGTGCCCATGCTGGACACCGGCTCCTGGCCGTCCTGCGCCATCGGCAGCAGCACCCGGGCCACGTCCTCCTGGGTGTACCCGAAGGCGTGCTGGCGGTTCCGCACGGTGGCGAGGTCGGGCTCGACCGGGGCCGCAGCCGGCAGGTCGTCGAGCTGCACCTGGTTGGCGGCGACCCACTCGGCGTAGGGCCTCTCGCGGGCCACCTCGAGCTTGATCTCGTCGTCCAGGATGACCGACCCGCAGGAGGTGTCCACGATGAACATCTTCCCGGGCTGCATCCGGCCCGCGGTCCTCACCGCGCCCGTCGGGGTCGGCAGCGCGCCGATCTCGCTGGCCACGATCACGCGCTCGTCGGTGATGACGTACCGGCCCGGGCGCAGCCCGTTGCGGTCGAGCATCGCCCCGATGACGGTGCCGTCGGTGAACGACAGGCTCGCCGGGCCGTCCCACGGCTCGGTGAGGCACCGGTGGTAGCGGAAGAACCCGCGCACGGCCGGGTCGAGCTGCTTCTGCTCCTCGTACGCCTCCGGCACGAGCATCATCATCACGTGCGGCAGGCTGCGGCCGCTGTGCAGGAGCAGCTCGACGGCGCGGTCGAGCACGGCGGAGTCGCTGAGCCCGTCGAGGTCGAGCGGGAGCACCTTCCGGAGGTCGTCGCCGAGCGCGCCGCCCTCCATCAGCGCCTGCCGCGCCTTGAGCCAGTGGACGTTCCCGTTCAGCGTGTTGATCTCGCCGTTGTGCGCGAGCACGTTGAACGGGTGCGCGAGCGCCCACTGCGGCGACGTGTTCGTGCTGTACCGGCTGTGGACCAGCGCGAGGGCCGACTCCGCCCCGGGGTCGGCCAGGTCCGGGAAGTACGCCTCGAGCTGGTCCGGCTTGAGCATCCCCTTGTAGACGATCGTGCGGGCGCTGCAGCTCGTGATCGCGAACCCGGCGCCGGCGGGGTGCGTGGCGGCCCAGTGCTCGGCGCGGCGGCGGATCACGTAGAGCTTCCGCTCGAAGGCGTCCGCGGGCGTGCCGGCGCCGCGGCCCACGAGCAACTGCTCCATCACCGGTTCCGTGGTACGCGCCAGCCAGCCGATGGCCGCCGACACCACCGGCACCGGGCGCCAGCCCAGGACCGTCTGCCCCTCTTCCGCCGCGACCTTTTCGAGCGCGCGGCGGCACGCGGCGGCGCTCGCCGCGTCGGTGGGGAGGAAGCAGAACGCCACGCCGTAGCTACCGACCGGGGGCAGCGCGACGTTCAGTTTGGCCGCCGCGGCCCGGAAGAACGGGTCCGGCAGTTGGAGCAGGATGCCGGCGCCGTCGCCGGTGTCCTGGTCGCACCCGCACGCGCCGCGGTGCTGGAGGTTGCGGAGCAACTGGAGCGCGTCGCTCACGGTGGCGTGCGTTTTGCGCCCGCGCAGGTCGGCGACGAACCCGACGCCGCACGCGTCACGCTCGAACGACGGGTGGTACAGCCCCTCGGGGACGAGGGGCGAGGGGACGAACGCTAAAGTCTCTGGCTGCATATGCGTTTAGTACGGGGTTGAGCCGCTTCCGGCCAACTCGGGAGAGGCAATGTGGCAGAAACCGCGTGAATGTAGTGCCAATTAAATCGCTCGAAGTCAAATATCTCGATAGCGAGACATCTTGGCAAGGCGCGTTCTTGCTGGAGCGAGGGGCGCCGGCCCGCTTGTGCCCCGCAGCCGGTGCCGCCCGATCGAACCCTAATGCCGCCTCGCACCTCGGCAGAAGCGGGCGACCACGCCCCCGCGGTCAACCGCGGAGCCCGTCTGCCGCGCAACAAGCGGGCGAGACGCCCGCGGCCCCAGGGGAAGGCGCTCACCCCGTGTTCTTCAGCCCGGACGCGACCCCGTTGATGCTCTCCAGCACCGCCGTCACCAGCTCCTCGCGCGGGCCGCTCTGGTTCCGCAGCCGGTCGAGCAGCACCAACTGGATGAAGCTCAGCGGGTCCACGTACGGGTTCCGCCGCTCGATCGACGTCCCCAGCACGGGGGACCGTTCGAGCAGCGCCGACTGGCCCGTGATCCGGCACACCGCGTCCACCGCCGCCCGGTACTCCCCCTCGATCCGCCCGTAGATGCGGGCCGCCAGGGCCTGGTCCGTCACGAGGTCGGCGTACAACCGGGCGATGACCATGTCGGCCTTGGCGAGGATCATCTGCGAGTTGTCGATCAGGGTGCGCCAGAACGGCCAGCGGGCGTACATGTCAGAGAGCATCGCGAGGCCGTCCGGGTTCGCGCGCAGGAACTCCGCGACCGCGCTCCCGAGCCCGAACCACCCGGGCAGCGTGTGCCGGCTCTGCATCCAACTGAACACCCACGGGATCGCCCGCAGCTCTTCAATGCTCCGCGCGCCGCTCCGCCGGGCCGGGCGCGACCCGATCTTCAGCTCCGCGATCTCGCCGATGCAGGTCGCCTGCTCGAAGTACGTGAGGAACCCCGGGTCCTCGTACACCAGCCCCCGGTAGTGCTTCCGGGCCGAGTCCGCCAGCGCGTCGAGGGCCGCGAGCCACTTCGGGTCGGCCCCCTCCGCCGCGTCCGGGAAGCTGGTCCGCAGGACCGCGTCCAGCACCTGCTCCAGGTGCCGCTCGGCGACGGCCGGGTGCCCGTACCGGTCGGCGATCATCTCGCCCTGTTCGGTGATCCGGATGCGGCCGTCCACGGTGCCCTTGGGCTGGGCCAGGATCGCGTAGTTCGCCGGCCCGCCGCCGCGCCCGACCGCGCCCCCGCGGCCGTGGAAGAACTGGATCGTGACGCCCGCCCCGCGGCCCAGCTCGGTCAGCTCGGCCTGGGCGCGGTACAGCGCCCACGCGGACTGCAGGAACCCGCTCTCCTTGTTGCTGTCCGAGTACCCGATCATCACCTCCTGCCGGTTCCCGCGCAGCTCGACCTGCCGCCGGTACACGGGCAGCTCGAGCAGCCGGGTGACGATCCGGCGGGCCGAGCGGAGCGGCTCCAGGGCCTCGAACAGCGGCACCACGTCGATGCGGCTCACGCCCTCCGCGGGCCGGAACAGCCGCGCCTCGCGCGCGAAGAGGAGCACCTCGAGCAGGTGGACCGGCTCGGTCGTCGAGCTGATGATGTACGTCCCGAGCGCCTCCGGGCACCGCTGCTCCAGGACCGCCGCCATCGTGCGGAACGTGCGGACCACCTCCGTCGTGTCCGGGGTGAACGGCAGGTGCGCGGGGACCAGCGGGCGCGAGGACTCCAGCTCCTTCGCGAGCACCGCGAACCGCTCGTCCGCCGACAGGGCCGCGTAGTTCGGGCACACCCCGGCCGCGGCCAGCACCTCCGCGGTCGCGGCCTCGTGCCTGGCGCTGTGCTGACGGATGTCGAGCGTCAGGAGGTGCAGCCCGAACACCTCCACGAGCCGAATGAAGTCCCGCACGGCCCCGTCGGCGCTCGCGGTCGCACCCGCCCGGCGCAGGTCGTCGGCGATCAGGGTGAGGTCGGCGAGCAACTCGCCGCGGCCGACGTACACCCCGGCGGGCGGGGCCTGCGCGTCCGCGCCCCAGTCGTCCGCGTGCGTGCGCACGAACGCGAGGGTGCGCCGCAGCTTCTCGGCGATCATCAGGCACTTCGCGCGGTACGGCTCGCCCGGCTTCCCCTGCGCCACCCCGGGCAGGAGCTTCGCGTCCGCCGCGAGCGACGCCGCGAGCGACGGGCCGGCCGCGACGAACGGTGCCGAGTGGCTCAGCTTCCCGCCCAGCGCCTCGATCCGCTGGAGGTAGTGGGCGAGGACCGTTTCCTGCTGGAGCCGGACGGCCTCGGCGGTGACGGCGTGGGTGACGTTGGGGTGGCCGTCGCGGTCGCCGCCGATCCACGACCCGAACTGCAAGAACGCCGGCACGCGGCGCCCGTGGTTCGGGTACACCTTCTCGAGCGCCGATTCGAGCTTGCGGTACACCTTCGGGACGACGTCCAGCAGCCGCGCCTCGACCACCCCGAGCACCTGGCGCACCTCGTCGAGCACGGAGGGGCGGGCCGACCGCACCGCGTCCGTCAGCCACAGCGCCTCGACCTCCTCCGCGATCGCGTCGGTCAGCGCGTCGCGCTCGGACGGCGTCGGCTGGCCGTACTCGAGCTTGTCGAGCAGTTGGGCCACCGCGGCGAGCTTCTCCAGCACCGAGCGGCGGCGGGCCTCGCTCGGGTGCGCGGTGAACACGGGCACGACCAGCGCCCGGGCGAGGTGGTCCGCCACCTCCTCAACCGGCACGCCGCGCCGGGCGATGCTCTGGAGGGCGGACTCGGCGTTCTCGGCGCGGGCCGGGTCCGGCCGGGCGGCCCGGTGCCGCAGCGCCCGCACGCGCGCCTGCTGCTCGGCCAGGTTGATGAGGTCGAAAAACACGCTGAACGCCCGGATCAGCCCGCGGAGCGCGGGCACGTCGAGCGTGCCGAGGCGGTCGCGGAGCCGCCGCGCGGCGTCCGGCGAGGGGCTGGCGCGCAGCTCCTTGGCCGCCGCCCGCACCTCCTCCTCGAGGTCGAACGCGGCGTCCCCTCCCAGGCGCCGGATCGCTTGGCCGAGCAGGTTGCCGAGGAGCCGGATGTCGGCGCCGAGCGCCTTCTGTGCCGCCACTTGCATGAACGCCCCAAGGGTCAAGGCAAACGTGAAAAGGAAAAAGGCAAAAGCGGAAGGCAAACAAGAAGAACGCGCTCGGCTTTTCCGTTTTGCCGTTCAGCTCATCCGAACACGGGCGGCTGGCCGGTGGACTCCAGCACGCTCAGCCACAGGTCGCCGTTGGGGTCCACGGTGTGACGGGCGCGGACCGCCAGCGGGATCGGCAGCAGCACGAACCGCCCGTGCCAGCGGCTCACCACCACCTCGGTGCGCCCGGCCATCGCGGCGTGGACCGCGTTGTGCGCCAGCCGCAGGCAGTACACCGCGTCGAACGGGTTCGCCTTCACGCTCCGCACGAAGTAGCTCGGGTCGAAGTACTTCAGGTTCAGCTCGAGGTTCGCGGCGGCGAAGTCCTCGGTGATTCTCTGCTTGAGGAACACGCCGATGTCGTTGAACCGCGGGTTCCCGGACGCGTCCCGCTCGTCGCTCCCGGGCGTCAGGTCCTGCCCCGCCCCTTCCGCGACCACGATCACCGCGTGCCCGGACCGCTGGACCCGCTTCCGCAGCACCGACAGGAACCCGCGCTCGCCGTCGAGCGCGAACGGGACCTCGGGGATGAGCACGAAGTTGGCGTCGTTGCGCGCGAGCGACGAGTAGCACGCGATGAACCCGGAGTGCCGGCCCATCAGCTTCACCAGGCCGATGCCGTTGGGCGACGCCTTCGCCTCGGCGTGGGCCGTCTGGATCACCTCCGCGCCGGTCGAGAACGCGGTCTGGAACCCGAAGCTCTGGTCGATGAACATGATGTCGTTGTCGATCGTCTTCGGGATGCCGACGACCGCGATCTTGGTCCCGCGCGCCTCCACCTCGCGCGCGATGGCCTGCGCCCCGCGGAGCGTCCCGTCGCCGCCGATCACGAACAGGACGTTGATCCCCATCCGCTCCAGGCAGTCGACGATCTCGGCCGGGTCCTGCTCGCCGCGCGAGGTGCCCAGGATGGTGCCGCCCTGCTCGTTGATCTGGCTGACGAACTGGGGGGTGAGTTCGAGGACGGGCCGCTTGTACTTCGGGATGAACCCCTGGTACCCGTTGCAGAACCCGTGGATGCGCTGCACCCCGTACAGGAAGTGCAGTTCCATCACCAGCGCGCGGATGACGTCGTTGAAGCCGGGGCACAGCCCGCCGCAGGTGACGACGCCGGCGCGCGTCTTGGACGGGTCGAAGAAGATCTTGCGCCGCGGCCCGGCCGGCTCGAACCCCGGGATCTGGTCGACGGGCACGCCGCGCCCGGCGAGCGCCGACGCGGTGTCGTCGAAGAGCACGCGGTCGGCTTCGTCGACGTTGTAATAACTTCTCTTGCGCTGCTCCAACAGCGGGAGCATGGGCGAATCGATCCGGCACGGCCCGAGCGACTTGACGACGAGGTCTTCGCGGCTGACCAAAAGACGCCCCCGTGTGTTTACCTGTTCGGCGTCTGTGCGCTGGAAGAGTTTTCAACGCACCCGCACCGCGGGTTTTAAACGGTTGAGTCAGAAAAAGCGTTCGAATCGCGTTGCCACGCTGCAACTCTGAAGCCAAATCGCGATTGCCTTGCGAACAGGCAGTTGGAATCGAAATCGGTCGTGCCGATCGGCGATTTCGCGACCTTGCGGCACAGCCTGTTCAATAACACCTGGTCGAACAGGCTGTGCCTCAGATGCGCTCACTCCAGGTTCGCGCTCGGGCGAACCACCGAATCCGCACTTTGCCCTCGAATCCAGCAGCAACGCTCTTGTTTCGCGCAAGGGCCGAATCGCTTCTGGTTGTGGGCTCACTTGTCAATCGTCGCGCGGATGGTGTCGGCGACGAGCTTGTTCCCCGCGTCGTTCAGGTGAACGGTGTCGGTGGTCAGGACGCCCCTGTCCTTATCGGCGGAGTTGTTCTTGGCGATGTGGTCCACGAACGCCTTGCGCAGGTCGCACAGTTGCGACCCGGTTTCCTTCGCCACCTTGCGGCTCACGTCGGCGTACTCGTCGAGCTGGGCGTCGAGCTTGTTCGCGCCCGCCTTTTTCTCGCCGATGACCGTGGGCGTGCAAAGGACCACCCGCGCCCCGCCGTCCTTGATCTTACCAATGATCTCCTTCAGCCCCGCCTCGAACTTGTCCTTCGGGGTGCCCCTTGCGGGGTCCTTCTCGCCGTGCCACACGTCGTTGATCCCGATGTAGATCACCACCAGTGTCGGCTTCTTCGCGAGCACGTCCCTTTCGAGCCGCCGCTGGAGGTCGGGCACCTTGTTCCCGCTGATGCCGGCCCCGATCACCTCGATCCCCAGGTCCTTGTGCGCTTCGTGGAGCGCCCCCTTGATGACCGTGACGTACCCCTTGGGGCCGACCCCGGCCTGTGTGATCGAATCGCCGAGGAACACGATCTTCTCGCCCTTTTTGAGCGGGGGCGGGGCGTCCGCGGCGGCGGCAAACGGGGCAGCGCAGAACAGGCCGGCGAGCACGACCGGATGAGCAAATCGCATCGCGTGCGTCCTTTCTGGAAGGGAGAGCGGGAGGGTGATTCTATGAGCCGGCCCGCGCGGAGACACGCGCGCAAGCCGCGATACAATGGCCGTTCCGCCATGACGGCCATCGCCTCGACTCTCCGGAGCGACATGGAGTCCACGCGCTTACATGACAGCTTACCTCACCCCAGCACGCTCCCGCTCGCCGGGGGCGGCGGCACGACGGACGAGTTGACCGCCCACTACCGCGCGATCCTCTCCGGAACCGACCCGGGCTGGGCCGCCGGGTGCCGCGACCTGAACCTCGTCGGCCGCGGCGGGCAGGGCGTGGTGTTCTTCGCGCGCCGCGAGGGCTCCGACGGGTTCGCCCTGCCCGTCGCGCTGAAGGTGTTCTCGCCGGAACAGTTCCGCACCGCGGAGGCGTACACCGAGGACATGGCCCGGATCGCGGCGGTGGCCGCGCGGGTCGCCGCGGTGCAGCACGAGAACCTGGTCGCGGTGCACCACTTCAGCGAGCACCGCGGCGTCCGCGTCATGCGGATGGAGTGGGTGGACGGCATCGACCTGCGCCTGGTGCTCACGCCGGCCACCCTGGAGCGGACCCGCGCGCGGCTCGGCCCGGAGCACCTGCGGTTCGTCGAGGACGTGGTGCTGACGGACGGCCCCGCCCAACCGCGGATCAAGCCGGGGGTGGCGACCCACATCCTCCGCGACTGCCTCGCGGCGCTGGCCGCGCTCCACCGCGAGGGGATCACGCACGGCGACCTCAAGCCGGCCAACGTGATGCTCAAGCGGACCGGCTCCGCGAAGGTGGTGGACGTCGGGTCCGCGGCGGACCTGCGGTCGGCGGAGGGGCGCCGCGCGTGGTCCCCGCTGTACGCCGCCCCGGAGGTGCTCGACGGCGCGCCGGTCACCCCGCAGTCCGACCTCGCGAGCCTGGGGTACGTGCTCATCGAGATGATGGCCGGGCGGTCCCCGTTCGAGGGCTTCGTCGGGGTGTCGGGGCTGATCGAGTCGAAGCGCACGCTCGAGCACCGACTGGCGGACGTGCTGCCGCACGAGGTCGTCGGGAGCGACCTGCTCGTCAGCCTGTGCCGGCGCCTGGTCGCCGCCGACCCCGAGAAACGGTTCCCGGACGCGGAGGCCGCCGACCTGGGGCGCCGCGGCGCGGCCGCGTTCCACCGGCAGCTCGTGAAAGGGGACCTCGCGAGCGAGTACGGCAACGACCTGCGCGTGTGGCTCGACGCGCTGGCGGGTGACGGCAGCTCACACGGGTAGAAGGCAACGACCGCCTCGCGCCCGATCGCGTTCAGCCGCGCGGGGTCAGTTCGGCGATCGGCCCGGCGAACGCGGGCCACTTGGCGGTCAGCTCGGCGCGGGTCGCGCCCGTGTAATCGGCGTAATCGAACCCCGGCGCGACGGTGCAGCCGAGCAGCGCGAAGCCGCTGTCGCCGGCGAGGCGGGTGCCCTGCCACACCCCGCCGGGTACCACGAGCTGCGGCACCTCGCCGGCCGCAACGTTCGACCCGAGCACGACCTCGCGGCCGGTGCCGTCGGGCCACAATTGCAGCATCCGCACCGGCGCGCCGAGGTAAAAGTGGAACACCTCGTCGCCCGGAAGGACGTGCAGCTCGGACACGTGACCCGGCTTGAGCAGGTAGTAAATTGCGGTCGATACGCTGCGGTCTGCCTTGTGCGACGGCAGCGCCGCGGCGGGGAGGGTCGCGGCGGAGCGGTACGTCTCGCGGAAGAACCCGCCCTCGACCGGGTGCGGCTGCAACTGCAGCAGGCGGATCACGTCGTCTGCGGTCATCGGTCGTGTCCTCTAAAAGAGGAAGAGTGGTGGGCCGAAGGCGGAAGAGGATTGGCCGCAAAGAAGCACAAAAGGCACAAAAGAAAACCGAGGAATCAGAAGAGGATTGGCCGCAAAAAAGCACAAAGGGCACAAAAGAAAACCGAAGAGAAAGAGAAGTGTCTTGAACTCACTATTTTTTATTCGTCTGTGGTTTCCTTTTGTGCCCTTTGTGCTTTTTTGCGGCCAATCCTCTTCTGATTCCTGTGCTTTTTGCGGCCAATCTTCTTCTGCTTTTGTGTCCCGTCCTCACGGGGTCAGGCTGGCGCGTTTCCAGGCGACTTCCAGCGCCTGCGGACCGTCGATGTTGTACTGACGCCGCAGCGCCTGCGGGGTGCCGTACCGCTGCGCGTCGTTGAGGAAGATCTTGAAGTGGCGCTCGCCCTTCAGCTTGATGAGGTAGTCCGTGACGCTCACGCTCTGGCAGTAGAACCCGGTGATCTTGTCGGCCGGGAAGTCCTTCAACTCGAACAGCGCCGCCAGGGTGCGGAGTTCGCCGTCCCGGGCGCAGCGGTCGAGCGTGCGCGTGTACCGGTCGATTTCCGCAGGTGCGCCGGCGAGGATTGCCATGCCCTCCAGCGCCCACTTCGGCGGCGGGCGGTCGGCGAACAGGTCCGCCAGAACCACGTGCGTCAGCTCGCGCGGGAGGGCGTTGGTCGCCAGCACGGGGTCGTCGGCGCGGAGATCGATGCGGCGCGCGGTGGGGCGGCCGTTCGTGAGGCTCACGCTCGCGTGCCCGGTGAGCGCGGCGGGTTTACCGGTGGCTGCCGCGTAAGCGTCGGCGGTGGCGTGGATCACGACATCGCACTTCGGGTTCCAGCTCCCGCCCGGCGGGCCGCTCCAGCGCTCGAAGGTCGCTTTCCGGTTCGCCTCCGCGGCCTTCGCCACGGCCTCCCCCAGCGCGCGGTCGCCGCCGTGGTGGACCCGGAAGCTGGCCGTTTCGAGCACGTCGGCCGATGCCGCAACGAGGACGACCGCGGCGGCGCTGCCGGCCTTCGCCTGCGCCGCCTTCAGCACCTGCTGGGCCACCTTGTAAAGCTCGGCGCCCGGCGGGATCAGTTGAATCGCTTCGGACACCTCTTGCACGGCAGCCGCCGCGGTGGCAGGGGGGCAGTCGGGCGCGTTCACGCGGTCCGCCGCGAGCTTCACCCGACAGTACGCCCATGCGAGTTTCTGCTCGGCCGAGAGCCGGGCCGCGCCGAGCGCGGCGAACAGGCGGTCGGCGTCGGCGTAGTTCCGGCTCTTGAACGCGTCGGCCGCGGCCGCGCCGGCGCCGGCCGTCGGGGCGGGCGGGCTCCCGGCTGGAGGCACCGGCGCGGCCGGTTCTTCTGTTACGGACGGGGGAACCAGCGACGGCCCGAGGTTCGGTGCCGGAACCGCCGCGATCGGGGCCACACCGACGGATGCGGGGGCCGGCCTAAGTTTGCCATTGAGTATCGCCAGCCGGCGCTGGAGTTGTTCCGTCCGCTTTTGGTCGGGAACGGGGTTCTTTTCCGACTGGGCCAGTTCGGCCTGATACGCTTCCCGAAGGAGCGAAAGGAACGCGGTGCTGCCGTCGGCGTTGGAGATTTCCTTTTCGAGTTCCACGACCGCTTCGGTGGGCCGGTGCGCGCCCAGGTGCTCGCGGGCGTTCACCATCGCGGCCTGAACCGCGAGTTGCTTTTCGGTCGGGTGCGGCGGGAGATCGGCAGCCGGTGCGCAGGGCGCAAGAACGAGAACGCCCGCGAGGGCGGTAACGAGCACGCAACGGAGCATGAGCTGGCGTCCTTGCCAGGAAGCGGCGGGCGGGGCGATCTGCACCCGCCGCGGGGGTGGCACTCTATACGCAGCCCGGCGAAACGGGACAAGCCGAGGTTGAAGTCGTCGAAGCGGCGGAGAACGGCCAAAAAGAGGGCGACAACTGCTCAACTCTTCCTGAGTCTTCTCTGCGTCCTCTCGTGCTCTCTGCGGTGAAACCTCTTATTTCTTGACCGGCGCGGCGAGGAGCTTGTCGAGCGGCACCTTGACCTCCTTCGAGGCGGCCGCTTTCATGATCGCCGCGTTTGCCTTTTCGAGGAGTTGCTGTTCGAGATCGGGCTTGATCGCCTTCACGAGGTCGATCACGAACTCGCCGGCCTTCTGGGCGTCGGCGCCGTCGAGGCCGGCGGTGTGGTCGATCACCACCTTGTCGTAGAACAGGTTCGCCTCCGTCGCCTTGATCGTGATCGTCACCTCGGGTAGGAACGACCCGGGCACCGCCTTCGTTTTCGTGAGGACCTCGGCCTTCATCTTCAGCCCGGCTTTACAGTGCCCGCGGGTCTCGCCGGAGTACAGTTGCAGCCCCCGCTTCCAGAACTGGTGCTCGACGCGGAAGTCGATGTCCATCACGGTGTCGAGGCCGAGGCGGGCGGCGTCCGGGCTGAGCTTCACGAGTTCCGGGATCGAGACCCCGAGCGTCTCGTTCGGGTTCCGCGCGGTGACCGTGATCCGGCGCCACAGCCCGTCGTTGATCTGCACCCGGGGGGCCTCGGGACCGAACTTCTTGGCGTTGCGCAACATGACGCGGCCCTCGACGAACTCCTTCTGCTTGCCCCACCCCTTGTCCGACTTCACCAGCGGGGTCGGCAGGTGCGCGAGCGCCAGCGTGCGCAGCGTTTTTTCGAGCGACTCGAGTTCCGCCCGGGTGGGCTGCGGAACGTCTTTCGGCGCCTTGAGTTTGATCGGCAGTGGTGCCGCGGGCGCTGGGGCCGGCAGCGGGAGCGGCGTCGGCTCGGGCGGCTGAGCGGTCGCCACCGCGACCAGCAGCGTGCCGAGAAGGGCGGTCAGGGTGAATCGCATCAGTGGAATCCTCCCGCTCAGTGCGCGGCCTTCAGTATGCGCTCGATGTACGCTCTCACGTCGGCAACCGCAACACCGGTCGCGACGCGGGCGTTCGGCGGGCCGGTCGGGTTCGCCCGGGTGTCGATCACGGTCATGCCGCGGGTCAACTCGCCCTTCGTTTCGACATCTACGAAGTGCGGCTCGCTGCTGACGCACCCGGCAACAGCCACCGCCACCACCCCGAGCACGTCCTTCAGGTGGAACCCCTCGATCCCGTACAGGTTGGAACTGGCGCGGATGCCGAACGGTACAATTTGGCGCAAAAACTGGCACGCCCGCGAGTCCGGGTTCGGGAGGTCGAGTAAGTCACGCGGGGAGAAGATCAGCTTGCGCGTGGCGTCGAGCGGAATCAGCAGCGGGTTCAGTTCGCCGGCGAACACCCGTTTGGCGGCGTCGGGGTCGAGGTGGATGTGGAACTCGGCCGCGGGGCCGGCGTTCCCGGGCTCGCGCCAGCAGCCCCCGATGATGACCGTCTGGTCGAGCACCGCGGGCAGCACCGGATCGCGGTCGAGGGCCGTTGCGAGCGTGGTGAGCGGCCCGAGGTTGATGACGGTGATCTGCCGCGGGTGCTCGTGGGCGAGTTCGCAAAGCACCTTGTCCGCGGGGTGCAGCGTGTGCCGCGTGGCGGACGGGAACGTGACCCCGCCGAACCCGCCCGGGCCGTGGAGCGCGGTGCCGTCGGCGTCGTACCGGACGGGCAGCGCCGACCCGAGCTTCGGCCACTTCGGGGGATCGAAGACATCAATGAGGGTGTGGACGTTGGCGGTGGCCTGTTCCGCGGACACGTTCCCGGCGGTGGGGAGGAGCCCCACCACTTCAAGGCTCGGGTCGTTGAGTGCGAGCGCAACGGCGAACGTGGTGTCGATGCCGGGGTCTGCGACGATGACGACCTTGCGTGGCATGTCGTGCGGTCCCGAGGTGATTTGGAGAGGGCGAGCCGCGGGCGAATCCGCCCCGAATTGTACCCACGGGCGCGCCGGAGGGGAATCGGGTACCGCGAAGTGGAACCGATTGGCCGGTGCCGGGAGCGTGGGGACCAAAACCGACCGGCACCGTTTCACCAGATGAAGGAACGACTCGTCCGCACGTGGAGCTTGGAACGGCCGAATTCCCCTTCCGACCGAGTTGAGCGCGGCAGAACGCCGCCGGGTAGAATGCGGTGTAACGCCCGTTACGAGCGCTCACATGAACGTCCGGATCGGCACCGCGGGGTACGCGTACCCCGCGTGGGTCGGTGGGTTTTACCCGCCCGGCACCGCCCAGCACGACATGCTCCCCTTCTACGCCACGCGGTTCGCGTGCGTCGAAATCAACTCGTCCTTCTACCGCCCGCCGACGCGCGAACAGGTCGCCAAAATGGCCCGCCGCTCGCCGCCCGGGTTCGGCTTCACGCTCAAGGTGCCCAAGACCGTCAGCCACGAGCGCTCCGACGACGACGTGCCGGCGTTCAAGACCGCGGCGGACCACCTCGCGGGCGCCGGGAAGTTGCTCGGGCTGATTTTTCAACTCCCCGAGAGCTTCCGCAACACCGCCGACAACCGGAACTGGCTCGCGCGGACCGGGGGGCAACTGCGCCCGCACCGCGTGGCCGTGGAGTTCCGGCACCGGTCGTGGGCCGCGCCCAACCTGTCCGAGTGGATGGAGCACATCGGCATGGATCTGGTGAGCGTGGGCGTGCCGGACGTGCCGACGCTGTTCCCGCGCGGGCTACGGGTCGCGAACCGGCGCGTGTACGCACGGCTCCATTCGCAGACCGCCGAGAACTGGTACCAGGACGGGAAGTTGCGGTACGCTTACGACTACACCGAGGGGCAACTGCGCGAGTGGGCCGACGGGCTGAGGCGGATGGCGGAGGCGGACCGCGCCGACGAGGCACTGGTTTTCTTCAACAACTGCGTGGGAACGCGGCCCCCGAGTCTGGAACCCACGGCAGACGAGTACCAGCGGGCCGGAATGCCGGACGCCATCGCGAACGCCAAACGCCTGGATAAGGTTCTCCGTGACACGCCGGGCATTTCGGTGATCGCCCCCGCGCCGACGCCCAGCCTCTTCGACGAGTGAGCGGCCGGTTGCGCCCTTCCACGGAGCACTTGTTATTACGGCGGCGCGAAAGATAAACAGAGCTGAATCACTGGGAATCACAGGTAATGAGTGCCGGACTGCTGGCATTAATGCGTATCTTGCGCGCCGCCGTAATATGGAACATGCGGACACGTCCGCTCGGCCGTGATGCCCTTCTGGTAACGGCGAATTGGTGAGCGGCACAAACAACGCGTGCCGCCGGTTCTACTGCTGCGGTGCCGTCCGAGCCTATTTTCGGAGAGCGTGCGGTGCGAGTTCTGGGAACATCTGGGTCGGTGCGGGGCGGCCAAACCCCTTCTTCCACTCCGCTGGGCACACCCCGCCGTCGGTGACCCGTGGCGCGTACCGCACCACGTTGGGACGGATGTTTCCGATTCGAAGCACCAACTCGCCCGGTTCGAGAGCGGATTGCCAGCCGTATTCGTTCAGCAGTTCCTCTAATGCCTTGTCCGTTGGCACGGCCGCAAACTCACGAACGACGCCCGGCGCCCACGCCGGTGGTTGCCCGTTCGGCAACCGCGACAGCACCCCGACCGCGCACACGCGACCGGCCGCAGTGGGCGCGGCGTACCGCTTGACTACCAGGCACCGCTCTTCCGTCGTGAACACGCCTCCGAACGCGACGACTTCCCAGGCGAGAACCGAAACCGGGCCGCGGTCGGCCGCGTTCGGTAGTGCCGTGTTGAGGTCCGCCATGCGCCAGGCCGCCGGCGCGTCTTTTTCGCGTGCCGTGGGGGGATCACCAGCCGCGACTGCGGACAGCAGCCCGGAGACGACGAGGGTTAACAGATAACGGGGCGAAACGGACCGCATGCAAGCACCTCCTGCGCGCTCTGGTGGCCGAACTCGTGTGTTGCGTGACACCTCGTGTAATCGCGAGGAACCTCGCGGCGTGAGCTGTGTCAACCGCCAGATCAGGAAAGCTAACAAGTTTTCGCACCGGACACAAGAACACATGGCGGACCGTAAGCCGCGTGAAAGGGGCAAAGAGGGCTGTAGGGGCGCGGCCGCATTCCAGTAACGGGGACCGGTCCCGTACAATACCCGGCATGTCAGACGAGCAACCTGAGCCGCCGAAGAAAAAGAAAAAACGTCCGTTCTGGCGGAAGCGCGTCCGGCGCTCCACCGCCGAGGGGGCGCACATCCCGGTCCTGCTCGCCGAAGTGCTGGCCGCGCTCGACCCGCGCCCGGGGCAGACGGTCGTCGACTGCACGCTCGGGTTCGCGGGGCACTCGCTCGAACTGCTCCGCCGGGTCGCGCCCGACGGCCTGCTGATCGCCACCGACCTCGACGTGGGGAACATCGAACCCGCGCGACCCAAACTCGAAGAGGCCGGCGGGCTGTTTGGCCTCCACCACACGAACTTCGCGGGGCTCCCCACGGTGCTCGCGATCGAAGGGGTGACCGCGGTGGACGCGGTGCTCGCGGACCTCGGCATGTCGAGCATGCAGGTGGACGACCGCGACCGCGGGTTCTCCTTCATGCGGGACGGGCCGCTCGATATGCGCATGGACCGCACCCGCGGGCGCACCGCGGCGCAGCTCCTCGCCACGCTTTCGCGCGACGAACTCGCGGCCTGCTTCTCCGAACTCGGCGACGAGCCCCAGGCCGGGGCCATTGCCGATGCGGTCGTGCGCGAGCGGCAAACGGCGCCCGTCGAGCGCACGAAGCAGTTGCGCGCCCTTATTGAAGCGGCCGCCCCGGTGCGGATCGACCGCGCCCCCGGGGCGCCGCCCGAGCGCAAGCAGTTGCTCGCACCGGTGACGCGGGTGTTCCAGGCGCTCCGCATCCTCACCAACCGCGAGCTGGCCAGCCTCCAGCAGCTCCTGCGCGTGCTGCCAACGGTTCTGAAACCCGGCGGGGTGGCCGCGATCATTTCGTTCCACAGCGGCGAGGACCGGCTCGTGAAGGCCGCGTTCCGCGACGGGCTGCGCGCCGGCGTTTACAGCTCCGTCAGCCCCGACGCGATCCGGTCCACCTTCGAGGAGCGTCGCGCGAACCCGCGGGCGCGGTCCGCGAAGCTCCGCGTCGCCCGCCGCGCGGAAGCCCCTCCCGATGCCGAACCGGCGGGCTGACACACTTTTTGCACTTTCGCTGTCCGTGGTCCGGGGCGCGGAGCGTTTGTTTCGCGCAAGGGCACAACTGGCGCCGCGGTATCCGCCCGTTCGGGTATCATGGCGCCGGGCGCGACAGCGGGAGGACACGCCGTGTCGATCTTTGATAAGCGCTTGATCGACCCCGACGAGGGGGCGCTGGCGGGCGCGCTCGGCCGGGCGATGCGGGCCGCGAACCGCGACAACCGGTATCAGGATAACCGGATGTCGCGGGACGCGGCGTTCTGGGGACGGTTTTCGCAGGACGTACTCCGGAGCGGCGGCGCGGCCGGGCGGCGGCGGTCGTGCAAGGGCGGGCGGGCGGTGCCGGAGGTGATCGCCGGCTGGTGGACCGACCCGGCCGGGCGCAAGCACGTGCGCGTAATCGGCCGAACGCGGTCGCGGTACTCGCGCGCCCGGAGCGAGACACAGCTCCGCGTCCTCCCGCCGTGGTGGCACGTGTACCCCGAGGCGGTGCTCGGCGTGCGGGGCGCGCGCGGCGACGGCGAGCGGTACGTCGCGGCGTGCCGGTGCGGGGCGATCGGCACGCCGGAGTCGCTCGGGTGGATGGGGGACACCTGCGGCCCGTGCTTCGACCAGCTCTCGGACGGCGGGCGGCCGGCCGGCGGGTTCGGCCAGTTCGCCGGGTGGAGCGTGAACCTGACGCGGTTCGGGTTCACGACCGACGGGCGCGGGCTGCTCGGTCAGGGGCTGTCCGGCGCGTTCCGCACCGTGTCCCGCGCCGACGGGAGCGAGGTGACCGGGCGCAAGCGGCTGAGCAACCACATCTCGGCCATCGCGGCGGGGGCGGGCGGCGCCGTGGTCGCGCTGCACGACGGCGGCATCTACCGGTGGGACGACGGGACGGCGGACCTGGAGCACGTGCTGCGGTCGCGCCAGGTGTGGGGCCGGGTCGCGCTGGCCTCGAACGCGACCCGGTTGACACTGGTCGCCTACCAACAGGCGCTGACCGTCGACCTCACCGCCGACCGGCCGCAGTACGAGCGGAGCCCGGCGGTCGAGGGCGTCAGCTCGCTGAGGTACACGCCGGACGGAAAGCGGCTCATCGGCCTCACGTTCACCGGCGAGCTGCGGGAACTGGACGTGGCCCGCGGCAAAGCGATCCCGATCCGGGCGGGGGCGTTCGGCGACCAACCGGGCGGGTACGCGCCGTCCACCGAGTTCGCCCTGACGGCCGACGGCTCGGCCGCGCTGGTGCGGCGCCAGTCGTACAACCCGCACCGCGTGCTGGTGCGGCACGTGCCGCTCGCCGGCGGTCCGGTGGTGGAACTGAAGGTGCCGGACTGGCACCAGCCGACGGCGCTGGCGTACAGCCCCGACGGGGCGCACGCCGTGACCGCGGAGACCGAGAGCGGGTGGGTGGGGTTCTGGGACGTGTCGAGCGGGAAGTCGCTCGGGTTCGTGCGCGCGGTGCTCGAGGACCACGCGTGGCGCGGGGGGCAGGCGGAGTTCGCCCCGGACGGCTCGGCGGTCGCGGTGTCGTACAGCACCGGGCACCCGGGCCACGGCTCGACGGTTGCGGTTTGGCCGTGGCCGGACGTGCTCCGCGCCGCCGGGGCGTGAGCCGCTCTCGTTTTTCGCGCGGCCCCGCGAGCGGACACCGGCACGAGGGCCTTCGCGGCTGAACCCGTGGAGGGTGCGACGCCCGCCGTTAGTCCATCCGCACCTTCGCGCCGAAGTCCTTCTTGTGGTCGCTGACGAAGTAGGTCGCGCAGGCGGCGTCGATGAGGTCCGGGCTGAAGTTGACCCGCTCCATGTTGTACTTCGCGATGCTCATCATCTGGTCCAGGATGTCGCGCGGCTGGCACATCCGGAACGGCCGGCTCGTCGGCTTGTACCACTTCTGAACCAGGTAATCGACGCCGCGCGGGTCGAACTCCACGCGCCGCCCCTTGCACACCAGCTCCCAGATGCGTCGGTACTGCGCCTCGTCCGGGTCGCGGATCTCGATCTTGAACTTGATGCGCCGCAGGAACGCCTCGTCGGCGAGCTGGTGCGGATCCAGGTTCGTGCTGAAGATCAGGAGCTGGTCGAACGGCACCTCGATCTTGGTCCCGTTGACCGTGTTGAGGTAGTCGTACTTCTTCTCCAGCGGCACGATCCAGCGGTTCAGCAGGTCCATCGCCCGCACCTGCTGGCGCCCGAAGTCGTCGATCATGAAGATGCCGCCGTTGGCCTTCATCTGGAGCGGCGCCTCGTAGTACTTGCCCACCTCGTTGTACTTCAGGTCCAGCATCGGCATCGTGAGCTCGCCGCCCACCACGATCGTCGGCCGCTTCACCCGGATGAACCGCTGGTCGAACAGGGTGCCCCGCTTCAGGATGGTTTCGGTCACGTCCTGCTGGTCGGCGTCCTGGACGGGGGTGTGCTGGATCGGGTCGAACAGCTTGATGACCTGGCCGTTCGCCTCCACCGCGTGGGGGATGTAGATCGCGTCGCCCATGAGCCGGGTGATGCGCTCGGCCACGCTGGTCTTCCCGTTGCCGGGGTACCCGAAGAAGAAGATGCTCTGCGCCGAGTTGATCGCGGGGCCGATCTCGTTGAACGCCTCGTCGGTGATGATGAGGTCCTCGAACGCCCGGCGGATGCTGCGGCGCGTCACGACGAGCCGCTTGATGGTCTGGGCCATCACGGACTCGACGTAGTCGGCGAACGGCACCGGGGCGGGGCCGGTGTAGGTGGTCTTGTCGAGGGCGTCGCGGAGCGCGTCCTCGCCCTTGGGCGGCTTGATCGCGTACACGAAGCTGGCGTCGCCGCTGTTGCCGCGCTGGGCCACGATGTCGATCAGCGACTGCTTGCGCATCGCCTGGAACACCGGGTTGATGATGGCAAACGGGACGGCCATCGCGGTGGCCAGCTCGCCCCCGGTGACGTGCCCGCGCGTGTAAATGGTGCGCAGCGCCATCTCGAACAGGTACGGCAGTTCGAGCCCCAGGTCTTCCCACTTGGCCGGGACGCGCGGGGCGTACGCGTTATCGGTCGCCGGGAGCGCCTCCTCGTCGGTGGGCGGCGCGTCCCCGAGCAGCGTCACGTCCTCCGTGAGGGTGCCGGTGCGCTCGGCGTCGGCGAGCAGGGCCTCGTAGTGCAGCTTGTGGAGCTTCAGGTGCGCGACGGCCTCCTGGTCGCCCTTCTCCTCGGCCGCGGCGAGGCAGTCGAGCACCGCGGGCGCCACCGCGTACTTGACCCCGTCGATGTACATGTGGTGCAGGTACTCCCCCGGCCGGACGTAGCAGTCCGGGGTGTGTCCCGGGGTGGAGATCATCTGCTGGTAGAACTCGTTGGCGATGATGAACCGCATGGCGCTCGGAGTTCCTGCGTGGGCGAGTGAGTGTCGTTCGCGCCAAGCATAGAACACGCCACCAGTTCAGGCGTGGGCGTCGAGCTTTGCACGGAAGTTAACGGCTCCCACCGGGCAGCGCAAAAGCGCCGCGACGCGGGGAAAGTGCGCGTCCACCCAGCCGTTCGCGGCAGCGTCTTCCCAGGAACTTCCGGTCGGGACATCGACCGACTTGAGCAGCACCAGCCGCTCGGCGCCGAACACCAGCGCGGCCCGAGCGGCAATCGAGTCGGTGGTGACGTCCCAGGTGTGCGGCAGCGCGCCGGGGCGGGACTCGTCCTCGCGGGCAAAGGTGTAGCAGTCGAGGACGCGGGGACCTACCCCCCCCGGCCCCCCCTCCCTGAAGGGAAGGGGGGAGAAAAGCACCTCGGAACCGGATCGCATATCCGACGCGCAGGACGCGATTCGTGAATTCTCCCCCCTTCCCTTCAGGGGGGGGGGGCGGGGGGGGTAGGTCTGCCTACGATCCGCTCCAGGAACGCCGCGGTCACACTCAGCGCCCGCAGCGCGACCCAGTGCGCGGCCTCTTCTCCCAGCGCGTGCGTGCGGTCGAGGGCGCGCACCGCGTCCGCGACTTCACCGCCCCCGGGTACGAATAGCACTTCCGCTGGTTGGAGCGATTCCACGAACGCGCAGAGCGCCGGCCCGAGCGCGGGGTGATCGTAGAGGCTCCCGCCGACCTTCACGACGATCATGCCGGACGCTCCGCGGCCAGCACCGCGACCGCATACGCCGGTGCGCAAGCGGACACCTCGGGACCGAGTTGGTCGTTCAGCGAAATGTCCGCGGACGTCGCCGCCCGTGCGAGGAACTCGCCGGAGCCCGAGACGATTTCGCAAATCTTTGGGCCTTCGGTGAGCAGGTCGTCGCCGCCGTTCTCGAGGAGATCATAAGAGGGCTCTCCCGTCTTTTCGAAACGCTTGAGTATGAGGCGGCGTAAGAACGACGTGCTGCCGTCCGCTTGCATATATTTCAGCCGATCCCGAACAACGCCGACGGCATGGCGGATCTTTGCGAGTTGTTCGTCACGCACCCCTTCGGCCAGCGTGCGGGTGTGGTCCTCTGGCACTTCGGTCGCGTCCGCACAGTACATTCGGGCGAGCCGGGCGTGGGCGTGCTTTCGGGTTGCCGGGCGCCCATCGGCGGTGTCGCAGTCATTCGGGTTCTCGGGAATCAGGTTGAGGGTCAGGTACACGTCGAGCGTGGTGGCGAACAATTCGGCAGCGGTCAGCCACGGTTTGATCGCGCACACCGGTGTGCGCCGGGTGCCGGTGTAAATCAGTTCGTGGTTAAACAGCCGGTCGTAATCGGTCAGCCCGCGCGGCACCGGTTTGCCGTCGAGGATCGGAATAATGTCGGTGGTGGTGGAACCGACATCGACGAGAATCGCGCGCCCCTCGGGTACGTACTGGCCCGCCAAGGTCGCCAGCGCGTGCCAGTTCGCCGCGGCCACCTTCATGTGGTGTGCTTTCGCCTCCTCGCTGTTAAGAAACGCCCCGTCGGTGCTCCAGACGCGGATCGGCCGGGCCGCGCTCGCGAACCGGACGGCTTTAATGATCGCGTGGACGCCGTCCCGCTTCGTCTCGAAGCAGTCGCACAACTCGCCGGTCATCGTGACGGCGAGTTCGTCGGCGTCGGGAAATTTGGCGACCAGGTCCGCGAGAGCGGCCGGCAACTTGTCCGGTTGCTTCCACAGCGGGAACGGCACCGAAACCGCGCGCTTGTCGTGCGTCGCCGCCTTCAGGTTTGCGCCGCCGATGTCCAGCCCTAAGATTGTTGTTGCCATGCGGTCACGATACCGCCGAAGGCCGTCCAGTCGCAAGTTGTGCGTCCCCACGGACCCGACTTCCGCCCCGCCTTCGACCTTACGACTTGCGACTTTACGACTTGCGACTGACTATGGGACGCTACCTCGTCGGAATCGATCTCGGCACCACGAACATCGCGGTGGCCTACGTGGACACCGCGAGCCGGGCCGCCGGCGGGCCGCGGCTCAACACGTTCCACGTGCCGCAGGTGGTCGCGGCCGGTCAGGTGCAGAGCCGCGAACTGCTGCCGTCGTTCCTGTACATCCCGGGGCCGCACGACCTCGCCCCCGGTGCGATCGACCTCCCCTGGAAGAAGGGGCCGCCCGATACGGCGGGCCTGTTCGCCCGCAACCACGGGGCGAAGGTCCCCGGAAGGCAGATCTCCAGCGCGAAGTCGTGGCTGTGTCACCCGGGGGTCGATCGTACCGCGCCGCTGCTGCCGTGGGCGGGGCCGCCGGACGTGCCCCGGCTCTCCCCGCTGGAAGTGAGCGCGAAGTACCTCAAGCACATCGTCGAGGCGTGGAACGCGGCCCCCAACCGCAAGCCCGAAGACAAGCTCGAAGAGCAAACGGTCGTGGTGACCGTGCCCGCGTCGTTCGACGACGTGGCCCGGAACCTCACCGCGGAGGCGGCCAAACAGGCCGGGTTGAAGCACGTCACGCTGCTGGAGGAGCCGCAAGCGGCGTTCTACGCGTGGCTCGGCACCCACTCGCCCCAGGAAGCCGGGATGCTGAAGCCCGGGATGCGGTGTCTTGTCGTGGACGTGGGCGGCGGTACGTCGGACTTCAGTCTGATCCGCGCCGGCGAGGAGCAGGGGGAACTCACGTTCATCCGCGACGCGGTGGGCGATCACCTGCTGCTCGGCGGCGACAACATGGACCTCGCGCTGGCGAAGGCGGTGGAGGCGAAGCTCCCCGGCGGGCGCCTCGACGCCGCACAGTTCGGGGCGCTCGTTCAGGCGTGCCGGACTGCGAAGGAAGCGCTGCTCGCCGATCCCCCGCCCCCCAGCTACCCGGTCACGGTCGTAGGTAAGGGGCGCAGCGTCGTCGGCGGAACGGTGTCGATCAACATCACCGCCCAGGACGTGGCCGCCGCCCTGTTCGACGGGTTCTTCCCGAACGCGCCGTTCGACGCCGACCCCGCGAAGGGGCCGCGCACCGGCTTGCAGGAGATGGGGCTCCCCTATGTGAGCGATCCGGCCGTTTCGCGTCACCTGGCGGCGTTCCTGCGCCAGCAGTTGCAGGACGGGGCCGGCGCGCGTGTGGACGCGATCCTGTTCAACGGGGGCGTGTTCCAGCCCGAGGTGCTGCGCCAGCGGGTGGTCGAGGTGATGCGCCCGTGGTTCGAGCGGACTGAGAACAAAACAGGAGGTGGTTCCCTCACTAAATGGGACCCGCTCGTGCTCACCAGCCCGTCGCTGGACCTGGCGGTGGCGTGGGGCGCGGCGTACTTCGCGTGGCTCAAGCACTCGGGCGGGCGCCGCATCGGGGGCGGCATCCCGCGGTCGTACTACGTCGCGGTGGAGGCGGACGGCGGAGCCGCGCCGGGCGTCCCGGTGTTGTGTGTGGTGCCGCGGCGCATGCAGGAAGGCGAGGAGGTGAAGATGCCCGAGCCGGTGCTGGAACTGGCGCTCGGCGAGCCGGTGCTGTTCCCCCTCTTCACCTCCACCGTGCGCGGCGACGACAAGCCGGGGCAGGTGCTGCGCCTCGCCGAAGAGTCGCTGATGCGGCTCCCCCCGCTGCACACCATCCTGCGCGGCGGGAAGCGGGCGGGCGCCAAGCGGGTGCCGGTCACGCTCGCGGCCAAGTGTACCGAAATCGGGACGCTGGAGCTGTACTGCGAAACGAAGGAAGGGAACCGGTGGCGGCTGGAGTTCAACGTCCGCGACGTGCTCCGCGAGCCCACCAAGGAGGACACCGAAGCCGACGCCGCCGGTGCGGTGATCGACGTGTTCCCCGAAGAGAAGGTGCAGGCCGCCGGCGGGCTGGTTTCCGCCACGTTCGGCGACCCAGCGCCGGCCGACGCGCCGTCCACGTCCGATCTGCCCAAGCTGATTGAGGCGGCCCTCGAATCGCCGCGCGGCGACTGGCCCACCGGGCTGTGCCGGCGGCTGTGGGAGTTCCTCGAACCGGCTGCCGGGGGCCGGTCGAAGTCCCCGGGGCACCTGTCGCGGTGGTACAA
Source organism: Gemmata obscuriglobus (assembly GCF_008065095.1). NCBI lineage: Bacteria > Pseudomonadati > Planctomycetota > Planctomycetia > Gemmatales > Gemmataceae > Gemmata > Gemmata obscuriglobus. The sequence continues at coordinate 7,654,031 of NZ_CP042911.1, read as the reverse complement.
CCTCACCGGGTTCGCACTACGCCCCGGGTTCGGCGACCCGGTGGACCGCTACCGCGTTGAGGCGCTCTGGAAGCTCATCACCGCCGCGGCAAGCGGCCAGGCCGCCGGGGGCGCGAAGAAGGCCACCGTGCCCGAGGGCGGGGCCGATTACTGGATCATGTGGCGGCGGGTGAGCGGCGGGCTGAACGCCGCGCTCCAGCAGGCCCTGTTCTCGCGGCTCAAACCGACCCTGTTGCCCGTAAAGGGTAAGGCCTTCTCGCGCCCGCCGGCTAACGAGTACGCCGAAATGTGGCGCGCCGCCGCCAGCCTCGAACGGCTCGACGCCAAGACCCGCGAGACGCTCGGCGCCGCGGTGCTGCGCGACTGCAAGAAGGCGCCCGTGCCGACGTACGCGTTCTGGGCGCTGACCCGCCTGGGCGCGCGGGTCCAGTTCTACGGCCCGTTGAATTCGGTGGTCCACCCTGAGATAGTTGAGCAGTGGATCGACGAACTGCTGCCGTTCGCGCCGGGCAACGAGAGCGAGAAAAACGCCTGGCTGTTCTGCCTGTCCCAGCTCGCCCGGCGGAGCGGGCTGCGCGCCGTCGACGTAAGCGAATCGACGCGCCAGCGCGTGCTGGAGGCGCTGCGGGCGCACCCGTGCCCGGCGGCGTGGCCGCGGATGGTGGACGAGGTCGTCGCGGCCGAGGGCGAGGAGGCGTCGCGGCTGTTCGGCGAGAGCCTCCCGATCGGGCTGCGGCTGTCGCGAGGGTGATGCGGAGGTGCCACCCGCCCGCTGAGGCCGGCGGTTCGAGAAATTACCGTCGAACCGCCGGCGTCAGCGGGCGGGTGGCGGGCGCAAGCTGCTCGACTTGGACCGCTGCTGTATGCGGTCGCGTCCCGATCTGCGGAACATCCCATGCTCACGCTGACCATCAAGAACAACCTGGAGACGCAGCAGCTCACGCACCAGAGCGGGCCGCTGGAGCTGGGGCGCGGGCCGATGCGGTCCGGCGTCAGCCGGGTGGTGGTGCGCGACGCGTTCGTGTCCCGGGACCACATCCGACTGGAGGAGCAGCCCGGGCGCAAGGTGAAGGTGGCGAACCTCAGCACCAAGGCGCCGGTCACGGTAGACAACCACGCGGTGCTGAACCCGGGGGCCGACTGCGACTACCTGCTGCCGGTGCGGCTGGCGATCGGCGAGACGGTCATCGACGTGGACTCGGGCGACTCGGAGCCGGTGTCGGTGAACGTGCTGAAGACCATCGCGGCGCCGGTGCGGGCCGTCGGCGCCGCCGGGTCCGGCACCCAGCCGGCGCTGATCGACCGCAGCGAGGGTGCCAAGCCCGAGGAGATCGTCGGGTGGCTCGAAACGGTGGTGAACGTCCAGAAGGCGGGCGAGCCCGACGCCTTCTACAAGCAGGCCGCGGCGGCGCTGGTCGAGCACATCGGGCTGGACACCGGCATCGTCCTGACCCGCGACGGGGACGCGTGGCGGGTGGTGGCGCAGGTGGTGCGCGACGAGAAGCAGCCCGGGCGGGCGTTCAGTCACGCGCTGGTGAACCAGGCGCTGACCGAGAAGCGCACGTTCTACGTGGGCGCGGCGGCGGCCGGCGGGGGCGAGAGCCTGGTCGGGGTGCAGGGCGTGGTGGTGTCCCCGTTCTTCGACGCCAAGGACCGCGTGGTCGGGGTGGTGTACGGGAGCCGGATGCAGCGCGCCCGGGGCCGCGAGATCGGGCCGCTGGAGGCCCAGGTGGTGCAACTGCTCGCGACCGCGGTCGGGGCCGGCCTGCAGCGCCTGGAGAAGGACGACGAGACCAACCGGCTGCGGGTGGCCAAGGAGGCCGCCGAGGAGGCCGACCGCACCAAGAGCGGGTTCCTGGCGACGGTGAGCCACGAGCTGCGCACCCCGCTCACCACGATCATCGGCTACTCGGAAATGCTGCTCGAACAGGCCGCGGTGGACAACCTGCCGCAGTACACGGCCGACCTCCAGCAGGTCCACAGCGCGGGGCAGCACCTGCTGGCGCTCATCAACGACATCCTGGACTTCTCGAAGATCGAGGCGGGCAAGCTCGAGATCGCCAACGACCCGTACGCGCCCGCGAGCCTGATCCACGACCTGATGGTGTCGGTGGAGCCGCTGGCGAAGAAAAACAACAACCGGATCGAGCTGGACTGCCCGCCGGACCTGGGCCGCGCGATGGGCGACCCGACGCGCATCCGCCAGTGCGTGCTGAACCTGGTGGGCAACGCGTGCAAGTTCACGCGGGACGGGCTGGTGAAGGTGACCGCCCGGCGGGCGCCGGTGTCCGGGGTGGACTCGGTCCAGGTGGCGGTGTCCGACACCGGTATCGGGATGACGCCGGAGCAGGTGGGGCGGCTGTTCCAGGCGTTCACCCAGGTCGATTCGACGGCCGGGCGCAAGTTCGGCGGGACCGGGCTGGGGCTGGCGATTAGTCAGCGGCTGTGCGCCGCGATGGGCGGGCAGATCACCGTCCGCAGCGAGCCGGGAAAGGGCAGCACGTTCACCATGACCATCAAGGCCGTGCAGTGAGTGGGGCGGCAGCAGCGCCGCCCGGGCGCAACGTCCGCACGTTACACAACGACCCGACCCGGCGCGAACCCGTGGACGTACACGTCCGCGCCGGACGGCTCGAACGTCACCCCTTCGAGCGTCAGCGCCTCCGCCATCCGCGCGGCGCCCGTACCGCCGACGGGCGTCAGCGCCGCACTTCCGCCGACCACCTTTGGCGCGATAAACACGTGAAACTCGTCGATCGCGTCCGCATCACGAGCCGCCCCCAATAGCCCCGCGCCGCCCTCCAGCAGCACGTTTGTGAAGCGCCGCCGGCCCAGATCCGCGAGAACGGCGTCGAGGGTCAGCTCACCGAAGCCGACGACCTCCGCGCCGTCGGCGGCCCACCCGCCGAGCTTTCCGGGGTTGGCGGTGTACACGAGGACGGGCGCCTCGCGCGCGGTGGCGCGTAACTGACACGCCGCCGGTAGCTCTCCGGACGCGGTCAGCACCACCCGCGCGGGCACGCGCACGCCCGCGGGCCGGGCCGTTAGGAGCGGGTCGTCCGCGACGACCGTTCCGCGCCCCACGAGGATCGCGTCGAGCCGCCCGCGCAACTCGTGGACGCGCCGGCGCGACTCGGCACCGCTGATCCATTTGGAGTCGCCGGTCCGGGCCGCGAGCTTGCCGTCGAGCGTCATGGCCCATTTTGCGTGGACCCACGGGCGCCCGGTGCTCAGCAACTTCAGGTACGGCGCGTTGAGCGCCCGCGCGTCCGCTTCGCACAACCCGACTTGAACGTCCACCCCGGCGGCGCGGAGGAGCGCCAACCCGCCCCCGGCGACGCGCGGGAAGGGGTCGGCCATCGCCGCGACCACGCGCGCCACACCGGCCCGCAGCACCGCATCGGTACAGGGCGGCGTTTTCCCGTGGTGGCAGCACGGCTCAAGGGTGACGAGGAGTGTTCCGCCGCGGGCACGTGCCCCAGCGGCCTGAAGGGCGAACACCTCCGCGTGCGGGCCGCCGAACTTCTGGTGCCAGCCCTCGCCGACCGGCTTCCCGGTCGGGTCGAGCACCACCGCCCCGACCATCGGGTTCGGCTCGACGGCCCCGCGGCCCCGGGCGGCCAGCGCCAGGGCGTGCCGCATCCAGCGTTCCAACTCGCTCACCGTTCGGTTCCCAACACGGGGACAAAATAAAATCGGTTTCGTGCGAACCCGCTTATAGGTTCCGCGTCTATCTAGCGTACACCGCGAGTGAGGGGCAACAATCCCCGCGGTCAACAACAACGGATCACAGCTTACACACGATACAACCATGACCCTCTGGCACGCGAGCACCGAACTTCAAGCGACGAGTGATGCCGTCGCCGCGAAGGCGACGTATCTCGCGGCCGGTTGGGAAGCGGGTTATGCGTTAGGTCTGGGTCTTGATACGGCCGCGCGTCTTGAAGTCGAAGTCGAAGCGGCTCTGAGCGGTCTGAGCGATACGAGCGGATGAACCCCTGGCGAGCCATGTGAGTGGCGACCGCGCCGGCCGGGGGTACAAGCGACCCCCGGCCGGTTTCGTTTTGTGGCCGGGGGGCGGACGACACGGGAACGCCCCGTTCGACTTCCGGTGAGGTCGGCGGTCTTTCAAGCCGCTTAGGTCGGGTTCGACTCCCGCACGGGGTACTGGGAATTACAGGTGGTGAACGCGTCTGGGAACGCACTCGGTCTCCAAAACCGACGGCTCCGTCCTGTGGGGTTCGATTCCTCCGCCACCTGCTGGTCGAAGTGACGTGTACGGTCCAGAAGCTCCGTTGGTAGAGCAGCCGCCTGTCGAGCGGAAGGGTGCGGGTTCGACTCCCGTGTGGACCGCTGCCCGCGAGGGCGAGCCGGAAGTGTGTCCGACGTTGGCTAGGGGCCTGCCTCTTAAGCAGGTGTACGTGGGTTCGATTCCCACCGCTTCCACTGGTTTGTGATGTGATTGATACGCGCCCATGATGTAGCGGTAGCCTATCGCCTTGCCATGGCGGATGTGCGGGTTCGACTCCCGCTGGGCGCTCTCCCGAATTCGGAACGAGGGGTTCGGAACATGAAGTTGAAGACGTGATATGTACGGCCCTTGTGATGTAGTGGCAGCTTGCCGTTTTGGTATGACGGACGCGCGGGTTCGATTCCCGCCGAGGGCTTGGCTGAGCGGGTGTATCAGCGGAGTGAGTTGATCGGTGTTGTGTTCGAGTTCTTGATTCCGAACTCCGTGTTCCGAATGTCGCAATGATCGTGTGGCACGGTACGCCAACCGGGAGTGCGGCCAAGCTCAAACCTTGGTGCGTGTGGGTTCGAATCCCTCCCGTGCTACTCCGACGACCGACGGTTACGCCTCCGGACGCGCGGTGGGCCGCCAGGCTGCCTGTAAAGCAGCCGTCCTCACGGACAATGTGGGTTCGATTCCCACCCGGGGCACTTGTTAGGAGTTGGGTACAGACCGGGAACTAACGGCTCGTTCGTCTAACGGTTCAAGATGTCAGGTTGTCAACCTGGAGACACGGGTTCAACTCCCGTACGAGTCGCCTGATGAGACGGTTGTGATGTGAGCGTGTGATATACGGCCCGTTCGTCTAGCGGTTCAGGACGACAGGTTCTCAACCTGTAAACGGGGGTTCGATTCCCCCACGGGTCACTGCCGGCGCGAGAGCGGCCGGCGCGGCGGTCGAGCCGCCGCAGGTTTGATGAGGTGATGTAGACCAACTGGCAGGAGTCGCCACGCTCAGAACGTGGACAGTGTGGGTTCGAATCCCACCGTCACCACTGGACCGAAACGATTGCGGGCGGGCCGGAGCTCGGCCGGGTCTCATAAGCCTGGCTGCTCAGTTCGACTCTGAGGCCCGCAACTGGACGAGCTGATGTTTCGCGGGCGGGCAGGCGCTCGGCTGGGTTTCATATGCCCGGTTGCTGGGTTAGAGTCCCAGGCTCCGCGACTCCGCGCCGCAGCGGCGCGAACGTTGGCCCGGTGGTGGAACTGGTAGTCACCCCGGTCTCAGAAGCCGGTGCCGTAAGGCGTGAGGGTTCGACTCCCTCCTGGGCCACTGTTGGTGGCGGTGCGTCGTGAACGGACGGTTCGTTCACGACACCGCTCGCGACGAATGACCTCGTGCTGTAACTGGTAGCCAGAGTCGGTTGAGAGCCGGCTGCCGCGAGGCGTGTGGGTTCGACTCCCACCGAGGTCACTCAGCGGGTTCCAGGTTTCAAGTTGGGGCGCGAATCGGCGCCGCTCTCAACTCGGAACCCGAACTCGAAGCTCGTCAAACGGGATCGCTCGCGGGCGAGGGCTGTGCCTTGCAAGCACGGCCACGGGGTTCGACTCCCCGCGGTTCCACTGGAGTTCGGGGCGCACCGGGCCGGACTCCTGTTGCTGTGGGCTCGTGGTCTAGGCGGGATGACGCCGGTATGGCATGCCGGCAGCCCGGGTTCGACTCCCGGCGGGTCCACTCGATCGGTGCGCGTGCGGCGGGCGCGGGGTGCGGGCTTACCAAAGGTCCGGCCGACTGGGGTTAGTTCCGCACCCCGCACTCGCCGCACGCGCGCCGATCACCGCCCGCTCACTTGAGCGGGCCGACGGACGGGAGCCGGATACGGCTTGGCCGGGCCGCTCTGCTAAAGCGGTTGCCCTTAAACGGGTATGTGGGTTCGAATCCCACCCCCTCCGCCTGAAGGTCGCGCGGAACGTATCGCGCGGGGTTCGGAACGTAAGATGCGAACGCTCCGAACCCTGCACGCTACGTTCCGCGCTCGAACGGTCGATCCCGTGGCCCAGTGGTTCAAGGCGCCTCCCTGACACGGAGGAGGTCGGTGGTTCGATTCCACCCGGGATCACTCAACTGACAATCGCGAATCGGAACGCCGCGCGCGCGGCTTTGAACCGGAGCGGTCGGTCGGAGGATTCTTCAGTTCTTGCGATGCGGCATGTGGTGTAGCGGTAGCACGTGGCCCTGTGACGGCCCAGGTGAGGGGTTCGACTCCCCCCGCGCCGCCTGTGAGCACGAATGAAGCAGTGATGGGCAAATTTTGCCCACCACAGAGCGAATGTTTACCTCCAAGATCATTCGCCAGTGTGGCACGACACAGAAAGGCACCGCGTTCGTACCTCGGGACATGCGGGTGCGACTCCTGCCGGCCCTCATTCTTGTACCACATTACCGATCCGTCCGAACGACGCAAATGCACCGCCCCCAAGCGGCTCAATTCATTCCTATTTCCGTTTGGACGGTGGCATGACGCCATTTCGATCTATACTATTTCAACTCCACAAATTGCCCGCCCTCGCCGCAGGTTGCGGTGTCCACTGGTGCCGAAATGACCGAGTTTGCCGAAGCTCGCAAGGTGGCCGCGCTGCTCGCCGCCGTGGCCGAGCCGACCCGTCTGCGTGTCCTGTGGCAGTTGGCCAAAGGCCCCGAACACGTCGGGAACCTTGCAGAACTAGTGAAGATTAAGATGGTCAACATGTCGCACCATCTCGGGGTGATGCGGCAGGCGGGCGTGCTGGAAGACGAGAAGGACGGGCGCCGGGTGATTTACCGGCTGCGGCCGGACATCTTCACCCCGGGAACCACGCCCGACGTGCTCGGGGTGCTGATGCTCGGGAGCTTCCGGGTGGTGCTTCGGGCCAAGCCCGAGGCGCCGCCGGTGTCGCCGACCGCTGCCGTCGCCAAGACCCGCCGGAAGACCGCCAAGAAGTAAGGGTTGGGGCGACCGGCGGTCGGCGCCGCGGTCACTAAGATGTGGGCATGGACACATCGGCTCCGCAGGACGCGCTATCTCGCCCGCTCGGGCGGCAGGTGCTCGTCCTCGCTCTGCCCGCGCTTGCACAGCAATACCTGCACCTCGTCGTGCAGCTCTCCGACCAGTTTCTCGCGGGACGATTTCAGGTATCCGATCCGGCGGCCCGGGTCGGGTACCTGTCTGCGTTGAACACGGCCGGATACCTGTACTGGTTCGTGTCGAGCTACACGGTTCTGGTCAGCGTCGGGAGCACCGCCCTTGTGGCCCGTTTCGTTGGGGCGCGGGACTTCGCACTCGCCAACCGGGCCGCCGGCCAGTCCATCGTTTTGGCCGTTGTGTTCGGCGTTGTGGGCGCGGTCGCGGCACTGGTGGGGCTGCCGGACCTGATCCGCGCCCTGAAGCTCGAGGGCGACGCGGCGCGGGTGTGCGTCGAGTTCCTGACGCCCCTGGCGGCCCTTCTCGCGTTCCAAATCACCGAGTCCGCGTGCGCCGCGTGCCTCGCGGGCGCCGGGGACACGCGCACCGGGCTGAAGGTGCTCGGGCTCGTGGCCGTGCTGAACGTGCCGTTGGCGTGGGGGCTGTGCTTCGGGTTCGGGCCGTTCCGGGGCTTCGGGTTCATCGGGATCGCACTGGGCACGGGGCTCAGTCACGTAATCGGGTGCATCACACTACTCGTCATTCTCTCGCGCGGCCGGTCGGGGCTGAAGCTGCACCTCGCCAACTTGGTTCCCGATACCGGCCTGATCCGGCGTTTGCTGTGGGTCAGCGTTCCGGCCGCGATCGACAGCCTGTCGGCCGCGTTCTGCCAGTTGTGGTTCCTCAGCATCGTGAACCGGCTCGGCGACACCGCAGCGTCCGCGCACGGGATCGCGCTGCGCTGGGAAGCCCTCGGGTTCCTCTCCGGGGCGGCGTTCGGCACCGCTGCGATGACACTGGTGGGGCAGAACCTGGGCGCCCGCACCCCGGACCGCGCCGCCCGGAGCGTGTGGGTGGCGTTCGCGATCGGCGGGGGGCTCATGTGCTGCATGGGCGTGCTGTTCGTGCTCCTGGCGGAACCGATGTTCAAGGTGTTCTGTCCGGGCGCCGACCTGCAACCCATCGTCGACACCGGCGCACCGGCGCTGCGGCTGATCGCGTGCGCGATGCCGGCTCTGGCGAGTCAGATCATTTTTACCGCCGCGCTGCGCGGGGCCGGCGACGCGCGCGTGCCGGTGCTGTTCAGTTGGCTCGGGTTCTTGGGCGTGCGGATTCCGCTGGCGTACCTGATGACCGCCCCGCAGGTGGATCTCGGCCCGCTCGGGACGGTCCGAGGTGCGGACATGGGCCTGCTGGGCGCGTGGGTCGCGATGTGCGCCGACCTGTGGCTGCGGGGGACCTTTTTCGCACTGCGGTTCGCAAGCGGAAAGTGGAAGAAGATCGAGGTGTGAGCGGCCCGGCGTGGTGCGATCGTTCTGATCGCACGGCTTCGGCTTCGTGTGGTGTTTCCGTTCGCGGTCGCGTTCCGAGGCGCCCGCGCGGCGCGGAGAAAACGCGCCAGCGACCGTGCGGCCCCGTTACCCTGAACAACCTCGCTCTTTCGCGCCCCGCGTGCTGCGATGCTCCAGCTCCCGCCGTCCGGTCAGCCTCACTACACGGTCGCGTTTTCGCCGGACGGTCGCTGGCTGGCGGCGGGTGGCCTCGGCTCTGCGGTTGACTTCTGGGACCTGCACGCGCCGTCGCTCCCATCGCGGCGGGTCGGTCCGTTTTCGGCGACGGTGATCCGGGTGCAGTTCACCCCGGCCGGTCGGCTCGTGCTGGCGACCACCGAACGAGCATTCGTTTTCGAGTTCGCGAGCGCGGGCGCCCCCCTGTCCCTCCAAGGCGACCTCCCGCGATCGAGCCGTGCGGTCTGTTCGCCCGACGGCAGTAGTCTGGCAACGGTCGGGGCGGTGGTGACCACTTGGGGCCTGCGCGGCGCGGTTCCGGTCGTGCGGCGGCGGCACAACATTTTCACAGCGAGTGACGCAGCATTTACGGGCGATTCGCGGCTTCTGGTGGCGAGCGAGGAGGGCATTACGGTGCTACCGGAATCGGGCGGCACGGGGCACCAGATTCCGGTCTCTGGGTGCCCGCACCGAATCGCGTGCTCGGCCGACGGCGACCTCGCGGCCGTTCTCGCGCTCGGCAACCTCTCGGTGTGGCACCTCCCAACTCGCGCCGCCGTGGTCGATCGGTACGCGCGCACGCACGGCGGGTGGCTGTCGGTGGCGTTCGCACCGCACGGCCGGCGCGTGGTGACCGGCGGGATCGATGGCACGGTGGCCGTGTGGGACGCGGCCGGCTCCGGTCCGCCGCTGCGCACGTTTCAGTGGGACCTCGGCCCGGTGTACGCTGTGGCGTTTGATCAGAACGGGCAGTGCGCCGCGGCGGCCGGTCGTGCCGGCGCGCTCGTTTGGGACGTGGACGACTGACCCCGATTCGCGCCGCCCCTCTGGCGCGGGGGCGCGGCGCGAGTTAAGGTTCCCGGTGGGGGAAGGGTATGCTCGTCCTGAAAACGGCTTCTGCGGAGGTGCTCGACCTGGCGTTCAGCCCGGACAGTCGCGCCGTCGCCGCCGCCGTGGACGGGGCGCACGTGTTCCTCTGGAACCTCGACTCACCCAACATTGCCCCGGTGCGTCTGGACCTGGGGGGGAAGTACCGGGCCGGGGGCCTACGGTTCTCCGCCACCGGGCGCCGGTTGGAGTGGCAACTCGCTACCGGGTACCGAGTCTACGACCGTGACGAGCGCGACGCGACCAACGAGTACCCATCGTTCCTGACCACGGCCACGGTCTGGAAGGTCGGCCCCGCCGGCGACCGGATCGTTTCGAGCCACGGGATGCCGGACCACTTTCTCGCCGGGTGGCAGTTCAAAGACGGCGACTGGGTTCGCCAGTGGGTGCTGTCCACGCGCGAGTTGTCCGTCGAGAGCGTGACCATCTCGCCGTCGGGAGACCGGTTCGCGATGCTGACCCGTCCGGCGGCCCCGGGGCGCTGGTGGGACCAGCCGATGCGCCTGGAGGTGCGCGACCTGTCCTCGTCGGCGGGCCTGAGCGACGGCACGTACCCGTACAGCTACGCGGGGAAGCTGTGGTTCCGCCCGACCGGTGCGGCGGTGGTCGGCATTCACGGAATGACGCTGCTCTCCTGGTCACTGCCCGCCGGCGGTGCCCCGCGGCTGACGCGCAACGACAACCGCAAGCACTTCACCGCCCTCGCGTACCACCCGAACGGGCGGCGCCTGTTCGTCACGAGCAACGACGAAACGGTTAACGAGTTCGATGCCGACACCCTTGACCGCACCAATCGGTACACCTGGCAACTCGACCGACTGAGTGCGATCGCGGTCAGCCCGGACGGCAGTCTCGCTGCGGCCGGTTCTGCCACCGGCGACGTGGTGGTGTGGGACCTGGAGTAGTGCGGAACGCGGAATTGAAAGTCGCAAGCCCCAGAATGGGGCGGTCATACGCGTTCAATTCCGCGTGCCGAATTACTTCTTCCGCCACACCTGATCGGCGGTGAGGCCGAGGCGGGCCATCGTGGGCTGAATCGCGGCGTAGAACCGCTTGGCGTCCACGGGGTAGCCGGCGGTCGGGGCGAGGCCCGGCACGCGCGCCGCCCAGAAGCGGTTGAACTGCCGCATACACATCTCCCGCAGGTACTTACACAGCATTGATGCGAGCGCGACCGCCACGCTGTCGCCGTCGGCACGCGGGCGGAAGACGACCGTTACGGGGCGTGACAAGTTCTCGACCCGGTAGCGGCTCTCCGCTGCGCCCTCGCGCTCCGTGACGACCCATCCGGTCGGGAGTGACGCCTGCACGATGGCCGAATAGAAGTTCCGCCCGCCCTGCTTGTCGCACAGGATGAGGAGCGGTTCGCCGTCGTCCGGGAGGGCGGCCGTCACCGACTCGATCAGGTCGATCAGCCCGCAACTCAGCACCGTGGCCTTCGAGCCGGACCCGTCCACGATCTGATTGAACCGGGGCGTCGGTACGATGCGGTAGTCCCCAGTCCAGCTTTCGTTCAGCGCCGCGCGCAGCGGTTCGGACGCGGCCCATTCGGTTTCCGCGTCGATGTGGAACGGCAGGAGGTCGTCGCCGTCGAACCAGAACTCCGCGCGCAGGTGCTCGCCCCAGAGCGGCAATTCGTCCCCGTGCCAGAGGTAGTCGTGAACGCGGGCCGGTTCGGCGCCCGAAATGGCCCACACACCGCGCTCGAGCGCTTCGAGCCCGCCGCGGGTGTACACCTTCTTGGAATCGTCGATCAGAACCCGCCCGTCGGGCTTTTCGTGCGCCCGCCGCACCACCGACTTGAGGGTGTCCCAGCCGGCCGGGTCGCTCTCGGGCAGGCGCAGCGCGATGGCGGCCTGCACCAGCGGACCGAGGTTCGGCCCGTATCCGGCCTCATCGATTCCGACCACCCAGGGCATCAGAAGAACCTTTCCACCCCTCCGAACGGTGAGGGGCTCCAAAACCATCGATCTGTTCCGCAACCAGTGGCAGAGGTGCCCTCGCGTCCCGATTCCCTCATCAAGGGCTGTGGGCTCGGTCCCCTCCCTCTTTTTAGGAGAGGGGGTTGGGGGGAGGGGTTCTTCGCGCGTATGGTAACCGCATCCGCACCCGCAGGGGACCTCGAATGCTCGCCGACAACCTCTTCCTCAAGATCATCGACAAACGCATCCCCGCGAAAATCGCCCACGAGGACGATTTGTGCCTCGCGTTTCACGACATCATGCCACAGGCGCCGGTTCACGTTCTGATCATCCCCAAGAAGGTGATCCGCACGCACGCGGACATCGCGCCCGAAGACCAGGCCCTCATCGGGCACCTGCATTTGGTCGCGGCCAAACTGGCGAATGAACTCGGGCTGGTGCAGGGGTATCGGCTCGTGATCAACTGCGACGAACACGGCGGGCAAACGGTGCCGCACCTGCACATGCACCTGCTCGGCGGGCGCGACATGACCTGGCCCCCGGGTTGAACATGAACACATCCGACCTGCAAACGGTACTGTCCGAGCGGTTCGCGGCGGTCAAGGGGCGCATCGCCGAGGCGTGCCGGCGCGCCGGGCGCACGCCCGACGGCGTTACACTTGTAGCGGTCACCAAGACGGTGTCACCGGCGGTGGCCGCGCTGGTGCCGCCGTTAGGGGTACGCGCCCTCGGCGAGAGCCGCCCGCAAGAGCTGTGGCGCAAAGCGGAGGCGGTCGCCGGCGCGGACTGGCACCTGATCGGGCACCTGCAGCGGAACAAGATCGACCGCACGGTTCCGCTGGTGTCGTTGGTTCACTCGGTCGACAGCGCGCGCGTGCTGGATGCACTGAACGCGTTCGGCCAGAAGCGCGGGGCGCCGGTCGCGGTGCTGCTCGAAGTGAATTGCAGCGGCGAAGAGAGCAAAGGGGGCTTCTCCCCGGCCGAGGTGCCCGCGCTCGGCGACACGCTCGCGGGCCTCGGCGGCGTGGACGTGCGCGGGCTAATGACCATGGCCGCCTACTCGGACGACCCCGCATCGGCGCGGCCGACGTTCGCACGGCTGCGGGAGCTGCGCGACCAGCTCCGCGCCCGCACCGGGCTGGCGCTGAACGAGCTGTCGATGGGGATGAGCAACGATTTCGAGATCGGCGTGGAGGAGGGCGCGACACTAGTTCGCGTCGGCACCACACTGTTCGAAGGTCTGGGCGAAGATAGATAGTAACCGCAAGAAATATGACAGCAGAGGATTGGCCGCAAAAAAGCACAAAGGGCACAAAAGGAAGCCGAAGACGAAAACAGCAGAAGTGTGTTGAACTCACTCATCTGCTTTGGTCTCTGGTTCCCTTTTGTGCCCTTTGTGCTTTTTTGCGGCCAATCCTCTGCTGCTTTTTGTGGCCAGCCCTCGATCTGCCTGCTTACTTCTCCTTCTTTGGCGGCTCCTTCGCCTTCTGTTCCAACAAGTACGCGAGCAGGTTATAGAACTCGCTCTCCGGGATCACGTCGGCGAAGTTGGCCGGCATCGCGGAGAGCTGCGTCTCGCGGTTCTCCGCGATGTCTTTCAGCGGGATGCGCTTTTCCTTGCCCTCCGGGTCCGCGACGACCAGCACCTCGCCGTCCGCGCGGAGCACCAGGGCCGTGATGGTGCGGTCGTCGGTCGTGGTGATTGACCGCGCCCGGAACGCCTGGTCCACGTTGCGGTTCGGGTCGAGCACGTCTTCGAGCAGGCGCTCGGCCCCGCGGACGCCGATGCCGTCCAGTTGCGGCGCGATCTTCCCTCCGGCGTCGCCGATCTTGTGGCACGCGGCACAGTGCTTGGTGAACAGCTTCGCGCCGTCCTTCGGGTCCCCCTTTGATCGCGCGAATCCGGTCGCACGGTCCTTCAACACGGCCGCGATCCGCTGGTCCGCGGGCGGGATGTTCTTGGTGAGGTCGGCGACCTGTTTGTCCCACCCGGGCAGATTCGACGACTTGAGCCGCTCCAGAATCGCCTTCTCCTGAAGGAGCCGCTGCGGGGCCTTGCCGTCCTTGACGGTCGCGAAGAGCACGCCCGTGCCCTCCTTCGTCCCGGCGAGGCTCAGGCCGATCTGCACCGCGACGCGGTACGGCACGTCCTTGAGTGCGTCACGGGCCACAGACTGCGCGTCCTTCGAGTTCGACGCCGCCAGCGCGAGCAGGCACCCGACCCGGACCGGTTCTGGCGTGGTGCCGTCGGCCAGTTGTTTGCGGATCGCTTCGACCGCGTCCGCCGGAACGTATTTCAGCAGCGTCTCGGCCGCTCCGACGCGCACCTCGTCAGGCGCTTTCGTGGAGAGCATGGTTGTGAGGGCGGCGACGGCGTCCGGCGTGAGCTTGAGCGTACCGGTGCCGACGGCGGGCAGTGCGTTTAGCACCCGCAGCCCCCACGCAACGCTCTTGGTGTCCGCGAGTGCTTTCTGTGCGTTCCGGAACAGATCGATGGTGGCCGCAGCGTTGAGCTTGGCGCCGCGAGCCTGCACCCCGCGGAACCCGGCCAGTATCGCGTCCGCGTTCGCTTGTTCTGCGAGCGCCGCGAAGAGTACCGTTTCGAACGCCTCCCCGCCGTGCCGGGTGATGTGCTCGGCCGCGGCCGGTAACCGCTCCGCCGGGAGCTTTTTCTCACACAGTTGCACGGTCAGGTACTTCGCGGCCTCGAACTGAGGGATCGCGAGGGCGACGTCGGCGTAGGTCGCGTCGTACCCGTCCGGCCACGCCTTCGGGTTGTCGCGCAGACAGTTCCGGAGTGCGATCCGCGCCGCCTGGCGCAGGAGCGTGTCGTCCGCGGGGCACTTCGCGAGCACCTCGACCAGCGGCTTGATGTGCTCGGCCTTCGCCCCCCAACCCATCCACTCCGCGGCGGCCCGGAGTGTGTGCGCGTCGGCCCTTTCCAACCGGGGCTGCTGACGCCGTGATTGCTCGCCGTTAGGGTGCTCACGGCCCCACTCGTCGTGCGCCCGCCGCGCCCGCAGGGCGTGCGAGGCCAGGAGCGACGAGTCGCGCCTGGGTTCTGCCTTTTCTGCCGCCTGCCCGTGCCGCCACGCGCGCGCCGCGTCCACCCATAGCCGGTGAACCTGATACACGTCCGAGCCGTCTGCGACGGACTTTGCGTTCACGTCGCGGGCGATGAGCTGGTTCGTTGCCGCCAGCCGCACCGCGAGGTTCGGGTGCCCGAGCAGCTTGTCGATCGCTTCGGGCTTCTCCGTCGTGAGGTCCGTGTACGCGAACTTCGGCGCCGGCGCTTTGCCGTCGGTACCTTTCCACACGATGCGCCAGATGCGCCCGCGGTCCTTGTCGCGCCGGGGGTCCTTCAGGTCCACCTCGTAGTGCCCGATGATCTTGTTGTAAAAGTCCGCGACGTACAGCGCGCCGTCCGGCCCGAGCTTGATGTCCACGGGGCGGAACCACCGGTCCGTGCTCGTCAGGAAGTCGGGCCGCTCTTGCGCCACCGGGGTCGAGCCCTTCCACACGATCTTGTCGGCGCTGATGCAGTTGCTCACCACGTCGCCGAGCAGCATCACGTCCTTGTATTCCTTCGGGAAGTGGTCAGCGTCGTACCACACGAGCCCGCACAGGCCGGTGCTCTTGTGCGGGTGCGCGGTGACGTGCGGGGTGAAGCCCAGCCCGTCGTGCGGCTTGCCGAAGCTCTCGTAGTACGCCCCGGGGACGAGTTGCGTGATGGGCTTCGAGTGGCAGTCCGCGGTGTAGAGGTTGAACCACGGGTCGACCGCCATCCCGAACGGGTTCACCTGCCCGCGGGTCCAGGTTTCGAGCCGCGAGCCGTCCGGGCGGAACCGGAACGTGTTTCCGGACTGCATCTGGATCTCGTGCCCGTCCTTGCCCCTCACCTTGCTGTCGTTGTTGAACCCGTGGCACGCGTACACCCAGCCGTCCGGCATGAGGGTGTACGAGTTGTACATGCCGTGCGTGTCGCGGAACCCGAACCCGCTGAACAGCACCTCGGACTTGTCGGCTTTGCCGTCGCCGTCGGTGTCGGTGTACTTGCGGATCTCGCCGACGCTCGACACGAGGCAACTGTTGCAGTCCGGCAGCGGCAGAATGCCGATCGGAATGTTCAGGTCACTGGCGAAGGTTTGCACCTTGCGGGCCTTGCCGGTTTCCGGGTCGAAGTCGGACAGGATGAACAGCTTGTCGGTGGCTTTCGCGTTCGCGGGCGGGAACGGGTAATGGTAGGACGATGTCACCCACATCCGGCCCTTGGCGTCGAAGGCCAGTTGCATGGGCTTCTGGATGTCGGGCTCGCTCGCGACGAGCTGGACGTCGAACCCCGGCGGCACGGTGAACTGCTTCCGCTCGTCGGCCGGCGAGAGCGGGTCGGTCGGAGCCATCAGGTGGGGCGGCAGGTTCGGCGGCTTAGGCTGCGCGACCGAGCGAGCGGGACAGGTGAGTCCCCCGAGTGCGACGAGCGCTAAGGAGAGGGCGGTCCGCATGCGCGGGCCTCCGGCGGGATGGAAGGCGGGCAAAAAAGCGAGTGCTGATTAAACCATGCCGAAGTGCGAGGGGCAACGCAGAAGCGCCGTAACCTCTCCCGCCGGTCACCGCACGTGGCGCAAACCGGTTGTGGCCGCATCACTTCGGCGCCGGGGGCGTGGACGCCCGGAACTGCTCGGCTGGCTGGCGTCCGAACGCGCGAGCTGCGAGGAGGCGCCGGCCCGCTACGCCCGCGCCGCCACCGCCGCACAGCACGCCGCACTCGTTCGGGGGCACGGGGCGAGTTGGGTTCACGTTGGCACACTCGGTCGGTGTCGGTATGATCCGGGGGATTGTACCGCCCCTCGTTCCCGGCAGGAATTCGTGATGGTCGCGGGCCTTCTGATCGGTGCGGTGCTGTGCCCGTCGGCCGACCCGGCGCCGGGCGCGATGGCCGAGGGCCGCCGCGACGCCCTCGCGCGCTACGGGGCCGCCGTGTGGAACTTGCGGCGCGAGCGGCTGCTCACCGCCGCCCGGCAGCTCGAGTCGGCGGCCAAGCAGGACCCCGGAGCGACCGCACCGCTCCGCGAGTTGGCCCGCCTCTACGCGCAGCTCGGGCGCGACCCCGACGCCATTCGGGCCGCCCGCACGGTCGTCGCCAGCGACCCGGCCGATGCCGACACCGCGGCGCTGCTCGCGCGACTGCTGTTCGACGCGGGCGAGCCGGCCGACGCGCTCGCCGCCGCGAAACTCGCGCTGGCCAGCTCGGCCCTGCCCGAGCGCCCGGATCGGGCCGTCCGCGTGTACAAAGAGATGGCCGCGCTGGGGGAGCGGGCGAAGCAATTCGACCTCGCCGAGCGCGCCCTCCGGGCGGCGCTGGCGCTCGTCGCTGACGGGCGCGCCGAGGTGGTCCGCGGCGGCGCCTTCACCCCGCGGGACGCCGACACCGAAGCGGCCGAGTGCTTCGAGCGGCTCGGGCACCTGTGCGTGAAGGCGGGGAAATTCGACCCCGCCGCCCGCGCGTTCGAGTCCGCCGCCGCGCTGTACGCCGACCCGCGCCGCGCCGGCGACGCGTTCGGCGCCGCCCGGCTCGGCTGGAACCTGTCGGGGGCGCTCCAGAAGGCCGGCCGGCCCGAGCCGGCGCTCAAGCACCTCGAAGAGTTCCTCAAGCTCAAACCGCAGGTGCCCGGACCGTACCAGCGGGCCGCGGAGTTGTTCCGCGCGGCGAACCGGCCCGACGACATCATACCAGCACTGCGCCAGCACCTCGCGCGGGACAAGGAGAACCGGGCGCTGGCGGCCGTGCTGGCCGCGGAACTGGCCGCCGACTTCCCCACCCGGCGCGAGGGGGACGAGCTGTTCCAGTCCCTCACGACGTACAGCGCCCGGCTCAACCCCGAGGTCGACCCCAAGGTCGTCGCGGTGCAGGTGAAGTCGCACCTCGACACCGGGCGGGCGCGCGACATCATCGCGGACCTGGACCGCACGTTCGTGCTGCTCGAGGACAAGGACCGGAAGAAGGAAAAGGGGCCGGCCCCGACCGACGCCGAGAAGCGGTTCGCCGCCGACAAGGCGCGGGCGGTGGCGGACGCTCTGAAGGAACAGCCGGAAGGGGTGAAGGCGCTGGTCACGGCGGCGGCGGACGACTTCAAGGCCGGCACCAAGCGGGCGTACGGCACGCACCATTTCATCGGAACGCTGGCGGCCCGGCACAACCATCTCGACCTCGCAGAGCTCCAGTTCGGTCAGGCCGCCCGCGAGGCCCCGAAGGAGGCCCAGCTCGACGCGCTGTCGGGGCTGATCGACGTGCTGTGGCGCCGCCGCCGGCCGGACAAGGTGGAGCGCGTGTGCCGCGGCGCGATGGACGCGCAGGTGCTGGAAGTGTTCTTCAACTTCCACCTGGCACTGGCGCTGGCCGAACAGGGGAAGGAAGAGGAAGCGGTCAAGGTGGCGGACCGGTGCATCCTGCAAGCGGGCGACACGGACCGGCTCACGGTGCGGCTCCGCAAGCACCGGGTGCTGGGCGCGCTGGGCCGGTGGGACGAGGCGATTAAGTACGGGGCGGCGCTGCTGGACGAGTTCGACGCCCCGGCGGACCGGCAGCGCATCCGGTACGCGCAGTCCGGGGCTTATTGGGCGGCCAAGAAGCCGCGCGAGGCGGAGGCGGTGCTGCGGGCGCTGCTGGACGACGACGCGGACGACGCGAGCGCGTGCAACGACCTGGGGTATCACCTGGCGGACCAGGGCCGCAACCTGGACGAGGCGGAGCGGCTGGTGCGGCGCGCGCTGATGCTGGACCGGATCGAACGGCGCCGGGCGGGTAGCGCCGAGCCCGAGAGCGCGGCGTACCGGGACAGCCTGGGATGGGTACTGTTCCGCCGGGGGAAGCTCGCGGAGGCGCGGGCAGAGCTGGAGGGGGCACTGGCGCTGTCGGAGGGCGCGACAGACCCGGTGGCATGGGACCACCTGGGCGACGTGCTGTTTCGCTCTGGGGACAAGGCGGGCGCGCGGGAGAAGTGGACCCGGGCACGGGAGCTGTACGAGGCGGACCTGCGGCTGTCGTCGCGGGGCCGGCGGGACGGGCGACTGGACGAGGTGAAGCGCAAACTGGCGCGCGTTCCGGAGTGAGCGGGTTCGGTGAGAACTGCCGTTCCCGCGCGGCCGCGAGTCATTAGAATGCTGTGACCGGGTCTGAAGCTCAACGGTCGAGCAGGGTGCTCATAACACCTTGGAAGTGGGTTCGACTCCCACCGGACCCACTCTTGAAAACCAAGCGATTCGCACCGAAATCAAGCGGATTACCATAGTTCCGCACCTTCAGCTTGCATGTCCGATTGTTCACTGAGACGCACCGGGAATCACGAACGGACGGCAAGCTTGCCGGCAAGCTACGAGCCCGCCGGCTTGCCCCGGCGCAGCTTCGCCACGTCCGCGGCCAGCTCGTCCGATTCCGGGCGGTGGTAGTGCTTCGCGGTGAGGTCCGGCGTCGAGTGCCGCATCAGCTTTTGCGCGCGGGGCAGACTGACGCCAGCGCGGTCCAGATCCGTCGCGAACTGGCCCCGGAGCGAGTGGAAGTCGTACACCCGGCCGTCCGGGGCGGTCGGCGGAATGCCCGCGGCCACCAGGTCGGCGCGGATGAGCCGCGCGCCGAGCAGCCACCACGCCTGGGACTCCGCGCCGCGGTTCGGCCAGACGGTCCCCTTTCCCACCGCGGCCAGGATCGGGCGGAGCGCCTCGACGACGTCCGGGCCGAGCGGCAGCACGTCGGTGGCTCGCTTCTTCGTCTTCGCGGGCCGATGAACGGTAACCGTGGCGCCGACCAAATCGAAGTGCTCGGGCTTGAGGCGGGCCAGCTCCGAGGCGCGGAGCCCCGTCGAGCAGGCCGTGAGGTAGAGCGCGTGCCGCTCCGGTCCGGTGAGCCCGTACACCTCCGCCGTGCTCGCCCGGGCGGCCGCGAGGAGCTTGTCCAGGTCGTCGGGCAAGAGCGATCGGCGGACGTGGACACGGTCGTCCGGCCCGGGGCCGCTCTTTTCGAGTCCGGACAGGTGGTCCACCGGCTCGCACTTCTCGACGACGCAGCACCAGCGCGTGAAGGACTTGGCCGCGCCGATGTAGTTCGCGGCGGTGCCGACCGAGATGCCGTCGCCCGATCGGCCGCCGCTCTCCCGCTGCGCCTCGATCCACTCCAGGACCGCCGACGGCGTCAGGTCGGCCGGCTTGGCCGCGCTCACCCCGTCGCACACGGCCTGGGCGTGCCGCCGCTGCCGGCGGGCGCCCTCGTCCGACGCGCCCCCGTGCTTCACGTGGCGGTGCCAGCGGTCCAGGAGTTCGGTGAGCGAGAGTCGGGGCCGGACGGCTTCCGGGGGCAACAGGCCCGCGTCGACGCGGGCGCTGGTGCGGACGAGCTGGGCGAGGAGCGCTTCTGAAGCCGCCTTGTCGGCGTATCCCGGAACGGTCACCTCTTTGCCCTTGGTGTGGTCGAAGTAGGTGACGTACCAGTTGGCCGATTCGAGGCGGCACCGGCCGCCCGGCAGCACGACGCCCACCTGCCACTGCTTCGACTTGCCGCGCCAGCGCACGCACGGCACGCCCTTGACCGTGACCCGCTCGGCCCCGGCGGGGATGGGCTTCGTGTACTGCTTCCTGTGAACGCGCCCCATCAGTTGCTCGCGGCGAGTGTGGCCGGCTCTTCGCGGTCGCTCATGCGGCCCGCGAGTTGCCAGTCGCCCAGCACGCGGACGCGGATCTGTTTGGTGCCCTCCGGCCCCTTGATTTTGACGACCGCCACCTTGTGCCGCCCCGAGTCGTCGACGGTGACCAGTTCGCACCGCACCGCGAGGGGCGCCGCGGGCCGTCCGGTGCGGCCCGAGTACCGCACCCGCTCTTGCTTCCCTTCGGCCAGGTGACTCGTGCCGGTGTCGTCGGTGATCACCAGCCCGCCCGTCTCGAAGTCGTCCTTCTCGCCCGGCACCCAGATCAGCTTACCGAACATGTCCTGCGCTCCCGTTCGCGGCGGCACGACATCCGCACCGCCGACGTGGGAAGCATGGGTGATGGTGGCCGCCTGTTCAAGTGGGCTATGTGTTCCGTTTTCGTTCGGAACACCCTCGTCGTCGGTAATGGTGCCCTGTTTCGGCTCGGGCCGGGGACCCATGACCCAACCGCCGTCCCCGTGCTGGTGAATGATGCCAAGCTCCTGAAGATCGCTTAGCGCGTGCTGAATACTGCTCCGGGGGGCGTCTTTCCGCTGCGTCTTGTCCGGCTCTGCGCGAGCGTACTCGGCGAGCAGCCAGGTCCGAATGGGCTTCGGCATGATCGGGTCCGGCCGGCGGTTCGGGTCGTTCCAGATCGCCACGAACGCGCGGTACACGTCCTGCACTTTATCCGATGTTCGCCGGACTTTTCGCGGCAAGCTCGGGTCGGCCCCAATGTCGTCGTTACGCCCCTTGAAAGTGATGGAGAACGGGCCGCACGTGTAGGTCTCGTCGATCTCGTCGCAACCTGACAGAGCCATTGATCGCGCAAGGTGGGGAACGAACCAGGTGCACAGGTCAAGCGGCTTGGCGTTCGGTCCGAACATCGGGCGTGTCCTTTGAGCGGGGTGTTCCGAAAGCATTTGGAACACATACGGCGGTTGGCAGAGCGCGAATCGTTGGTTAGAGTTCAGTTCGCGTGTGAACGGGTGTCGAGTCGGCCAAAGGAGTGGGACCGTGGCTGTTTCGGACAACAACGGGGACATCACAGAAGAACAGTTCCGGGCATTCGTAACCCGGTACGCGAGGCAGGTCTCACCGGATTGCCGGTTCATCCTCTTTGAGGCGTGGAGCGGCGAGTTGGGCGAGGAAGAGTCGTGCGACTACCGCACGGCGATCAAGATCAAGAGCCCTCCTCCTCTTCCATCTGAAGCTCCGCCTCAGCCCGGTTCATCCAGCCCTCAAGGTGAGTGACCACAAACCAGCCGAGCGCTCGCTTCTTCCTCCCCTGCCGACGACGGCGCTTATTGATCTTGTGAGCAATTTCGGTGAGCCGCTCCATAAACTCGAGCGGCACCTTCAGGTGCGCGGTGTACTTCGGGTCTTCGGCATCGCCACCGTCAGCTAAGGGGCTGTTCTCGTCTTCCGGTTTCGGTGGCTGAAGCGATTTCGCCACAGGCGGCTCCCTGAGCAACAGTTCAGGCACGACACGTCCCCGTTAACAAATCTAATTGGTCACTCATCCACACTTCAACTTTCTTCGCCCAGAATGGCTTGACATTACCGGGGTGAAAAGTTAACTTTTCTACTAGTGGCAAAGGAGAAGGGGTAACAAGCATGCCAACTAATGTGGCTTCCTGGCTCCCGGCGCCCGAGGCGGCGAGGCTGTTTGACATCAACTACAAGCAGCTTTGTGCCCTCGTTCACGAAGGGGTTTTCACCCGCGGCAAGTTCGGCGCGGCCAAGAAGCGGCCCCCGATCTACCTGCGAGTTGCCGAACTCGAAGCGTGGAAGCGAGGCGGCGTTCCCGCAGTCGCGCCGATCAAGGCCGCCTACGAGGCGGAGCAAATCGCACACAGCGGCGGGGGAGCGTGACCCATGTCCTCGCCCGATTTCAATGCCGTCATTGAGCGACTGGACCGGATCGAGGCCGCACTCACGCGGCTCTCGCCCGCTCCCCGCGCTACCGCCGCGCCGACCGCCAAACGCCTGACCTCGGGCCAAGCGTGCGAGACCCTGGGCGTCTGCCGCAACACGCTCCGGAAGTACGCGGCGATGGGCCTGTGTTCGGTGATCCGGCCGAGCGGCCAGCGGGGGCCGAACAAGCGGATCTACTTCCTGCCGGACGAGATCGCGGCGCTGGCCCTGGGTGAGGATGTCGCCCGCGAACACATGGCCCGGAAGAAACGCAAACCACGAAACCCCTGAGAGCACCCGTCCGGGGTCGAGTCCGCCGCGTTGGGCGACCGGCCGTGACTCCCCCGGCGGGCCAGACACACCGGGCCGGGGTGCGCGAACGGACGCGCCCCGAGCTGGGAGCGAGGTGCCAACTGCGGGTGCTCCACGGCGTCGGTCGCCGCACCCTCCACCCGCAGGCGGCGGCCCCGGCCCGGTTCGTTCACGAACCACTAAGGAGAGCGGCGATGGCACTCGGGCGAGTGAGAGCGGACCGCGGCGCCCCTGGGCGCCCCAGTCGCACCCCGGGCGCGGTCGTCCGGCTGACGCGGATGGAGACCGGGCAGGGGATCGGGTGGCTGACGCTCGACGAGGCCCGGCTGCTCCTGGGCGAACTCCAGGTGGCGGTGCGCGGGATCGAGACGGAGCAGACGGCGCAGCGCGAGGCCGAGCGGGTCCAGGAGGCGCGGTCGTGAACACGCTGCTGGTGGCCGTGCTGGTGCTGGCGATCGCCGGCGGCGCGCTGATCGACGTGCGGCTCGCGCTGTGGGTCTGGGCCGCGTGGTCCGACCACCGCGCCGAGCGCCGGGCGAGCGACCTGGTGCCGCACCTGGAGCGGGCGCACCGGCAGCTCCGCGACCAGAACGCGCGGCTGAAGGAACTGGAGACCCAGGCCGCCCAGGTGCAGCAGCACCTGTGGGGAACGAACCAGAACTGAGACACGCGCCCGCCGGGCGCTGGAGCTCCCGCCACGGACGGCGGGCGTCGGGAGGGTGATGCCGCCACCTGATTCGCGGCACCTCGAAGCGCCGGGTCGGCGCTGCCTGCTCGTGGTTGGTGCGCCCCGCCCGCACGGAGCGTTGCGGGGCGCAGAACGGGAGCTTTCTTCAACCTTCGCGGCACGGACCGGCCGCTCACCGGAGCACGCCTCGTGCAACTGTACACCGACTCGTCCGACACGCACCCCCTGGCCGAGGGCGACCTCGTGGACGTGGGGCGCGCGATCCTCTCGCAGTGCACCCCGGAGCAGCGGGCGGAGATCCTCGCGCCCGCCGGCCCGCCGCCCCACCGCCCGGCCGACGAGCGCCGCCGGTACCGGGCCGAGGAGCTGCAGGCGGCCCGCGAGGGGCGGGGCCTGTCGCGGCTGCGGGTGTGGGAGCCGGACGACGAGGCCCGGTACGACGGCCCGTACGTGCCGCTCCTGCGCGGCGGCGGCTACGTGTTCGATCCGACCGAAGGGGACTTGGTCTCCGAGACCGAACCCCTCCCGTTCGTCCCGGCCCCGGACGACGCGCAGCTCGCGTCCGCCTGACCCCGTTCCCCTTCAACCGCCAGACGGAGAGCCTCATGGTGATGCCGAACGCCGACGCACCCCAACCGGAGAGCAGCCCGCACCCTCAGAACCGCTCGACCGCCGAGCCGGCGTTCCTGGCGCTGGTCGCCACCAGCGCGAACGTGATGCACGCCCGGACGGCCGCGCTCGAGGCGTGCCGGTGCCCGCAGTGCCTGCTGCTGGCGAAGCAGGCCCGGGTGAGCGCGTTCCTGCTGAGCGAGACGCTCCGGGCCGCGGTCACCGGCGACACCACCGGCCTCGACCTGGTGCTCGCCAAGGTGAAGCAGATCGAAGCGCGGACGTGACCGGTTCGGCCGGGCGGGGCGTATCCGCTCGGTTCCGCGGGGTGGAGCAGTGGCAGCTCGGCGGGCTCATAACCCGCAGGTCGCAGGTTCGATCCCTGCCCCCGCGACTGTGTGTGTCCGTTCGTGTCCACGTCCCGAGGCCCTGTCATGGGTATCCTCTCGTCCGTCACCACGACCGCGCCGAACCTGCCGCCCCGGTTCGTCATGTACGCCCCCGAGAAGGCGGGCAAAACCAGCTTCGGCGCGCAGTGGGAGAACCCGCTGTTCCTGATGACCGCCGGTGAGACCGGGCTGCTCACCCTCATCGAATCGGGCCAGGTGGGGCCGACCGCGCACCTCCCGTCGTCCGAGGAGAACCCGACCGGGTTCCTGAAGTGGGACGACCTGACCGACGCCGTGCGGGCCGTCATCAACGAGCCGCACGACTACCGCACGCTGCTGGTCGACACGGGTAACGGGGCCGAGAACCTGCTCGCCCAGCACGTGTGCGACACGGACACCGAGTTCCTCGGCAACTGGGGCGAGTTCAACTCGTTCGGCCGCGGGGAGCGGCGGTGCGCCCCGGTCTGGGCCGGCTTCCTGAACCTGCTCGACCAGGTGCGGGTGCGGCGCCGGATGGCGGTGGTGCTGCTGTACCACTCGAAGGCCAAGCAGTTCAACAACCCGACCGGCAAGGACTACGAGCAGTGGAAGCCGGAGGGGTACGAGCGGCTCTGGGGGCTGACCCACAAGTGGGCCGACGTGATCGGGTTCTACGGGCTGCGGGTGCAGGTGAACAAGGACGATAAGGCGTACAAGGAGGAGCGGTACCTGCGGGTCCAGCCGTCCGCGGCGATCGTGGCCGGGAACCGGTACGGGCTGCCCGACGAGGTCACCAGCGCGCCGAACGCGGTGGCGCTGTACCGGGCGTTCGACGCCGAGTACCGCAAGGCCAAGGCCCGGGGCGTGACCGCCCGGAAGTGGTCGAAGGAGGAGTTCTCGGCGCTGCTGACCCGCAAGGGCAAGACGTGGCGCAACGCGCTGAGCTGGATCGACAAGTCGTTCGGCACCACCCACCTCGAGGCGAAGCCGGACTTCGCCAGCGTGTCCGCGGAGCACGTCGCGCTGTACGCCGCGTGGCTCGGGAACCAGCCCGACGCCCCGCCCCCGCCGCCGCCGGCGAGCCCGCCCCCGCCGCCCCCTCCCGGGCCGGTGCCGGCGCCCGCACCCCTGCCGGCCGCGACCGACGACGTGGAGGGTGAGGATCGCTCGGACCCTACCACGGGGGCGACGAGGACGCCTACTACGACGGCGGCCACCCCGAACGCCCCGCTGAACTCGACGACGGCAGTGGCCAAACCCACGACCCTAACGACTGACCCTGCCCCGAAACCCGCCCCGGCGTTCGGCCGCCGGTTCACCGCGCCGCCCGCTCCGGGGGCCGATGTCGCGGAGCTGCTCGCGCTCATGCACCAGCTCGACCTGTCGTGGCCGGAGGTCCGCGACCGGGCCGAGGGCAAGGGGGAGGAGATCGCGGCGGCGTGCGGGATCTACGGCACCCCCGGCCTGGTGCTGCCCGAGCTGGCGCTGTCGCTCCGCAATCGGCTCCGCACCGAGCTCGAGGTGCGGGTCGCGGAGAAGAAGTCTCGGGCGGCGAAGCGGGCGGCGAACAAGGCCGCCAGAGAGGCGGTGGCGTCGTGAGCTGTCCGACCTGCGCGCACACGATGCAGACCGTGGTCGAGGCGGTGTTCTGGTGCCCGCGCTGCGGCTCCCTGCGGCTCGGGCCGGTGGGCGCGGCGGGCACCGTCGACCTGGGAGCCCCCGCGCTCGTCACCCGCTGCCGGTCGCTCGTGGCCCGGGTGTGCGAGGACGTGGGCCGGTTCTCCGGGGCCGCCCAGTTGGTCGACACGCTGCACCGGTGCGGCGTCATCGAGTCGATCAACGCGCCCGAGGAGCGCCCGCAATGAAGCGGCTCAACCTCAGCCAGGGCTCCGCCGAGTGGCTCGCGTGGCGCCGGGAGGGGCTGGGCGGCAGCGACATCGCCGCGATCCTGGGCATCTCGCCGTACGAGGACGCGACCCGCGAGGCGGTGTTCAACGCGAAGGTCCACGGGATCGAGCGGCCGCAGAACGGGGCCATGTACCGGGGCACGGTGCTCGAGCCGCACGCCCGGGCCGCGTACATGGACCGCTGCCGGTGCAACGCCCCGCCGGTGTGCGTCGAGCGCCCCGACCTGCCGTGGGCGCGGGTCAGCCTCGACGGGCTGTGCGGGAACGGGGCCCGGATCCCGAGCCAGCTGGAGGAGTGGATCCTCGAGCTGAAGTGCCCGGGCTGGGAGACGCACGACCTGGCGCTGAACGGGATCGTCCCGGAGCACTTCGAGGTGCAGTGCCAGTGGCAGATGTTCGTGTGCGGCCTCGCCCGGTGCGACTTCGCGAGCTTCAACCCCGGGAAGCGGTTCACTCCGGGCAACGCTCTCCGGTGGAATAAGTGGTCGAACAAACCGGTGAATGATCGCCCCCCGCGCCCGGCGGAGTGGCTGGCGGTGGTGCCGGTCCCGCCCGACCCGGACCGCCAGCAGTGGATCCTGGAAGCGGCGGCGAAGTTCTGGTTCGAGGTGGTCGCGGCGCGCGCCGCATTCGATCGGGAGGCACGACGCGCATGAGCAACGAAACCACCACCACCACCGCGCCGGAGCAGTGGGCGGTCGTCGAGCTGAAGGGGCACGTGCGGCTCGCGGGCCGCCTGTCCGAGGTGGAGATGTTCGGCACCAAGATGGGCCGGCTCGACATCCCGGCGGCGGACGGGTTCACGACCAAGCTGTTCCACGGGTCGAGCGTGTACGCGATCTCGTTCGTGGACGAGGCCGCGGCCCGGGCCGTGGCGGCCGCCAACGAGCACGAGCCGGTGCGCCCGTGGGAGCTGCCGAAACAGCTGCCCGCGGCGAGCGCCAACGTGGTCGGCGCGAGCGGCGGGTCGATGCACCACCTCGACCTGGACGACGACGAGGGCGACGACGACCTGGGCGCCGACCGCCCGCTCTTCTGACCGCGTCCCGCGTTTTGCCCACCCGACTTCCGTGCCGAGGCCCGCCGTGTCGCACGCCGAGAACCCGCTCCTCGCCGCCGCCCTCGACTACGCCGGCCGCGGCTGGCGGGTGGTGCCGCTGCACGGCTGCGTCGCCGACGAGCGCCGCACCGACGGGCAGGTCGGGTGCTCGTGCGGGAACCCGGAGTGCGGCAGCCAGGGGAAGCACCCGCGGCTGAAGGCGTGGCAGAAGGAGGCGTCCGTGGACCCCGCCCAGGTGGGCACGTGGTGGGCGGCGTGGCCCGAGGCGAACGTCGGGGTGGCGCTCGGCCCGGAGTCCGGGGTCGTCGCCATCGACGTGGACACGAAGGCCGGCGAGCAGCTGGTCAAGGAGCTCGCCGGCGACGCGGTCGAGCGGACCGCGCTGTTCCGGACGGGCAAGGGGCACCGGCTCCTGTACGCGGTCCCGGCGGACCTGCCGGCGCCGCCCGCGACCCGGGCGGTGAAGCTCGGCGGGTCCGAGGCGGTGCGGTTCCAGTCCACCGGCAGCCAGTGCGTGATGCCGCCCAGCTTGCACCCGAGCGGGAACTTCTACGAGTGGGTCGAGGGGCGGGACCCGGCCGCGTGCCCCGTCGCCCCGATGCCCGACTGGCTGGTCGCCGAGATGTGCCGGCCGAACAGCCCGGAGTGGACCGACCAGGGCGCCCGCGAGGCGTTCCTCGAAGGGAAGGACTTCAACCGGGACGCGGACTGGTACCGCGACATCCTCGAGCCGGCCGGGTTCACGCCGGCCGGGCAGGCGAACGGGGTGATGCGGTTCACCCGCCCGGGCAAGCGGTCCGGGATCTCGGTGACCGTCGGGCACTACCGCGCCCGCGACGGCTCGCCCGCGCTGTACGTGTTCTCGGGCTCGATCCCGGGGCTCGACGCGGGGCGGTGCTACGACAAGTTCGGGGCGTACACGAAGCTGCACCACGGCGGCGACTTCACGAAGGCCAGCGCCGCGATCGCGCAGCAGGGGTTCGGGCGGCCGAAGCGCGAGGCCCCGGCAGCCCCGACCGGGACCGTCAAGCCGGCGGCCCCGGCGGAGTGGGAGCACTTCGTCCCGCTGGAGTCGCCGATCGACGAGGCCCCGGCGTTCCCGCTGCACGCGTTCCCGCCGGCGGTGGCCGAGCACGTGCGCGCGGTGGCCGAGTCCGTCTACTGCCCGATCGACTACCCGGCGCTCGCCACCCTGGCGGCCGCGTCGGCCGCGATCGGGGCCTCGTACGTCGCGAAGGTGAAGGCCGATTTCTTCCAGGGGGCGGGCCTGTTCTGCGCGCTGGTGGGGGACCCGAGCGCGAAGAAGAGCCCGCCCATCAAGCACGTGATCCGCCCGATGCAGAAGGAGCAGGCGGACCGGGTGGAGAAGATCCGGGACGAGTACGGGGACGAGCTGCCCGAGATGTACAAGGAGGGCGAGGGGGAGCTGTTCGTCTCGGACGTGACCGTCGAGAAGCTCGGCGAGATGCTCCAGCGCCAGCCCCGCGGGCTGCTCCTGTACAAGCCCGAACTCGTGGGCTGGCTCCTCGCCCAGAACCAGTACAAGGCGAAGGGGGTCGGGTCGGACCGGTCGTTCTTCCTGGAGGTGTACGACTCGGAGCCGATCACGGTGCACCGCAAGGGCGGGGCCGCGATCCACGTGTCCCGCCCGTCGCTCACGATGGTCGGGGCCACCCAGCCGGACGTGGTGCGCGAGTTCTTCGACCGCCGGGACGGGCTGGCCGAGCGCATCCTGTGGGCGTACCCGGCCGCGCTGCCGCCCCGGGGCGAGCGGTTCTACGAGGTGCCGTTCGCCCTGTCGAGTCAGTGGGGGCAGGTGCTGAAGAACCTGTGGTGCATGACGATGGAGCCGGCCGGCCTCGGCAAGAAGCGGCCCCGGGCGCACGTGCTGCCGCTGTCCGACGCGGGCCGCGAGGCGTGGCGGGCGTACACCGACCGGCTGGCCGCCACCATGTCGGACCCGGACTTCCCGCCGTGGATGCGGTCCGCGTACGGCAAGTTCGAGGGCTCGGCGGCCCGGCTCGCGCTGGTGCTCCAGCTGCTCGCCCTCGCCGGCTCGGACGACAGCGACCCGCCGGCGTGCATCGAGGCGCAGTGGGTGACGGCCGCGGCCGAGATGGTGTTCTACTTCGGGGCGCACGCCCGCCGGGTGCACCGCTCGTGCGGGAGTGACCCGCGGCTCGACGGGGCCAAGCGGATCCTGCTCTGGCTCCGCGACCGCCGGCAGCCCACGTTCAAGCGGGCCGAGCTGTTCGACAGCCTGCGGCGCAACCCGATGTTCCGCAAGCCCGAGGACCTGAACGCCCCGCTCCAGCTGCTGGACGCGCACAACGCGATCCGGGTGGTGCCGCCCCCGGCCGAGCGGACCGCGGGCCGGCCCCCGACGCCGGTGTACGAGGTCAGCCCGCAGGTGTTCACCTCGCCCGACGTTTCTCGGATTGTTCGGATTGATCGGGCCGGTCCGGAGCTGGAGAACGAGGCCGAATGAGTTCCGGACCCCGCCGAACTATCCGAACAATCCGAGAAACGCCCGCCCCCACGGACCCGGACCCATGCCGACGACCTACACGATCGCCGACGACGAGGTGTGCGCGCTGCTGGCCGAGGTGATGGGCTCGTGGCACCCGGACCTGCGGGACGCGGGGGTGAAGGTGGCGTGCCTGTTCGCGGCCAACGACAAGGGGCCGGCGCTCAAGCACGGCGGGTACCCGGTGCTCGCGTGCATCAAGATCGTGTCCCTCAAGGACCGGGTGACCAAGGCCCACGACGCCGAGCTCCTGATCGACGCGGGCGCCTGGAACGACCTCCGGTACGGGCAGCGGGTGGCGACGCTGGACCACGAGCTGAGCCACATCCGGCTGAAGAACTTCTGGCGGCGCCCGGTGCTGGACCGGGACAACCAGCCGACCGGGCAGACCGAGGTGGGGTGGGAGTCGGACGACCTCGGGCGGCCGGCGCTGAAGTCGGTGCCCGGGGACTGGTCGGCGGGGGACGGGTTCGCGGCGGTGGTGGCCCGGCACGGGCGGGACGCGATCGAGTTCCGCAACCTGGCGACCTGCACCCGCGAGGCCGAGGCGGCGCTCGCGGCGGGTCAGGCCGCGCTGCTCGAACGGGCCACGCGGCCCGGAGGGTCCCTCTGATGGTCGCCCCGCGCAACACCCCGATCGACGGCACCCCGTGCCCGCAGTGCAAGCGCACCCGCGACGAGCACGGCTCGTGCTGGAAGTGCTTCACCCGGCCGTGCGTGCTGTGCGGGCTGGACACCGGGAGCTGCCTGATCTCCTCGTGCATCGCGTGCCAGCGGTTCCTGCCGGACGCCCCGGAGCCCGCGCCGTGTCCGACTCCGACTCCCTGTTCGGGCTCTGGGTCCTGTGGTACCGGGCCGGCCCCCACGAGCGGTGGCGGGTCCACGGCACCGGCTGGTCCCGACCCGCTGCCCTGGTGCTGATGGACCGCGGCGGGGACTGGTTCCTGCTCGAGGAGGGCCGGGACCCGAACCGCCGCCGGCGACGCAAACGGAAGAAAGGGCCGCGATGACGACGTTCAAGGTGCACGAGCAGCACGAGGACCGCGACGACGCGATGGTGCTGGAGGCGGAAACGCCCCGGCACGCCGCCGACGAGTACGCCCGCCGGTTCATCCAGCGCGAGCTCGAGCGGTGGGGGCCGCAAGTCATCTGCCCCGACTACGTGATCCTGGTGCGCCGGCCCGGGGGCCGGCCGGCGCGCTTCGTCGCGTACCCCACGCCGGGCGGCGACGTGGCGGTCCGCACCATCCCCGATTGAACCTCCGAACGGAACGCAGGAGCCGGTCATGGCCAAGAAGACGAACCCCGTTCCCGCGCCGGCCCCCGAGGTGCGGGCGCCCGCACCCGAGCGCGCCCCGGTCGGGCCGCCGGCGACGTCCGGGCCGGAGATCGTCGAGGACGTGCCGCTCGCGGCCGTCGCGCCGTGCCCGTTCAACGTGCGGCGGCACTTCGACCCGGCGGACCTCGCGTCCCTGGCGGACTCGATCCGGGCGCTCGGGCTGAAGGAGCCGCTGCTGGTGCGGCCCGTGGGCCGGGCCGGCGGGCCGGCCCCGGAGTGGAACGGGTACTCCTGGATCTACCTCGGCGAGCCCGCCTACGAGCTGGCCGACGGCGAGCGGCGGTTCCGGGCGCTGGCGCTCATTCATCAGGCGGGCGGGGATATCGGGAAGGCCCCCCGGCCGAACGAGGTCCCGGTGATCGTGCGACCCATGACCGACGAGGCCGTGCGGGCGGTGATGCTGGTGTCCCGCGAGCAGTCGCGGGACCTGCGGACGAGCGAGCTGGTCGCCGGGTACACGGCCCTGGCGGAGGGGCGCACGGTCGAGCAGCTGGCGGAGTTCCTCGGCCGCAAGAACGAGATCGCCCACGTGCGGGGCGTGCTGAAGCTCGCCCGGCTGCCGGGGTGGGCGCTGGCCGCCATCGATGCCGGGAAGCTGAAGCCGGCGTCCGCGGTGCTCGTGGCCGGGCTGCACAGCGAGCCGAGCCGCAAGCGGGCCGCCGCGTGTGCCATCCTGGGCTTCCACCACGCCGACGAGGAAGTGGACGCATTCATCGCCGACCACTTCGACCGCGGCGAGGATCCGACCGAGTTGGAGGACTGGGATTACGACGGGCCGCTGACCTACCGGGAGCTCAAGGACCTGCTCGCGTCCGAGTTCCAGCGGGAGCTGAAGTCGGCCCCGTTCCCGCGCCAGGCCCTCGACCTGCTGGAGGGCGTCGGCAGCTGCGACGCGTGCCCGAAGCGGGCGGGCAACGACCCGGACGCGGTGGAAGCCAAGGTGCGGGCCGACATGTGCCTGGACCCGGAGTGCTACCGGGCCAAGGAAGAGGTGTGGAACACGCGGGTGGTCGAGGCGGCGAAGGCGAGCGGCAAGACGATCCTCTCGAAGAAGGACGCCGAGAAGCTGTTCAACCGGTACGGCGACGACTCCCTCGCCTACCGGTCCGGGTACGTCGACCTGGCCGCGACCTGCTACCAGGACAAGGAGAAGCGCACGTACGGGGCGCTCCTCAAGGGGCACGTGGCCGACGACCAGGTGGCGATCGCGGTCGGGCCGAAGACCGGGAAGCCGTTCGAGCTGGTCAAGGAGGACCTCGCCGACACGGTGCTGAAGGCGAAATACAAGATCGGGGTGCGGTCCAGCTTATCCGGGTCCAACGACAAGTGGCTGAAGGAGCAGCGGGAGCGGAAGAAGAAGGCCGAACTCGGCCGGGCCGCGGCCGCGGTCGCGAACGGGCTCGTCGCGGCCCGGGTCAAGGAAAAGCTCCCGCCGGGCTTCCCGGTGTTCCAGGGCGGGGTCCCGCTCCTCCAGCACGTGGCCGCGACGGTCGCGAGCTTCGGCGGGTCCGACGTGTGCCGGGCGGTGGCCAAGCGCCGGGGCCTCCCGCTCAAAGACCCGCACGCGCACCGCGAGGCGGTCTCCGCACTCGCGTTCACGCTCGCCGAGCCCCGGGACCTGATCGCCCTGATCGCCGAACTGGCCGCCACTTACCGCACCTTGAGCTGGGCGAGCGAGTACGCCCGGGACAACGTCAGCAAAGAGGAGCGGGCGTTCTTCGCCGCGTTCGGGATCGACCGCAAGACGCTCACCCAGGACGCCGCGGCCGAGAAGAAGGCCGCGAAGGCCTCCAAGAAGAAGGACAAGAAGAAGTCGGCCGGGGGCGGGGTGCCGGCGCCCGCACCGGTCGCACTCGTCACCTGGGACGGCGTCCCGAACTTCCCGGAGCAGGCCGCCGCCCACCTCGCGACCAAGGGCGTGAACACCGTCGCGGACCTCGACGCGGTCGTGGAGCGGCTGAAGCGCGGGGACGGGGGCGCGGCCCGGCCGAACGGGGCCGCCAACCGGTACACCGCGCTCAAGGAGCTCGGGGTGCCGCCCGACGTGGTCTACCAGGCCGGCGACGCGCTGGTGGACTGGGAGAGCGCGAGGAGCGCTCCCGCGGCCGCCGCGGCCCCGAAGCCGAAGGGCAAGCGGAAGGCGGGTGCCGCATGACCCTGATCCTGCGCATCGTCGAGCCGGCCACGCCGGTCGACCTCGGGGCGGCGGGCGTGTGCCGGGTGGGGCTGGCCGAGCTGGTGGGCGCCTGGGGCCGCGGGCCGGTCCGGCACGTGGTGTACCTGGGCGACTGGAACGTGGGGGCCGCGGCATGAGCCTGAACGACCTGATCGCGGCGCTGGGCCTGGTCCTGCCGACGATCAATTGCAACCAGCCCCGGGCCGCGGTGCTGCGGGACGTCCGGGCCGGGCTCGACGCCGCGCTCCCCAACTGGCGCGCGGTCGCGGCCGCCGACGGCCGGATGCAGCACTTCCGGGCCACGGTGCAAGCCCCACACGGCGGCCCGGTGCACGTCGGCCTGATCCTGTGGTCGCGGACGGAAACGGGGGACGCATGAGCAAGGTCACCGCACTCGCACCATGGTTCGGCAGCAACCGCACTCTCGCCGAAAACGTGGGGGCGGCCCTGGCCGGGTGCCGCTGGGTCGGCGTGCCGTTCGCCGGCGGAATGAGCGAATTACTGCACATCCAGGCGTCGTCGGTCGTGGTGGGCGACCTGCACACGCACGTCCTGAACCTGGCCCTGACGGCCGGGAACCCGCGCACCAACCCGCAGCTCCGGGAGCGGCTGGACGCGCTCCCGTACCACCCGGACGTGCTCGCCGCCGCCCAGGCCCGGTGCCGCGATCGTGAGGACGCCCAGGACGGCGCCTGGTTCGGGGACGAGCTCCGCACCGGGATCCCGGACCTGGACTGGGCCGTCGACTACTTTGTCTGCGCCTGGATGGCCCGCAACGGGTGCGCGGGCACGAAGGGGGAGTTCGACGTCGGCCAATCGGTCCGGTGGGACGCCGGCGGCGGGGACTCGGTCGTCCGGTTCCGCAACGCGACCGCCGGCCTCGAATCATGGCTCGGCGTCATGCGGTGTTGCTGCTTCGTGCGGCTGGACGTGTTCAAGTTCCTGCTCGAGGTGAAGGACGCGGCCGGGCACGCGCTGTACCTGGACCCGCCGTTCCCGGACGCCGGCGACGGCTACAAGTTTAGTTTCACCGAGCAGGATCAGCGGCGGCTGGCGAAGAAGCTCGCCGGCTTCAAGACGTGTCGAATCGTGGTGCGGTACTATGACCACCCGCTGATCCGCGAGCTGTACCCGGAACCGCTGTGGACCTGGCACCGGTTCCGCGGCCGCAAGCAGACCAACGCGGCGGCGAATGAGGAAGTGCTCCTGGTGAGGAACGCGGCATGAGCGACCCGACCCGTTACCCGCTGTGCTGGCCCGCCGGGCGGCCGCGCACCTCGTTCCCGCAGCCGTCGCGGTTCAAGGTGGAGAGCTTCGCCCGGGTCCGGGATGAGCTCCTGGGCGAGCTCAAACTGCTCGGCGCCAAGGACGTGATCCTGTCCGCGAACCTGCGGCTCCGTCAGGACGGGCTCCCGCTCGCGAACCAGGCCCAACCGGCCGACGCCGGCGTCGCGGTCTACTTCCGGTACCACGGGCAGCCGGTGGCGTTCGCGTGCGACCGGTGGCGCAAGGTCGAGGACAACCTGCAAGCGATCCGGCACACGATCGAGGCCCTCCGCGGCATCGCCCGCTGGGGCACCGGGGACATGGTCCAGGCCGCGTTCACCGGGTTCGCAGCCCTGTCGCCCGCGAAGACCGAACGACGCTGGTGGGACGTGTTCGAGGTTTCGTTCCACACCCGCACCGAGGTCGTCACCTCGGACTACCGCAAGCTGGTGCTGAAATACCACCCGGACCGCAACCCCGGCGATGCCGAAGCCGCCGCGAAGTACGCGGAGATCGACCGCGCGTACGAGGAATTCAAGCGGGAGCGTGGGCTGTGAGCGAACGAGCCGGGTTCCTCAACGCGATCCGCTCGGCCCCGGCTGACGACACGGCCCGGCTCGTGTACGCCGACTGGCTCGACGAACTTCAGGACCCGACCGACTTCGACCGGGCAACATCCGCATTCATTCGGATGAGCTGCGTGCGGCCGGGTGCGAAGGTGATGCCCCGCAAGGTGTACCCGTGGCTGCTCTCGAAGGGCGAGGACGGGCACGTGGTCGAGAACTGGAAGCGGCTCGTGCCCACGCTGATGAGCGTCGACGCCGCGCAAGGCCTCCCCGGGACCGAAGCGATCGGCACCCGGAACGGGCGGGTCGTCCGGTGCGCGGTGCGGCTGCCGTCGACGGCTCCCCTCCCGCGCCGCGCGGCGAACCAGCGCTCTTACGCGGTCGTGCTCGAGTTCAGTCGGGGGTTCGTGTCGAACCTCGTGGTGAGTTCGATTCACGCGGCCCGCCTGGCGTACCCGCTGGTGGTCGCGGATCAGCCGCTCATCGAGTTCCACCTCGCGGGCCTCTACCCCGGCTTGCAATTAGGGCACGACGTGATCGGGCGCGAGCTGCTCGCCCTCGTGGAGCGCCACCAGGGCGCGGACGCCGGCGCCCGTTTCGCGAAGCGGCAGTGGGTCGATTGGCACCTGCCCTAATCTGACCGCACCACATCTCGTTCACCCGCAGAGCCGGGCACCCACGCGGTGCGCCGGCTCGCGTTCGTTTCGGCCTCCCCGCACCTCTCGTTTCGCACACGATGCGTGCGCCCAGAGGCCCTATAAGGGGTCTTAAGAGAGTAATTCTTTACCCCCTCAAAATATCCCTTATAGGGGCCTCCCCGCCCCCGGCTCGCACTTCGCGCGCGAATCGAAACCCCGCCCTCCCGCCGCTTTCATCCGGGCAACCCGGGGCGGCATCATCAGTAGCGGAAACAAGAGGATTCTGGAGCCTCCGGTGGCGGGCACGGGCGAGGACAAACTGAGCGCCCGGCAGGAGCTCGCCATCGTGGCCCTGCTCGGGTCGTCCACGGTCAAAGGGGCCGCCGAGCAGGCCAAGGTGTCCGAGGCCAGCCTGTTCAAGTGGCTCAAGGACCCGGCGTTCAAACAGAGATTATCGTATGTTCGCAAGATAGTTACGGATCAGGCGTTCACCGCGGTGGGCACGGACCTGCAGGAGATCGGGCGGAACGCGGTGGCGACGATCAAGCGGAACCTGGGGCCGCCCGCGCCGCCGGCGGTGCAGGTGCGGGCCGCGACGGTGGCCCTGGACAAGCTCGCCAACTGGCAGATGGTGGCGGACCTGCAGGAGCAGATCGAGGGCCTCAAGGCGCAACTGGCGGGGCAGGCGCATGGCGAGCATCGCGAGCCTCCGGGCGCAGGTGGCGAAGCTGCGGGCGCAAGCAACGGCGCGGATGCGGTGCGGGTCGCGGGAGACGCTGGAGCGGCTGCGGGCGGACCCGACGCTCCCGTTCACGGCGATGGGGTGGCGGCCGGACCCGTGGCAGGCCCGGTTCCTGACGAGCCCGGGGAAGCGGGAGTCGCTCCTCTGTTCCCGCCAGGCGGGTAAGAGCACCGCGACCGCGGCCCGCGTCGTGCGCGAGGCCCTGCTGTGGCCCAAGGCCGACTGCCTGGTGTTCTGCCCCACGATGCGGCAGTCGATGGAAATGCTCCGCAAGGTGCGCGACTTCTACCGCGCGCTGGGGAGCCCGGTGGCCGAGCTCGCGGACACGAAGACGAGCCTCGAGCTGGCGAACGGGTCGCGGGTCATCAGCCTGCCCGACTCGCAGGAAGGCGTGGTCGGGTTCAGCGCCCCGCGGCTGGTCGTGATCGACGAGGGGAGCCGGGTTTCGGACGAGCTGTACAAGAGCGTCCGCCCGATGCTCGCGGTGTCGAAGGGCCAGCTGCTCACGTTGAGCACGCCGTTCGGCAACCAGGGCTGGTTCTTCGACATCTGGGACGACAGCGCCGAGGGCCTCAAGCGGCGTGCCAAGCTGCACGAGCCGTGGCAGCGGACCGCGGTGCCGGCGAGCCAGATCCCGCGCATCACGCCCGAGTTCCTGGAGGACGAGCGGGCCGAGCTGGGCGAGCGGTGGTTCCAGCAGGAGTACTTCCTGCGGTTCCTCGACTCGATCGACGCGGTGTTCAGTCAGGCGGTGATCCACGGGGCCCGGTCCGAAGGGATCGAGCCCCTGTTCGACCTTGGGGGCGTGAGCGCAGCCTGAAGCCGCCAGCACGTGCTGGCGGACCGCAGCGGCTAGCTGCATAACTTCACGACCTCGAAGGCGAACCAGCCCCAGCGGAGCAGCAGTTCGCCCCACCGGTGCGCCACCTCGGCGCGTTCCTTCCACCCGGCCCAAGTACCCTTGGGCTTGCGGTCACTCGATTTCGGTTCCATAGTTAGTGTGCTCCGGGGCTTGCGCGGAGGGAGTTTCCAAGGCCACCGCCGCGCGGGTTAGGGACCACGCCGGGGAGTTCTTCCCCGGCGTGCTTCGTGTACGGCACGCTTCCAAATGCGCGACGCGAATCACTCGTGTCGCAGATCCGTTCCGGCACATCTGTCTGCGGAATCAGCTCCAGAACCGAGCGACCTCGAGCAGGAACCAACTCCAGCGAAGGAGCAGGTTACCCCAGCGGTACGCCAGTTCGATCCGCTCCTTCCTCTCCGCCCTGGTCAGGGCGCCATTCACTTTGATGACCATCGGTCAACACCTCCGGAGGTGCCGCGGCGGGAGTTTACAAGGCCACCGCCACGGCAGTTAGGGAACCAAGCCAGGGGACGCCCCCGACTTCAACAGGTGTGTACACCGCGTTCCAAACGCGCGCCGTCCGGAGTGGCGAAAAGGACTAATAATCGTGCGTCACACGAAAACCGTGTGACGCACACGTGGGAAGTGTGAGCTGACATGTTGCGCTGGAATTTGCTTAATTTCCTGGTCGTTCAGTAATGTGAAACGCATCCGGGGTTGGGCGATCGTGGTGCCAAAACACCGAGAATGTGAAAAACAGAATTGAGATTAAAGTGTTAACCGCGCGGTTAACGCGCGTTAACCGCGCGGTTAACGCGCGACGAACGGTTGCGCCTCATCAGTGAACCTAAGTGCTCGCCGGTTGCGCCGTCATTCCGAGAACCGGAAACGGTGGCCTGAGGAACCGGAACGAAGAAACGCAAGGCGGTGCCGATTTCAGAGATCAGGCAGCGATGGACAGCCGAACGAACAGCTCACCTGCACCGCCACCATCGGATGAGCGGCGCGTCCCGAATCAGCCGGCGGTGTCAGGTGCAGCGCCGGGTTCGGCCTCTGGGCCACACGCCAAGAGCAATACTTCCGGCACTCCCGCCTTACGGAACTGGTGGAGTTGCACGCGGGTCATCTCGGCGGCCGGGTCGTAGCGGGACGCGCCCCGCAGATAGAACCCGACCAGCAGACGCTCGCGGACCACCGCCTGGAGCCGGACGGCGTGGGCGTTGCCGGGAGCCGCGTCGCCCTCCAGCCACGGCCCGCCGAGCCGCCAGTAGATCAGCAGGGCGGTAGCGAATTCGGTCCGCGGCCACTCGGCGATGGCCCACACCGGGGCGAGACCGTCGTCCCAGTTGTACGTGGCCACCCACTCATGCAGTCGGGCCGCGTCCATCCGCGTCTACCTCCGGTAGCCGAACAATTAGCTCACCTGCACCGCCATGACCGGATGAGCGGTGCGTCACAATACAGCGGGCGGTGTCAGGTGCAGCGCCGGGTTCGGCGTGCCTCTGCTCCGGAGGCAGCCCGCCCTGATGCCGGATGAACGCCAGTCCCGTGGGATCGTAGTACCCCGGCGCGTGGACGCTCACGCTGTCGAACGTGAAGCCCTGGTCGCCGTCCTCGTCCGACACGCAACTCCGCCACAGGCCCATGCGCAGATCGGGGAAGTAGTACGAGTGCCGCCCTGGCCGGTACACTTCTGGCGCCAACCCGAGCCGCTCGGCGATCTCGGCGATGACCTCGTCGGCCCCGGCCTCGAACAGGTCGATGCCCTCGAACGATCCCCAGTGCTTGGGCGATTCGACGAACGCCACCACCGGTGGATCACCGCGGAAATCCACCCGGATGTCGCGATCCTGGTCGAGCAGGGGTTGTACTTCCGCGCGGGTCATGCCCAGCCGCACCATGCCGGCGAGCGACCGGATGCCGATGTGCGGGACCACCTCATCCGCTGCCATCAGCGCCCTCTGTTGCCGAACAAAGAGCTCACCTGCACCGCCATCATCGAATGAGCGATGCGTCACAAGTCAGCCGGCGGTGTCAGGTGCAGCGCCGGGTTCGGCCCGCGGCCGCCACTGCTTGAGCTGTCGCTCATGCTCCTCAGCCTTAACTCGGCAGAGGGTAAACGCCTCGTCCAGCGACTCCACGCACAGACCCGCATACTCGTCCCGCAACAGTGACCGGAGTGCATCACGACAACCGTCCCCAACCACGATGGCGAGCGGCCACTGGAGCTTGGTCACCCCATCGCGCCCGATCTGAGTGACCCACGCCATGTTGTCTCCCCAGCGGTACACGAGCTCACGGAAGTCGAGGACGGTACACCGTGACCACCACGCCTCCCGGGCGGCTGCGGACGCGGCGAGGATGTACTTGGCGTCCGGCGTGCCCTCGGACCCATCGCGATAGGAGCCGAAGTAGCGAACGACGAGGAACTCGGGAGGTTGGAACTGCGGGCCATCGACGACCGCCACTTCGTGCCGCAAAGCGGAGAGGTCCGAATAGGTCACCGTTCTCAGCCGGACGTTCCCCATCCGCGCCCTCTTCCTGCCGAACGAACAGCTCACCTGCACCGCGAGGTCCCGGGCCGCGATGCGTTCCGAATCAGCGGGCGGTGTCAGGTGCAGCGCCGGGTTCGGCCTCGGGCCACTTCGCGCCGATGAACGCTTGACCGCCCAACTCGACCCGTGTAACCGACAGCGGGTAACGCTGCCCACAAGGCATGCAAAGCGACACCAGCACCTCCGCTCGAGTGATCTCGACGTCGCCGTTTGCACACACCTGCTCTTCGTGCCGTTCGATGGTCACCACCGAATCGCACCTGCGGATTGCTGCGCCGCACAGCGAGCAGTGATCGTAAAGAGGCAGGCTCGCTTCGCTGCTACCCATCCGCTGCGCCCTCTGGTTGCCGAACAAATAGCTCACCTGCACCGCCATCATCGGATGAGCGGCGGGGTCCGAATCACATGGCGGTGTCAGGTGCAGCGCCGGGTTCGGCTTCTTGCGGCGCCTCTGCCAGACCGCGCATCTGGTATCGACGAGGCCCCTCGACGGTGACCGCGGCCCCGCCTTCGCAGATGACATGCGTGCCGTAGGCCGACTCGACAACCGTCAGCGACGGCACCGCGTCCAACCCGACAGCGGTAACGACGCACTCCTCGCCGGGTCGAAGGGCGACGCTGAAGTCGCTTGGGACGACCTCCACTAACCGGTCGGCCCCGCTGTCAGCGTCGTTGCACACACACAGGCGAACGACGAGGCTCATCCGATGCGTCCCTCTGGTGCCGAACATAAAGCTCACCTGCACCGCTATCATCGGATGAGCGGTGCGTCACAAACCTGATGGCGGTGTCAGGTGCAGCGCCGGGTTCGGCTGCCTTGCTCTGGGACCACGACCGCCGCGACCGGCCGGCGGAGCCGCAGCAGGAGCACAGGCACTCAGTTCATCCGGCAAGTGACGCAGGCCACGACACCGCCGTCCGGCAGTCGGATGTGGCCCTCGGCCCCCGGCCGGATCAGGATGTACCCCGAGCTGCCCATGTTGCGATCCCACTCGGCGGCCGGGCTGTCGTACTCCCACAGCTCATCGCCCGGGCGCATCTCGGCCACCAGCTCCCGCCACTGCGCGCTGAGGCCCCCGAACGGCACGGGTGCGGGGCGGCCTGACACCCGGCGGGCCGTATGCGCCGCCTCGGCCTCAGCCACCGTCACGCGCCGGACCAGCCAAGAGGCGTCCACTCGCGAGGCCCTCTGGTTGCCGAACAATGAAGCTCACCTGCACCGCCATCACACGATGAGCGGTGCGTCACAACTCAGCGGGCGGTGTCAGGTGCAGCGCCGGGTTCGGCCTCTTGGGGTACGAGTTGCGCCTCGTACTGCCGGCGGTCGAAGGTGAACGGACCCAAACCGTAGTGCCAGTGCGGGCGGTGGAACTGCCCGAACTCGGACCACTCGACCACCTCCGCGCGTACCGTGACCCGCACCTGCACGAACCAGCACTGCACGATCCCGCAGGTGCAACCCAGGACCGTTGCCTTGGACCGACGCGGGTCGCCCAGTTCCAGCGCGAACCCCGGGTCGCGGGGACGGCCGAGCAACTCCAGACTCGGCAGGAGCAGCCAAGACGCGGGCAGGTAGTGGTAGTCGCCCGGCTCGAACCGGAACTCGTCCGGGTTCTCGAACTCGGGCAGCCGCTCCAAGTACTCGGCCCGTGCCCACGGCTCCTCGGCTGTCCGAACCAACTCAAGCAGCGATTGCCCGTTGATCGCCAGGTGCGCTTGCCGGTAGCTTCGGCGCTCGGGCGGGCATTCGGCGAGCGGCGGGTAGAGCGCGACCTCGAACCTATCCACGGAGCGCCCTTCTGGTGCCGAACGAACAGCTCACCTGCACCGCCATCATACGATGAGCAGTGGGTCACAATGCCGATGGCGGTGTCAGGTGCAGCGCCGGGTTCGGCTCGCTGACCACCGCGGTTCCGGGCCTCACGCCGAGCACTGCGGCGCCGCGGAGCCCGCCCACCGACGCGGCCGAGCGGAGCCACCACCGACCCGACGCGCCGTGTCGCGGCACACCGGAGCCCACGCCCAACCGCACCTCGCGGCGATGAGCCGCGCCCACCACCCACGGGCGCCACGCGGAGCACCACCGACACGAAACGCCGTGTCCCACGACACCGCCGGCCACGCTCACCGCAAGCTCGCGGCGATGAGCCGCGCCCGCGACCACCGGCATAATGCGGAGCCCGACACGCGGAGTTCACCCATGCGGACCACACGCCCAGCACCGCCGCCCGCGCGATCATGCACGCGATGGTGGCCGAACAATGAGCTCACCGGCCGCGGCGTGTGAGCATGAACACTGGAATCAGCTTCGGTCGCCGCGGTCCGGTGCAGCGCGGGGTTCGGCTCCGTTGCTCTGGCCGATTACCAGATATGGTGTGCCCCCTCCGAGCGGCTCACGAACCGGATGCCGTAGACCGAGCGTTCCGGGTCATCGAGCGGGACCGCGCTAGACGCCGGGCTGTTGTCAGCGGTCATACACACCACGTCGTAGGACGGAGACACCTGCCACCGAAGAATCGTCACGCGAAAGGAAGGGGACGCACGGAGGTCACGGACCCGGTGTTCGTCGAGTCCGAGCGCCTCGAACACTTCCCGGCGTGGACGGGTGGCGCCCGCGGGCACCACCCCCAGCGGTGGTATGTCGAGTGGAGACCACGTTGCCACCGTTGCGGCCGCGATGTCGTACGGGGCCAGTCGTCGGACGCGGTCATCCGTATGGAGCCCTTCCGGGTCGGCCTCGGGCGTACGATCGGCGCGGGTCAGGTACATGAGAGTGCCGACCGAGCACAAGCCAGCGAACGCGAGCAACCTCACACGCCAGCGATTCATCCGTACGCCTCTGGTGGCCGAACAAAGAGCTCACCTGCACCGCCATCATCGAATGAGCGATGCGTCACAAGTCAGCCGGCGGTGTCAGGTGCAGCGCCGGGTTCGGCCCGCGGCCGCCACTGCTTGAGCTGTCGCTCATGCTCCTCAGCCTTAACTCGGCAGAGGGTAAACGCCTCGTCCAGCGACTCCACGCACAGACCCGCATACTCGTCCCGCAACAGTGACCGGAGTGCATCACGACAACCGTCCCCAACCACGATGGCGAGCGGCCACTGGAGCTTGGTCACCCCATCGCGCCCGATCTGAGTGACCCACGCCATGTTGTCTCCCCAGCGGTACACGAGCTCACGGAAGTCGAGGACGGTACACCGTGACCACCACGCCTCCCGGGCGGCTGCGGACGCGGCGAGGATGTACTTGGCGTCCGGCGTGCCCTCGGACCCATCGCGATAGGAGCCGAAGTAGCGAACGACGAGGAACTCGGGAGGTTGGAACTGCGGGCCATCGACGACCGCCACTTCGTGCCGCAAAGCGGAGAGGTCCGAATAGGTCACCGTTCTCAGCCGGACGTTCCCCATCCGCGCCCTCTTCCTGCCGAACAACAAGCTCACCTGCACCGCCATCACCGGATGAGCGGAGCGTCGCAGTAGAGCGGGCGGTGTCAGGTGCAGCGCCGGGTTCGGCTCGCTCCCCTCCGCGGTTCCGGGCAACACGCCGAGCGCCGCGCATCTGCGGAGCCCGTGCCACCGGTGCGACCGGGCGGAGCACCACCGACTCCGCGCGCCGTGTCCCGGCACACCGAGGGCCACCCACCACCGCCACACGCGGCGATGAGCCGCGCCCGCAACCGATCGGTCTCAGCGGAGCACCACCGACCCGCACCACCGTGCACCCATCCGCACCCGGCCACGACCACCGCAAGCTCGCGGCGGCGAGCCGCGCCCGCCACCGCCGGCACCACGCGGAGCACCACACGCGCGGTTCACCCACGCGGGCCATACGCCCACCGCCGCCGCACGCGCGATCGAGCGGCTCGGGGTGGCCGAACATAAAGCTCACCGGCCCGGCCGCGACACCAGTAGCGCACACGGCCGACCGGGGAGCGCCGGGAAACGAACTACGTGGCCGGGTCCGGTGCAGCGCTGGGTTCGGCCAGGCTTCGCGCCCCGCGGTCGGCGAAGTACGGGCCAAAGCCCTCCCAGAACACCGCGACCTTCGATGACGAGTCGCTGCACAGGACCGAGGTATCGAACGGCACCCAACTGCGGCGGAAGCAATCTAGCCACACGGACCAGGGGGCCACGTACACCTGCGTCGGCTGGAAGACCAGGAACACCGGCGCGGAGGACGCCCACCCCAACCGGCTGCACAGCCCCGCGTCGAGTAACTCCCCGTGCTTGAAGTCAGAGCCCCGACTGCGGGGGCCTCGCTTGAACAGCTCCCCCATCCACCCGCGTGCGAGCCGGGGATGGAACGGCCGCCCAACCCCGGCGAACAGCGCCGACCATAGGATTCCTGCGGCTTCACCCGCAAGCGGGCGGATCAACTGCGTGAAGTATGCCCACTTCACGGCGGGGACGCGGTGCGTGAACTGCACGTCCGCAAAGCGATCGGTAAGCCATTCGCGCGTCGGGTACTCGGTGGCTTGCGGTTCCGCCATTCCGTGCGCCCTTCTGTTGCCGAATATTGAAGCTCACCTGCACCGCCCCCTCCCAAGGAGCAACGCAACACAGACTACATGGCGGTGTCAGGTGCAGCGCCGGGTTCGGCGTCTGCGCTTAGGGGATGCCGTGCCGCCGCTCGGCGTCCCGGATGAACCGCCCATCGACCCACCGGATGCGCGGGGATCGCTCGCCGGAGCGGACGAACTCGCGGACCACCTCAACGGCGTCCT
The DNA here is from genome assembly GCF_008065095.1 of Gemmata obscuriglobus. Classification (NCBI taxonomy): domain Bacteria; kingdom Pseudomonadati; phylum Planctomycetota; class Planctomycetia; order Gemmatales; family Gemmataceae; genus Gemmata; species Gemmata obscuriglobus. The sequence continues at coordinate 7,609,409 of NZ_CP042911.1, read as the reverse complement.
CGACCGGCACGAACAGGCCGGCGAAGATGGGCCGCTGGCCCTCATGCGAGTCGCCGACGCCCACCCACTCCCGCAGGTCGGGGTCCGAGCACGAGTAGTGCGACTCGTGCTCGCGGTAGTACGGCGAGTCCACCCAGCTCACCGGGTAGTGCAGCCAGAAGTGGAACCCGTACCGGTCCTTCTTGGTGAGCACCAACTCCGCGGTACACCCCACGTCCGAATCCCGCCCTTCGGCATAGTAGTACAGGGACTTGAACCCGGGGCCGTCCTCGGCATCATTCCAGTAGTCCTCGCCTCGCTCACGCATCAGCCGGACGATCGCGTCCGCGCCCGGGGGAATCGGACCATCTACTTCCGCATGGTCGAAGTACACCTCGGGCATGCCGCTACCACCTCCGATACCTTCCGCGGCCGAACATACAGCTCACCTGCACCGCCATCATCGGATGAGCGATGCCGTCCAAACTACATGGCGGTGTCAGGTGCAGCGCCGGGTTCGGCTCGCTGCCGTCCGCGGTTCGCTTCTGCGCCGTTGCGCACGCGGCTCTGCGGAGCCCGCGCCGGCGCCGCGCATCGGCCGTGCCCGAGCCCGCGACACGCGCGGTGCCGTGCGGCCCACCGCGGCATCACAACCGGGGCCGCGGCGACACCCGCCACCTCGTGCGACACAACCGTCTTACGCACCGCGGACCACACGCCCACCGCCGCCGCACGCGCGTTCATGCTCGCGATGGTAGCCGAACGTAAAGCTCACCTGCACCGCCATCGCCGGATAAGCGGTGCGTCCCGGATCAGCGGGCGGTGTCAGGTGCAGCGCCGGGTTCGGCTCAATGCCCTCGGCGGTTCCGGGCGCGCTCAGTGCCGCGCATCTGCGGATGCCCGCGGCACCGGTGCGGCCGAGCGGAGCACCACCGACCCGCACCACCGTATCCCGACCCATCGGAGGCCGCCCACCACCGCACCTCGCGGCGATGAGCCGCGCCCGCCACCCACCGGCACCACGCGGAGCACCACCGACACGCCCGATCGTGTCCCCACCCGCACCCCGGCCACGCCCAACCGCACCTCGCGGCGCTGAGCCGCGCCCGTCACACTCGGGCACCACGCGGAGCACCACAGCACCGCCGGACGCGCCGCGGACCACACGCTCACCACCACCGCCGCCGCCCGCGCTCATGCACGCGATGGTGGCCGAACAAATAGCTCACCTGCACCGCCCCTCCCAAGGAGCGATGCGTTCCAAGTCAGCGGGCGGTGTCAGGTGCAGCGCCGGGTTCGGCCTGCTTGGCAACCACAGCGAGCAATGCGCCGACCGACGACCGCGCCGCAATTCTGCTCTCCAATACCGCATATGTCATGCAGACCACCTCGATCGTCCGCTGTGGGAACGCGCAGAGCAGGTGGTAAAGATCGTACCCGTTCTGCCGCGGGGAATCGAGGAGTCGGAAGAACCTAGGCCCAATCAGCCCCAGCGTGCGGTACGGATGCTTGTCAGCTGCTGGGCTTGTGAGCGACACTACGTCCGAGTCCTCGCAGCAGAACAGTAGGACCGCGAAGTGCTCCTCCGACTCGCGAAGGGCGTACGCCAGGTAATGGCACCAGACCGGACCGCTGCCCTCTTCGTAAAGAAACGCTGGGTTGGCCCGATGTGGGTGCATCGGGGGCGGGTCGGTCCACTCGACTAACCGCTCCGCCATCCCTGCGCCCTCTGCGGCCGAACGTAAAGCTCACCTGCACCGCCATCGCCGGATAAGCGGTGCGTCCCGGATCAGCGGGCGGTGTCAGGTGCAGCGCCGGGTTCGGCTCAATGCCCTCGGCGGTTCCGGGCGCGCTCAGTGCCGCGCATCTGCGGATGCCCGCGGCACCGGTGCGGCCGAGCGGAGCACCACCGACCCGCACCACCGTATCCCGACCCATCGGAGGCCGCCCACCACCGCACCTCGCGGCGATGAGCCGCGCCCGCCACCCACCGGCACCACGCGGAGCACCACCGACACGCCCGATCGTGTCCCCACCCGCACCCCGGCCACGCCCAACCGCACCTCGCGGCGCTGAGCCGCGCCCGTCACACTCGGGCACCACGCGGAGCACCACAGCACCGCCGGACGCGCCGCGGACCACACGCTCACCACCACCGCCGCCGCCCGCGCTCATGCACGCGATGGTGGCCGAACAATTAGCTCACCTGCACCGCCATGACCGGATGAGCGGTGCGTCACAATACAGCGGGCGGTGTCAGGTGCAGCGCCGGGTTCGGCGTGCCTCTGCTCCGGAGGCAGCCCGCCCTGATGCCGGATGAACGCCAGTCCCGTGGGATCGTAGTACCCCGGCGCGTGGACGCTCACGCTGTCGAACGTGAAGCCCTGGTCGCCGTCCTCGTCCGACACGCAACTCCGCCACAGGCCCATGCGCAGATCGGGGAAGTAGTACGAGTGCCGCCCTGGCCGGTACACTTCTGGCGCCAACCCGAGCCGCTCGGCGATCTCGGCGATGACCTCGTCGGCCCCGGCCTCGAACAGGTCGATGCCCTCGAACGATCCCCAGTGCTTGGGCGATTCGACGAACGCCACCACCGGTGGATCACCGCGGAAATCCACCCGGATGTCGCGATCCTGGTCGAGCAGGGGTTGTACTTCCGCGCGGGTCATGCCCAGCCGCACCATGCCGGCGAGCGACCGGATGCCGATGTGCGGGACCACCTCATCCGCTGCCATCAGCGCCCTCTGTTGCCGAACAAAGAGCTCACCTGCACCGCCATCATCGAATGAGCGATGCGTCACAAGTCAGCCGGCGGTGTCAGGTGCAGCGCCGGGTTCGGCCCGCGGCCGCCATTGCTTGAGCTGTCGCTCATGCTCCTCAGCCTTAACTCGGCAGAGGGTAAACGCCTCGTCCAGCGACTCCACGCACAGACCCGCATACTCGTCCCGCAACAGTGACCGGAGTGCATCACGACAACCGTCCCCAACCACGATGGCGAGCGGCCACTGGAGCTTGGTCACCCCATCGCGCCCGATCTGAGTGACCCACGCCATGTTGTCTCCCCAGCGGTACACGAGCTCACGGAAGTCGAGGACGGTACACCGTGACCACCACGCCTCCCGGGCGGCTGCGGACGCGGCGAGGATGTACTTGGCGTCCGGCGTGCCCTCGGACCCATCGCGATAGGAGCCGAAGTAGCGAACGACGAGGAACTCGGGAGGTTGGAACTGCGGGCCATCGACGACCGCCACTTCGTGCCGCAAAGCGGAGAGGTCCGAATAGGTCACCGTTCTCAGCCGGACGTTCCCCATCCGCGCCCTCTTCCTGCCGAACGAACAGCTCACCTGCACCGCGAGGTCCCGGGCCGCGATGCGTTCCGAATCAGCGGGCGGTGTCAGGTGCAGCGCCGGGTTCGGCCTCGGGCCACTTCGCGCCGATGAACGCTTGACCGCCCAACTCGACCCGTGTAACCGACAGCGGGTAACGCTGCCCACAAGGCATGCAAAGCGACACCAGCACCTCCGCTCGAGTGATCTCGACGTCGCCGTTTGCACACACCTGCTCTTCGTGCCGTTCGATGGTCACCACCGAATCGCACCTGCGGATTGCTGCGCCGCACAGCGAGCAGTGATCGTAAAGAGGCAGGCTCGCTTCGCTGCTACCCATCCGCTGCGCCCTCTGGTTGCCGAACATAAAGCTCACCTGCACCGCCATCACCGGATGAGCGGTGCGTCCCAGAACAGATGGCGGTGTCAGGTGCAGCGCCGGGTTCGGCTTCTGCGCTGGGATGTGCGGTTCCGCGGAGCCCGCGCCCGCGTCGCGGTTCCGCGGAGCCACCACCGACCCGCACCACCGTGCCGCGGCACACCGGGGGCCACCCACCACCGCACCTCGCGGCGGTGAGCCGCGCCAGACACCCACGGGCCACACGCGGAGCACCACCGACCCGCACCACCGTGTCCCACGGCACCACCAGCCACGCCCACCCGCACCTCGCGGCGGCGAGCCGCGCCCGTCCCGATCGGCACCACGCGGAGCACGGCACGCGGGGTTCACCCATGCGGACCACACGCCCACCACCGCCGCCCGCGCGATCGAGCGCCCTCGGGTGGCCGAACGAACAGCTCACCTGCACCGCCATCATACCGTCAGCGATGCGTCCCAGACTAGCGGGCGGTGTCAGGTGCAGCGCCGGGTTCGGCTCGCTTACCACCGCGGTTCGGGGCGACACGCCGAGCGCCGCGCCTCCGCGGAGCCCGTGCCACCGATGCGGGCGGGCGGAGCACCACCGACCCCGCGCGCCGTGTCGCGGCACGCCGGAGACCACCCACCACCGCAACTCGCGGCGGTGAGCCGCGCCCGCCACCCACGGGCCACACGCGGAGCACCACCGAGCCGACCCGTCGTGTCCCCACCCGCATCCGGCCACGCCCAACCGCACCTCGCGGCGACGAGCCGCGCCCGCCCCGATTGGCACCACGCGAAGCCCGACACGCGGGGTTCACCCACGCGGACCACACGCTCACCGCCGCCGCACGCGCGATCAAGCGACCTCTGGGTGCCGAACAAATAGCTCACCGGCCGCGCACGCCGCGACACGGTCTACCGAGTGCGTAGTTTACAGCGGTCCGGTGCAGCGCCGGGTTCGGCGGGCCTTTACTCGGCAGGCGGCTCCCGCCCGGCCGCGACCTCGTCGATAGTGGCGTTGACCCGCCACGCTGCGTCCAAGTCGCAAGCTCGGAGCTGCGGCGGCACATGCCCCCGGCCGCGGATCCGGGCGACGAGCGCGTCGGGCAACCGCAGCCCGTGCCGCTCGACGTAGTGCGCCAGCGTGTGCGGCCAGAGCCACTCCCCATCCCACCGCCAGGTCGCATTGTCGGTCAGCGACTCGCCGCACAGCGAACATGGGCAGTAGCTCGGCTGCGTGGACCAGCACACCGGCGTCTGCCGCAGGTACTCCAGCAGTTCCGCTCGGTCCGCCACCTGCCAGGACGCATCGAGGAGACGACCGAGGGACGGGAACACATCGTCCTGCGTGGACTCCCAGCAGAAGAAGCCGAACCATCGGTGGGGCCAGTCCCGCCACAGGTCTGCCACCGCCTAAGCCCTCTCTTGCCGAACATAAAGCTCACCTGCACCGCCATCACACGATGAGCGATGCGCCCCGGATCAGCGGGCGGTGTCAGGTGCAGCGCCGGGTTCGGCTCGCTCACGTCCGCGCCGCGCATCCGCGGGAGCCCGCCCACCGGTGCGTGCGAGCGGAGCCACCACCGACCCCACGCGCCGTGTCGCGGCACGCCGGAGGCCACCCACCACCGACACCCGCGGCGATGAGCCGCGCCGACCACCGGCGGGCGCCCCGTGGAGCACCACCGACACGCACCACCGTGTCCCCACGCATCACCGGCCACGCCCAACCGCACCTCGCGGCGGCGAGCCGCGCCACACACCCACGGGCACCACGCGGAGCACCACACGCGGGCGTCACCTTCGCGGACCACACGCACACCGCCGCACGCGCCCTCATGCACGCGATGGTTGCCGAACATACAGCTCACCTGCACCGCCATCACCGGATGAGCGGTGCGTTCCGAATCAGATGGCGGTGTCAGGTGCAGCGCCGGGTTCGGCTCGCCTTGCTCGGGACTGAATCGGCCGCGCCCCGTCAGCAGAGCCGCCAAATGAGGCAAGCGACACCGCCGGTCAACGTTACGCCGGGTTAGGACTCTGCTTGGCTCCACTCAGCCAGCGCCGCCCCGGCACGCCGCAACTCCGCCCGCACGACGCTCAGCGTGGCGTCCGTTTGCCAGCAGCAGGCGTCGTCGGAGGTCGAGCCCATGTACACGCCGAGCAGCACCCGGCCGTCGTCCCCGGCCTCGGCCCGTAGGGTAAAGTCCTCCCCGCTCGCCGTCCACTGCCGCTCGCGGCCGGCGGCGACACCCGCCGCCGATATGAGGAAGTCGCCGAGCTGTCCCATCCCAGGGAAGGCGGGCTCGGCGTCGGGATCAACGGACACGGCGGCCTCGAACGCCGTTCCGCGGAGCCACGCCACCAGTACGCCCGGCAGGTCTGGGTCGGGCGACAGCGACAGCGACATACCCGCCGCCTCAGCGATAGTGACGACCGCCACGAGCACCTCCGGGTGCCTTTGGTGCCGAACAATAAGCTCACCTGACCGGCTGGCGACACCCGTCACCGACAGAGACGTGCAGGAAGCACTACAAAACAAAGCGCGCGGCCGGGTCAGGTGCAGCGCCTGGTTCGGCCTGTCAGCGCCGCGGTTGCTTGGTCCTGTCCCGAGCGCCGTCGCGCTGACGCTTATACACCACCACCTGCCGCCCTTCCCCGGGGCTCAAGTCACCCGCCTTGCCTTTATCACCGACAGAGTAGCAAAGCGTAAGCACGTCTCCTTCGACCTTGAATGCGTACTGCACCTTCTGCTTCGTGTCGGATGTCTCCAAGTCCCACGGGTTGCGGTCTTCGACCGTCAGCCGCAGGAATCCGTCCTCGACCTTAAACGTACCGGACGCGACGTTCCGCTTTCCCTCAAGTCGGATGAATTTATCCCCATCGAGCAGGGCCAGCGACCGCCCGGCGAGCGGATACGCTTCCGCACCTTGCGGGGTCATCAGGAGGTCCGGCACCCAGATTCCCTCCAGCCGCTTCAGGGTGAGCTGCCGATCGATCTTCTCAATCGCTTCGGCTGTCTGGGCGTTCGCCTCAGAACTGATGAGCAGGAGCAGCGCCAAGACGGCCAAGATGGATCGTGCGTTCACGGTTTCGGCCTCCGAAGATACAGGAGAACAACGGGTGACATGGGAAGAACACTGGATGCGACTCGGCGTTTGTGGCCGAACAATGAGCTCACCTGCACCGCCATCATACAGTGAGCATCGCAACGGTGGCCGATGGCGGTGTCAGGTGCAGCGCCGGGTTCGGCTCGATGCCCTCGGCGGTTCCGGGCGCGCTCAGTGCCGCGCATCTGCGGATGCCCGGGCCACCGGTGCGACCGGGCGGAGCGCTACCGACCCGATGCGCCGTGTCGCGGCCCATCGGAGGCCGGCACCAACCGCACCTCGCGGCGATGAGCCGCGCCGGCCACCCACGGGCACCACGCGGAACACCACCGATCCGACCCGCCGTGTCCCCACCCACACCGGGCCACGCCCACCGCACCTCGCGGCGGCGAGCCGCGCCAGACCCGACCGGCACCACGCGGAGCCCGACCCGCGGGGTTCACCCACGCGGGCCACACGCACACCGCCGCACGGGCGCTCCAGCACGCTCGGGTGGCCGAACAGAAAGCTCACCTGCACCGCCAGGATGGAGTGAGCGACACAACGGCGGCTGATGGCGGTGTCAGGTGCAGCGCCGGGTTCGGCTCGCTCGCCTCCGCGGTTCCGGGCGACACGCCGAGCTTGGCGCATCCGCGGAACCCGCGGCACCGGTGCGGCCGAGCGGAGCCCCACCGACTCGAATCGCCGTGTCGCGGCCCACCGGTGGCCACCCATCACCGCACCTCGCGGCGACGAGCCGCGCCCGCCCTGACGCGCGCCACGCGGAGCACCACCGACCCGAACCGCCGTGTCCCCACCCGCACCCCGGCCACGCCCAACCACACCTCGCGGCGACGAGCCGCGCCCGCCCCGACCGGCACCACGCGGAGCCACCACCGACGCGTGGGCGTCACCTTCGCGGACCACACGCCCACCACCGCACGCGCGATCCAGAACGCGAAGGTGGCCGAACCAGTGTTTAGTGTGCGAGGCTTCGCACAATAACACGGGACTATTTCACCCGGTGCACCGCGCGCCGGGGACCGAACTCCTGACCGGGCTTGTCGTTACCGTGTGAAGGGCATCTTCACAATATGCGCAATAACACGGTAACGGCCCGTGCGAAACTTCGACTCGCCCTTCACGGCTCGCACAATAACACGGTAACGGCTCGCGCGAACGGGAAGAGCACTTCGATACTTCGCCCGGTAACAATTGCCCCGCTTGTGCGAGCCGACGCGTTCTTCCGCGCCGTCCGAGCCGACACGCTCAGAAGTGTACCCACGTCGTCGCCTGCGCTCAAGACCCTCATTTCTTTTCGGTCGAGTGCCCGCGCGCCCGTTCGTCCGTCTCGTTCCGCCGGCATCTCAGCCGTCGCGCCGCTCGCAATTTCATCCGGGCAACCCCTTCTCGCACACTGGGCTCGTCAGGTGCGGGCGCCCGCACCTCCGCTCCGTCCGCCGAGGGCCTCGACCGTGCCGAACCTGAAAGCGATCCTCCTGGCCGTGCTGAAACGTGCCGCGTGCCTGTTCGTGCGCTCGCGCCTCGACGGCGCGGTGCCGTCCCCGAGCACCTTCACGCCCCCGCCCGTCATCACGCCGACCGTGGGCCGGGTGGTGTGGTTCTTCCCGGCGGGCCGGTTGCCGAGCGATCAGCCGCTGCCGGCGCTCGTCGCCCACGTGTGGAGCGACACGGTGGTGAACCTCGCGGTCTTCGACGCGAGCGGCAACCCGGTCCCGAACCCGCCCACGTCGGTGCCGCTGCTCTCCGCGGGCAGCGTGCCTCCGGGCGGCGGGGCGTACTGCACCTGGATGCCGTACCAGCAGGGCCAGGCCGCCAAGACCGAGGCACTCGCGAAGCAGCTGGCGGCGCGGTCGTGAACCCGAATCCGCCCACGTCCGACCCGGACCGGCGGGCGGACCCGTGGGGCCGCGACGACGGCCGGCACGATTACGACGTGATCCCGAGGGGCGGGCTGTGGGAGTGAACCCCGAGAAGCTGTTCAGCGGCCTCGACCTGGGCAAGGCCGCGGACTTCAGCGTCCTGGCCACGGTCGGGCGCCGCAAGCTCGACAAGCCCGTCGCGAAGCGGCGGTTCTCGTACTCCGTCCGGTGGCTGCAGAGCTGGGACCTGGGCACGCGGTACACCGCGACCCGGCCCGGCGAGCGGTCCGTGATCGGCGACGTGAAGGCGCTGTACGAGCAGCCGGCGCTGACGTGGACGACGCTCGCGGCGGACTACACCGGCGTCGGCATGGCGGTGATCGAGCAGGTCATGGCGGCCCGGGTGAAGGCCCGGTTGCACCCCGTGTGCATCACCGCCGGGCACTCGATCAGCACTCCCGACGAGACCAAGGACCGCTCCTGGCACGTTCCCAAGAAGGAGCTGGTCTCCACGCTGGTCGTGCTGCTGGAGAACGAGCTGCTCAAGTGGCAGGCCCCAAACACCCGGGGGGCGCTGCCCCTGATCGGGCGGTTCGAGAAGGAGCTGCAAGCGTTCCGCGAGCACGTCACCAAGTCGAAGAACGTGACCTTCGGGGCCGAGCAGAGCCAGCACGACGACATCGTGATGGCCGTTGCGCTGTGCTGCTGGCTGGCGGAGCACAGCGGGGGCGGGGACGCGGCCGGAATCGGCGTGCCCGACGAGCGAGACGCGAGCGCGATCGGCGGGGCGCCCGCCGGTGTGTTCGCCAGCGGGAACGGGTTGTGAGGGCAAGGGGAGAAGGTTCAGACGGCGGTGCCAGGTGCAGCGCCGGGTTCTGCCCTCGGGCTGTGCGTGTGCAACCCGTAATATCGACACACTCCTAGCTCAGCGTCTAAGCGCTACTAACGCCTCGGCACATCAACGAATACCAGCGTGCGTCCTCCGTAGGGCAACTCGACACGCAACCGCTTGCTCGATGGCGGAATATCATCAAGGGGAATAAAGAGGTCTCCACTTTTGTTGGGATCGATCCGGTTGCCGGAGAACGTCCCGTACCACTGGCGATTGAGCGGCGGTCGCAGCGGATGGTCACGAGCGCCGGCTGCGTAAAAGACGTTTCGGTATTCGTCGGTAATCCGAGCCGGTTCAGGATGCTCATCCCACGACGGCAAGTAATGGACCTTGCCCGCGTGTCTGTTCGCGACCTTGATCGCCAGCACGAGCCCGGAATCTGTCTTCGCGATCTCCTTCACGCTGATCACAA